>JAHBXV010000002.1 GCA_019636285.1 Planctomycetaceae bacterium
TCCGAGAGCCGAGTCTGCACCCGCAGGCTGCGTCGCACGCACCGCAGGGTCTTCAGATGCGATTCGACCAGCCGTTTGATCAGTGGCGCGAAAAACCTCGCCACCTGCCAACTGACGAAGATGAACAGGAGCAATAGCCCTGTCGGCAAACCGAATCGCTCTATCGCGGTGTACCAGTCCATGGCGAGACTCTCAGAGCCACTCGTTCTCGTCTTCGACGTCTTCGTTCAGCGGTTCATCCGGCGTGGTCTCGATCGCCTTCTGAATCGCGTTGGCGATGCAGGCGATGGCCCCCGTCAGGACCGCCGCCGTGATCGCGCTGAGCTGAGCACCGGACAGCGCGTCGATCAGCGTCGTCGACGCGATTCCGACGAGACTGAGGAGTGCCGACTTGACATGCGTGTTCGCAGGCAGGCTCACCAGCCATGCCAGCAGAACAGACCAGAGGACTTGCCAGTTCATTTGTGCTCCTTCACTGAAACAGGCCACGAAACATCTCGGGGGACTTGTCGCGCTCGGCATCGAACGCCGGTCCCATATACGGGCGAGGCTGAATCCTCGTCCGACGCACAAAGCGGCGACCGTCGCGGCGGCGACGGGCCACCGAGACCTCTCCCCCTTCTTCCAGCGTTCGCGGCGCCCCGCTCGATTTGTTGAGCTTGGCCGGTCCGATGACGACGCTTTGCGGTTGGGGGTCGTACCCAAACAGAATCCAGCCCCGCAGCAGGCCGGTCACATCACGAGGCGGTTCACCAGGTCGCGAGGGCGCCTTGCCGCGACGTGGTGGGCGACGGCCTTGCTCCCGGGCAACCTTCGCGTCCTGTTTCCATTTCGCGCGAGCTTCTTTCGGCATGTCCGACAGACGCATCTGCCGAGGCTTCCGAATCGAACTCTTCGCACGGCGTTGGACGAACGCCCCGACCCGGCTGAGCGCCTTGAGACGAGCCCGGTCCACGCCCTTCTCGATCTTGACCCGATCGAAGAACATTGACTTCGCGTCGCGAATGGTGAACTGCGCGGCGAGCATCATCCCACCTCCCGATTCGCACGGCAGGTCAGCGTGATGACGCTCAGGAACTGGTGCTTGGCCCGGAGACGCTCCGGGTCGTAGAGCAGCTTGGAATCCCGCTTCTCCACGAACGCATCGAGCTCTTCCGTCAGCCAGGACCGGTTGCGGAAGGAATCGCGAATCTCCTCCCCCAACTGAATCAGGGGATCGATGGTCGCATTCGCGAAGTTGGCGACCTTCTGCACGAGCGCCACATGCACCTGGTGAAGCTCGCCGTCTGTCTCCTGGTCGACCGCTTCGGACTCGATTTCCGCCGGCATCACCCAGGCCTTGAGCGTGGTGCTCCCTTCCAGCTTCACCGGCAGGACGTAACCCCGCTCGGCCGTCAGCGCAAGGCTGAACGCCGCGCCGTTCAAATCGGCGACGATCGCATCAGCCAGAGCGACGGGAACGGCAGACATGGTCACACGATCCGCTTGGAATGAATCCGCAGCACGGTCTGGGTCGGGTCAATCGAATAGCACTCGTCGTCGTACGGCAGGACCTCGAACTGTTCGGTTCCCGCTTCGATCACATCACCCCGTTCGGGCCGGGTGATTTCGTCCGAAATAACCAGCTCCTCGGCGAGCCCCAGCCAGTCGAGACCGGTCCAGTTGTCCTCGACGTCGTCCAGGGCCGAGACCATCTCGGAGCGGCCACGAATCAGCGTGAGGCTGACCGTGGCAGCGCCCCGACGATAGATGCACGCCGTGCCGTGCAATTGGCGGGCGGTCTTAAAGGCACGGCGTGCGGATTTGGCGAGCAACGACATCCGGTCACCCTTAGGCGGCCAGCAGGGTTTCCGTGCTGCCGATCTGGTCCGTGACCACGATTGGAATGCCGTCGACGTCGACCGGACGCGGGGCCGGAGTGCCGGTCGCATTCGTCGCCGTGCGGGACGCTCGCAGCTGCTTCAGCGAGCGACGGTTCATCGCGATCAGATTCGGCTGACGGCTGGCCGGGAACCGGGACAACGCTTCATAGATCAGCGCGTCCGTCAATCCCTTGCCGCTGTCGGCGGTCAGGTTGCAGATGCGACCGACCGAGTACTTCGAACCGATCTGCAGGCCGAGCCAGCCTTCGATTGGCGTGTAGTAGGCGGGGTAATGCTTGCCGTCCCCGTCCGACTTCTGAATGACCACGGTGTCGCCGATCATCAGATCGATCGAATCGCCAGCTTCGCCCGACTGCCCGGCTCCGATCAGGGTGCAGTCGGTGCCATCCCCGTTCGTGCGAATCAGGTAGACCGACGAGCCCGTGGCGGCCGTCGTCCCGGTGGCGTTGACCACCATTTCATCCGCCAGCGCGTTGAGCGTATCGGCGTCAGCCAGACCCACGAAGCCGCCGGCATCAGCGCCGGTCCCATAGATGATCTGCCCTTCGGCCCCGGCAAAGGCGGCTTTCAGATGGCGCAGCGCTTCGCGGGCGACGAACGCGTCCGGCCCCCTGCGGTAGGCATCGGCGAGCGACTTGTCACAGTCGAAAGACGCCGCGAGGATCTTCAGAGCGATCGTCACCAGCGTGTCGGCCGATTTCTTGTTTTCGCGGCCGGCGTTCACGGCGCGAAAACCGACGACGGGAGCCCCGGTTTCCTTCAGGTACTTGTGATCCGTCCCGTTGGACGACGGTGCGGCGGCCAGCGCCGCGAGCAGGGGGGCATCCTGCAGGAGATCGGTGACGTCGATGTCCGCCAGGTTTTGATCGTTGATTTTGACCAGTTCGGTCAGACCGAGATACTCGTGAGCCATCACCGGCTCCTTTCAGTTGGGGACACAGGACAGAGCAGGACGCGGCGGCCGCAATCGCGGCGGGCAATCAACTGGCGGTGGGCATCGAGATCAGCGAGGCCAGGCCCGTCTTCTTCTTGGCTCCGGCGTTGCCGTCGCCGCTCGTCGAGACGGGATCGGTTTCGCCGCGATCCAGGGAGGCGAGCTTGGCGGTCAGCTCTTCCACGTCCTTTCGGCTCGCGGTCAACTGCGCCTCGAGGACCACGGCGTGGGCCTCCAGCGCCTGTTCCCAGGACTTGCCCGACGTGAACCAGGCCGTGCCGTGTTCGGCTCCGAACCGGGTCACATAGCGGTTCAGTTCGGCCGCGAAGTGTTCCCGGCCTTCCGCCGGTTTCGTTTCACCGGCCGGCGGGTTCCCGGTCTGTGGCGTCGTCGCCGTACTCATGGCTTCATCCTTGTTCACGACTGACAAACGATGTCGCTCAAGAAACTTGGCGACGAACGACTGCACCCGCTGCGGATGCACGTCGAAGGAACTTGCGACCGGGGGTTCCTCGGTGAGCCCCAGCGCAAACGACAGCAGGGATTCCGCCTCATCGGCGATCGCATCGCCTCGGCGGAAAAGCCCGTTCGGGTTCGCGGCCGGAGAGTCGACGATGTCGACCGCTCGGAGCGCGGAGAGCCGCGCATGCCGCAGGTGTTTCGTGTTCTCGGCGTCGGGAGAACGAAACCGCATTCGCTTCACCGGCTGACCGCGCCAGTCGGTCTCTTCCACCTCCTGGAGGTGATCGTTCTCGAATTCGTCCTCGGCATCGAAATCGTGAGCGAACACGATCGACGCCCCGAACGCGGCCGCGTCCTCGGTGGCGAGCTGCATCACGTAGGCGGCCAGGTCGCCGTCCGGGCTGCGATGGGCGCTTTGGGCCAGGTGCAGATCCGCGCGGATCGTGTCGCCGTCAACGGTCGCCTTGTGGGCACGCCCCAGATATTTGCCCAGCCCATCGGCCGACAATCCGGGGTGAGTGAACCGCGACTTGGCCCCGCCCTGCTCGGCATTCAGCGAGTCGGCCACTTGCTGCAGGAACGTCTTGTCGATCCACAGATCGTGCCCCAGCGCCTCGCCGCGGGTGATGACGGCAAAGCCCCGAATGAGACCGGAGCCGAACTCTCCCCCTTCCGGCTCAACGGGGATGTCGGCCGGGGAGATCCCGCGAGCCAGTGTCCCTCGACCGAATTCGGCGGGGTCGCCAAGTTTGTCACGCGTCGCGGGCATCGATCACCTCCATCGCCGGGGGTGGCCCCGGATCAAAGCTGAGCTGCACGCCTTTGGACTCGGCGTAGGCCTTCGCCTCGGCGATCTGGTCGATGTTCTCGTAGAAATCCCCGCGACCGCGTTCCTTGCAGATCCGCTGCGGGTTATCGAGACCGGCCCCGATGGCCTTCAGATCGCCGGTGATCTCCTTCGCCGGATCCCACCAGGGCATCCCCGTGGGAACCCACTCGATCGGCAGCGTGCCGAGGTTGTAGCTCTTCGGCAGCGTGATCCAGCCGTCCTGGATGGCCAGCTGCAGCCGCCAGCGGGTCAGGTGGTACCGGAGGGCGAGCGAGTCCCGGCGCTTGTCGATGCAGCTCCGGTCGTAGTTCATCCAGCCGCCGCGCGAACCGAAGAAGTTCGTGTGAGACTCGTCGTAAAAGGAGGTATGAACAACCCCGTTTTTCTTCAAATGCCACGCAAACTCTGAGGTGGCAATTGGTTGTGCCGCTAGCTATTGGGCAGCGATTTGCCAGCCAGACCCCGGAATGTATTCGATCAGCCCAGCCAGCCCGCCACGCCGGGCGTGATACGCGGCGCTGCTCAGCGAAAACTGATGAGCAAGTTCGGTCGCGCGGACCGGCCGTCCGGCCCGGCGAATGTAGTCCACCAGATGGACGTACGGCTGGCTGGGATCGAACTCCCAATCGTCAAATGGAATTGGCCCGTCTGGCGTGAGGGCTTCATGAAATTCCACTTTTCCCGAGACCGCTTTCAAAGTGACTGCGGCATCCTGGCGAACCTGCTTCCAAACCGTGATTCGAGTCAGAGACTGCCGTAGCGCAGCGGCAAGCATTGGCCGGTTAGCCAGTTCCAGATGATCCCGGATGGTTTGCAGATTGCCGACCGCCCGCAACAGATCGCTGGAGGCCACAGAAGAAATCGCCAAGCCGTCCACGCGCGCTAGGAGAGCCTTTTCCTGCTCCCGCCAAGATGACAAGAGCCGCTTAATGCCGTCGAAATTTTCGGCATCCGCCAAGGCAAGGTTCTGTGTTCCCCGTTCGATCTTCCTGCGGACTTCGGATAGCTGCTGCTTCTCCAAACTGGGAGCGCCGCGCCGAGCTTCCAATTCACGAGCCGCCTTGACCAGTTCGGCCTGATTTCGGTCGCACAGAATATGCTTTCTGACAAGGCGCAACACCATGCGTTCTAAGGCGTCCGCATCGATCATCGGATGGACTGGGCAATCGCTCAGTCCGGTCGTCGACGCATGGCAGCGGTAGCGTCGTAGGGGGCCGTTGCAATAACTTGGATGCGAGTACAGCGAACCCGCCATCGGCGCCCCGCAATGGCCGCAAACGACCAGCCCGGAGAGCAAATAGCGACCGGGATCACGCGCGGCACATTCGTGGCCGGTCGCTTCCAAAACCTCTTGGACGGCTTCGAAAGTAGGCAGATCGACAATTCCCGGATGAGCATCCCGGACATAGATTGTCTCTTCTTCGATTCGGGCAAACTTTCCTCGCGGTGAGAATCCGAATCGCAGCACTCCGGCATAAACTGGATTGCGAAGAATGCGAAACAGCTTCGAAGGCGTGAATGGTCGCCCCTTCCGCGTCCGAAGCCCCGCTCGGTTCCATTCGATCGCCAGGCTGCGGGCCGATCGCCCCTTCAAAACCCCGTCGAAGGCCGAACGAATGGCATCGACGAGTCGAGGATCGCTCGTGGGAATCAGTCGCGACGTCCAAGACTTCGGCCGGGAGAACGATTCGCCGTACACCACGCGGCGAACAACCGCCCCGCTTTCGTCCACAATCTCCCGGTCAAAGCCGAAAGGAGTCGTCACCAGATGAATCCCCTGTCTCGCCTTCATTTCCCGGCCCGACAGAGAACGCTGCGCTAGACGCACGGATTCTGAACGAGCCTCATGCTGCCCAACGATGGCGGTTAACAGGCCGGAAAGATCGTCGAAGCGGATTTCGCCGCGCTGGCAGGTCACCAGACGAACACCGGCGTCTCGTAGCAATCGCCAATGGAGCATGGCGTCGAGGGCATCTTCCCGCGAGAAGCGACTCTGCTCATACATGAGAACGGCACGAAATCGCCCGCTGGATGCATCCAGCAACAGTTGCTGAAACTGCTGCCGGTTCTTGGACTCCGTCCCCGTCTGGCCGTGATCTTCGTACCACTGAATCACCGAGAAGCCCTGGCGCTCCGCAAGTCGTTCAATTTCAGCCCTTTGTCGCGCCGGAGAATCTTCCTGTTTGTCGGTCGACATCCGGATATAGCCAACCGCTGGCATGAGAGTCTTTTCTGTCATGTTCAAAGCTCCGTGAAAGATGTGATTCCGCTGGAATGACGAATGGTTAGGACGCAACGCGAGCAGGTGTCTTGCTCACTGATGGCTTGCGAGTGGGCTTTTCGTTCGCGGTCCGGTCCAGCCCCTTGAGCTGCATCGCCAATTGCAGGAATCGATCGGCGATGGCGTTTCGATCGTCTGGCGTCAGCCCGGCCGCGAGCTGGTCGAGGTTGGCGACAAACGAGTCGAGCGTCTGCCGGAGCGATTCGGCGGAATCGGCCCGCACCGTGGCCACAGCCAGCGCTGCTGCAGCTCGTTCCGGCTTACGATGCTTCCCGGCCGAAGGGTTGGTCGACTGCACGCCCGCTTGCTCCAGGAGGAGTTTCACGCGGGAGAGTGTGACCGTCTCGCCGCCCCGCGCCAGTCCGACCGCTTCGTCGATCACCTTCTGCGGAACATTCTTCCGGGCTAGAGCGACAATCGCCGAGGGCTGGAATCGCTCCAGGCAATCAAGGTCGCCGAAAACCCGTGCCGCTTGCATGTAGTTGCTGACGGTCGGCTGATTCCAACAGAACTCGACTTCGTACCAGGCGCGAAACACCGGCGCTGGCATCGATTCACGAATCTCGGTTAGCCTCCGGCCGATCTCGATCACGGCTTCCCCAGTCCTTTGGATGAGCGCCTTGATTTCTTTCGCTCCCAACTCGGCTCGCTTCCTGAGAGCCTTGTCCGCGATCACATCGTACTGAAAAATTACCTTTGCCATCGCCATCGTCCTTTTACAGGAACCCACTCGAACCGCCTGTTCCACTTTGGAATGGGCACAAGATTTCGCCCGAAATACTCACTCGCCCAGACAGCGGGACCGCCGCCGCGTTCCGCGAAACGGGCGACGGTTCACCCGGCGCGGGGAACGCAGAAACGCCCGCCACTCGGGAGCCACAAACTGCGGGTCTGTGCGCAGGATCTCGCGGTAGGCCCGGAGCAGCGCCGCCGCCCGTTCCAGTTGCCGTCCTTCGATTCCGCTGGCCGATGCGGCTCCCGCCAGATCGGCCAGTTCGCGCGGGTCGCAATCGTCGGCGGACGTGAACCGCTGCGCGACGTCGACGAACCACGCGGCCAGTTCCTCCGACCAGAGGAACTCGGCATGCAGCCAGGCCCGGTAGAGCGGGGGCGACAGCTCTCCGCGCACGGCCGCCAGGTGCGGCCCGATCGCCAGCGCCGCCGCCGTCAGGTCTCGCAGCGACTTCCGCGCGGCGTCGGCTTCCGAAAGCACCAACAAACGGATCGACTCATGCGGGATCGCACGATAGGGGAACTCTGAGGGACTCATACCGCACCTCCGATCGTCGCGTCGATCTCTTCCCGGACCGTGCCGGGGAAACGGCTCCACGCCCCCAGCAAGAGCGTGAGAACGGCATCCTGATTGTGGGCGTCCAGTCCCAATCCTTCCGCCACGAACCATGTTCGCAGCGTCGTCAGTGCGGCCCGGCCGCGTTGAGAGCGACCGAGGGTCTCTGTCGCCTTCCGAATGGCGTTTTCGTCAATGGGCTTCATGGTCAGTCTCGCTTTCCAAGGGGTGGAGCTGGTGAGGAGCCAGAGACGCGCAGGCCAGTTGCAGGCGGACCAGCCATTCCGCCGGCGTCAGCGTCCCTTTGGCGGCGTTGCAGTCGCGGCAGCACAACACAAGGTTGTCCGCCCGCTGCGAGCCGCCCCGCGCGACGGGAACCAGATGGTCCAGCGTCGCGCTGTCTTCCGTCATGAACCGATCGCAGTAGAAGCAGCGGGGCCGATCGCTCCAGAGCAGTCGCCGCAACCGCGACCGCTTCCGGCGACTCAAATGGCCATCGAGCGGCGACGACCACGGATCGGGGAGAATGGGGAGGCAGATCAGCACGACGCCTCCCCGTTCCCATCCGCTTCGATCGCAGGTCGCGAAATGGAATCCGCGGCCGTGTGCGCGCGGTTCAGCTTGCGCGGGTCGACATACCGCTTGGTCATGTCGAGCGTGCTGTGTCCCAGATGCTGCTGCGCGGCGACCCAGCCGTGCCGATCGCAAATGGCCGTCGCGCAGGTTCGCCGCAACTTGTGAAACAGGTCGCGTCGACCGCGAGCCAGCCCGGCCCGCTTCAGAATCCTGCGGTAGCGCGCGATCAGAGTGGCCCGCCACTCCGGTTGGTGGAACGGGAACAGCAGTTCGCGCGACCGGAAGTCTGTCGCCTGCAGCGCCGCCAGCGTGTCGGCATGGAGCCGGAACGCTTGATCGGCGTCCTGCTTCTGGACTTCGGCGGGGACGCTCAGCCAGCCATCCTCATTGAGGTCGCTCGTTCTCGCCGCCATCAGGGCCGCAATCCGCAGGCCCGTGTCGTACAGCGTGAGAATTAACGCCACCCAATACCGACCGGCGGGGATGCCGCAGACCGCGCCCGGCTGCGCGGCAGCCGCCGTCAGAATCCGCGCGACTTCCTCGGTCGACCATGCTTCGGGGAGCCGCTTCGCGGTCGGGTAACAGATCACGTCGCGGGGCAGATCGGAGACCAGTTTCTTTCGCCACGCATGCCGCCACAGCGCGAGCAGATAACAGCGATATCGGTTGATCGTCGAGTTCGCGCGGCCCAGTTGTTTGCGGTAGGCCAGGAACCGTTCCACCAGATCATCGCTCAGACAGTCGACGGTCGGATCGCAGGCCAGAAACCCGGCCAGAAATTCGACGACGTCGCGGTACTGCTCGATCGTTCCCACGTCCGCCTCCGGCAGCCGCTGGGGGAGATAGCTGGTCTCAAACAGATGCTTGAGCGTCCGTTCGCCGACGATCTCAATGCGGTAGACCTCCGGCCCGCCGACTGTCGTCTTGCCCGGAGAATGTCGCGGCATCAGCGTGCGGCGGCGAACGTCCTGCGGGGGGGCAGGGCGCGCGACGGGGAGAGGAGCGTCAAAGTTCAGCCGGTCAAGGATGTCGGGAGACTGGCGAGCCGTGCGCCGCAGCCGATCGAACAGGTTGGCGCTGACGTGCGGCAAGCCCGCGCGAAACAGGAGTTCCTTGTAACGCCGCAGAAGCATGTGGAACGGGGGCTTGCCATTGTCGAGCGGCCAGGGCAACAGCCGTTCGAGTTCGTGGAAGCGAATGGCGTCCAGCGCTTCCACGCTGCGCGCGTGCAACCGATAGCCGATCAGGCCGACGACCAGCGTGCCGGTTCGCCGGTCATAGTCGATCTTGGGAACCGCCAGGAGCGCGGACACCGACAGACCGGTATCGAGGAGGACCATCTGCAGCGCCACCCACCACCGCGCCGCCGGGATTCCCGCCACGTCTCCCGGCAAGGTCCGAGCGGCGGCGAACAACCGTTCCAGTTCGGTACGGCTCCACGGCACGAGCTGGTTGCGACCGTCGTTCGCGATGGGCGACGGAACCGGTTCCTCGGCAATCAGTCCCAGACGGCAGGCATCGCGCCCCAGACCGACCAAACTGGCACGATAGCAACGGGCGGTGACCGCCTTCATTCCCTGCTGAAGCAACACCGCGAACGCGACCGCCAGCCGTTCGCTGGTCAGATCGTCAGCGGTGAGTTCATCGACGGGGACCGACAGGCCCCGCGCCAGATGGCGCAGGGCGGTGCAACGCTGCTGACTGGTTTTGATGGGTCGATCGGCGTTCGCCTGATCGACAATCTGAAAGAGAAATCCGCTTCCTTGGGGTTCGAGCATCCCTGCGTGAGAGTCACGCGGGCTCATGAACGGCGCGCTGCCTTTCAGGCGGGCGCGCAACGGCGTCGGGAGTCGCGCCCCGGTGCGAAGCCGGGGCGCGATTCGGGAAGCCGATGCGCGCACGCAAACGCCCTAGGCTTGGATACGCGCTCTACAGGCCAACCGAAGATGGCCTTGGCGGGTCTCTCTCCCCGGCTTCCCGGATCAACGATTGAACACCGCGCACACGTACCCAAGCCTAGGGCGTTGGACGACATCGACTTCCCTCTCCGGATCGTTGTGGCCATAACTGGACCACGCAGTTTGTAGGTCCGTCAGGATACCGGACGGAACAAGGGACGCAAGGGGGCAGCCAGAATTTCCCCGCCAGCACGGACAGCGCCCCGTTCGCGCGGTCTCATTTCGGACGAAATAACGGGAATTCATGTGGGGCCACACCATGCTTTCCAGAATCCTGACGATGATCCGCCGCGTGATCGGTTGGTCAATCGCTCTCGTCTGCGGCGGACTCGCGACATTCTTTCTGGTCAGCAACGAACGGCTGCTCACCATCGTCTTTGCAGTCCCCGCCGTTTTCGGCCTCTACCTCACGCTGCGTCGGGGGCCGCGATCGCGGAAGTACGAAGACTATCGCTGGGGAAAACCGGCTCCAACAGCCCGGCAATTCGGCTATGCGTGCTCGCTGGGGATTCCCCTCCGCAACGGGCTGACGAAAGGTGATCTCAGCCGCTTGCTTTCCGAGGCCGAACAGAAACAACCGCCAACTGAAGAGCAGCTTGAGGACGCCAAGGAACTGGGGCTAAAGGTTCCGCGCGGTATCTCGAAAGGCGCCTTGGACGATTTGCTGGAGAAGGCGGATGAAGATCAGGAACCGGCCGACCGTGACCAACTGGCAATCATTCGGGAGTATCACGGCGTCCTACCGCGCAAGATCAACTATCGCGAGGCGGAAGAAGTGATCGAGTTTCTTGAAACCCATCATCTCCCATGCCCGTTCTGCCGCTTCGAGATTTGTGCGATGGACGACAGGTGCTGCGCGTGCGAAAAGAGTCTGAAGAAACTGAAGATACCGATCAAGCTGGAGTAGGTTGGCCATCGTTTCCGCAAAGTGGACGGATCGAGGCAAGGCGACTCTAGAGCGGTCCCATTTCGATAATCTGAGCATCGACCGAATTTTCGACACCGATCTCGTGTTGCACCGCAGCTTCGGCCATCGCTTCGTAGATTTCGATCTGCTGATCGACAACCTCAAAGCTCGCAACGAGAGCATATCGGGCTGCCGCTTCGGGGTCGTTGTCCCAGCCTTCATGCCCTTTGACGGCGATGTAAAAGCTCTCCGGCAGGGCGTGTGATTCAACAACCGCCCAGTCTTTCTGGACGCTCCCCTTCTTTCGACTCGTGCCACGAATGGTGGCGTGAGTGGTGGCCGCTCCCAGCATCCACGGAATCGGGTCGCCTTCCCGCACTGTCCTTGTTCCCTCGAAGACTTGACCTCGAAATGAGGCCAGCGGTTCTCCCAACTTGCTCGCTTCCCAGTCGACCCAGGTGGACAGGTAGCGCCGCATGGTCCGGCAGGTTCGGCGTGGCCGCGCGACGAAGGCGAGGGTGATTTCGATCAGCACTTTGTGCTGTGAGCCCGAAGCGCGGACTTGCTGAGGAATGGGGACTTGATACAAGTGCGCGTCTTTCGCCTTAATCCAGCAGTCTTCCGCCGTGATGTATGTCGCTCGATGCGGCGTGTTGCGGGTCGCACGTTGAACGTCGGGAATGCCGAATCCGATGCGGCGCATCAACTCGCATTTTCTGGTTTCGTCCAGGAACCAGGATTCCTCCGGCCACCGGGCCGATTGAACGATCAACGCCCGCGTCAGTTGCGCCGACGCATCCGGAATGACGCTCTGAATCTCCGCCGCGATGCGCGTCACAAGCGGTGTTGAGAACGATGTCCCCGATCGCTCCCGGCTTGCGAGCGGACCCGGCCCTCCGAAGGTGGAGCGGACGAGCATTGGGCAACACTCGGGAACGAGCCCGCCGTGACGAACCTCTCCCGGATTGTCGCGAGCGACCACGGCATCGCCTCCGAACTCCACCACGTCGGGCTTGATACTCTCCCAAAGCCCAAACCCGGTCCGTGAGAATGCAGACGCATCACCAGGGCGCTGCGCGAACGTCCGCCATTCCGAGAGTTCAAACATGCCGCGTGCGACAGAGCCAACCGTCAGCGCATGCAGACTCTGAGCGGGGTTCGCAATGCGACTGCCGGGGTTGAGCAAAAATCGGGGATACGTCTGGCCGCGTTGGACGCAGTGCCGAAGGCACTGGTTGTCGGAATCATCGTCGAGTGGAATGTTTCCCGCGCTCTGAACGATCAAGATGTCGTTCTCATAGCTCAGCAGGTCGATCTCTGCCGACCAGGTGGACATGTGCTGCAACTTGCACGGATTTCGGGTGTTGATCGACTGATTGAAGATCCGGGTGCGTCGCGGCCCTTCGTGAAAGTGTTTGACGGCCCGGCGAGTGGCGACGGCAGGATGCAGGTTTTCGGGCATCCCGCAGTCTGCGTTCAGAACGCGGGCGTTTTGAATCCAGTAGTCGGCAAGAATGGTTCCACCCGATGGGACTTCCGGGCCATACAGAATGGCTCCCGCGACGGCCGTTCCGTGGCCGGTCGGCTGATAGTAGTCGGCGACATCGCTTGGAGATTCTCCCGGCAGGAAACACCGTGACGTCTCTTCGTCAATCGCGCCATCGAGCAGTGGATGCTTCTCCTGAATCCCACTGTCAATCACGCACACGGCCGGCGCGTTGCCGAGGGGCGAGAAGATCGTCGGCGGGTCGTCGATGCCCGGCACCGGATCGACCGGCAAGTCGATCTCGATTGGCTCGGCCTCTTGGACCTCGAAGACGTACGGGAAATTTAGAACCAGGTCTCGCAACCCGTCGCCGGTCAGACGCACGCGGGCGGTGAAGCTGTCCGGCAATCGCACGAAATCGGCACTGAGTTCGTCCGAGCCGGGCTGCAAAATCTCTCCCCGCAATTCTCGTACAAACCTGCGAACTTCCTGCTCTCGTTTCTCCTTAAGTTCTTCCCACTGCATCAACAGCTCTCGTCGTGTTTTCATCCACGATTCCAGTTCCTCTTCTAGCTCAGTGGGCGAGACTGTCGGACGCTCGCGCGGTCGGGCCGGAAGGTCACTCGGACTCTCGCAACTCACGCCAAGATCGACTGTCAACGCCGGGCATTGGGAAAGGGAAGGCCACAGTTCCAGGAGTCGTTCCGAGAGGATGCGCTTCAATCGCTCTTGCTGACTTCCGTCGACAATGAATTCATGAACGCTCGCGACGACCGCCGATCCTCTCTCGTTGGTCGCGAAAGCATCAACCTGTTCCAGGAACTGCGTGAGGCCATCGCTTGAGCAAAAGACGACCACGCCGTCTTCCTGCTCCGTCACCACGTCAAATTCAAATTTCTCGGCAAGCGGGGCGACCGACTGATTGGGGTCGAGTTTGAGAAGAACCGGAACACCAACCGGTTTCACCGGTGAATCAGGGCGCGCGGGAAGTGCCAGGGCAAGTTCCTGCATGTATTGCCGACCGGCGTCGGAAAGCTTCTCGGCATGTGCGGCGTGATTCGCTCTGTTTTGCCGAGTCTGATTGTTGAGTCTGGGCGGGGGATTGAGCCGGGCGGAATCTCGGATTCTCGCCACGAAGCGAATGTGGTCGAAGTTCCGATCCGCGGACATGCATCGCGCTCCTAGGCGTCCAGTCGCTTCAGTTCACGAATCGCCGCGTCCAGACGTTCGCGAGTCACGGTTTTTTCCCCAGCGAGAATCGTGGCCTTCGCCGCGTCACGCGCGACCTTGACCACATCGGCCGCCGACGCTCCAGCAAGAGTGGCAACAATCATTTGCCAGTTCATACACTGCTCGACCCCGATGTTTCGCAGCGAATCCGCCAACAGACGTTCGACCTCTTGAACACCCGGCTTCGGGATCAGGAGCGAGTCATCGAACCGGCGGATGAAAGCCGGATCGAGAGCGGATTCTGTGTTGGTCGTCGCCACCAGCAAACCGGGGGCATCGAACTCGTCCATCAGCAGGAGCAGCGAATTGACAATGCGAGACGCTTCTCCGATGTCCCGATTTCCGGTTCGTGAACGCGCGATGAAGTCGCACTCGTCCAACAGAAGGACGCATGGGCGGGATTTGGCCGCATCGAACACCGCTCGGAGGTTCGCGGCCGATTCCCCGAAATAGGATGAGAGAATCGCGTCGAAACGGACTTTCAACAGGGGGAGTCCAGTGTTCCAGGCGAGCCGCTGTGCTCCCAAGGACTTGCCACAGCCCGGCGGTCCGTAGAGAAGGACTGTTTTTCGCGGTTTGAGGCCATGCATCCCCAGCCGCTCTCGCGCCGCATACTCCGACTCGATACGGCAGAAGCGGGACTCCACGTCGACCGGAAGCACCATGTGGTGTTCAAGTCGTTCCTGCGGCACCATCGTCAGCAGCAACTCGCCGCCACGCTTGGCGGACGGCAGTTCCATCATCCGGCGCGGCGATGAGCTTCGACCGGAATCGGCTCCCTGCCGCGCACTTCGAAAAGCCGATTCGAGCTGCTCGGCAATGCGAACATGCCCGCTGCTTCGCTCTGATTCAATCAGAAGTTCGGCCAGCGCGTCCAGGTCATCAGTGGAGCGCTCCGCGATGGCCCGCACGATCCGTTTCATCAGGGCAGCGTTCATGATCCCGTGGCCCAAGGGGAAAGACAGTTCGAGTGATGGACGTTCTAACAAGTGTCACAGCGAAGATCACCACGAACGAAATCGGGTGGCGGACCTTTGTACAGTATCGGTCCGCAGGGCGACCATTTGCAAGAACGAGCGGCCCGGAGAGGGAAAAATGGTGACCGATTCCGGTTGCCATCGCGATGGATCGGCAGCCGCTGCCGACGAATCGGGAGAATTTATTTCGGCCGAAATAACCGGAAGAGAGAGAGCTGCAAGCCCCCGGTCGGCCGAGAGGTTGTGCCGTTCGTGGTGGAAACTTCAGCGACGCCCCGCAGAATGGCGTGGCTCATTCGGCTACCCATGCAAACGACAAGGCGGCGGCAAAAATGCCGCCGCCTCGCCGTTGTGAGCGACCAGGAGCAGCCAAACTCCAATCGCCAGTGATCAGTCGTAGCAGCCTCTGCTCGGTCAAACAATGTCAGAAGGCCGCGTCGATGGCCTCCCTACGGTTGAATTGCAGATCCTCATGCCGCACGCGACACCTCGCGGCTACCGTGTCCCCGCTCCCCAGCGTGTAGACCTTCTTCACGAAGATGTCATCCAATTCAAACAGACGCCAGGCTTCATTCACGATCCGCTCGTACTCGGTCGGTGACGAGTAGAGCCTCAGCAGCGAAGGCAGAGACTTAATCGCATCCACTGGCCTGACCGCACATAGCCGATGAGCCAACGATCGAAGCCTCAAAGAAGCGTATTCCAGCCCACGCGAAGCGAGCCTCTTGGGTGGCGTGCGTCCTGCCATTTTGATCAGTTTCTGTTCGTACGGTGGTTGCTGAACAAGCTCAAGGAGAACCCGATCCGGACGTATGTCTATCAATCGAGCCGGTCGGCCGTACTGGTCGGTTTGCTTCAAGGTCGCCGGTATCTTCGGTCTGATCCAGTTCCGGACGTCTTCTTTGAAAGTATCAATGTGGTTTGGCACGGAGTTGAAATCGAACCAATCCGTTTCCCGGTCGACCGGAGGCATCGCTAGATCAGGACAGCCAGATTTGGCGTATGCCGCGAGAGCCTCCGGAGTGATCTTCCAGTCTCCGTCTTCACCAACCCGCGAAGCCGTTAGCTTGCGGCGGGCAATCAGTCGGAGAACCACGATTGAAGCTTGGCCGAGTTCATGGGCAGCCTGCTCGATGGTGAGGAATGGCGTCATCGCCACCACATGGCCTGACGGAGTTGCCATTGAATTCCCTTCAGAAAGAATGAACGAAGGTTTTGATGTTCCGAGAATTCGACGAAGCGGCGACCACGGCGGTCTAAACCCAACACGCGAAGTCCCGAAAGACATTTCAGGCTGTAGGCAACCGGGTGACCGGCGGCGACAGCAGGGTCGCGGTCCAACCAACTAATCACATGACCGCAAAGCCGTGACGGCGGGCGGCGGCCGCCGTCGGCCGCCGCTTCCGGCAACCCGGTAGGTACTTTCCCGCCGAGCCGCCAAGCACCCCCAACGGGAACAGTCGCTGGGACGCACACACTTTCTTTCACGATCCGGTTTGATCAGGACGTAGCAGGAGGTTCCCTTCCGCGTTTTTGCAAGCGGCTCTTCTTAATGGCTGGTTTTGAAGAGGGTTGCGCTTGTTCGCCGTCCTGCTCCAAGTGCTGCCAGACGTCAATCCCAACCATCGCCCAGGCAGAGAAAGCATTTGAACGACGTTGCTCGTCCGTGAGCTCGTTCGATTTCATGATCAGCACCACAGCAACAAAAAGCCCTCCGCATTCGGCCAGAGCCGAGATGCGGAGGGCTTGGATTTCACGAAATAGATGGACTCGCAAAGGGGTTACTTCATAGGCAGTTCCCGTCTCAAAGAAAACGCGATTTGAACCACACTCCAAACTGAAGGGCATGTCGAGCGCCTTCAGCGCGACCATAATCATCAGGCGGCTGAAATCCTGGAACTGCGTGCTCGGAGTGTTCGATTCCAGAAACTTGACGTCGTCGCCCCGGTTGAGATCCAGCTTCAAGGGACCACGGCCGAAGTCGACCTCATAGCCCCGACTCGATTTCTTCGCGGCCTGGTCGCCGTCTTCATCCCCGTTGGCGTCTCGCAGAAACGCGATCGCGAACAGGTTCGAGATCTTTGCTTTCGCCTGGGCCAGGTCGAAGTTCTCGTACACGTCGGCCAGGTTGTTGAACGACGGCGCCAGCGGGCTGATGCCCCGGGTCTGGTCGAAGCGATCGAAATGGCCGAACAGATGCAACCGGCTCGCCGGCACATCCCGCTCGAACTCAAAGCCGCGTCCCCCACGAGCGCGACGGTGAATGGCATACGCGAGCGCCCGGCCGCCGCCGCGCACCACTTTCACCCCCTCGATCCACTCGGTTCCATCCGACGTCGACACGCGGGCGAGATCCGGATTGCGGATCCGGTCGCTCTCGATCCCCTGCACGAATCCGTTGGCGAGCTTCAGCGTGCCGAAGTCGCCGTCGAGAACCTTGCGGGCCTCGGCCATGCGGATGTACTTGTCGAGACCGAACCGCGCGGAGGTCTCGAAGTTGGTCGTGCCAGACCACCAGCGCACGAGCTGCTCGCAGTCGGTATCGAATCCGTCGTCGCCGGTGCGGCTGTGGAAATTCGCCTCGCACACGTAGTCCAGGTGCTTGCGCACCATCCAGCCGGCGATGGTGAAGTTCCGGACGATGTCGCGACCCTGGGCCTGCAGCTTCCGGCGGCCGCGGGTGGTCAGCGTCCGATCTTCCGACTCCAACTGTTCAGACGGCGCGCGTCGACGCCCCCGCGATTCTGTCGCGTGGTAGCCGAGGCTCGTCGCCGCCCTTCCCAGGAACTGGGCGCAGGCGTACCTGGATGACGCCAGCACGCCCATTCAGCACGCTCCGTCCAGGAGAATCGTTGCCGCCAGCGGCCGAAGCCCCTGCGTCGCGTCATCCAGCTTTTTCAGCCGGGCCAATTCGCGCCGCAGCGTGTCGTGGTCATAGACCACGGTCAACCCTTCCACGACGGTCTGCTTGACCCCCAGCCGGAGGATCTCTTCGATTTCCGCGATCGCTTCGCTGTGGTTGGCCATGCCGGACTTCTCCCCGCGCGTCGCATGTACTGGCGAACTTCTGACACCATCCCGCCCAGCCCACGGCCGATCCCGCAAGATGGGATATTCGGTTTGAGTATTTATTCCGGTTCGAGCTCGAACGACTTGTCGAAACGGTGCTGGCCGCAGGCCTCGCAGCGACACCGCCGCCAGACGATCCGGTTGTAGGGTCGCCCCTCGTGCTCGCCCATTTGGACGACCGTATTTCGCCCGAAATACGCGCTCCTCGACGTGCTCCCGCACTGGCGGCAGCGGGTCGGCGCGGACTCGACTTCGTCGTACTCGCGGTTCGTCGCACCGGCCGGTCGACCAGCGGCCGAGGGCTTGGGACGGGGGGCGGGTTTCTTGGCGGACATGGGCTTCCCTTACAGCTCGAGGTAACTGACGGACGGTGGTTCGACGGCGAGAGGGGCGGCGGGTTCCTGGGCCTGGATGAGCCGCGACCGGTTCTCAATCTTGCAGCCGAGTTCGGACGCTCCGACCGCGCAGCCCACCACGCAATCGAACCAGTGGTTGTCGGGTTTCGCCGTCGGCAGCGACCAGATGTCGACGCTGCGGACGCCGCTCGATTTCCGCTCGCGGGTCTCGGCGGTCAGGTGCTGGGCGAACAACCGGTGGATGTGTGGCGGCGACTGGAACAGGGAGAGGCTGTGATCTTCGGCCGGGTCCATGCTCAGGGCTTCATGCACGAAGCTCTTCCAGTAGTTGACGTCGGTCACGAGATAGCGGATCCCGCGCTTGCCGGTCTTCCGGAACCAGTGATGGCCACCGCGCTCTCCCTCGCCGGCGGGCCACTCCGACATCGGCTTGTGTTTCTCGCTGATCCCCTTTCCGTGCGCCGGTCGAATCAGGTGCGAGAACGGGCTTTCACGGCAGGCGGCATACACCGTGTCCATGGCCTGACCGTAGCCGGCGTCGACCAGGATCCGCTCCGGCCGCAGCTCGATCGCGTCGTCCCGCTTGTAGGCTTGGGACGCCAGCTCGGGCAGCAGCGTGTCGAGGGCCTTGCGGATCGCGGGCAGGATGTTCCGCAGCTTGGTCGCTTTCTTGATCGTGGGGTCGGCCGCTCGCAGCGTGAACTGCCCCTTCGTCTGCTTCGGCCATGTGCCATAGCTCAGCACGCCACCGGTGAAGTCGTCGTCCCACCAGCACACCGCCCAGAACAGCAGCCGATCGTGGACGTCGACCATCGCCGTCAGTCGCTGGGCTCGCAGCGGCACGCGACCGCGCGCCAACGGATTGACCTTGCGGGCGACCTGGTCCGCCGTCGGCAACGGATCGATCTCGGTGGCCGCGACGAGGGGTTCGTTCTGGTACTCGGAGGCGAAGGCTTCCGGATCCAGGAAGTACAGGTTCATCGCGGACTGCAGAGCGGTGACGTCGCACGGCCGTTTCCGCTCGGGCCAGGCGACGATGGCCCCTTCCTCCAGCTCTTTGCGGTGCTTGCGGTAGAACGCATTCGCCGCCTTCTGCACCTGCTCCGGCGTGGCGTCGCGGGCCAGCAGATCCGCGACCAGCTCGCGATATTCCTCCCAGCGGGCCATGTGTTTGGGCATGGCATACAGCAGCTTCTTCCGTTCCCCCTGCCAGTCGGGATGCGTGGCGCGGTTCAGCATCCGATCAGCCAGGTCATTCGGCTGGATCACGGTGCAGGTCATGAGCGCGGCGACGCTCTTCCCTGGGCCAGCCAGGCCCAGCACGTCGGCGGCGACGATCTGCTCGCGGGCGTTGGTCTGATTCTCGCTGCGAGCGCTGTCGCGGGTCTGCGGGTCATCCAGGAGGACCAGCGTCGGGCGTTCCACTTCGCCGTCCGGCCTCAGGTAGTTCGCCCCGCGCACGGCCGACTTGATGGCTCCCGTCTTGACGATGGCCCCGGAGCCGGCGGCATCCGGAATCGTCGCGAAGACCACCGCCCGTTTCCCCCACACGATCTTCGTCGGGACGCCCCGAAAGGTCTGACCCTTGGCGCGATTGGCGATTCCCTCAAGCCGCCGGCAGGGGATGCAGACCTCGGGGAAGTCGGCGAGCAGCAACTCGTTGGTTTCGAGCTCGGTCTTGATCTTGTCGATCGACTCGTCGGCCTTCTCCTTGTTCGCGCCGATCAGCATCGCGAACCGGTGATGGCCGTAGAGCACCGCCCACAGGATGGCCCGTTCGCAGACCGTGGTCTTGCCGCTGCCGCGCGGCATGGCCATTGCGAACAGCCCCCCGGACAACACCGCCTGCTTCACTTTGGCGATGATCGATTCGTGATCCTTCGACCATTTGAGCGGGAACGCCTTGGGGAAGTAGGTCAGCAGAAACTTGCCGAGATCCTGCTTCGCGGCGGACCGGCGTTTCGGGTTGGCGACCGGCGGGAGTTCCGGGATGGCGCGACCGGCTGCCGACAGCGCGGCCTGCCTCGCGGCGGCGTCGCGCTTGTGCCGTTCGTACGAATCGTCGCCCGGGTCGCCGGTCTTGCTCAATCGCGCCCCATCCCGACTGAAAGAAAGTGTGTGCTTCCCAGCGACTGTTCCCGTTGGGGGTGTCTGGCGACCCGGCGGGGAAGTACCTACCGGGCCGCCGTCGGCGTGGTCGGGGCGGGTCAGCCGACCGGCGCCGTCACCTCGACGGCCGCCGGTTCGATGACGAACTCGTCGCGCTCGGTCTCGACCGAAAGCCCGACGCTCTTCAGCGTTTGTTGCTGCCGCTTTCCTTCGGCCCAGGCCTTCTTGATCGAGACCTTGTCGAGTTCCGGTTTCAGGCGAATCAGCCTTCCCAGCGTCAAGGAACCGAGCACGGTGAGCAGCAGTTTCGAGAGCAGCGACTGCAACTTGGCCCGCTTGTCGATCGACGACATGACCGATTTCTCGGTTTCACCAGTGGCGAACGCGACGGCAGCCGGAGCCTTGCGAGTACCGATCCGGCCATGGGAGAGTTCGAGGGTCTTCGCGCCCTCCGGAAGATGGCTGGCGAGATGCTCTCGACACCAGTCTTCAAGCCGCGTTCGCAGAGCGGCTGCTCGATCAGCGAACGTGATCCGTTGGCCACCGATGTCGACCGCCAGTTTCTCGCAGGCGGTCTGCTTCAATTGCTCGATCGCCGATTTCGTGCGGGCGTCGACGGCGGCGGACTGTTGCGTCAGCCAGCCGAGTTCGTGCAGCGCGGCGTTGACGTCGTCGAGGGTTGTGATGGCACTGTCGACACCGAGGGCGTTGGGTCGCTGCGTCACGGAAGGGGCTCCTGATTGAGCGGCCGCGAACAGACCAGGGAGGGTGCAGCAAGGCGACAAGCGGTGAAGGTGGGTGGAGTCGCGCTGACCGTCCCTGGTCTTGCTCGGGAGTGGTGGGAAAGAGTATGACCGCGGGCCAACGTCCCTGTTGCCCGCGGTCACTCGCATAGCCGATCGACGGGTTTATCCAGCACAGCCCACGCGCGGGTTGTCAACCGGAATTCGAGGGACGAAATGCAGGACGCAGCCCCCAGGCGATCGAAGAAGATCACGATCCGTGTCACCGAGGCGGAGTTTCACGCCATTCGAAAAGCTGCCTATCGAGGCAAACACCAGCAGCTCGGCGCGCTGCTTTATGACTGGATCGCGGCGCGTTTAAAGCGTCTGGCGAATGAGGTTGAAACACCTTGAACTCGCGAGACCCGCATTCTCGCGACGAACGGATCGAGCAGGCCATCCGCGGCGTCTTCGCCGTGCTGTTTGCCTGCGTGCCGATCATCATGGCCGCTGGCGTGCTCGTCTACTTCCTGGTGCTCAGGCAGTAGGTTCCCCCGAAACGCGAACACCCCCGGCCGATCGGACCGGGGGTGTTCGTTGCACGAATTATTTCGGCCGAAATCAGCCGCGTGCCGTGGCCACGAGTTCGAGCTTCAGCGCGCTGGCCAGCCGGTCAAACACGTCGCTGGGCAGCGTCCCGCCAGCCAGGAACGGTCCAACCGTCTCCCAGTCCGTGCGCGCGTCGGCAAGCAGTCGCGGCAGCGTGATTCGCTGATGATGGGCGCTCCGAATCGCACGCCGCAGTTGTCCGCTGACGCTCGGTTCCGCCGCCGCGCGGTCCGCTTCGTCCAGGTGCTCCTTGATGGCCGGCCAATTGCCTTCGATCTCGGCGACCTGCTCTTCCCAGGCCGCCGCTTCTTCCGGCGTGAGGGTGATCGTTCGGTCCATGTTAGAAATCCTTGTCGGGGGTGAAGGCAGTGATCGGCCGCACCGTGATGTCGTCTTCGAACACGAAGACGACCACCAGATAACGGCCCGTCGAGACATAGCCGCGAACGAGAGGCAAGCCGGTCGAGTCGCTGGATTCGATGAAGTCCGCGTCCAGCAAAAGTTCCCGGACTTCATCGACAGTGATGCCGCGTTCGTCGATTTTGGCCAGGAACTTGGTCGTCCAGATGAAGTCGTACCAGGCCATTGTCGTCTCTCCCGTTCGTCCGTCGCAACACCGCGTTGCGTTCGTTTGATTGTGTGTGTATATTATCGGCCACACGGGAGGACGTCAATTGAAAAAGAACACAAAAAATCAAATCCCCGAAAAGCCGGGTCGCGGCGGAAAACGGCCGGGGGCCGGACGGCCGATGACCGGACATGTGCGCGCGAACTACTCGCTTCCGCCGGATCTGGTCGACGGGCTCCGCCAGGCGGCGGAAGCGGACGGCACAACGGCATCCGCGTTGCTCGCGGAGTTCCTGCGGGAGGGATTGTCCCGGCGTTCAGCCGGTTGAAATGAAGATGTGCTGCACAACTTCACTTTCGCGGAACGATCGATGCTAGATCCAGACTTCCGCGATCGCCAGATCGTCGTCGCCCATCCGGCCGAGGTTGTAGAGACGGCTACCACGGGGGAGCAGAGCGCGAACGTCCTCGATCGACGTGCCACGCGCGACCAGCTCGCCGGGTTGGTTCCAGTGGAACTTGCGGCACACGAATTCGTCGGGGTAGTCCCGCGGGTGATCGTAGATCACGAAGAAGTCCATCGGCTCACCCGCCAAACAGCGCCTGCTGCAGATCGAGGTCCTCGATCGCCGTCGGCGTGATGCCCCGCCGCTTCGCCTTCTGCAGGATCTCCTCGCAGCGACCGACGTCGACTGCCGGCCCGCCGGTGATCAGGCCGAATTTCCGGGCCGAGTCGATCAGGAGCGCGACGTTCGCCATGTCGGCCGCTTCTTTCCATTCCGCTTTTGTCCTTGGTTCCCGCATTCGATCAGTTCCTTTCTGTGAAACCTCGCTCCAGCGCAACCCCGCCGGCATGGCAGGTGGCGGAAACGCCAGACGTGTCATTCAGCAAGGGGAAAAAGATGCTCGCGTGGTTGATTTCTTGGCGGGACCTGCTCGTGAAAATCGCTGGATTCGCCGTAAAGCTGTGGGCTCTTTGGAAACAGACGCGCAACATGGACGAGAAAAAATCTGGATTGAATCAAACGATCATGATTAACGCCGAGACCGTGAACGTGAACGTGTTTAACGTCAACATCTACACGTCTTCACGTCAGTGAAACCGCCTCGCAGTCGACCAGTCGCTGCGGGGTCTTGGCCTTGCCCTTCCACGACATCAGATCGTCGATCGCTTCCGCGCGTTTGACGGGCAGGAAGCCGTCGCCCCACTCGGCCGCGATCTCGTCGAGCTGGGCCCGCGTGTGGATCTCCAGGAACTCCCGATCGAGCTGCCATTCCTTCTTGATGTCGATTCCCGCCTGGTCAGCCAGGGCGAGGATGGTCTTAGCGCGAATGTCCGGGTGATAGCCCTCGAAGCCCAGCGACACCCACTGCCGCAAGAGGTCGACCAGCAACTCCTGCGGATCGCGCTTGGCGATTGCACGCATCATCTGCATCGTGTCGTCGAAGCCGCTCACATTCAGCAGTTCATCCAGGACTCCCCCGCGTGCCAACACGCCCTCCGGAGTCGTGGCGAAAAACGTCACCCATCCGACCATCACGAGGAACGCTGGCCGCCGCTTGTCATCACTGAGGCGTGCGACCAGAGTCCGTTGCAGCCAGGTCAGCTTGTACCGGAACAATTTCTTGGCATAGACCGCCTGGGCCTTCTCGTCCTTCTTCTTCTGCTCGGCCGCGGTGACTTTGCCACCTGTCTTTTCTGCCTTCTCGGCTGCGGCCGCTTCGCGATCGCGCTTGCGTTGTTGCTGGGCCGTGACGATTTGCTCCCAGCTCGCGATGTTCCAGCAGCGCTTCTCCCGGTCACCGTCGAACTTCACCTCGAAGACATCCAGCTCTTCGATCTGGGCCGGTGTCGGCTTGATGTCGATCGCGCCCCAGGTCCTGCCGCTGTTGGGCTCGCTGTAGTAATAATCTTTAAGCGGCCGGCTCGCATCGTCGACGGCACGCTGCACGAGGCGGCGGAACCTCCCAGCATCGGGCACTTTCCCACTGAATTCCCGCTTCAGGAGATGATTGAGGGCCGCGAAGACGGCCGCTTTGTCGCCGAACGGCACCAACTCCCACAAATGGTGATCGGTCGCCTCGCCGTCGATCAGTCGCTGCTGCCACTCCTGCGGGGCCTTGAGCAGCCGGAGCCGATTGCTGATATGACTCTGGCTCCGGCCGATCTGTTCCCCGAGGCTCTTTTGCGTGACGCCGTCCGCCGCGAATCGATCGAGCATGTCCTGATAGCCGAGCGCCTCCTCAATTGCGTTGAGATCCTCGCGCGTGAGGTTCTCTTCGAGTCGCGCGGCTGCCGAGGCCAGGTCATTCTTGTCGACGATGCGCACAGGCACCGTCTTACGTCCGAGGAGCTTGGCGGCGCGGAGACGTCGCTCTCCCGCGATCAATTCATGCCGGCCATCCGGCCCAGCCGGACGCACCAGGAGCGGATGCAAGAAGCCATGCGCCGCGATCGACTTGGCCAGGATCTGCAACGCCTCCTCATTGAACACCTTTCGCGGGTTGGCAGTCGGAATGACGAGGTCGATGGCCACTTCGTCGCCAGCAGGTGGCGTCTCAGGGATGGCCGGAATCGTCTCACTCTTGGTCCGCTTCGCCTTGGGCTCCTTGCTGACTTTCGTGGCTCGACTAGCCGACCGTGTTGCCGTGGCCATGTACGCCTCCTGGAATTGACGGGAAAGGAACAGATTGATTTCGTCCGAAATAACGTCGTCGGCGTGCTCACGGGCCGCCTGCAAATTCTCGTAGCCGTCACCCTGCCGCAGCTCGTCACACAGCGCACTTCGCCGCCATCGCAGGTATTGACCGGCTTCCCGGTAGTTGCCATCCATGGCGAACAACTGGCCGCACAGATCGACGGCCGCCGCCATCACGACGCACCGCCAGTACTCGCAATCCGGCCACTCGTCACTGCACCAGCTCTCCAGCTCCATCAGCGTCGTGATCCGCAGCCCGTTCGCGGCGGCGGCAGCTTCGTCCGATACCCCGCCGCGCGGCTTGGGGATCGCGGAGACGGCGGCCACAGCGTCGGCAGTAGGCAACGGGCGGATCTCCAAGCAGGGATCGTTGACGGGGAAGGGGTTTGAAGCTCGTCACGAGGCACTCTCTTTCGGCGGAACCCACGGCCCCAAACAGACCGAGATCTCGCGACCCAGGCAGATCACGTGGTGCGAACCGCCGCCGAAGACGACGATCGATCGCACGCGCCGTCCGCGCAGAGCACACGAGGTGCATAGCCCGACGATGGGCTTGATCGATTGACCTCGCAGCGACTTCTTCCACGCGACCAATCCGGGATGGTCACCCGCGTATCGATACTTCGCCGGCGCGACCATCAGACCACCTCGGCTTCCGGCTTCTGATACCGCCACATGGCTCCCATCAGTGCCGCGATCGTGCCAGGGTTGTTCCGTTCCGACTTCGCCATCAGCAACAGGAACAGCAGCGCATCCACGAGACCCGGCTCCGAGGCCTCGCGCATCAGCACGCTGTTGAACGTGTCGTCGACGCCCCGGAGCGTCTCGGCGCTGATCTCGATCGCCATCGAATCGGCTAACAGCATTTTCACGGTGGTCTCCTTCACTTGGCGGCCCGAGCGGCCCGTTTTGCCTCGAACTCTGCCAGCAGATCGACGTGCGTCTGCACGGGGACTTCCGGCCCCTGGTCGACGTCATCGGGAACCGCCTCGACCGGCGGATCCTCAGCCGCTGCAAACTCCAGCCGTGCGATCATGCGGGCCGCTTCGTCTTCGTCCGCACAACTGCCGTACCATCGAGCGGCCGCGACGTTCTCCCGGAAGATCGCGCCCCGCCGTGCCGCCACGCGTCGGTCAACCGCCGCCTGGACGAACACCTGGAATCGGTTGTCGTCGGTCGCCTCAAAGCACCCGGCAGCCGCCGCGAAGCAGAACAGCTCCTCGACGTCGGACGGGTTATCGAGATTTCGTTCCGCGATCGCATGCCGCCACCAGGCGAAGAACCGCGGGCTCCCCCAGCGGGGAATTTGACCCCGGTCAGACACCGGTCTTAAGACTGGTCTTTTAGAATTCAATTCATAAAAGACCGGTCTAAGACTGGTCTTAGAAGAGGGGGTCAAATTGACCCCCTTGACCCGGTCAAATTGACCCCCTTCGACGGGGTCAACTGACCCCCTGGAGGGGGTCAATTTGACCCCCTGAGGGCCGGGAGTTGACCCCCTGACTGGCACTCTGCCACAGCGGCCCGGACCGTTGGGCTTCTGTGGCATCACCCCCGCAGGAATCGGTTCGGTCTGCTGGTTGCCATTCCGGTCCAGGATGGCGAGCCAGCGGATCGAATACGTGTGCGAGCGGTGCGAGGAACCAGTCACCTCCAGGAAGCCAGTTGAGAGCGCCTCGTCGATGTAGTCGCGCGCGGTGTTGCGGGAGCGAACTCCCAGCTTCCACATCACCGTTTGCATCGGCGCACTAACCCGGACACTGCCATCCGCCAGACGTTCGGCCTGCGGATCAATTTGCGTCAACTCATCCAGTGCGTGCAGTAGCTTCTTGACGCGGTCGCTGGCCAGCACGTCGGGCAAACCCTCGATCAGCGTGTGCCGTGCGGCACGCTGCCGATCGTCGTTCCCCCAGATCTCCTGCCAATCCAGTTGTCGTGACACGTCGCCCTCCTTCCGGCGGTGGCCGAAAGTCAGGCGGCTTTACGTTGCTGCTCGGTCAGCGGCTCCAGTTCATCCCGAACAATGTGGAGGTGGCGGGGAGCCGTGATCCCGAGCCGCACATACCCTTGTTTGATGAAATGAACCTTGATTTCGATCTGGTCACCGATGCGGATCCTCTGGTTCTTCCGGCGGTCCAAAAACAACATAGGGGTTTCCTTTCCGAGTTCGTCCAAGGGGAGGACACTTCGCGGTATCAGGCCGCGCCCTTAAAGCCATGACCGCCGCCGGGATTCGAACCCGGAAGATCCCGCCGCACGCGAGACTAGACGCACGGCTGACGACGGCCCACCCCTATCATCAATTCGCTTCGAGCGCGGACCGCACGGCCGCGTCCTTCGCTTCGAGCAGCTTGCGGAGACAGACTGTCCGCTCCGCGCTGGGCGGGAGCATCTCGACCAGTTCCACCGCGAGGTGGTGGAACCGCCGCGACACCTCGCGCAGCCGCTCGGGCAAATGCGAGTAAGCAAACCAGCGCATCAACGGCTCGTCGTCCATGGGCACCCTCCTTGAGGTTCCGATATAAATCGGTCGAATCTGTCAGATCACCAACGGCGTGGCCTCGGGACTGACTGGCTCTTTGGCAAGCAGCGAGGCGACCAGATCTCGCCGCTGCCGTTGCAACTCGTCGATCAGTCCGTCCACCTGGTCGAGCGTGAGATACGCCTCGACGTGGATCCGCTCGGTCGTCTCGCCGTCATTGAAACCGAGGAACATCCAGACCTGTTTGACGCGCGGCATGGCATCGACGGTGAACGCGCCGTTGAAGCCCAACTGGACCGTGCCAGCGTTGTCAGATCGCAGCAGCGAAGCTGAGATGTCCTGCATGGTCATTCCTCCAGGATTCGTGGGAACTTCGCAGGCTCCGGCATCTCGCGCAGCTCCCGCGTGAATTCTTCATGGTCGCGGTCCTCGCGAACCGCGATGCGATGGATCAGGACGATGCACGGCGTGCCGTTGGCCGTGGTTCCTTTCCAGACGCGACAGGGCACGCCGTCGACGTCCTCGATTCGATCCGTGGACTCAATGTGCAGCTGCATCGGCCCTCCCTTCAGTGGCCTGGGTGTCGATCACGCGGTAGCCCATCGCCACGGCGCGGTTCTCGATCGAGGCGAGCGACGCTCCGAACTTGTCTCCCGATGCGTGCCCCAGGACCCAGCAGAGGACGTTGAGTGACAACTGGGCGCGCAGGCTATCCCCGGCCGACTGACCGATTTCGATCTCGCGATTCAGAAGCGCCTGCAGGACGTCATGCGCCCGCTGGATCTCGACGACGTCACGAACCATCGGTCAGGCCTCCGATCCAGCGCCAACCAACTCCGTCCGCGCATCGGCTCTCGGAGGCACCATCACCGTGCGGAGTCCGCGGTTCGTATTGCGATCCGGGGCCGGGATGAGGCATCGCAGCTCGATGCCGTCGACGAAGGCATAGCGCCAGACCTGCCGATCGTCTTCGAGGCAGGGGCGGCCCGCGAAGAGGCGATCAAAATCAAGGCGGTCAATGCTGATCGACTCGAAGGACGCGCCGTAGATCCGGATGTCGGGAGGCAGCTCGTCGACGAGCCGCAACACGGTGCGCAAGCCATCGGCCACGCGATCATGAGGCAACCAGCCTTTGATTGGTGGCGGAGGTTCCAGCGTTGCTCGATCAACCAGGTTCATGGCATGTCTCCAGGGGGTCAGTCTCATGCGTGTAAATCTCTGGGAGAAAACCGGCCCCGCCGCGAAAAGGTAGGGAAGGCGGGGCCGGTCTCTCTCAGACACAGATCGCGCCACGCGCGACCAATTCGCGGACCACCCGCGAATGCAAAACGCCGACCGGCGGGAAGGATCCCCCCCACGGTCCACCGCGGGCCATGCGTGGCCGCAGGGCTGCCGCCGATCGGCGAAAGAACAAACCGACCGGCGGTCCGGATGTCCCCAATGGCCCGAGGGCACAAAAAGCCACGGGGGCACCGCCGGTCGGCTGAACGAAGTATTTCGGACGAAATCAGGGCAGGGCGAAGCAGGGCGGCTGCTCCACCGCGTTGACCGCTTCGAAGATCAGGTCGCTGGGTTCGTGGTAGGACTTCGCGTTGAGCGACAGCCCGTGCCCCAGGACGAACAGCCCAGCCCCCTGCCGGGCACGTTCGAGCCGCGTGTTGCACGTGGCCCGCGCGACCTGGAAGGGCTTTTCGAATGTCAGCGCAGCCATCGCGAACCGATGCGCGATCAGTTCCTTCCGACGTCGCGCGGGCCGTGACCGTTCCGGGTCGATCGCTTCGGGCGATGATCGACCCGGAAACAGCCACGGCGAATCGCCTTTCGACGGCAGACGCAGCACATGGCGCACGGTGACCGGTGCCAGCGGGATCGTCTGGGCCTTCCGCGTTTTCCGGGCGGTGAATGTCACGGTCGGGTGCGTGCCGACCAGATCGCAGTTCGACCACTTGAGCGAGAAGAGATCGACGGTGCGCATCCCGGTGTTGATGGCCAGGACGAACGCCACCTGCAGATCGACGTGATCCTTCAGCGCGAGGAACGCCGCCTCGATCTGCTCCGGCCTGTACACGCTGACCTTCCTGTCTTCCGGCCGCTTGCGTTCCGGTTTGGGGGCATGATCCAAGGCTCGCACCTGGACCGCGTAGTTCAGAATCGTGCGCAGATGGCCCCAGGTGGAGCGGGCGGTCGAGTCGCCCAGCTCGGCGTGCATCCGGGTTAATACGTCGGCGACGTACCGACCGGTGAGCGCCCCGATCGGAATGCCCGGCCAGGGCTTGTCCTCGGGCCAGTCCTCGGGCCGGCTGTAGCGTTCCCAGCGCGACAGCGCCTGCCGGTCTTTGCTGATCGTGCCGCGAGAGAGTTCCTTCGCCGCGCACCGTCGCTCGCGATCCTGGAGCATCCAGTCCTGGTAGAACGCTCGCAGCGTGAGGTTGTCGCGGATCCAGGCCCGGGAGACCTCGGGCACGACCGGATCGCGATACCGCTGCTCGACGGCGGCCGCGTAAGCCCGCACGTCGGGATCGAGCGCCTGATCCCAGAGCGGCATCTGCCGCGGGTCGGGCTTGTGTTTCCTGCGGGGCTTGCTGACACCAGGATTCATCATCCTGGTGGCAGGCGGGGGTTGGAAGAGCGTCGGAAACTTGAGGATGGCCGGTGCGTCGTCGGCCTTGGGAACGGCGGACACGGGCGGCTCCGGAGACTTGCGGGAAGGCCATGGCGGCAACGGACGCATGTGCGACTCTCGCGCGAGGAATGCGGCTCCTCCGTGAATGTCTGTCCATGGTTCCGTCCGGTGTGAAGGCTAGTTCACAAATTCACCCTGAGCGTCCAGTTGGTGCAAAAATGCCACCACCTGCACTGCCCAGTGATCCCCGGTCGGCGCACAAAAAAACGACGCCGACCACTCGCGCGAGCGGCCGGCGTCGTTGGGTAAATTCAATTCAGCCCGACCGCACACGCGCCGGGCATGATAACCTTTAGGCTACCAGTGTCAAGCGGAATGGGGCATCACCAAATCCGCCGTGGTTTCGCCGAGAAGGTCTTCCGGTCTGACGTCGAGCACGACGCACAGCTTCGAGATGCTCGACAACGTCGGGGACTTGTGGCCTTTTTCCCATGCCACAACAACCGGAGACGACGTTTCGAGTGACTCAGCGAGACGGCGCTGGCTCCAGCCCTTCGCAACCCGCAGCGCACGCAGGTTCCTGCAGAAGACAGGGCCGAGTTGGTCTGGCGTCATCGGTTGCATTCCTAAAGAATACCGCAGTGCGGTTGAATCAACCACTGGTGTTTTGGTTCGTTTTCGCTTTGGGTTTTGCGGGATTTATTCGGGCACTCGTGACGATGGCGGAAACTTCACTGGTACCGAGAATCGAAGCCGACTGACCTCCGAGGCGACAACGGTGCTGTCGTCCCCTCCTCCAATCCCCAGCACCCAAACCTGCAACTTGCCATCTCGCTTCGAAGACTTCTCGGCCCTCGTTGACACCGCCACATCGAATTCAATCGATTGCGAGAGCCCCACAGAAACGCAGCTCGAAGGAACGCTGAACGAGCCAGACTCGTTATTCACTCGTTTGGACCGCCTGATGACTTTTGTGCCGACCTGACCACCCACGGCCTCTATCGCGGCCCTCGCCTGAACAACGCCCGTCACGATCTCCACAAGCGTTTGATGCACGAATTCTTCAAGCCGGCCTCCAAGTGCCATCGGATGAATCCTTTCGTGGCGTCCCAAGTGAGCGCAAAAACAAGCCGACCGGTAGACCACCAGGTGGCCCGCCGGTCGGCTGATGAATGCGTGGAGTGGGTGCGGCGGGGCACTGACCCCAGCGTTTGGTTTCGTCTCTTCTCAACGTCTTCTGGTGTGTCCGAGCCCAGGATTTTCAGTCCTGTGCTCTACCAACTGAGCTACCTGTCCGGTCGATCTCGGATCGTCGTCCAACCGTTTCCCGCAGGGGAATGGTCGGAGCGATCGTGAATCTGCCGAGAAGATGACTGATCGCCGGAGCGGCGTCAAGCCTTGCCAGGACTGGAGAGGGGCGAGTCTCGGTCCTGGATGCCGTCTCTGACGATTAACCGTGTCTTCTTGGGGGACAATAGGTTACGGCTAGAATGTCACGCTGACCATGCCGCGGACGGTGAATGGGGCTCCGGGAGAAATCTGCATGTCGTTGACGGCGCTGGCATAGTACCGTTTGTCCAGCAGGTTCTCGAAGTAGAGTGCAAAGTCCCAGGCTCGTTTCCGGTAGAACAGGCCGGCGTCCCAGCGGGTGTAGTCGGGTAGCCGTAAGTCGCCGCCAAAGGCTGCCAGCCGATCGTCGACGTAGAGCATTCCGAGTCCGCCCCCCAGCGTTCGGTCATCGTCCTGGATCACGTTGTAGCGGGTCCAGAGGTTGACCAGGTGGCGAGGGACGTTGCGCGGGCGCGTGTCGTCGAACTGGGTATTGACCGAATCGCGAAGGACCGCATCGGTCAGCGTGTATTGCGACGACGTGCTCCAGCGCTCTGTGATCTGACCTTGCAGCGACAATTCCACCCCTTGGCTGGTCAGGCTTCCGGCCTGGGTCGTCACGAAGAACGGGGGAGAACTGCTCGTCAGGTCGAGCGTGTAGTTGTCCTTCTGGATCCAGAACCAGGCGACTTGGCCGATGAGGTTAGGCCGCATCTGCCACTTGGTCCCGATTTCCCAGGATTCGCCCAATTCGGGCGAGAGCGGATCGTTGGTCAGGCGCGGGCCGCCCGGCGGGACGTCGAAGGAACGGCTGTAGCTGCCGTAGAGGCTAAGCACGTCGGGGATGGGCTGATAGACGAGCCCGATTCGCGGGGTCCAGCGGTCGAACGTCTGCTCGGTATCGGTCAGGGGAAGAGTTGGAATGCCGAATGTCGTCAGTTCCCGCACGAAATCGACATTCGCCCGGTCGTACCGTAAGCCAGCCATGGCCGACCAGTTTTCGCTGAACGTCATCACGTCCTGCGCGTAGACGCCATGGCGGTTGACGCGGTAGGCCGACTCAAAATCGGCCGGCAGGATGAAGGGTTGCGGGTCGGTATAGACCGGGTTCAGGCCATCGATTGGAAAGTTCTGAAGACCCGGCAGCGAGCTTTCGGACAGGAAATTGTTCGAAATGAACCAACCCTGCTCGGTTCCCAGCAGCAGTTTGTGCTCGATGTTGCCGGTCAGGAATTCGCCCGACAGGTTCGCAGTCAATCCGTGGTAGGACTCGAAGAACTCGGGAATGTCCTGCCGCGAGCGGTTGTAGATCGACGTTCCTGGATCTTGCTCGAGCGGGAAGGTTCCCGAGGATGGGGCGTGGTAGAACAGCGACGTCGCCATCAGGCGCATCGACCAGATATCGTTGAAGCGGTGGTCCAGAAAGACCGACTGCCGCCAGTCCTGGTACAACTGAAAATCGTTGGCGGGTTCGCCAAGAAAACGATCGATGGGCAGGCCGTCGATGTTGCCGTTGAGGGACGCGATGCCGGTGTCGAAACGGCGGCGATCCTTGAGGTATTCACCTTCCCACGTGATGGACGTGTCCGTATCGAGGATGAACGTCATCGCGGGAGAGATGAAGACACGTTCGTTGAAGCCGAAGTCGCGGAAGCTGTCGCGGTTCTCGTAGGCCATGTTGACGCGGAACAACGCGGCCCGGTCGTCGCCAATCGCGCCGTTGGCGTCAATCGTGTAGCGATCGAGACCATAGTTCCCAAGTTGGGTAGCGAAGGTCGCAAAGTCGTCGTCGATCGGCTTCTTCGTGATGATATTGACGATACCGGCGGGCTGCCCGGTGCCGTAAAGAACCGAAGCCGGTCCTTTCAAGATTTCGACGCGTTCGACATTGGCCAGATCCCGAGGCGTATAGGTCGGATCGCGCATGCCGTTCTTGCGATAGTCTTGCGAGCGGACTTCAAAACCGCGCAAGAGGAGCGTATCCGGACGCAACTGATCGCCGAGTTTCGACGCTCCGGGAACGTCGCGGAAAATGTCGTCGAGCCGCAGGGCCTGCTGGTCGCGGATGAGATCCTTGGTGACGACGCTGACGGACGCGGGAACTTCCAGCACTGGGACATTCACGAACGTCCCGGTTGTCGTGGTTTCCGCGCCGTAACCGGTGGTACGCGGGGTGGCGAAGACGCTGGTGTCGAGAATGCTGGGAACCGGCGTCATCGGAGCGGGCGGTAGCGGCGGAAAGACAGCTTCCGGGGCCAGGACCGGGTCGCCTTCGACACGCACTTCCGGCAGTGTTTGCGGACCGGCATCGGGAGACGGGGGAACACCTCCCGCCTCCTGCGCCAGAATGGGGGAAGTGGTCCCCAAGGCCACGAACAATGTCGCGGCGCGGAAAAATCGCGAGTGAGCCATCCTTGGCCTCGGTCAATCGGAATGGAGCGAGCGCATCCGTACTGCGGAACCCGCCACTCCATCATCGACCGAGGAAACCACTGCACGCGCTGGCATTTGCCGTGGCAGCGCAAGACTCCGCCGCGAGAGGAATTGAATTCGTCAAACTCTTCCCGATCGGATCAGGAAACGGGAGAGACTTTGACGCCTGCGAAGACTCTGTGGCTGCCAGCGGCCAGCCGCGAGCTACCAGCCACTGGCTGCTTCTTCCCGGCCCTGTCACTCCGGCAAGGGCTTACCCTTCGTCTCTGGGCAGAACCAGATGAGGATCAGGCCGACGATGTAGATGGCGATCACGTAGCTGCACGCAACAGCGTAGCCCCCTTCAATTCCGGCGAAGGACTTCTGCCCCTGGACCACGGAAAGAAGTGCGCCGACCTGCAAGGCACCGATCGCCGAGATGATTCGCCCGAAGTTGAAGCTGAATCCCTGGCCGGTCGCGCGAATTCGTGTGGCAAAGAGTTCGGGCAGGTACAACGGCAGCCAGCCGTAGAACGATGCCGAGATGGCCCCCACCAGGAACGAGTTGATGAGAAACATCCAGCCGAATTGCGACTGAAACTGAAAGAAGCCGAACACGGCGACCATCGAGCCGACGCAGAGGATGCTGTAGGCGGCGCGGCGACCGAACCAGTCACCTGCCTGAGCAGCGGCGATGGTGCCTACGATGGCTCCAATCGACAGGAAAATCAGCGTGTATTCGCGAGGATTGGCTCCAATTGCCCCCAAGGAGGCCGTGACTTCCGGGGGCGTGCGTTCCATGAGTTGAGCCGACCACGAGGGAGCCCACTGCGTCGATCCCCAGGTTCCCAAAAGGGCGACGCCGCTGAGTCCGGCCCCCAGCAGCATGCGACGGACGGCATTTTCGATCGGGACCGCGTACTGATTGGCAGCCCGTTCCCGCTTCAGGTAGCGGATGACGGGATAGAGGTATCCGGCGGTGGCCACGGCCGCGCCGAGCGCGGTTCCCGCCAGACGGATCGGCCAGTCGGCGGAGGTCGCCCAGAGGTAAATGATGCCCGCTGTTCCGCCAGTGCCGATCAAGACACCAACCAGGTCGATCGTGGCCCAGTGCGAAGTTCCCCCACGGGACTTTTCTTCCTCCCATTTATGGGACTCAGGGACAAATAAGCGAATCAGGAACGTGAGGATCGCGGGGAGGACGCCTAGCATCATCATCAGTCGCCAGCCCTTGAAGGCGACCAGCATTTCAACGGTTGAGGCAGAGAGTCCAGCTCCCAGCAGCCATCCTTCAAATGTTGACAGCAGGCTGATGAGGGCGATGCCAATCACGCCGACAAGCGCATAGCCGGCGTTCGCGGCTGCTCCAATGAGGCCGGCCATCAGCGCGCGGGACCGATTCGGCCAGACCTCCATGACCAGCGCGACGCCCAGCGACCACTCGCCTCCCATTCCCAGCGAGGCGATGAATCGCAAGACACCCAATTGCAGGGGGGACTGGGCCAGTCCGCACAGCCCCGTGAACAGGGCATAGGTCATGATGCTGAGGCTCATGGCGCGGACGCGTCCGATCCGGTCGCCCAGCCACCCGAAGACGACTCCCCCCGCCGCCGCGCCGACCAGAAAGCAGGCGATGATGACACTGAACAACAGACCAATCTCGGATTCCTGGGCCGGGGTTGGCGTTCCCGCGATGTCCAGAAGATCCTGAACGGCGGCCCGACCCACGAGCGAGAAAATGCCCATCTCCGCGCCGTCGAACAACCATCCCAGCAATGCCGCCGTCAGCGCCATCCACTGACCGAAAGGAGTTGCCGTCTTGCCGGTTGCTGAAGTGACGGTCACGCGGAAACCTCGTCATCAAAAAGGGGCTATCGGAAAGCAGAGACGCATCAGCGAGGGCGATTGTGTGGGACGGCCGACTCAAACGCAACGCCAAGAAAGGGTTTCGTCGGACTGATCGACCAATCTTTTCGCGAGTGACTGACACAACTTTCGCGATGCGAAATGGCCGAACATCCTCGTGAATCTCGCCTGAGACTTGCGACTGGGAAGCGATTCGAGTGTATTGATGCGTCGCTGAGCAACGGATGACAGACAGCCTGAAGCCCACGGAGGGTCTGCCGTGGGTTTTTTTGTGCGGAGATTGACCACATGCACGGAGTTGAAGAACTGTCCGCCAAGTCGGATGACGGCCCCGACGATGGTCGTCCGTGGTGGAAACTGCTCACCCGATATCACTGGTTCGTGCTGGTGGTGGCTGCTCTGGGGTGGTTGTTCGACTGCCTCGACCAGCAGTTGTTCATTCTCGCACGTCCCGCAGCGATGCGAGATCTCATTCAGGAGACTCCGGAGCTGACCGGGAAGGCCCTTGATGCGGCTCGCAGCGCCGGGGGCGATATCGCCACCTCGATCTTCATTGCCGGCTGGGCGTGCGGAGGATTGATCTTCGGCATGCTGGGCGACCGCATCGGCCGCGCCAAGACGATGATGATCACGATTCTGCTCTATTCGCTGTTCACGGGTCTGAGTTCGTTCTCGGTCGGAGTGTGGGACTTCGCGTTCTATCGCTTTCTGACTGGTCTGGGCGTTGGCGGCGAGTTCGCCGTCGGTGTCGCGCTCGTCGCGGAAGTGATGCCGGGACGGGCACGGCCCTATACGCTCGGACTTTTGCAGGCGTTGTCGGCCATCGGCAACTTGAGTGCCGCGTTCATCAACCTGGGACTCGGTCTCGCGGAAGAGCAGGGGCTTGAGTGGAGCCCGTGGCGGATCATGTTTCTAATCGGCGCGCTCCCGGCGCTCCTGGCATTGGTGATTCGTCGAAATTTGAAGGAGCCGGAACAGTGGAAGAAGGCCAAGCACGATCATGTCGTCGCGAAACAGTTGGGTTCGTACTCGGAATTATTTAGTACCCCTCTGCTCCGCAAACACGCTCTCCTGGGGTTGCTGCTTGGCTGCTCGGGGATCATCGGCCTGTGGTCGGTCGGTTTCTTCACGATGGACCTGATCGGTTACGTCCAGCGCGGCCCGGTCACGGTTCAGGTTTACAAGGAACAATTGGCCGCCGCGCAAGCGGCTGGTGACAATAGGAGGGTTACCCTGCTGACGCAGCTTCGAGACGTTCAAACAAGCCCCGAAGAGGTCAGTAAGCTGGGGTCCGAGGCGCTGGAACTGAAAAAGGGAATTGATGGCACCATCAACGGCCGCGTGGCTGCCTGGCGCAGCTATGCCTCGATGGCGATTAACGTCGGGGCCTTCTTCGGCATGTTCGGGTTCGGCGCGCTGTCGCAGAGGATCGGCCGCAAGCCGACATTCACGATCGCGCTGCTGGCGGCATATCTCAGCACTGTGGCCACGTTCTGGTTCCTTGAAGACTTCTGGCAGGTCTGGGTGATGGTCCCCATCATGGGGTTCTGCCAGTTGTCGCTGTTTGCCGGTTACGCGATTTACTTCCCCGAGTTGTTCCCCACGCGGTTGCGTTCGACGGGGACCAGCTTCTGCTACAACGTCGGCCGCTTCATCGCGGCGGTTGGGCCGCTGGTTAAGACGGCTCTTGAGTCAGCGTTCGCATCGGTCGCCACCACTCAGGTCGAGGCCTTGCGCTACGCTGGCGTGACGATGTCGTCGATCTTCCTGCTGGGGCTGTTCGTCCTGCCTTTCCTGCCGGAAACACGCGGCAAGCCGCTGCCAGAGTAGCGATCGAATCGGTTGACGTGGAGGTCCGGCATCCGGGACTGTTGGACGAGGAGAACGTCTGATGAGCCGGGTTGCCCGAACCGACGAACCGCTGGTGCTAACCGTGAATGGAAAGGCCGAGGTGGTCGTGCAGGATGCGACCGCTTACCAGCGGCTGCTGGACTTGGCGGCGCGTGCCGACCGGGAAGAGGCGGTGGCCGCGATCCGCGAAGGTCTGGCCGACGCGGAAGCCGGGCGGGTGAAACCAGCCCGCAAGGCACTGAAGGCGCTGGCCAGAAAATACGGCATTCCTGCTGCGGACGAATAAGATGTCCTACCGAGTCGTCCTAACCGGCAAGGTGGAAGCCGATGTGGCAACGTAATGCGATGGCAGAGCCAGTCGCACACGCGCTCCAGTTTAACCCACCGGTTGCAGCGGGCATTTGGAGAGGATGAACGACTCGCGTCGCTGGTCGTCGACGAATTCGACCGTGACGGTCCGGTGACGCGAGTAGCCGCCGGTTTCGACGACGATGCCGATGCCGTAGCGTGGATGTCGCACCCGCATGCCCGTCGCGAACCCCAGGGGCAGATTCACTTCGGTCTCTGCATCGGCTTCACCAGCCAGAGCGGCGCCGGTTGTCAGCAGCGGCCGGCCACCAGCTTTCTGAAGAGATTGAGTCAACCGCTCAATCGGCGAACTCGCTTTCGGGAATGGCGATCGCGGTGCCGCCAGGCGATCCTCGAAGCTCTCGAATTGTCCCCCGGTGCAATCCCGCGAGACGACATCCAGTTCCGGCAAAAAGTCGCTGGGGATGGTTGAGAGCGAACGGCCGTGCAACTCGCGGCGGACGGTGTGCGTGAGAACGAGCTTCTCTTCGGCGCGGGTGATGCCCACGAATAAGAGGCGTCGCTCTTCTTCGACCTGTCGGGCGTCGTTCTCGCGAAGCGATCGTTCGTGCGGCAGCAAGTTTTGTTCGACCGCGAGGAGGTAAACGACGGGAAACTCCAGGCCCTTGGCGGAATGGAGCGTCATCAGCGTGACGGTTCCACGATCGTCGGCGAGTTGATCGACATCCTGGGCCAGGCTGGCGGTTTCCAAAAAACCAGACAGTGAATGTTCCACGTCGGGTTGCTCGTCATACTGCCGAGCCGCGCTGACGAGTTCGTCGACGTTGGCCAGCCGCTGCGTGTCGTCTTCCGACGGGGAGTCTTGCCAGGCCGTCGTGTAGCCCGTCCGGGTGAGAACCTGCCGCAGTAACTCGGCCACCGGCCCGCTTGAGCGATCGACCAGTTCGTGCATGAGTTCGCCGAAACGCTGGAGTGCCAGAACCGCGCGTTTTGACAGGCCCGGGCATTCGCGGGGATTTCGTGCGGCATCCAGCAGCGGCAGGTCCTGCAAGTCGGCCCAGCGCGCCAGGCGATTGACCGTGGTCTTGCCGATTCCCCGGGCGGGCGTGTTGACGACTCGCAAAAAGGCGATGCGATCGCGCGGGTTCTCGATCAGCCGCAGGTAGGCGATCAGATCCTTGACTTCGGCTCGTTCATAGAACGCCACACCGCCGGCCATCTGGGTGGGAATGCGCTGCCGGGCCAGGGCCGTCTCGACCACGCGGGACAGAGCATTCACGCGGTAGAAGATTGCGAAATCCGACCAGCGACGTTGCCCCGACTGGACCAGCGAGCGAATTTCCTGCGCGATCGCGTCGGCTTCCGCTCGACCGTCATCGTACAGACGCAACTCGACCGGTTCGCCGGAGGCGTTCGGGGTGCGAAGAACCTTGGGTTTGCGATGCCGGTTGTGGGCAATCAGTCGATCGGCCGTCGCGAGAATCTCGGGCGTACTGCGGAAGTTGTCTTCGAGCCGAATCACTTCGACGTTCGCGAAGTCCCGTTCAAACCGCAAAATGTTCTCGATGCGAGCGCCCCGCCAGCCATAGATCGATTGATCGGGATCGCCCGTCGCGCACAGATTTTTTTCGATCCGCGACAGGCTCGCGACAATCTGGTATTGGGCACGGTTCGTGTCCTGGTACTCATCGACCAGAATGAACCGAAATCGCTGGTCGAGATGAGACCGGAGTTCCTCGTTCTCGGCCAGCAGATTCGCGACATGCAGCAGCAGATCATCAAAGTCGACCGCGTTCGCCGCGAGCAAACGCTTTTGATATTGCGGATAGACCCGCGCGACGACCGCCTGCAAGTGATGGCCCACGCGCTCTTCGAATCCGCGGGCGTAATCGGCAGCCGAAATGAGCTCGTTCTTGGCCTGGCTGATTTGGTGGCCGATCTTGGCCGGCGGGAAATGAGCCGCGTCGATATCCAGATCGTGCAGCGTCTGCTTGATGAGCTGATGCTGGTCGCTGGTGTCGAAGATCGAAAAATTCGATTGCAGGCCGACCTCGGCTCCGTATTCGCGAAGCAGCCGGGCACACAGGCGGTGAAAGGTGCTGACCCAGACGCGCGTTCCCGGCAGCAGCCGCTGCACTCGCTCGGCCATTTCGCGAGCGGCCTTGTTGGTGAAGGTGATTGCCAGGATTTCCCGGGGCGACACGCCGCGATCGACCAGACGGGCAATTCGCCGGGTAATGACCCGCGTCTTTCCGGAACCCGGGCCAGCGAGTACCAGCAGCGGTCCTTCGAAAAACTCGACGGCGGCATGCTGGCTCGGTGTCAAATCCTGCGGAGGCACGGCGAACTCCCTTTCGATGAAAATTGTATCAGCCGCCACGCATAAGCCGCCAGCGGCCAGCAATCAGGAGTCAGGCAGCGGGTTCTGACCCTCGACCATCAACCCTCAACCATCGACCATTCCTCCCCCAATTGCAGAAGGCCCCTGTCAGTGCTCAAATGGAGCCCTCGATCGTTCCGTGTTCTCGGACTCACCAGGAGTAAGCTCCCCATGAAGATGCGTCTGTTGTTCGCACCACTCGCGTTGCTGGCATCGATGCTGCTGCCAGCGGCTGGCTTTGCCGAAGACTGGGAAAGTCTGTTTGACGGAAAGACCCTGAAGAACTGGGATGGCAATCCGGATTTCTGGCGGGTCGAGGATGGCTGCATCACCGGGCAGACGACCCCTGAAAACCCGACCAAGGGGAACACGTTTCTCATCTACCGTGGTGGTGACGTCGGCGAATTCGAATTGACGCTCGACTACAAGATTGTGGGCGGGAACTCCGGCATTCAGTACCGCAGTTTTGAAGTGCCGGACAACAAGTGGGTCATCGGGGGCTACCAGGCGGACATTGATTCGGGCGATACTTATTCTGGGATCAACTACGGCGAACGGTTCCGCGGCATTCTGGCCAATCGCGGGCAGAAAACCGTGATCCAGGAAGACCATAAACCCAAGGTTTTGGAGCAGTTTGCCGAGTCAGCCGACCTGCAGAAGCACGTCAAGAAGGACGACTGGAATTCCTACCGCATTGTCTCCAAAGGCTTCACGTTCACGCACTACATCAACGGCGTGAAGATGTCGGAATGCACCGACGAAGATGCCGAGATGCGCCGGAACGCTGGCTTACTGGCCCTGCAATTGCATGCCGGGCCGCCCATGACGGTGCAGTTCAAGAACATCAAGATTCGCAAGCTGGCTCCGGCGGCGACGTCGAGCGTTGAGAAGAAGCACGTCCTGCTCCTGGCCGGCCGTCGCAGCCATGGCTTTGGCGCGCACGACCACACGTCAGGCTGCCATCTCCTCGCGAAACTCTTGAACGAATCCGGGCTACCGATTGAGGCGAGTGTTCACGAACTGGAAAAAGATGGCTGGCCGGCCGCTGAAAAGCTCGCGTCGGCCGACACGATCGTCATCTACGCCGACGGCGGCGGAGGTCACCCCTTTAACTCGCATCTTGAAGAGCTTCAGGGGTTGACGGAAAAAGGGGCTGGAATCGTCTGCATCCATTACGGCGTGGAAACCGTGACCGGTCCGCCCGGAGACGCCTTTCTGAAGTGGACGGGCGGATTTTTCGAGCCACATTACTCGGTCAATCCCCACTGGACCGCCAACTACAAGAGCTTTCCGAAGCATCCGATTACGACTGGCGTCGAGCCGTTCGAGATCAACGACGAGTGGTACTACCACATGCGGTTTCGTGAGGGGATGGAAGGCGTGACGCCACTCCTGACGGACCTCCCACCGGCAACGACGCTCGTCCAGGTTGATGACGAAGGCAAGCCGATCCTGGTCGAGGAAAACGGCCAGAAGACCTACAAGCTGAGCCGCCCGGAAAACGCCCACAATAACAACCCGCATGCCCGCAAAGCCGTCCTCGAAGACAAGACCCCCCAGCACATGGCCTGGGCCGTGGAAAATGCGAACGGCCAGCGGGGCTTTGGCTGCTCAGGCGGCCACGTCCACTGGAATTGGGGTCACGACCAGTTCCGCAAGCTGTTTTTGAACGCCATCGTCTGGACGGCCGGACTCGACGTTCCCGCAGGCGGCGTCTCGCCGGGAGCCGTCACGGTTGACGACCTGCTGCAACACCACGACGAGCCGATTCCGGAGGACTTCAACAAGGCCCGCATCGCCGCCATGATCGCCCAGTGGAACTCCAAATAACATCGGCAGACGGCCTGGTGCCTGAAACCGGGCTTGGGACGACTCCCGTCCGCCGAAAGGTCAGGGCCGGGAAGACTTGCAACAGTTCGGGATAGCTGCGATGATCCCGACCCGGCGGCGGGTTCCCGAAGAGGGACTGCCCACCGCCAAATTCGGGCTGTAGCGCAGCCTGGCTAGCGCGCTTGCTTGGGGTGCAAGAGGTCGTGGGTTCAAATCCCGCCAGCCCGACTAGACTGTAAATACAAATCCCGTCAGTGGTTGCGAAAGCGGCTGTTGGCGGGATTTGAGCTTCTTGGGAGGTAACTGCAATTTCAGACGCGATTGTCACAGTCCTTTGCCTAGTGTGTCCAAGGAGTTCATGTCTATTGATGTGAAGTGACACGTTCTGAACGAGGAATGTGGTAATGCACAATCCCTTTGCCGAGGTCGTCGATGAATCAACAGATGCCGACCTGATCGAGCGGGCCAAGAACGGCAGCCGTGACGCCCTGGAAGAGCTGGTTCTGCGACATCAATCGTGGATCTACAACATCGCAGTTCGCATGGTTTTTCGAGTGCAGGATGCGGAGGAAGTCACCCAGGAAGTGCTGATCAAGGCCATTACGCGACTCGGCACTTTTCAAGGGGAAAGCCAGTTTCGCACTTGGCTCTACCGCATCACGGCCAACCACGTGCTGAACATGAAGCGGCGCGGCGGGGAAGCTGAAGCTCAGACCTTTTCCGGTTACGCCGCCGCCATCAACGACACCCCCGACCTGGACCTGCCCGACCCGAAGTCGATGCCGATCGATGTGCCGCTGCTGGTTGAAGAAGCCAAAATCTCCTGCACTACGGGGATGTTGCTCTGCCTCGACCGCAAGCAACGGCTGATCTTCACGCTGGGCGAAATCTTCGGAGCCAGCGACACAGTCGGCAGCGAAGTCCTGGCGATCACCGCCGACAATTTCCGGCAGTGCCTCTCTCGCGCCCGCCGCGACCTTTACCAGTTCATGCAAGGCCAGTGCGGTCTGGTCAACGCAACCAACCCCTGCCGCTGCCCGAAGAAGACCAAGAGCTTTATCGAGGCGGGACATGTTGATCCCCGACAGCTGCAATTCGTCCCGCTGCATCGGCAACGCATCTCGGAAGCGGCAGAAGGTGTCGTGCGGACCATCGAGAATACCGTGGAGGAACAATACGCGGCGATTTTCCGCGAGCATCCCTTTCTCGAACCGAGGAACCAACTCGACTGGTTGCGGCAACTGCTCGACAGAGGTGATTTTGGGACAGCGCTGCAACTCAATTGAAGAATTTTGAAATCGCTTGTCACAGTCTCCTTCCCGTGGTGTCTACGGGAGTAAGGAGGACAAGTCATGTCGAAACTTCAATGCAAAGTGGCTCTCGTCACGGGAGCGTCCAAAGGCATCGGAGCCGGAATCGCCAGGGAACTTGCCGCTACTGGTGCGGCAGTTGTAGTGAACTACGCGAGCGACCAAACCGGGGCGCAATCCGTCGTCGATGCAATTACCACGGCTGGCGGCCAAGCCATCGCGATTCAGGCGGATGTCGCGAAGTCCACCGATGTCGCCCGGCTTTTTGAGCGGGCGAAGGAAGCCTTTGGCGCTATCGACATTCTGGTCAACAATGCCGGAGTCTATCAGGCCATGCCTGTCACGGATTTGATAGAGGAAGAGTTCCATCGTCAGATCAACGTCAATCTGCTTGGGCCGCTGTTGACCATTCGAGAATCGCTCAAGCACTTCAGCCCCGATGGCGGGAGCATAATTAACATTGGTTCTGTTGCTTCCCGCGCGCACTCACCCGGATACTCGATCTACTCCGCAAGCAAAGCAGGCCTCGATGCCGTGACCGGCGTGCTGGCCAAGGAATTGGCCCCGCGAAAAATTCGCGTGAACTCGGTCAATCCCGGCGCCACGCTCAGCGAAGGGACGAAGGAGGCGGGACTGTATGGCGTCGGTAGCGACTTCGAAAGGCAGCTCGTCGCCATGACCCCTCTAGGTCGAGTCGGTACGCCGAGAGACATTGCCAAAGTTGTTTCGTTTCTCGCCTCAGATGATTCCAGCTGGCTGACCGGCGAGGTCATCCTCGCGTCCGGCGGATTGCGATAGTTTCGATTCCCACACTCGAACCGGAGACGGATCATGCCCGCTTATATGGTGTTCACGCGTGAAAAGACACTCGACCAATCCGAGTTGGATGCCTACTGGGAGAAGGTCATGGGGACGCTTGATGGCCGCCCGATCAAGTCGCTGGCTGCCTACGGCAGGCATTTGACTTTGGAGGGTCCGGAGGTTGAGGGCGTCGTCATTGCCGAGTTCCCGACCTTGGAAGAGGCCCGCGACTGGTACTATAGTCCTGCCTACCAGGAGGCAGCCCAGCACCGGCATCGCGGTGCCGTCTATCGCGGCTTGATCGTCGAAGGCGTGTGACTGCCTCAGGCATTCCGGTTTGGATTACTCTTGCCCACTGAGAATCCTTCGCAAAACCGCATCCTCTGCTCGCACCCTGGTCAGTAGAAGTTCAATTTCATGATTTGTCGCAAATACAAATCCCGCAAATGGTTGCGAAAGCGGCTGTGGGTGGGATTTGAACTTTTTTGGAATACCGGATCGCGGCTTCCACCGGCTCATCATTTCAACGAATGCGGCTCCTCCACCCCGGCTGGCCAGCGTAGGGTGAAGTTCATCGCAAACGACAGTCGGTGAAAGTCGCCGCGATGCGGTGTCACGGAATGCCAGACGTAGGCGGGGAAAATGAGCATCAGGCCCGGGCGCGGGTGGACTTTGACGTGATCGCGATGACCGAGCGAGGTGAGGTTGGCGTTGAAACGCGGATCGTGAAGGACCAGTACTCCGTCGCCGGGTTCAAAGTAGTCTTCGCTGTCGTCCGGAGAGATGGGTTCTCGGCTGGAGTCCGCCGTGCGAGCGTAGTAGATGCCGATCAGGTCGGTGCGGTGATTGTGAGCAATTGTCGATTCGCCGCGGCCCGTGCGGTTGCTGAAGAGTAAAAGATCGATCCCTTCGGGCCGCGCGATTCTCTCAGCGTCCAACCAGTGTTTCACTCCCGCCAGGAACATCGAGCGGAGTTGTTCGATCGCCGGCACGGTTTCCGCCAGACGCAGCAGATTCAATGCTTCGGGCTGCGTGTTGGACCTGTCGTCGAGTTCCGGCCGGCGCTCAAATAGATCGCAAAGCTCTTCATTCAGTAGTTCAGTCTCCGGGAACTGGATCGTCACCACCCGCGTGGGAAAAAAGGAATAGTCCGTCACTTCCATCTGGCAACCTCTTCGCGGGCAAAGTCACTGCACTGCCGTTACATGAACGACTCACGGCCGCTATTGGGCGGCGTTTCGACGATGCATCCTGATCCGCGCCTGTCTGAAACTCCAGCCTGTTTCCGGACTGAGGGATTGGATCGGCGACCGTGATGTCGCCAGTTCCGTAGCGACCGAGATGCCGGGACTGAGTGGTCGCCATTCGGCCGGTCTGGACTCTCGGCGACCAGCTTCTGTGCCGCCCATCGCCACGAACTGCGGTACGTCACATGGCTGCCGGATGGAAGTCGTCCGGCGGCGCGGGGTTTGCACCCTTCATTGCGTTGAAGCGTGTATGCGACTTCAGACCCCAATCCTGGAGTTGCGCCTGCATTCCGCCACCAGCCGTTGGCGCCTTCGTGTTTCAGAACGAATGTTGCGTCTTCCCCTCCTCCAACTGACTGCGCGATTTGGCACTTGTCGGCGTCACATTCTCCGAGCCAGAACTTCCGAGGAAGGAGCCAGCTATGAATCTGCCCACCATCCGCCATGTGACCAACCTCCTGTCCGGGCAGGAGCCGCCTTGCATCTCGCTTTATCAGCCGACCCATAGGCAGCATCCCGACAATCAACAGGATCCGATCCGATACCGGAACATGCTCACGGAGTTGGAAAACCTGCTCCGAGACAAATATTCGAAACGGGAAGTCCGACCGCTTCTGGAGCAGTTCCAGTCGCTCGCGCGAGACGATGAATTCTGGAATCACCGGACCGAGGGCCTGGCCGTACTGGGTTCGCCTAGCACCTTTCAGATCTTTGAGCTGCAACGAGCCGTCCCGGAATTGCTCGTCGTGGCGGAGACCTTTCATCTGAAGCCGCTGCTTCGAGTCGTTCAGTCAGCCGATCGCTACCAGATTCTCGCCCTGAGCCGCCATGAGGCCCAGCTTTTTGAAGGCAACCGCTATGCCCTGGATCGAGTCGAGTTGACGCACGTCCCCGCGACCATCACCGACGCCTTGGGGGAGGAACTGACCGAACAGCACTTGAACGTCAATAGCTACGGGGCGGGGGCGCCTCGGTCGCCCCGCGGTGGGGAACCGGGCAGCGGCGCGCCGCCGTCAGTCCACGCACATGGCGATAAGAAGGAAGAGGTGGACCTCGATCGCGACCGGTTCTTCCAGGTCATCGATCGCGGCATACTTGAGCATCACTCGCGGCGGTCAGGTCTACCCCTGATTCTCGCCGCGCTGAAAGAACATCACGACCCGTTTCATGCGATCAGCCATAATCCTTTCTTAATGGCCGATGGAATCAAGATGGACCCCCAGGCCCTGGACCTGGATCAGCTACGAGCCGAAGCATGGCGCGTCATGGAGCCCATGTATCTCGAGCGCCTGGCCGGACTGGTGGACAACTACAACGTGGCCCGATCTCGAGAACTGGCGTCGGATGATTTGGGAGAGGTTGCGGAAGCCGCGGCGGCAGGGCGGGTCGGTACCTTGCTCGTCGAGGCGGAACGGCAGATTCCCGGCAAAATCGATTTGGTAACCGGTCATGTGGCGCAAGGCTCTCAGAACAAGTCGGTTCGCGGCGCGGCTGGCGAACTCTCCGATTCGCATGTCGATGACCTTCTGGATGACGTGGCAGAACTCGTCCTCCAAACGAAAGGCGAAGTGATCGTCGTGCCAGCCGAGCGGATGCCTTCGGATACGGGCCTTGCTGCCACGTATCGGTTCTAACCGACCGGGGACGACGCGGGACGAACGCCGGGCGCGCAGTTTACGTCGTTTCCAAGCTCATAACGCCTTTCCGCTTCAAAACGCACCTTGGGAAGCCGAATCATGATTCCCGCCACCAGCCGTCGAGTGCCCGAGCATACTCCCGAGAAAATCAACCAGTGGATTCGCCAGGAGATGCAAGAGCGGGTCGCCCGCTACCGTCATGCCTCGCCCAAGGAGATTGATCGCCGTCTGCAAGAATTAGACCAGGAATGGGACGTCGAGAGGACTCTGGAGGCGAACGCCGCAACGCTCGCTTTTACCGGCTGCGTCCTCGCGGCGACCACCGATCGCCGCTGGGTCTACTTGCCTATGGCCGTGACGGTCTTCCTGCTGCAGCACGCGATTCAGGGCTGGTGCCCGCCGCTGCCGGTGATCCGGAGCCTTGGCTTCCGCACCATGCGCGAGATCGATGAGGAACGGCACGCTCTCAAGCTACTGCGTGGCGACTTTCGCCACGTCTCTGACAAGCCCGGCGCATCTGCCAACGAACTCGTCGATGCGGTGAAGCGCTAGGGCGATGCTGAATGCAAACGGAACAGTCTCATGAGAAACACCTTGATCGTCGCGGTCTCGGTGATCCGCGGACTGGATACACGTCCTGTCACGGCCTGTCCGTACTGCGATTCCGAGGTTGGACGACGGGTTTCGGCGGGAATCTTTAATAGCGACTTTTGGGCGAACACCATCCTGACGCTGCTTCCGATCCCTGTCATGGTCCTGATCGTCGCCCTGATTCATTACGTCCTACCCTGGCCGACACGTCGAGATCCGCCACGGCAGGAGTCCGGTTAAGTCGCTGATAGTCCGGTTCTTCACGTTAGGGAGAACATCGCATGGACCAGCCTGATTCGCGTCCGCTGATTTCGGCCGGGACGTTGCTGGGGATCGGCCTCGGGGGCTTTGTGGATGGAATCGTCTTCCATCAGCTTTTGCAGGTTCACAACATGCTCTCGGCGAAGTATCCCGTGAGCGGTGACGTGGATCCTCGATCGCTGGCGGTGAATCTTGAAATTAATATGTTCTGGGACGGGCTTTTTCACGTCTTCTGCTGGTTCATGACGGCCGTTGGATTGGGCCTGCTCTGGAAGGCCGTCCGTCGTCCGGGCGTGTCGCTGTCGACTCCGGCGTTTGTCGGTTCCCTGTCCCTCGGGTGGGGCATCTTCAACTTGGTCGAAGGCATCATCGACCATCATCTTCTGCACATTCACCACGTGACCGAGACCGCGAACCATCTGGTCTGGGATCTGGCATTCCTCGCTTCGGGTGTGGTGCTGGTCCTGATCGGCGGTTGGCTAATCCTGTCAAGCGGACGTGAGTCCGAACTGCCTCGCCACACATCTGAAGCGATCTGAATGGGAGCTTGACCATGAGCAACCCGCTGACACAGATCTCGTGGTCCCCTTACGTGGTTGGCGCTGCCATCGGAATCCTCAGTTGGTTCTCCTTTGCCACGGCCGACCACCCCTTAGGGATTACCTCGGCATTCGAGGACACGGCTGCCCTGGCTGGGAAAGCGGCTATACCGTCTTTGGAGGAAACGCACCCCTATTATGCCGAGAAGGCGAAGGAGGGGGACTCTCCGAAAATCGGTTGGGAATGGATGCTGGTGGTCGGAGTGTTTGCCGGGGCCTGGCTGAGTGCAGCCCTCTCCGGAGATCGGACGAGGATGACGGTGCCGCCGTCGTGGAAAACCCGATTTGGCGCGAGTCCGGTGAAGCGGCTCGCCGCCGCGTTCGTCGGCGGGGCGGTGATGATGTTCGGGGCGCGTCTGGCGCAGGGCTGCACGAGTGGCCACGGCATCAGCGGAGCACTGCAATTGGCCGTATCGAGCTGGTTGTTCGTGATCGTCATGTTTCCCGCCGCGATTGGCATGGCGTTTCTGCTCTATGGGAACAAAGGGACGCAACATGTTTGATTCACCCGATAAGCTTGCCCTGGGCCTGGTAACCGGGATTGCGTTCGGCTTTTTGCTGCAGAAAGGGCGTGTCGCGAAGTATGAAGTCATTCTCGGGCAGTTACTCTTAAAAGACTGGACCGTCGTGAAAGTCATGGGGACCGCGGTCGTCGTTGGCTCGGTCGGTGTCTATACGCTTGTGGAAGGGGGCTGGGCTTCGCTGGAAGTGAAGCCGCTTCTGTATGGTGGCGTGATCTCGGGGGCTGTACTGTTCGGAATTGGCATGGCGCTTCTCGGCTACTGCCCCGGAACCAGTGTTGCCGCATGTGGCGAGGGGCGGCGCGATGCGATGGTTGGGGTGTTAGGAATGCTCACCGGGGCGGGTCTCTTCGTCGCCCTCCACTCGATGATGCAGCCGATCATTCAAGGAATGGGGAACGACGGAAAGCCGACCCTGCCCGAAGTGTTGGGCATTTCGCCATGGGCAGTCGTCGCAATACTTGTTGCCGCCGGTATTCTCGCCTATTGGCTCACCAGCGGTCGGACCGGCTGGCGAAAACCGGCCGATCTCAGCGGATCTACCCATCAACGGGCGATCTGAACCGGGCGAAGCTAAGGCGCATCGATTGTTCCTTCGTAGTACTGTCAAAACCCTCTGGACTTCCGAAATGATCCCGAATTTGTAGAGGTTTCCGGGCTGCCAACCGGGTTTTGACGGAGGCTCTCGTCTGTTCATCCAGGTGACTGTCGCCAGCCGGATTGGAGACTGAGGCGCGCGGATTGACCATGATCTCACGCATTCAGAAAGCTGTGGCGAAAGAGTTGGCGGTGGAGGAACGGTAGCGAGTTCAAGTCGGGGATAAGGAAGTGATTGTCGTCGACGTCAGTCAGCAGCCAGCCGTTGCAGCCAAAGCGAATGACGCGATGCGGATTGTTGTGGACGGTGAACTGGACTTCGCCATCATCCGTGTCCGCCGCGCAAGCGACGAGTCCATTCTTTTCCGGAGTGGTAACCAGTGATTTGACCACGCGCAGCAGGTACCGGCGGTTGAGCGACCGTCGCACGAGATGCCGAGTTTCGTCCGACCATTCTCCCAAGTTGCGGATGATGCCAATCTCGTGTTCCCGGCCGGAGTCGTCCGCGTAGTGAATGCCGAGGAATTCCTCGGAATGCGAGGCAGGGAAGGCGCGAACGGCGAAAACAGCCGCGTAGTACTTTCCCTCCGCTTCCATTGTCAGCACGTCGTGAATTCCCAACTGAAAGCGGGTTGTGGCGGGATCGAGCCACGGAATCTCCGTGGCAAAAGAGCGATCGTTCGTGGACGTTTCCGTTGGTTTCGGCTGGCCGGCGTCTTCACGCTCGGGGAGCGGGCGGTCGACTTCGAGATTGCCGTATTGGAGTCGCACGAGGCGGGCATAAGCCCCGTCGGCAGCCAGCAATTCTCGATGAGTTCCCTGCTCGATCAAGCGTCCCTGTTCGAGCACCACCAGCCGATCGGCGTGCTCCAGCGTGGAAAGCCGATGGGCGATGGCGAGCGTCGTGCGACCCTTCGAGAATCTTTCCACGGCCTCCTGAATCAACCGCTCGGATTCCGAGTCCACGCTGCTGGTTGCCTCGTCGAGAATGAGAATCTGCGGGTTATACAGAATCGCCCGGGCGATCGAGATCCGTTGCCGTTCTCCGCCAGACAATCCGGCGCCGCGTTCGCCAACCATCGTGTCGTAGGCAAACGGCATCCGCAGGATGAATTCATGCGCGCTCGCCGCTCGCGCGCTGGCCAGAATCTGTTCGGGATTGGCCCCTGGGTCGCCATAGGCAATGTTGTCGCCCACGGTTCCCTGGAACAAATAAGGTTCCTGAAGGACCACTCCGACCCTGCGGCGAAGCGCGAGGCCGCTCATTTCCCGCACGTCGATGCCATCAATCGAGATCGAACCGGATTGCGCGTCATACAGGCGGCTGACGAGAGAGACGAGTGTCGACTTTCCGGATCCGCTCCGGCCGACAATTCCGATCGATTCACCGGGCGAAACTTCAAGGCTGAGATGATCGAGCACGGGAGTTTGGCCGTCATACGAAAAGGTGACGTCGTCGAATCGAATATGACCTTTCATTTGATCCACGGGCCGGGGCGATGGCGGATCGTCCAGCGTCACCGGTGTATCGAGCAGGTCGAAGATCCGATGGCTGGCGCTGAGGAAGTTGCTCATCCAGGAGGCTCCTTCCGAGACGGTCGTCAATGGAGCATAGAACATCGATAGATAGGCGAGAAACGCCATCAGCGATCCCAGGCTCATTTCCTGGCCCAGGACATCGCGTCCGCCGATGTACCAGACCACCAGGCCCCCCAGCCCGAACAGGACGCCCACCAACGAAGAGAAAGTCGCGTTCGCCAGGTCGACACCCACGCGCGACTCGCGCAGGCGCTCGCTGGCGGCGCTGAATCGTTCCTGCTCGCGAGACTCCTGCGTGAACGACTTCACCACACGAATCCCCGAGAGCAGGCTGGTCAGGGCGGCGGCCTGTCTGCCCACGGCGTCCCAATAGCGATGATTGCGCGTATAAAGACATTTGCAGAAGAACCAGCTTGCCAGGAGGACCAGCGGCGTGGGAAGCAGCGTGATGAGCGCGAGCTTGGGATTCAGGACGAACAGCATTCCGCCAATGGCGAACAATTGCAGAATTTGCAGAAAAAATCCGCCCGACATTTGATGCATGAAGGTATGCATCGCCTCCGTGTCGTAGGCCACGCGGCTCATCAAAAGACCGACCTCGTTGCGGTCATGGTACGAGACCGATAAATGTTCCAGCTTATCGACCATGCGCGTGCGGAGGTCGGCTGTCAGGCGAGTTCCTATCTCGCTGGAATACCGTGCCTTCAGAACGGCAATCACCGCCGCTGCCACGCGCACCAGCGCAAGTCCCCCGACAATGACAGCGAGCGTTGTCAGCAGCGGGGCAACACTGGGCTGAGAATCACCGTGTGTGAGGACGCGATCCACCAGGACTTTCTGCAGCCATGGAGGAATCAGTTCGATGGCGACCGCGGTCGCAGACAGGACGAGAATCGTCAGGACTTGCCGACCATGCGGTCGCAGCAAGCCGAGGACGCGACGAAAGGTGGCCACCGAGGGCTGGCAATGCTTACAAGAGGCCCCTTTCGCGGAGAGGGCATGCCCGCATCGTTCACAGACGGGGGCCTCCGCGTCGCTGGCATCGATGGGAAACTCGCGGTGACATCGCAGTCGCTCGATCCGCTCCACGGCATCGCGAAAACGGCTGGTCAGGCGGTTGGAGAAGCGAATGATGTCGATCCAGACATCATTCTGCCGGACTTGCAGGTATCCCGAGCCGATCTGGGTTTGTATTCGGCAACCTTGCAATTCCTGGAGTCGATACATGACGCGGCAACGCACGTCGCGACCGGTTTTCCGATCGTCCGGGTCCACCACCGCGATGCATTCTTCCGTCGCGAGCAGCCATTGTTCGACGGCATGCCCTCCCTGATCGAGGTCCGAGGCAATCGATAACAACAACGCGCGACCCGGTAATTGTGGCTTGCCTATGAGCGACACAATTTCAGGCGGGAACTGGTTGACCATTGAAAAGCGTCCCGAGGAATCTCTTGCCCCATGCAAGCGATGTTGGCAAAGTCCGCGCCACGCGCGCGAGAAATTTCCTCCAGAACCAGTTCGTCACGTCCAACAATCGTTTTTCCGTCCCGAGCGGGCTCGACATTGCCTTCCCTGCCTTTTTTCCCGCGGGAGAGAACTTGGTCGCTGGTGCGACACCGATCCCCTTGGCAGCGCGGAATACAGAACCTGCCAATCAACATATCATCAACCATTGTTGCCAATTCGCGTAGTTTGGCTGATTAGCGAGGAACGTCCCGCAGAGCCGTCGACGTCGGCAGCCTCCGGTCGCCGAGGTCATGCGATCCTGAACTTCTGCGATGGCAAGTCAGCGTGACGTCATGTTCTTCGCCATCGTCAACCAGTTGAACGGTCTCTGTCTCGTCATCGAATAAGGCTTCCGTTTCGCGTTCCGAATCCACGTCGGAAAGCTCCACGCGCAGCCGCCACGTTGCCCCACCCACTCGCAACGTGACGGAGAAGTTGCTCCAATCGGCTGGAACGCAGGGCCGAAACGAGACTTCTCTCCCGCGCTTTCGCAGCCCCAGAATGTTTTCGAGGGCAACTCGATAGGTCCAGGCAGCCGAGCCGGTATACCAGGTCCATCCGCCGCGTCCCTGATGCGGCGGTTGCGAGTAAACATCGGCGGCGAGCACATACGGCTCCACTTGGTAGCGCGTAACATCTTTCTCGGTCGCGGTCTGGCGGATGGGATTGATGAGATCGAAGATCGTCATCGCCTGATCGCCATCGCCTTTTTCCGTCAAGGCTTGAATCAGCCAGAGGACGGCATGGGTATATTGCCCGCCATTTTCCCGGACGCCCTTGACGTAACCGGCAATGTAACCGGGGTTGGGTTCAGACTTGTCGAACGGTGGATCGAGCAACGCCACCAGGTGATCCTTGTAGCGAACCAGATACTTCCGAACGGCGCCGAGCGCCATATTGGTGCGCTCGGTATCCGCGCCGGCCAGAACAGCCCAGCTTTGGGAAAGCGAGTCGATCCGGCATTCGGAATTGGCTCGCGATCCTAACGGCGTGCCGTCATCGAAGAAGGCCCTTCGATACCATTCGCCATCCCAGCCGTGGTGTTCCAGTTGCCGTAACAATTCCATCCGCTTCTGGCGGTACTCGGCGGCCAGTTCATGATCGCCCCGCTTTTCCAGGGTGGGCAAGAACCGGTCGAGAATGACGGCCAGGAACCAGCCGACCCAGACGCTTTCCCCGCGACCACCGGCCCCCACTTTGTTCATGCCGTCATTCCAGTCGCCGCAACCCATGAGCGGCAGCCCATGCTCGCCCAACCGGTAACCGTGACGCAAGGCTCTCAGGCAATGCTCATAGATGGAACCGCTGACGTTCGAGACGTTCGGCAGCTCGTAGCGTTCTTGTTCGTCGGGAGACAATTCCGGCGACTCGAGAAACGTCGCCTGTTCGTCCCAGATCGATTCATCGCCCGTGACCTCGACGTAGTGGCACGTGGCGTGGATTATCCACAAGAGGTCGTCGGAAAACCGTGTCCGCGTTCCACGTCCCGACGGGACATGCCACCAGTGCTGCACATCCCCTTCCAGATATTGTCTGGCGGCCGCGCGAAGGATCTGATCGCGCACCAGATCGGGTCGCGCGTACACGAGCGCCATCACATCCTGGAGTTGATCTCGGAAGCCGTAAGCCCCTCCCGACTGATAAAACGCGGAACGCCCCCAGAGGCGGCAACTAAGTACCTGATAAAGCGACCAGCGGTTGGCGAGCAGATCGAAAGTTCGATTCGGAGTTTCAACTTGGACCGCGTTCAGAATGTCCTCCCAGCGATCGCGCGCCGCTTCGTGAGCTTGCAGGATGGCAGTCTCCCTGGAGTATTTCTCCAGCAGGGCCTCGGCCTCCTGTCGATTGGCGCCCCGTCCAAAAACGATCGTGACGGAAGCGGTCTGCATCGAACCCAAGGAAAGCCGGGACTGCACCACGCCGCACGGATCCAGGCCAGCGCCGGCGCAGCCGTTCGTCACGGATGATTTCGCGCCCGCGGGCTCATCAATATCTCCATTACGGCCCAGGAAGCTGGTGCGATCTCCCGTCGCGGAGACCTCTCCCCCAATCGCCCGGAGAAAGACGACCTGGTCCGGAAACTCGGGGTGATATCCGTTTCGAGCCAGAAGCGTCTGGTTCTCGGGAAGGATTTCGGTAACCAGTTGCGTCTGTGTCTCTTCGCGGCAGACACCCAGGACGATCTCGGCGAAGTAGGTCAGAAACACTTCACGCGGCGTTGTCGTCTCGTTCTGCAGTTGGACTTCGAGAAACTTGACGGGATCATTCGCGGCAATGCTGATCGTGATGTTCGCGCTCAGGCCGGGAATCGACCAGGCCCACCGCGACCAGCCGCAACCATGGCGGACGCTCCGAGTCGCGGTCGATTTCGCGGCTCCTCCGAACAATGGCCAGACTTCATCGCTCGCGCCATCCCGAAGGTAGAACTGCTCGGAGGGGGGATCTGTGATGGGATCGTTGCACCACGTCGTCAACTTGTTTTCCCGGCTGTTCTCGGCCCATGTGTAGCCTCCGCCCGATTCGGTGACGAGACAACCGAAGCGTTCGTTGGCAATTACGTTCGACCACGGCATGGGGGTGGGCCGCTCGGGCGATGTCAGGATGTGATATTCCCGCCCGTCGTCCGCGAATCCTCCATAGCCGTTCCAGAGTTCCAGTTCGGCTCTTTCACGCTGAATGGCGTCCCAGACGTTCTCCACGGGAGACGATAGGCGAAACGGAGGCTTTTTCGACGAGTGCCGGCGCGGAGGGTGCGCGGTCCAGAGCGTCGCGGGCGCGGTGGTTGACCGCCCCTGCGGCAGCAGCGCGGAATTGGACCATCCTCGAGACGCCTCCAGAACAACGGCTGCCACTGCCTCGAACAGTTGCATCTGTTCCGAGGAAAGTTGAGAGCAGCGGAGGACGAACGCTTTCCCGGGTCGGACTTCCACGCGACGGGGCGTTTCCCGAATGAGATGTTCCAGTTGTTCCTGAAGGTCATCGATATAGCTGCCCGGCAGGCAATTGAGAATGACCAGATCGACGTGGAACTGGCCAAACGCCCAGAACTCCTGGGCGACCAGCAGTTCGCGAACAAAATTCAATTGTCGAGTCTGGTTGACTCGCACCAGGACAATCGGCAGGTCGCCCGAGACGCCAAAAGGCCATAAATCTGATTGGCTGCCGCGGTTACCGAGCACAGCCGTCGCGCGCCCGCGCGACACGCCATTGGGATAAAGGATCGATGAAGCGAGTTGCTGATAGCGATGTGTCTGGGCGGCATTCGCGCGCCAATGTCGCAATTCCATCTGATTGAAGGCCCAGGCCAGTTCCAGGGCACGCTGAGCCGACCGCCAGTCGTGGTACGTGTCGGCTAGCGACAAGGCTTCTTCACGAGACGATGCAAACCCCGTCATGATGACGAGGTGGCAGGTTCCATCGGCGGGAACCGTGACGCGGCAGCGTATGGCAAGGATCGGATCGAGAACGGCCCCCGTCGTCCCGGACAACCGTTGTCCCGGATCGAGAGCCCGCGGATTCCGTGCCGTCCTGCCGCGCCCGAGAAACTCGGCCCGGCTGGTCTCCCACTGGACCTGATCGGCCTCGGAATCACCCGGACTCAGAACATGCACGGCCCAGAGAACGGGCTCTTCGGCATCACGCGGACGGCGTCTTGCCAGCACGGCGCGCAGTTCCGGCACATACTCCGTCTCGACAAACAACTTTTGGAAGGCCGGATGCGACAGGTCGGCGGCAGCCTTCGTCAGGACGACTTCCACGTAGCTGGTCACATCAAGAAGTCGCGGCCTTTTTCCCAGATTCGTCAGCTTCAACTGGCGAATCTCCATGGGGTCCTCCGGACTGACGGCCACTTCCAGCGAAGACTCGATCTCGCCGTCGCGCCGGTGAATCTCGGCTTTATCGATCGAAAAGACGACTTCGTATTCGTCGGGCGGCACCAGCGTGGGCTGATAGCCAACGGACCAGGCCTCCCCCGTTCGCGGATCGCTGAGATACAACCATTGGCCCCAATGGTCGCGAGTAATGTCGGACCTCCAGCGCGAGATGGAAATATCTTTCCAGCGGCTATAGCCGCTCCCCGCGTTCGTGAGCATGACGCTATACGAACCGTTGGACATCAGGTGAGTTCGCGGCGTGATCGTCTCGTAGGTGGCGATGCGACGGCTGACGACCGGCTGCTCCGCGGGCCGTGCCACCTGGGCATCGGCCGTTTCGTCCGCATGCGGCAGCACCACCTGTGACGAAACGGGAACACCTTCCTGCAATAGCAGTTCGGCGGCCTTCATCAACGGACTAGACCGGAATCGACGGCGAATCGATTCGTCGTTGAGAAGATTGGAGAGGCTGAGAAAGCTCATACCCTGGTGATGTGCCATGAAACAGCGGACAATCGCCGCGTGTTTGCCGGCGGGAAGTCGCGAGGGGGTGAAATCAACCGCCTCGTAGAACCCCCAACGAGCGAGCATCCCCTCTTTTTCGAGCCGACGAAGATTGCGAACCGCCGCCGCCGGACAGACTTCCAAGGCGAGCATGGTCGCGTACGGCGCCACGACGTTGTCCTTGCTCAGTCCGCGCTTCAGACCCAGGCCCGGCACGCCAAAAGACTGGTATTGATAGTCTGAATTTGGCGAGAAGCTGGCATACGCGCTTTCCGAGACCCCCCAGGGGACGCCTCGTTGGCGGGCGAACGATTGTTGCTGGCCAACCGCTGCCTCGCACGCCGCCGCCAGCAGCGAACCCTCGATACGGGGTTGAAACAAGAGCGGCATCAGGAACTCGAACATCGTGCCGCCCCAGGACAGGACGCCCACTTGTCCCGCTGCGTAGGTCGTCTGCCGACCCAGGCGAAACCAATGCCTGACAGGGACATCTCCCCTGGCAACTGCCAGGTAGCTGGTCAGCCTCGCCTCCGAGCACAACAAATCGTAGTGGGATCCATCGAGCTGGCCTTCGTCGAGGTTGTAACCTATCGAGAAAAGGCGTCGCAGCGGGTCGTACAGAAACCCGAAGTTCATCTCATCGACCAGTTGCCGGGCGCAGCGCGACACATCGACCAACCGCGAGTCGATCTCCGTCGCATTCTGGCTGCACGCCCGCACGCTATGGATGAACGCGTCGATCCATTGCCTGCCCTGCTCGCGAACTCGCGATTCCGTGCCGGCCGCTTGTAACGCGTCTTGCAGCCTCGCGACCGACGCGGCAAGACGATCCTCGAGTTCGATCAGGTCCGCCAGCGATCGAATCGTCTCGGCTTCCTCCGTCAACTGGTTCCAGGCTTCGCGGCATGAATTGGAATCGCGCCAGTCGCTCGCGTTCGGTAATTGCGTCCGCCCGGTTTCCGAATGGGGAAAGCCAGCCAGCGGCTCGAGCCATGCAAACAGCTGGTTGTAATCCCGAAGTTGCCCGTCGAGCCAACAGCGCAGGCTTTTGATTTCGCTGAAGTCTTCCTCGAGAGTTCTCCCGGTACTCGGGAATATGTCAACGTCGCACACTCGCGAGAGCTCCAGCCGACAGTCCTTTAAGACCGCCATCGCGCTTGGCAACTCCAGAAGTTCACGGGGAGGCTGTTCGCATTCTTGTTGAAGCTTCCGCAGAACGCCGGACAATTCCGCATGGCTTGGGTCGGCGGACCGATCTCTCTTCGTGGGAACAGCGGCTGCTTCGGCAACCGCGACGGTATCGGCGAGACCCTGCCACGGCTTGGCACGTGGGATCGACCCTTTTCGTAACTCGTCGATACCTTGCTGGACCACGAGCAGGCTGGCCGCCAGGTTCCCGCTGTCCACGGTGGAAAGGTATCGAGGCCGCAAGGGCTGCATCGTGGTCGTGTCGTACCAGTTGAAGAAGTGTCCTCCGACGCGGGGAAGCTGGGACAGCGACTGGAGGTTGCGCTCCCAGAAGTCGAGCATCGCATGCAGGGACACGTAGCCAAAGTCGCGAGCGGCCAGCACGGAGACGAGGAAGAGCCCTTCGTTTGTCGGCGAAAGGCGGTTTGCGACACGCAGGCTGGGATATTCCTGAACATTATCGGGCGGCAGCCAGTTGTTATCCGGTCCCAGCGTCTGCTCGAAGTAATTCCAGTTCTTGCGGGCGACCAGTCGCAGCCAGCGTCGGGCCTCGTCGTCCAGTCTGATTTTGCGGATTCGCCGGGGCCGGCTGATGAACTCCAGAAAAAGCGGAGAACACAGCCACGCCATGAGCCATGGAACCGCCGCCGCGGTAGCCGCCCACGGCAGCGTGAAAGCCATCACCAAGGCAAGGGTCGAGATTCCGAGCAGTTGTGAAAACGACTGAGCCCTGCCATTGCTGACGAGGCGGTCGGTGGCGGCCGCGGTCTGCCATTCCAGCATGTGACGGCGCGTCACGAACATGCGCCACAGCGTCCGCGCGATGGCATCGACCATGTTGGCGGCGCGATGAGGCAGCGAGACCGCGAGAACGATGGTTTGCAGAACGGCCGTTTTCAGGCTGTCAGCGGCGGAGCGAATTCCGGTCGCCCAGTCTCTCGCGCGGGTCAATCCTTCAAGACTGGCGATCATCGCGATACAGGCAGCCGTTCCCAGGCAAACCAGGCCGATCAGGCTCCACAGCCAGGCAAACGTCGGTGCCAGATACCAACCCAGGACCATCGTCATCACGATGGCGGGCGGAACCAGGCTTCGCCGCAGGTTGTCGGCGATCTTCCACCACGACAACCAGGATAACTGGTTGCGACGCGGACCGTGGGCCGAGGGCGTGCGAGGAAACAGCCAGGGAGCGATCTGCCAGTCGCCCCGCGCCCAGCGGTGTTGCCGCCGCGCGTCGGCATCGTACCGGGACGGATAGCCGTCCATCACTTCGATGTCGGAGGCCAGCGCGGTGCGCAGGTGACAGCCTTCGATCAAATCATGGCTGAGAATGCGATTCTCATCGAACGCATCGTGCAGACCTCGCTCGAACGCATCCAGGTCATAGATCCCTTTTCCGGTAAAACTCCCTTCGCCGAACAGATCCTGGTAAACGTCCGAGGCTGCCGTGGCGTAGGGGTCGATTCCACGGCTGTTCGCCATGATCTGCACGAACCACGATTTCTGCCCTTCCGCCAGCGAGACGCTGACGCGCGGCTGAATGAGCGAGTAGCCTGCCACCACTTGCGGCGACGTTCCTTCGAAACAGGCTCGATTCAGCGGGTGCGCGAGCGCCCCGATCAGACGCCGCGCCGTGCCGTGTGGCAACTGGGTATCCGCGTCACACGTGATCACATAACGAATGCGAGCGGCATCGAGACCGGTCAATCGATCGAGATCCCCCTCTTGCACGACGTAGCTTGTCGTCGAGTCGCCGCGGAGGAGCCGATGAAATTCCATCAGCTTTCCACGCTTGCGCTCCCATCCCATCCAGCAGTTTTCGTTGGCATTCCAAACTCGCTGTCGATGAAACAAATAGAAGGGCGCCGAACCGCTGCCCGCGTATCGCTGATTGAGGGTAACGATGCCGGTTCGAGCCGCGGTGAGGATCTCGGAGTCACCGGGCAGCGACTTTTCGTTGGCGTCGGCAAAGTCGGTCAGGAGCGCGAACGACAACTGCGGATCGGAGTTGGCGACATAGTGCAGTTCCAGTCGACGCAGGAGCTCCGCGACCTCATCCAGCGACGTCAGCATGGATGGGACCACGACGATCGTTCGATTGTCGGAAGTAATGCCGTTGCGGAACTCGAGTTTGGGAAGTACGCGCGGGGGAACCAGTCGGTTGGTCAGAAAATTGACCATGCCAACCGCGAACTCGCTCATCGCCACCGCCAGCGGGACCGCCAGCACGGCGGCGACCCAGTTTGACCAGCCGACCGACAGACCTAGAACGAGCGCGACCGCCACGATCGTGACGCCGAGAATCGCCCCCGCATAGTAGGCCAGTCCAAAGCTCCGCAAAGCTCGGGAAACGGTCTCGCGGATCGTCGGGCGATAGCCCAGTTCCGTCTCCAGAATTCTCCGGCCCTTATCGACGATCCAGTAGCCCACGTGCCGTTGTCGCGCGATGGCCGGATGACTGGCGTCAACCTCCTCGGCATGACGGATCGCTGCGGTGGCCGCCTCGATTTCAGTCGCGGTCGACCGCTTGGCGAGACCTTCCAACGCATGGCGGTAGCGGTCGCGGGTTTCATAATCCATCTCGGCATACGCCCGCGCCGGATCGGTGCGCAGCAGTTGTTCAACGAGACTGCAGCCTTCAAAGAATTCAACCCAGTCCAGCGCCGAAATCAGCCGCATCGCGGTGATGACGTTACCAATCGAGACTTGGTTGGCTGCCTGTCGCTGGTGAAACGCGCGGACAGCGTCATGCAGGGCAGGGTGGCAATCCGCGAGCAACCGTTCCATCGGCAACAAGCGGTCGGCGTCCTCGGCCGGACAATCTTCCAGGTAGATCAAGGTCTGCGCGAGCAGATCTTTTTCGGTGTCGTCTCGCAACACGTCGGGCAGGCTTTGCCGATCCGACCAGGTGGCCAGCAGGTCGCGCACCGTGTCTCGCTGGGCCAGCGACCGATGCATGCTTCGCGCCAAGCAACTCAGATGCTCGATCAAAGCGACTCGCAGCATGATCGGGACGGCCCAGACTTCGCCGATCGTCAGCGGGGCCACGTCCTGAAAGGCCCGTACGAAGTCGACGATCGTAGGTTCATCCAGCAGGCCGTCGGTATGGAGAATCAGTTCTTTGGCCAGGCGATAGACCCGTGGTTCCCCGTTCCCCAGTTTGGGGAGTTCGGCGAAGTACTTGGGAGGCAGGTCTTCTTCGACTTCGTGGAAGTGCTCTTCGACCACATAGAAATTGTCCAGAAGCCATTCCGCGTCGCGGGTCACGGTGGCATCGCGCTGGCTCGCCGTCGTGAGCCAGTGATAGGTCGTCTGAATGTCCCTCTCGCAGGATCGGATGCGATGGAACAGATCGATTGTCTGGGGAGGGGAAGAGTCTAGTTCCAGTTGAGCCGCGAGCGCGCGCGCGTGTTCCCGCAAATGGTCCAAGCTAAAACGCCCGGACCGCGGCGAGGGAATTTCTTCCAGGGCCGGGACAACGACTTGCGACATTCTGATTTTGCCTCCGTCGGCGCCGCCCTCCGACATCCGAGTCGATGACGACTTGATCCGGAAGCTGACAGCGGCGCGACCTCAAGATGAGTCGAGCGCGACAAATGCCCCTTCCGATCGACTCAATTTGCTTCCGACGCCATTCGCGGCTCGCACGTGGGTGTTGCACGTCCACGGCCCAGCATCATCATCAGCTTGCGCTCGACGGCTTGTGTCGGGCTGATTCGGCACCGTGCATCCGCGATCAAACACTCTTCATGCTGAGCTGCAACAACCTGCGGGCTCGGCGCGGCGGGCAGGGAGAAACGCTGGCGAAGATTTGCAAGTGTGGGCATTTTGGCACCATTCCAGGTCGTCGTTCCGAATGACTCCAGCAGCGACTGCTGGAGTGGTACGGTTTCCTGCATCGCAGAAGTCATGCCAGTCGACCCCGGCGTCGCGACTCCGGAGAACAACCCACGCTCTCGCTTGGAGTTACGAGGCGTGACTCTCATCGCGGTGCAGGCGAGCCCCACGCGAATGGCCGCGAAAATCCGGTTTTCCAGAGGTCACCGCCCCCAGTTCTGCTTTCTGCGCGAGCCGCGCGGACGCTCAGCTTCCATCGTCCGGGTGACAAACGGAATACGGCAACCCTGCCTGTGACGCCGCGCGGGCGGAATGGATTCGACGTAATGCCGATCCGCTGACATGGGAGAATCGCCGGAGGCCCTCCCATTCCGTGGGCACGGCCTTTGCAAGAAATGGCTTCTAATTGGCTCGCGCCACGGGAGCCACACTTTGCACGATTCTGGAAGGAGCCCCTTCAATGTCATCGAAGATTGCGAATTTGAACGACCTGTTGATCGTCCAGTTGAAAGATCTCTATAGCGCCGAGTCTCAGTTGACCAGGGCTTTGCCAAAGATGGCCAAGGCGGCACACTCGACCGAGTTGCAGGATGCCTTCTTGAACCACCTCGACGAAACCAAGGAGCAGATCAGCCGACTCGAACAGATTGCGACCCTGTTGGATATGAAGCTGCAGGGCCACAAGTGCGTCGCCATGGAAGGGCTGATCGCCGAAGGAGAAGAAACGATCAAGGAAGACATGGATCCCGAGGTTCTGGACGCGGCTCTGATTTGCGCCGCTCAACGCGTGGAGCACTACGAGATGGCCGGCTATGGCTGCGCCCGTACCTTCGCGGAAACGCTGGGGTTCGCGGACGTTGCCCAGTTGCTGGCCGACACCCTGGAAGAAGAAGCGGCAGCCGATCAAACGCTGACCAACATCGCCATTTCTCAAGTCAACCTGGCGGCGGCTCATTAGATCGAATGTTCCAAGGTCGTGGCGGCTGTTTCCAGTGCCGCGACCGATCTGTCGTGATGAGCTGAGAGGTTCGAGTCGAGCAGGCCAACGAGCCTGCAGGCGAAGCTTGGGAACCTGTCAGGACAGAATGGTCGTACCACCAGGCCGCGACATCATCTCGGCACTCGCGACCGGGAGGGAATTCGTTCAACCATTAGGGAGGAAACATTATGAATTGGGATCAGGCACAAGGGAATTGGAAGCAGTTTTCCGGCAAAATCCGTGAGCGCTGGGGCGAATTCACGGACGACGACCTCGAGAAAGTGAAGGGTCGTCGCGAGCAACTCGAAGGGGCCATCCAGGAACGGTATGGCATAAGTCGCGAGGAAGCCCATCGTCAGTTGGATGAAGTGCTGGACCGTTGCCGCGGTTGTTAACTGGCATACCGAAAGCGCTGGCCGTTGAATTGCCAACGGCCAGCGCTTTTTTTTAACTATTGAACTCACGGGAACCGCATCAAGATGGCACTGGGCAGCGGCCCGGCACATTCAGGGCGCGGGGCTCCGTCAAGGCCTCACTTCCCGGATGAAAGCCGACGTACTAACGCGATCCGCTCATTAGCGAGGTCGAGTCCGTTCCGGCCTCTGAGTGACCACGATGTCGTTTCGCAGAAGATTGACACCATCCACGCTGCCAGCGATCGTCTGAGCCAACTGCTTCAAATAGAAGGTCGGCACGCGGCCGTTCAAGACCACGTATCCAGACTCTTCGGTGACCTGCACGTCGCGGAGTGTCCACTCACCCCGATCGCGAAACTGCACGCTGACTGCCTCGGGGAGCAGGGAAGAGGTTTCGCGAGAGTCGACCATATCCAATTCGGGAAGCATCGCTGAAGTCATCGTTGAACTCAATTCCTCGATCGAATGATTGGGTAGCCTGAGGGTTCTGGAGTGACCCTGCCGGAAGGGGAACAGCCCGCAACGTCGATGGATGTCCCACTATGTCTTCAGGGGATTTGTTGCCTGACAGAAAAGTGGAATCCAGATGTGTCGATTCATGAGGGTGGTTGGCATTGGCGGATCATCGAGCACTCTGGCTGATTGCCTACCAGTCCGTGGAAGAGGATCGACATTCAACACCATCCAAGTCTCTACACGTCTGAACACGGCAGTTTCAGAGCCACTCAAATGCGGCGGGAAAAGCAGGCTTCAGCGTGCGTGGACATTCATCTGTAGCGCGGGGCAGTTCGTTCCCTCGGAAGTCTCTGCAAGCGACGTACCATGACGACGATTGAATTCGCTCTCCCTGGATTGAAGGATGCCATCACCAGGCGAGCGCGTCCGCTAACAGTTTGCTGAATCGTCACACGGGCACGAATCCCGCCCTGGCGATCGATCCATCGAGCCGAGTCAATCGGCATCGAGATCCTGCGGCATCGAGCGGGGGCCGGCTCAGCCCGCTATTTCGTCGTGAGACCCTTGACTCACGTCGAAATGGCTGAGCAAGGCGAGAATGGCAAACGCCAGCACGGTCGCGACAGTCGCGAATCCCAGGTGGCCCAGTCCGGCGGCAATGCCGATGCCGGTCGTCAGCCAAAGCCCGGCCGCCGTGGTCAACCCATGGACTTCATGCTGGCCGCCGAGTTTCAAAATCGATCCAGCGCCGAGGAAACCAATGCCCGTTAATAGCCCGGCCACCACGCGGCTCATGTCCGCGCTGTCAAATTCCTCGTGGCGCGCGGCCGCCACGACAAAGGCACCGGCGAGGGCGACCATCATGTATGTCCGCATACCGGCATCCTTGCCCGCACTTTCACGCTGACGGCCCAGGATGCCGCCCAGAATGACCGCCACCCCCATTCGGAGCGACATTCGCAGCAGCATCTCCCAATCACCGAATTCGGCAAAGTCGCTCAACATGATTCGTTGTCCCGTCTCGCGAGGCGATCGCACGGTGCTCATCATGGGTCAGCGGGTTGCTTCGTGAGATCGGTCGCGTTCGCCAGGTGAGAGCCGGTCGTGGGCAGCGTGTAACGCTTTTCGATGGCTTCGCGAACTCGAAGGCGCGTCTCGTCCGCCGTGGCCCGCCGCTGACGCTCGATGGCGTCCGTCTCGCATGCCAGGGAATCGTCCTTGATGCAGTCGCGAAACCATTGGGAATAGTCGCCCCGCTTCAAGTGATACAGCCAGGTTTCGTCGTCCACGCCATCGGCCAGTTGCAGAAACAGAATGAGATTCTGCGCCCGGAGATTGAGTTTCTGCTTTGGACCGCGAAAAAAGAAGCTGCGTTCGGGAGGCAAGACCCCTTCGGCGTATTTCCGGATATGTCGCCGCCGTTCCGTCTTGTTGGGAACAATCTGAACGCGACGCGGAAGCCCCCCCAGGCGGCGGTCCCACAGGTAGACCGTGCCGTTCGGCGGTTCCTCGGGCGGAAGCTGGGGTGCCGGTTCTCCCTGCGTCTTGCAGTAAAGATCCAGCGTCTCCTGCGGACGCGGCCCCACGGCGATCACAATTCCAACGGACTTCACCACATCCGCGTGAAGCTGATCCGGATGCACGGTGATGTATACCGCGCGATCAACGCTTGCCGCGAAGGTCGTTCCCAGTTTCCATGAGGGGGGCAAGAGATGATGGGCCTCGTCGACGATCAGCCAGTGCGGTCGCCCCAATTGGCCGCGATGCCCGAGCAGTTGGGGAGTCAACCTGGCGAAGAAATCCGGACGGTCCGACAGCTTTTGTCCAACGAGGTTGACGACCACATTTTTTCCGGGTGATTCCAGAACCCGCAGCACTTCCTGGGTGCTTGGCTCGCGGTCTCCCGTGCCGATCGTGACAGCCGATTCAAAGACTTCATAGTCGCCTTCGGGATCAATCACGCAAAATTGATAGTCCTTCTCGACCAGGCGTTCGAGCAGGCTGGTCGTGGTCGTGGATTTGCCGCTCCCCGAGGGACCGGCAATCAGAACACTGGCCCCATACGCGGGTATCGTGACGTCCTGCCCATGATCATCCACGCCAATCGCCAGATCCCGCATGGCCAGTTTTTGGGAGCAACTCGCCAGATCGTCCGCGATCAACTGGTCGATCAGCTCGATGGCACCGTTTCCATGGTCGCCGCGGGTGACAATTTGGACGTGCTCTTTCAAGGAGGGCAGAGCATTGGCCACGGCTGCCGAACACTCGCACAGTTGCAGAAACGCATGGTCGTTTTCCGCATCCCCGATGCCGACGGTCTCGTGCGGTGTCAGATTCATTTGCAGCAGGGCCGCCATCAACCCGCTGGCCTTGTTGATGCCCGCGGGCAGAACCATCACGGCACCCTTATTGAAGATGACCTGAAGCTCGAGCCCCTGATCGCGAATCGTGTCCAGCACGACAGTCTGATGCGGTTCCCAGGTCGCCACGATCGATCGTCCGACCGACATGGGAGCGACGCCGCGCCGTTGGAGCGCCCGGACAAACGCCTCCGAGGGCGGATCCGTCAACAGGCGCTCTTCCCGATTGGAAGGCCGATAGAGCAACGCCCCGTTCTCCGCGACCACCCACTCAAACAAGTCAATCTGGGGAAAAATCTCCAGAAGTTCATCCAGCTCGCGGCCCGTGACAAGCACCAGGCGGCGGCCGGTATCAACGAGGCGCTGTAGCGCCGCGATCGTCTCCTCCGAGACCAGCCCGTGGTGAGCGATCGTGCCGTCATAGTCTGTCGCCAGGGCAAAATAGCGCACCGCCCACCTCCCGGGATAACTTTGCGAACCTCATGTCGCTCTCGCCGCTGTCAGACATCTTCCCCTGTCAAACATCTTAGGGTGTCGATCGGCAGCGACAATTCCCCTCAGCCCCCATCGCCGGCGCGCCTCCTTGATCCCGTGAGGCAGCGCTCGATTTTCCTTTGTAGTGCCGTCAATACCCTCCGGACGTCCGTAATATCCCAGAATTTGGAGAGGTTTCCGAGCCGCCAACCGGGTTTTGAGGAGCCTCTAGAACGCGTTTCAAAACCCGTGTGACCGCTACAAAACGTCTCAAAATCGGGGACAAACCCCGTCGTTCAAAGGGTTTTGAAACCACCTCTAGTCAGCGTGGTCCTTTTCCCTGTCCCACGGTCGAATCGCCACGAGTAAAAGATCGCTCTCCGCTTCTTCGCAACCGGTAAAGCCCCGATGTCACAACCGTCGCTTTGCCCGATGGTCGTCGTTTTTCATGTTGCTATGATTTTAGATGTTCGTTGATGTGGCGAATCTGCCGTGACCCACAATCACTAACCAAAGGTGAGATCATGCCAGGCGCCTGGAGCGGCAAGGACGAACGCCAGTATGACCACATTCGACAAAGCAATCTCGAGCGTGGCGTTTCCGAAGGCCGGGCCCAAGAAATCGCCGCTCGCACCGTCAACAAGACCCGGCGAAAGCAGGGCCGCACTCCGAACAAGGACACGCCGGGAACGGGAAATCCGAATCGCCCGTATGCCGACCGTACGAAACGAGAACTCTACAACGTCGCGAAGAAAATGAAGATCGAGGGCCGCAGCCATATGGATAAGCAGGAACTGATATCCGCCATTCAAAGCCATCGCTAATTCACACTGGTCACGGCGCGACCGTTCTCTAGAACCCACTTGACGGCATGCTGCGTCAGCTCCGCGGCATTTCGCAGTTTGAGTTTCACCTTGATATTCTCACGATAGGTTTCAACCGTCTTCGGCGACAGGAACAGAAACTCGGCAATCTGCCGCGTGGTCACTCCCCGGCCGATCTGCTCGAAGACTTCGAGTTCGCGGTCTGACAGCGACTCGATGGGCGAACCGTCCAAATCATCGTTGTTGCCGCCAATCGCGCGTGAGAGCATTCGGTCGGTCATTCGGGGGCTCAGGTAGACGCGGTCCTCGAGAATGCGCTGGATTGCAGTCACGAGTTCGCTCACCGGCGCGGACTTGTGGACAAATCCATGAGCGCCGCAGCGCAACGCCCGCTCGGCAAACAAGGATTCCTCGTGTGCCGTAAAGACACACACTTTTGTCGCGGGACTAACGACGGCCAACTTCTTGATAAGCGCTAGGCCGCTTCCGCTTTGCAGCGACAGCTCGGTGACGACCAGGTGCGGGCATGAATCGTGGGCCAGTTTCATGGCGTCCGCGAGACCGGTCGCTTCTCCGCAGACCAGAAGGGAGGGTTGCTCGGACAAAATCGAGATGATCCCACGTCGAATGATCGGATGTTCGTCGATGACCAGCACTCGGATTGCCCCAGCCCTTGCGGAACCTTGCGGACAATCTCTCCCATCGGCGAGGCATTCCCTCGCGGGAATTTCCGGATTCGCGATCGTTGCCATCATTTCATCCTGCTTGAAATTCCGACGAACACATCGTCCCGCTCCGTTGCGGGTCGCGCTGATGCGGTTTCAAACCGTCTGGTTGAAACCCACTGGGCGAGAGAGACCGTTGTTGCGGCGTGGGGCGAATGCATCCACTTGGCCCGTCAACATTCTCTTGTCGTACCGTCAAAACCCTCTGGACCTCCGAAATGTCCCTGAATTTGTAGAGGTTTCCGAGCCGCCCACCGGGTTTTGACGGAGCCTCTTTCCACCACCAGGGCATCTGGCCAAATCGCAAGTCCCGTGCCGCGCGGGTGTGGGGGCGGATTTCAGTCCCCCGCCGGGGCTCATCGGTGAGTTCGGCTCCGTCATGCCCGCCGCGCATGAAAACAACCTCGCAATCAAAAGGGATTGCGAGGCTGTCCGGGCAAAGCCAGTTGGATCGCGGAGATTCAATTCTGCTCGCGGGGCGCCGCTCCCCCACGCTTCGTGGAATCGTTGGTCGCGGCCAGTTCCTTCATGAGCTGCTCGGCTTTGTCGAGGTGGCTTTGTGACGTTTTTCGGCCGTCAGCCAGGATTTGCGCGAGCTCGTCCGATGAGTGTCGTTCAAGAACCTTCAGCTTGGAGATCATCGCACCATGCATGGCGATCTGATGTCCCACGAAGCATTCATCAAAGTTCTTGTTCTTGGATTCCGTCAACATCTGTTTCGTGTCGGCCAGGCATTGCTCGGCCAGTTCTCGATGCAGTTGGACGGGATCGATTTCCGTTCCCGTGCGACGTTCGGCGCGGTTGGCTTGACGTTCTTCACGATTCGGGCGAGCGCGATCTTCTTCATTCCCGGCGGTCTGCTGCACGCGGGCATCCCGGCGGGCGGTGCCGGCCGCTTGTTCCACATTGGAGTTCGCGGAGGTCGATGCCCGTTCTTCGGTAAAGCGAATCTGGTCGGAGGACGGAGCGTATTGCTGCAATTTCTGGAGAAATTGCTGATGGTCCGTCACAAGCATTCGCGCGAATTCTTTCACCTTATCGTTCTGCGTTTGGGAGGCCCCAAATTCGGCCAGCGCCACCTCGGCCTTGTTGTCGATGGCAACGCACGTCGCCAGCATCTGGTCCGTCCCCTGCCACCGAATTTCCCGGTCCGCACGACCGTCGGATTGCCGACTGGTTCCCACCTCGGTTCCCTGACGATTGGCCCCGGGTTGGTTGGCCTGGCGATTGGTCGCCGGTTGATTCGGCTGCCGGTTGGGTGTCGGTTCGTCCGCTGCACTCAATTGCAGCGCCACACCACACATTGCCACGCTCGAAAGAATTGTGATCGCACGGCTGATACGCATCTGAACTCTCCACGCTGTCCTGTCTGGAAGATCGACCGCACACGAAGCCAACGGCTCCATCCTGTGCTCGCCGAACGTGAGCGTTTCGCAAGAACCGTGCCCTCTTTTCTGAAAGAACGGCTTCCGGGAAATGGGCGACAAACTGGCCGCGGAAAGGTACGAAAGGCGATCGTTCTCCCCACGTTCTCGGCCTTTGGGCAACTTGTGGGACTTTGCCAGCCGATTTTGTGGGCGACCAAACTCAAGCTTTCCTGTCGCTTCATCGCCCATGATGATCGATGACCAGTCAACGAGATCGCGAGTCCTGCTCCCGACCGCTGGACCAGCCGTTTTCGAAGCCGCCTGCTGAAATGGCGGCACATATGAACATTCCACGCAATAGTGCCTGGCGCGCGCCGGGACGGCCGTCAGACGCGAGGCACTTCGACGACGCGAACCAGCGGAGTCTGGTCATTAAGTTCCTGCCGGAGCAGGGGCAGCGACACGTTGTAAACCCGGATCCCTCCTTGCGTGACGCCTGCCGCCTGGCCGCGATGAGCGTGGCCGTGGAAGACAACCGTGGGCTCATAGCGATTTAACGCTTCTTCAAGGCGGCTGGACCCAAGCCAAGGGAGAATCTCGACCGGTTCACCCTCAACCGTGGCGCGGATGGGCGAATAGTGCAATAGGACCACGCGCGACGGTGTTCGCAGACGAGAAAGTCCTGATTCCAGCTTCAGGCATTCGTCAATCGCTTCCTTCACGAACGCCTTGATCGCTGGCTCTCCCCAAGAGTCGAGCGAATGTCTGCCAAAGCCGCCGCCGAATCCCTTGGTTCCCGCGAAACCCACGCCCGCGATTTCGTGAGCTTCTCCGTCGAGGACGGTGACGCCTGCCTCCCTCAGGATCGCGGCGATCTCATCTTCGACTCCTGACTCAAAGTCATGGTTTCCCAGAACGGCGACAATCGGCAGCCGGATTCCCGCCAGTTCACGAACCAGAATCCGTGCTTCTTCGGTCCGCCCGTAGTCGGTGAGATCGCCACAGAGCGCCAGGACATCGGCAACGTCCTCGAGGCCGGTGAACAGCGCGCCGATCGCTCCCGAGCTTTTCGCAGTGCAGTGCAGATCTCCCACGGCGGCAATTCTCGTAATCGACGTCGAGTTGTCACGCGGCTCGCTTGTCACTAGCCCACCTGCTAATCGCGCCGAAATTCCGTCAATGCCTTCAAAAGCTCACCGCGAAAGCTCGCAAATGCCGTGCCCTCATGGCGCTGGCATGGCCTTTGCCAGACCTTGGGCACGGAGGCTATCATGACGCAACAACCCGAGGATGAACTGGCAACCGACCACCTGACGACGTTTGTCGACCCAGACGCCGTGGACTTCTACCAGCGATCGCTCGACGTGCTTACGACGAACAACGTGCGTTTCCTGGTGGGCGGCGCCTTCGCCTTGCATCGCTACACCGGAATTCAACGGCATACGAAAGACTTTGATCTGTTCGTCATGCCGCACGACACCCGCGAAGCCCTCGAAAGGCTTCGGCCGATCTGCGATCGCGTGGAACTCACCTATCCGCACTGGTTGGCCAAGGCCAAATACAAGGATCTGGTCATCGACCTGATCTTTGGCTCCGGCAATGGTCTTTGCCCGGTTGACGAAGCCTGGTTCGAACACGCGATCGCCGACGCGGTCTTCAATCGCGAGGTCAGGCTGATTCCCGTCGAGGAAATGATCTGGCAAAAGTCGTTCATCATGGAGCGGCATCGCTTCGACGGCGGAGATGTCGCCCATCTCCTGCATGCGCGCTCCGAGCAGATCGACTGGGACCGGTTGTTCCTGCGCTTCGGCGAGCGTCACTGGCCGGTCCTTCATGCTCATCTCATTCTGACGGAATATATCTACCCCTGCGATCCGGCGCCCGCGCTACGGACCGCCATCGATCAATTGCGCGAACGGATGACAACGGCCGCTCATCGACTTCCGAACGGTTACCATTCCGCCGCCGTCTGCCAGGGAACTTTTCTGTCCCTTCTCGACTATCTCCCGGAAGTCACCCGCCAAGGCTACCGCGATGCCCGCCTGGCCCCAATCGGCAATATGACCCAGGCCGAAATCAATCACTGGACCGCCAACTTCGAACGCTAACGGTTCCCGTGCATGTCGCGGACCACGGCTACCCCACAGTGCCGCTCGCCGTGGAAGCGGTCGGGATGTCATGCCGGGTAGACTACCCATCAACTTTCGGACCCCAATACAATGCCGTGCGGACTCGCACAGTTTTATTGGGGAACACAATGACCCGCATGCTTGGCGCCATTCTCGTCCTTGCCGTCGCCACATTCGCCGTGGCTGACGATGCTCCGACCTCCATCGGATCTCGCCGCGAACTTTTTGTCGACTCGACCCTCGTCCAGTCGCTGTCGGAAGACGCTGAACTGCGGCTGCATCATCCAACGCCGCAACAGATTGCCATCGTGCATGATGCCCCCTGGGAGGGAAGCGGGTGCGTGTATCACAGCGTCTTTCAGGACGGCGACCTCTACCGCATGTACTATGCCGCGGGGCATCTCGAAGTCACCGAGAAAGGCGTGAACGCGGGCACGCATGGTCAGTTTCTCTGCTATGCGGAGAGCAAAGATGGCATTCACTGGCACAAGCCCGACCTGGGGTTGGTCGACTTCAACGGCAGCACCAGGAACAACATCGTTCTCGCTGTCGAAGAGATAGGCGACGTGAAAACCGTTCCCGGCGAACCGGCGGTGTTCAAGGATTCCAATCCCGCTGCTCCCAGCGAATCGCGGTACAAGGCGCTCATCGTCGTCGGCTACAAGAACAGCCATCGTCGTGGATTAATCGCTTATCAATCCCCCGACGGGTTGAAGTGGACGCCCATGACCGACAAACCGGTACACGTCGACGACGCCTACGATTCGCAGAACCTGGCATTCTGGGACGGCGAAGCGGGCTGCTACCGGGCCTACTGGCGGTACTTTACCGGCGGCGGCTACGACGCGAAGGTCTGGAACCCGCAGGGGGACCGCGGCATCCGCACGGCGACGTCGGCCGACTTTCTGCATTGGGAAATGCCACACGAATTGCAGTACGTCGATTCACCGTCCGAGCAGCTTTACACGAATGCCGTCAAACCCTATCACCGGGCTCCGCATCTGCTGCTCGGTTTCCCCGTGCGTTATGTCGAACGCGGACATCGCGACGATAAAAAGCACGAGGCCCGCGCCCCTGGCACCCCCGACAAATTCGAGAGATGGTCGGCGTCGCTCCGGGCGCTTCCGGAACCGGAACACCGCGTCTGGCGGGCACGATCGAGCGAGCGGTACGGCCGAGCGATTACCGAAAGCCTGCTGATGGCCAGTCGCGATGGCGTAACCTTTAAACGCTGGAACGATGCCTTCCTCCCCCCGGGCATCGAACGCCCCGGCACCTGGAACTACGGGCACCAGTTCCTGGCCTGGCATCTCGTCGAAACGCCAGGTTCGCTGGAGGGGGCTCCGAACGAGCTCTCGCTCTACGCGACCGAAGGGTATTGGACCGGCAAGAGTGACAGCCTGCGGCGATACTCGCTGCGCCTGGACGGTTTCGTCTCGGTCCACGCTCCGATGTCCGGAGGTGAACTCGTCACGAAGCCCGTCATCTTCGACGGAGAAACCTTGACGCTCAATTTCGCGACATCAGCCGCAGGTGCGGTCCGCGTCGAACTCCAGAACGAGAGCGGCACACCGATCGAAGGCTACTCGCTGGCCGACTGCGAAGAACTTTTCGGGAACACCATCGAACGAACCGTCGTCTGGAATGGCTCAACCAACGTGTCGAAGCTGGCCGGCCAACCGGTGCGCTTGCGGTTCGTGCTGAACGATGCCGATGTGTTCGCGTATCGGTTTGGTGAGTGAGTTGCCAATCAGTCGCGAGGTCAAAACTCGCCGTCAAGATTTCCTATCGATCCGCGCCAGTGGACAAATCCATCACTCTGGCAATGGCTCCCCAAGAGACCCCGTACACCGCGACCAATCTCCACGCTTGCACACCGATACGGGAACCAGACGCTCCGGCGAATGCCGAATCTGGCCCTCGGCATCTTCCAGCGGGAATTTGCCGCGTTCATGACGGAGGAGAACCACATCCGCTTGCAGTCCGGCTCGTAGCGTGCCGAAGCGCGACTCCATGCGAAGCGCCGCGGCCGGAGCCGATGTCGTCGCGCGAATGACTTGCTCAAGCGGCATGCCGAGATAGAGGAACTTGCTCATCGTGGTCGGCAAATCAACGACCGGACCTTTGAGATTGAAGTGGTGCAGGTCCGTGCTGATCGTGTCAGGCCAGAAGCCAAACTTCTGGCAGGCAGGCTCCGCCACGCGCCAGGCAAACGCTCCGACGCCGTGACCGACGTCAAATACCACGCCGCGAGAACGGGCTTCGAATAGCGCATCCAGCGGCGCGCCGTGTTGGTCGAAGCAGTGATCGGGATGGGGATTGTAGAGGTGGGTATACGTGTCACCGGGGCGTAGCGCTTTGAGAACCGCTTCCGTCGGAATCTTCGAAGCCGCATGGTGGATCATGCAGGGCCGCGACGTCTGCTCGGCTGCTTCAAAGACCCCATGAAATCCGGCCCATTCGTTCTTCTCGTCGAAATTGGCGAGCCCCGAGGTGAGCCGGACCTTCATGCCGACAAGTCGCTCGGGCCAGCGGTTGACGCATTCGACCGCCGAGCGCACATCGGCATGGCGGCCGTCGTTCAAGTCGCCCATGAAAGGTGGAAAGTCAGGATGGCCCTGGATGCAGCCAATCATGGAAATATTCAGCAGGGCGAACACGTCTTCTCGCGCGGCAGGCATGATGAACCTCGCCATGTTGGCATAGGTCAACGCTCCGGCCGTGCCGGTGTCGAGCATCGTGGTCACGCCCGTGCGCAGCCCCGCTTCAAACGGGTCGACAGAGTACAAACCGATCCCGCTGAAGACATGCACGTGCAGATCGATCAGCCCGGGAGCGACAATCAGCCCCGCCGCGTCGATCACCTGCTCGCCACGCGAAGCAAGATTCGGACCGACCTCCGCGATCAAGCCGTTCGCGATGCGGACATCGACCTTCCTCGCGGGACCGCCTGTTCCATCGTGGACCGTGCCGCCACGAATGAGCGTACCGTTTGGCAAATTCGTTGGTGATTCGTTCATCGTGCAGCCTGTTCCCGATGCGCGGCCACGATCTGCCGAATCGCGGCGACGATCTCCGCGGCGTCACCCGGCATCAGGCATTGTGGATAAAGCACGGCTCGGTCAGGCGAGCGTTCATCCTCGGCGAGCAGAATTCGCTTGGGCCGTTCGCGGAGCGCCAGCAGCAGGTCACGAACCTTCATGCCGGCGGGCGGAGAACCGGACTCGATCTGCAGATTCGGATACGGTTGACCGTTCGCACCTCGCCGTTGCCGAGTCAGCCGCAGTTCAGAGACACCTTTCAGCCCGGCTTCAATCTCGTCGATGTTCGCATCCCAGCGTCCATATTCACCGGCATGATCGCGAGCGGCATAGCGGCGCAGTGCGGCCATTACTCCCACGATCGCTTCCTTGCTGACTTTCATCGAACGCCCGATGCCATGGCGCGGCGGGTGACTGATCCAGCCATTTTCCACCCAGTGCTGTAGCGACCACGTTCCCAGGCGAACGTCCATATCCACCATCTGCACCCAGGCACTGCGAATCAGGTCTTCGCAGCCGCACAGTATTCCCGATGCCTGAGGCCCACCCAGATGCTTGCCACCACTGTAAGCGATAAGGTCCGCTCCGCGCCGGCCGAACGCCTGGAGATTTTCCGCTGGCGGAAGCGCGCAGGCCGCGTCGACAATTAACGGAAGTCCATGCCGATGCGCCAGGTCTGCCAGCGCGCCAATATCCGGGCGTTCTTCCACTTGCAGCCAGACATAGCCGATGGCCGCCGTCTTCGGATTGATTGTCTGTTCGATCTGTCGCAACGCGTCAGCCGCGTGATAGTCGATCAGCACCAGGCGCGCTCCAGAGAGTCGCACGGAATGGTCGTAATCGAACGGTCCAGGTGCCGGGAAGATGATCTCGTGCCGCGGGCAATCACGCACGTCCGGCAATCGGTCCATAATCTCCGGCTGGTTCCCCGCCAGGCAGGCAGCAGCCGCCAGCGACAAAGCCGCCCCGGCGCCGCACGTCACGATTCCCGCTTCCGTTCCCGTCGCGGCGGCAATCAGACGGCTCGCCTCGGTCAGCAGATCATCAATCTCGAAGTAGGCTTCGCTCGCGGCTGCCATCGCCGCTACGACGTCCGGATGCGGGCAACTCCCGCTGACGCGCGTGGCATAGCCGACCGCGTTGATGATCGGCCGCAGGTTTAGTTGCTCGAAAACATCAGACGGCATCGCGGCACTTTCGCGAAAAGGCATTGGCCGGGTTCACAACCATCATCTGGTGAATCTGTTCGTCCGTGATGCCCCGCTCTCTCAGCAGCGGCAGAAAGACGTCAAAGATGTACGCGTAACCCTTGCCGCCGGTGTACTTGAGGTGGTTGAGCATGCAGATGTCTTCCGACAACAACACGCGGTCGACGAACCCCTCTTTGACCAGGGCCGCGACGTTGTCGGCACGAACCCACTCCGGCTGATAATCGAGATAGCCGATGTTGTCGACTTCCAGGTAGACCCCCTTCTCGGCGATCGGCAGCAGATGATGCACGCCGACTCGATCGCCCAGGTGCCCGATAATCACCCGCGACAGGTCCGCGCCGGACTCTTCGAGCAGAGCAATCTGTTCCAGCGCGAGCGTTCCCCAGCGGGTGGTATGTGTCGAGATCACGACACCCGTTCGAGTCTGGGCGAGCGCCGATGCCCGGAAAACACGCTCTTCGGCCGGCTTAATGTGATGACGGCCAGTCCCGATTTCGCCGATGAACCCCGCCCGAATCCCCGTCTCGCCAACGCCGACTTCGATCTCTTTCACGAGAACATCAGCCAGCTCGCGACTGGTCAATTCGGCCACGATCGGCGGATAGCCAAACTCGCGATACCAGCCGCAACCCATCACGACATGAATGCCGGACTGCCGGGAGAACCTCGCCAGTCGCACAGGATCGCGGCCAATTTCATCCAGCGTGACGTCGCAAACCGTTTGCCCGCCGCGGCTGGTGAACTCCGCGATCTCCTTGAGCATCACATCTTCGTCATCGATGACGAGTTGGTAGCCGTAGCTGGCGTAGTGATCCATCGCGTCGAGGAATAGATGCTCGTGAGGATAGGTGACGCCCATCTCCTCCGGCCGAATTACGCCGTTGACCGTGATGACTTCCCGGCGCTCTCCACTTGTCTGCATGTCGTCGTCTCGCGGTTTCGTCGCAACTCGCGACAGCCTCAGCCCCAAAACGTGCATCAGTCTAGCGTCCATCCGTGCTCTCCGGGGGACGCGAACCGGCGAGTTCAGCTTTCGACGCGGTCGAATTGTTGACAATGTCGGAACGGATTACGCTCTCCCCAGTCTTGAACAAACGCAGACATTCTCGCGGGCCAATTCCGGATGACGCGACCGTTTCGCTACAAGGACATCCAGCTCCCGCAACTGCGCAGCTTCTGCCTCGCCGCGCGCTTGAAGAACTTCACCCTGGCGGGACGTCAATTGGGACTATCGGCCTCGACGGTCTGGGAACAACTCCGCGCGTTGGAACGCATGCTCGGTTGCCCTCTGCTCAACCGCGAGGGCCGCTCGATCGAACTGACGGCCGAAGGTAAGGTGCTGCTCCAGATCATTCAGCCGCACATCGAGGCAATCGATTCGCTGAAGCGGCTGTTCGACGAGGGGCGCGCTCGGCTGTCGCCAAGACTTGTCATCGCCTCGTCGCAATACCTGCTCCGCTATCACCTGCCGGGGCCGATTCAAACCTTTACCGGCCAATTTCCGAATGTCGAGCTCAAGATTCAGCTTCCGGCGTCGTCGGAACTTGTGATGGCGGTGGAACGTCATCTGGCCGACGTGGCCGTCTGTGCCTACGAGCCGGAGGAATCGCGCTCCGAGGTTCTGGACTACGAGACCGTTCTGGAGTTGCCGCTGTCCATGCTGATCTCCAAGCGGCATCCTCTGTCCCGCAAACGCAAGGTGACCCTCAAAGACCTCGTCGACCAGCCGCTGATTCTGCCAGCCGTCGGATCGATCACGCGCAAATTGATCGATCGACTGCTGCAACGCCACGATCTGACCAATCGCATGCGTGTCATCATGGAAACCCCCATCTTCGACACGACCCAGCAGTATGTGGAAATGGGGCTCGGTATTGGACTGATGCACCTGCAAGTCGAGCCGCGCCTCCTCGCCAACATCCACATGCGGCCGGTTGACGAATCGTCTGTTCCGCTGTCGATTGCCATGGTGGTCCGCAAGCACGGCAACCTGCCGGAAACGGTTCGCGACTTTCAACGAATCGTTCGCGAGTGCCTGCATGGCAGTCGGTCGCGCTAACCGGGGCTCCGCACAGCCGGCCGAAGTCCAACTTTCGACAGCGTCGGTGGCAGCTCTCAATAAAGCCTGTTTGGTTCCGAACCCGATCAGGTGATAGACTGCTAGCGTCGTGGGGCGCGCTCTGGCAAACCGTGCCGGAAGGGCTTTGGGGAAACCAAGATGCTACATCGTCGCGATGCAATGCTGCGGCTCGGAGTCGGAGCCGGTGGCGCGCTCACTCTGCCGCAACTGATGGCGATGGAGCAATCCGGCCAATCCTTCGCCAAAAAGTCAGCCAAATCGTGCATTTTCCTGTTCATGTGGGGAGGACAGCCCCAGCAGGATATGTGGGATCTGAAGCCCAACGCCCCCGAGGGGATTCGCAGCCCCTTTCTGCCGATTCAGACAAAAGTCCCGGGAATGCAGCTTGGCGAACCGCTGCCCCGACTGGCCCGGCACGCCGACAAACTCGCCATCATTCGTTCGCTGATTCATAGCACGACCGACCATCAGACGGCCGTCTATCACGCCCTGACCGGGCGCCAGATGCTGCCTCCGCGGGTTTTTCCCGCGAATGCCCGCCAGCGGACCGATTTCCCGTCGCTCGGTTCGATGTTCTCCTACCTGGGCGAGAAATCGACGCTTCCCGCCAGCTTCTCCATTCCCCGGCCGGTCGCGCACGACGGCGTCTACTACGCGGGCACTCACGCGGGGTTCCTTGGCTCGCAGCACAATCCAGTCGAGTTGGGGAAGGTCTACAACCACGTTGCGACCGGGCCGAATCTCGATCCCCCCGCGCTGCCGCTGGAGTTGCCCGACGAGGTTTCCATGGCTCGCCTGAAGGCTCGCTGGGGACTTCGTGCGTTGCTCGACGCGGAAGATCGGACGATGCAGCGCTCGGCTGCCACCAAAGCCGTGGACTCGGCCTATGCCTCCGCTTACGGATTGCTCCATTCGACAACCGTCAACGACGCCCTGAACCTGGACCTGGAATCCCCCGCTACCCGCGATCGATACGGTCGCAACGAATATGGCGAGAGCTTCCTCACGGCGCGACGGCTGGTCGAAGCCGGGATCCGCCTCGTCACCGTCAACTGGATGTTCATCACCCCTGCCGCCAAGGTTTACAACGTCTGGGATGCCCACGGCGGGCTCAACGATCTGGAGCACGGCCAGACCGGCTACGGCATGCTGAAGGCCGACTATTGCCTGCCTGCTTTTGACCAAGCGTTCTCGGCGCTGCTCGAAGACCTCACGCAGCGCGGCCTGCTCGATGAAACGCTCGTCGCCTGCGCCGGTGAGTTCGGACGCACTCCCCGCATCAACGGCAACAACGGCCGCGATCACTGGCCATTCTGCTACTCAGCCGTTCTTGCCGGCGGCGGCATTCAGGGCGGTAGCATCCACGGCGCCAGCGACAAGGAAGCCGCATACGTCAAAGACAGCCCGGTCACCCCGGGCGACTACGTGGCCACCATCTGCGAAGCCTGCGGCCTGGATCCCCACCACGAAATCCGCGACCTCGAAGGCCGCCCCTTCTCAATCTGCGACGGGGATCCGATCCGGTCGTTGCTGTAGCAGAAACAGACGAAACACCTGCTTCCGGACATCTCGTAAGGCGTCCGGCAACAGGTGCTGTCGTCTCACTCGCGGCACAACTTGGCCATTGGCGGTTGCCGAGACACGCTAATAGTTCTTCTGATCGTAGTTTCGATCAAAGCCGATGCGGCCTTCGTTCTTCATCCACCAGAACTTGTGATTGCCATCAGTCAATTTGTACGTCCGCCCGGTCGCGGAGATCACCATCGTGGGTGACGTGCCATCAATCTTGTGCGAAGTTCCGGTAAACGTCCGACCGGCTGCCAGCTCGTAGCTTTTTCCGCTGGGACGCATCGAAAAGCGAACCGTACGACCGGAGTCATTGCGGATCGTGTAGTTCACCTTGTCGACATGACGCGGCCCACGAGTCGGGACGATCATGGTGAACCCGGAGACTCCGGCGCTCTCGACCGCCTTCCGGTACATGTCGGGCGAAGTTCCCGATCCACTGCAAACCAGGCACTTGCCGCCCGAGACGTTGATCTTGCCGGATCCGCCGCACTTCCCGCACGACTTGACCTGAAAGTTGCTGATCATTTTACCGCTGCCAGCACAGTTCGTGCATGGTACCCGTGACGATGCCAGTTTTCCGGAACCGCCACACGGACTGCACCGCCGCCCGCCTGTGGGGTTCCCGTCGAGATCGGCGGAGAACTTCCAGGCCGCTTCAAGCTTGCCACGGCTGAGTCGTCGATGCGACTGCTCGCCAGGATCGGCAAAGATGATGTGCGAACCACTGTTCTCGTACCCAATCGCAACCATCCAGTGCCACAGCTTGACACCGCTGCGCACCAGCAGGATCGACGGTCGATTCTGATCGATGTATCGCACGACGCTGTCGACATTTCCCTTGTAAGTCGTCACTGGTAGCCCGAACGCGTCGAAGCAGTTGACCATCCCCGACGGGAGGGTCATGCCAACTTTGAAGTTATTGAATTCCAGCCACCGCGTGCCTGCCTTCGTCTTACAGCGCTCGATGCCTGCGTTGATCCCATACCACCGCAGCACCATCGCTGCACTTGTCGGACCGCAACTGATGTCGTCCGGCTGTTGCAATATCCCGAAGTTGGAAAGTGTGCGACTGCCGCCTGAGGAAGGGCCAGCGAAGAGCGCTGACTCGCTGAGAAAGGTTCCGGCCAGAGCGGCCGTCGCGGCACCCAGAAAATTCCGGCGGTTGATACGGGGCATGATTCGTCTCCCTCCACATGATCCTGCGATCAGGCGGGAAAGACTGTCTTTCACTCGCCTCTGCGAGTGAAAGCGAAATTCACCAGACGGTTTGGACAGCGAAGGAAGAATTTTTCCCAGACTGTGAACTCTGAACAGGATCCCATCGGTGCCGCCCCTTCGGACGTGGCCTATCCATGGCAACTCTTTCACGCGTCACTAAAGCGTGTGGTTCAAGAGAACATTCAATTCAAAATCAAACGGCTTGTCACCGGCGGCTTGCCGGAGCGGAACGACAAAGCCGACACCCAGCGTCGTATCCCGTGTCAACTGAAAGTGCGTTCCGGCTGTCATATTCAGCACATCAATGCGATTGGCCAGGTTCCCCACCACGACATCGGCTTCGAGATCGGGAAGCGGCCCGGGAAGGGGGAGGGCGGCCACGGAGAATGGATTCATGTCGGCATCGTTGAGCGCCGTGGTGTAGTGAAACTCCAGGATCCCCGCCACGCCCTGAAAGAAGTTCCGTTCCGGTCGTTGCCAGACCCAATAGCCCCCGCCGGCGTTCATGCGCAACAGAGGCTGCTGGTGCAACGCGCCCCTGTCTGGGGGAATGATGATCTGGCCGGGGCCAGGATCGCCGATCGTCCCGGAGACGACGGTTTTCGACGTGTTCAACGGCACGTCGATCTGAATGAATCCCTGAGTAAAGAGTCGAGGCATGGGCGTCCACAGCGAGGCCAGAAACGGCGAAACATTGACGGTGCTATTCTGGACGCGGCCAAAGATATCCGCCTTGACGTCAATGTCTCCGACGTAGCCCAGCCCCGGAATTTCGACCTCGAATTCGTCGTCATCAACCCGAATCTGCAGGTGAACATCCTGAGAAGTCGGGACGTTGACTCCCAAGCCTCCAGAGACAACAAACGTCTCCCGCTCAACGAGAATTCCCTTGAGAATAAACTGCAGATTGAGCAATTCCGTCCGGTAGTCATCGAGAGGAAGGTTGTAGTTGCCTTGGTAGTCATACAACACGACGTCCGACGTCAGCTGGCGCGCGATCGGAATTCGCGCTTCGAAGGACATACGCTCATCCAGAAACGCGATCTCGCCCCCGAACGTCACGCGATCGATGTGCAACTGGTTGACGCCATCGGGAAACGAGTCCGGGAAGATTGCCACCTTGTTAATGTTGTGAAAGTGGTTGTACCGGGCATAGACGCGAGACCGGGGCAGCGGGCTGTTGTTCTCCGCCAGATTCGCGCGGTTGCAATTGAACGTGGGATGCTCGAAGCCGGCCGTAACAGTTCCGGCAAGAAATGCCGCTTCGCCGCAGGCACCCGATTTCATGTCGCCAAACATGTTCGGGGCGCTCAGCGCAACCGGAGCCAGCACTCGAGGAGTTGTGCGGCGCGAACCTCCGAAGAGACGGTCGGCCAGGGACATTCGCGGCGGTGGCTGTACGAGCGGTGCGGGAAGGGCAGAGTCTTCCGCTGGCAGCACAAACAGAGGAACGGCAGGTGGCTGAATCGACGGAGCAGGAGGCACCTCTTGTGCGACCGTGTGCACGGATGCCAGCCCAAGGACGATTGAAAACGCCGATAGGATCCGACGACGGCGCGGCATGACCGATCCTTGGTTGCCCAACGAATTCGTAATCTGCTGAACATTCGCCAGTATCAGCATGGCGGAGATCGTGGGCTGAGTGCGATTGAAGTGACCGTCGCAATCCACAGGGGTGGACGACTTTCACCGACCGGCAAAGCCTTCCAAAAAAACGTAGACACCCCGCGAGCCTTTGGCCGGCGGGGTGTCTGATTGAAAACTGGCTGTGGCTTCCGAGCGGATTTGAAATCGCGTTCGAGAATCCCCCCGAAGCTCACCTCGCTTCAAGTCAAAGCCGGCAAGTCGCGGCAGGTTCCGGATTTCACCAGTTCGCCCGCCCTACGGGTACTGCTTTTTGAAGTCGTCGGTCCATGTCTTCCACGTTGACGTGATGCGAACTCCGCGGTTGCTGACATTGTCGCTGCTACCTCCCTTGTGAACGGAACGCACGTAGCGGCTGCTGCTGGACGCCTCGTACAACGGCATGCCGCTCGATCCATCGTAACTGTCGAAGTAGTGGGTAATCATGCCAGTGCCCACCAACAACTGATCCTTCGTGTTGTACTCACGCCACATGGTCGCGGTCGGCTTGTCACCGGCGTAGCCCGCCGAATTCAGATTGACGGTCTTCATGGTCGAGTCGGAAAGCGTGCCGTAGCCGAAGTGGTAGCCGACGCGGTTCCACAACGTCTGATCTCGCAGGATGACCCAGCCAATATCGCCCGCCGCGTCCGCCGACTTGGTGTACGACTCGGGCGCGTAGAGGGTCAGGTGGGTTGCGGCCCCGTAGGGTTCGCTACTTCCATTTTTCCCCGGAACCACGCGAACGGTCGAGGCCCATCCACCGCGAGAAGAGTTGTAGATCACGTGGGCCGAGGTCATGACGACTCGCTTGCCGACCAGGCAGCCCGAACCGCTGGACTTGGCTCCATTCGACCAGGTGACTTCGAGCCGACAGATAGACTTGAAAGGTGTGGTCTGGGTATTCGTCACCTGTGTCCGGTTATCCGTCCCGACGACGATATTCTCCGACGGAGGCGCCTTCTTTCCGAGCCGAGCGACTCCACCCAGGACATCGTTTGCGAGCGAAGCGGCCGCGCTGGAGAGATCGCTCCCCGCGTCGTACGCCAGTTCCAGAGCCTCCTGCACGGCGGCATCTTCCTGGCTGACCACCGGACTGGAGGCGAGTCCCGGAATTGACAGAGCCTGGCCCGACTTGGCAGAAGCGGACGGAGGTGCGAACAACGTGTCGAGCCGCCCGATTGTTCTCCCGTTCGGACGCGATATCTGCGACGTCTCTTCCGGCGTCGATTCCTCGACCGGGCGAGCTGGGCGGTTGTCGTCCGCGAAAGTCTGTGGCGGATTGACTGAGTTCAGCAGGCTCAGAAGAGCGAGTGAGTTCAGTACGAAGCGAGCGCGGGTGAAGGTCGGCATCTTGTCATCTCCTCCAGTGATCAGCGTTTGTGTCCGGAACGCCGCAGCCGACGATCGATCGTCGAATTTCTGAAAGGCGGCCCGATGTGCTTAGAGCGAAAAGTGCGGTCGATCGCGGACACGGAATTTTTTTGTCGTTCAGAATTTCTCCGCCCGTCGCCAGCCGGAGACTCGAACGACGATGAGATCCTTCGGAAACGCAAAAAGAGCAGCCGAGCCGAAGCTCGACTGCTCTCACAGAAGGATTGAAGATGTCCAACATCCAGCCGGAACCGGCCCGCATTATTCTTCGTCGGCGAGGAACAGAGAGACCGTTCCGTTGTCTTCGGCGAAGGCGTAAACATGGTCGCCGGGAACCGAAATCGTGGTCGGCTCCGAGTCGGTGGTGTACCGAACTTCGAGTTCCGGCGTTGGGATCACGAAGCGGTGTTCTTCCCCGGCCGGCAGTTCATAAGTCCCCCAGACGCTGCCCGCTCGGCGAACCGAATACGTCATCGGTCGTTCGGTCACGTTGACGACCAGCACCGTGTATTCCGCGGCCGCGTCTTCGCCGAGGTCCGTGCCGTCGGCGATGTCATCTCCGAGCCCGGAATCCAGATCGTCGACCATTCCGTCCGTCAGGTCTTCACCGTCCACCATTTCGCTGTCACTGTCGGCGTCCGAGCCACTGTCGCCGGAGTCATCGATGACGACCTCGCTGTCAGTTCCCGTTGGCGGGCAGTCAACCGTTCCCGTCACCGGCGGGCAATCAACGGTCCCACCACCCAGAGTCTCAACTCCTGTTCCCTGAAGGCCATTGGTCGCGACTGCGGTTTGAATCAGGTCGATGATCGAGGTCGCCAGATTGATCGCCTGCGCTGCTCCCTGACCGGGAACCCCGATCACGGTGTTGTTATTGTTGTTGTCGATGACAATCTGCGTTTGATCGGGGACTACGATGTTATTGTCCAAGACAGCGGGCTCTTCTTGCAGCAATGAACTGAGCAGTGGGAGCGAGCCGCCTTTTGCTCCCAGAATTGCCTGAATCTTGCCCTGTCCCACCGGCTGGGTCAGTTCCTTCAACTTGCCGCCCAAACCCACCGAGGCCGGGAACGGACGGTTGACAAGCTTGGTTTTCAGATCACCCCCGGCGGTTTTCGGCAGGCGTCCCTTCAGCGTTTCCAGGACTGGACGCGAGCCGTCTTTGGCTCCAATCTTCGCCTGGATCCGCCCGAGCCGGTCCGAAGCGGTCAGATCTGTCAGCTTGCCGCCCTTGCCAACGAGCGGCGGGGACGGGCGATTGACATTCGAGTTCTTCGAGCCAACGCTGCCGGGCCGTTGCAAGCGATCCTTCAGCGAATCCAGCGTGGTCTTGCTGCCGATCCCAGTCTTGGTGCCAAGTCCTTCGGTCGGACGCTTCGCAGCGATACCGCCGAGTTTCGGGAGCGGAGACTTGGTCGTCGGGCGGCCGAGCGAGGACAATCCTGGCAGCCGGTCATTCAGCGAATCCAATTTGCCGCCCGGGCGGTTCTGGGCCTTGGTCCCCAAGGAACCTGCATTCCCCTTCTGTCCCAACTGCTGCTTCAGCATCCCCAGTCCGGTTGCGGGTGACTTGGTCTCTCCCTTAACAGGTCGATTGACGACCGGGCCGCGATCCTTCAGAAGCTGACCCAGCGCGTTCGCTGCAGCCGGCTGGCGGCCAGAGTCGACACTGGCCTTGCCAGGCTGGCGGTTATTGCCGATGCCGCCCAGCAGGTTGCCCAGATTCTGATTCGTCGCCGGCGGAACCCGCCCCGACGTCTTCGTGGGTGACGATTCCTCCGGCCGACGAGGTCCCTTGGTGGCGGCCGCGTCCTTCAACTGATTGAACAGATTCGTCTGACCGACGCCGCGGCCCTGATGCGTTGCCTGAGGCTGACTGGCTGGCTTGCCGATGCGTCCGGCCTGTTCAAAGATATTCGGACGGGGCTTCGCTTCCGTGTTGTTCACACGCGGTCCTGCGGATTTCCCGGAGTTGCCGCTGCCCAAGGCCGGTCGTTCGGCCTGACCGAGGCGATCACGTAGTCCCGCTAATCCGCCGCCTTTGCCCGGGCCAGCCGCCAAACCGTCGTCTGTCTGAGCCAGGGCCAACCCAAGGGCCACGATTGCCGCACGCTGCCACCAGTTCTTGTTCGTGAAGGTCATCGTCATCTCTCCTGTTGGGTTGGCTTCGCGAATTCGCGGTGCCAGTTTTGGGGAATTGAGTCGGACGTCCGGGTCTCGAATTCGAGCAACCACAGGCGTCCACACCCCGGAGAGCGTAGAAGCGGCGTGACAATGGACAGATTTTGGCAGAATTTTTTCGAGAGAATTCTCCCAGCGGAATTCAGCCCCGAGAACGCCCGTCTCGGGACTGTCAGGAATTGTTGCAACTTATTATCGAGTAAGTTGTTGTGATTTGTCTTTGGCCGATTTAGATGGGCGATCTGAACGTGGGTGATCACCGCTCAGAAGCTACCGGAGCAGCGATTCAGAGGTTTGACGTGGTCTTCGTGGCGCCACCATCGAGCGTTTCGAGCAGCTTTTCCTCCGCCTCGCGGAAGATGTCGCCGTACAAACGCTCGAACTGTCGCGGTGCGAGATCCCGGACGGTCTCCCACGACTTGATCGCCGCACGCAACTTCTGACGAGCAACATCCTGCTCAGCTGGCGGAGATGACGACTCCAGCAACAGCGCCAGGTCGAATTGAACGGCTCCGAGGTCTCCCCAGAAAATGACGTTCCCCGGCTCGACGCGCACCAGCGTTTCGTAAAGATGCTCGGCGAGTCGAAGATCGGCCTTCGCCTGTGGGAGGTCTTCCGGACGCTGCTCAGCGCGGTACCGCTCCAATGAGAATTTGGCTTGGGTGAAATACGCGCGCGCGTTGAGATCACGAACGAGCGACGGGAGGGCGAGTGCCACCTGCTGAACCATGCCGTCCCGAAACTCGGCAGCTGCCGGGAAGTTGCCGTGGCTGAGTTCCAGGTCGACAAGCTGTCTCAGCGCTTCCACGACGCGTTGCCGGTTCGTGGAGCTGGATTCAAGACTTTGCGCTTTTTGGAAACTCTCGAGGGCTTGTGCAAAAAAGCTGCGTGCTTCCGACACCCACTCTCCAACCGCGTCATGGGCACCCTGGGCTCGATCCACTTCGGCCCGTTGGAGAAAGAGCCGTCCGAAAACGAACTGGCTGCTGCCAAGATCTCGAAAGATGGAAGGAATGGGAGGATCGACGGTCTCCAACAACCTGAGTCGCCCGTCAAATGCCTCCTGCAATCGGGTGACCGCCGCGAACTGCACGGCCTCGTCCGAGAGCGCGCGAGCCGAGACCGGTGTCGGATGAGGGGATGGCGTTCGCGGCGACGATTGAACGATGGCCAGGTTGTGCAGGCTCGAAAGATACTTCCGCTCGTATTCCCACGTTGGCAGCGGATAGGTCGAGCCCTCTTTTTGACTGTCGTCCCGCAGCTTTCGGCGAATGGCGAGGCACGATTCAAAATGTGCGACGGCCTCTTCGATGTTCCCTTTCTGATAGGCGACCTGTGCCAGTTGATTCTGAAAGTCCGACAGCAACAGCCGCAATGCCGGGTGGTCGGGCTGACGCTGCTCAACCGATCCGAGAGCCTTCAACCCCGCCTCCAGGCGTCGCTCCCGGGCATCGAGCTTTTCATCATCAAGCAACTGGGAGATTCGCAGGGTCAGGCGTGCATACGCGATCTGATTCTCGAGGTTCGCCCCTTTGACGGGTAGCTCGGCAAGATCCCGTTCCGCCTGTTCGAGAAGCCAGACACGCACTTCATGCAGCAGTTGCACCTGCTCGACTTCACTCGGCAGCGTTCGCGTGGCGTCAAAGTCGTCATCGCCATCGACGTCCTGCCAGAATCCCGTAATGGCCTGAAGCTTGTCGCGATACTGATTTTCCACTTCGGACCGAGCCGCCCGCGCTTCGGCCTCGGCCGCGAGGGCCTCGTTTTTCGCCTTCAGGGTTGTCCGGTACATCCCGTAGGTGACGACTGCGGCCGCGGAAGTCGCCAGGCAGACCAGCACGAGGATCGCGCAGGCGGGAACCAGTGAGCGCACCACGAATCGACGACGTTCTCGCGACCGTAGGTTCCGCACGCGCGATTCGAGTTCCGCGGCGGAAGCCAGTCGCTTGCGGGGATCGAAGTGCGTGGCTTCCTCGATGTCGGTTCGCAGAACGCTCGGCGTCACATCGCGAACTGCCGATGGGGACAAGGGCCGCCGGAGGTCGCCCACGGCGAACTGAAACAACAGAACCCCCAGGGCGTAGACGTCTCGTGCATCAAAGTTTGCCGAAGCACTGTCTACCTCGGGGTTGGACGAGTCTCCCTCGCCAACAGCCTCAGGGGCAACATAAAGATGACGGGGCGTCTTATCGATCGAGCCATCCGAGGCCCTCCGGGAAGGGGAGCGAACGGGTGACACTTTCTCTTCATCGAGCATGACGCCGATGCCAAAGTCGGTGAGCCGCGGCTGCCAGCGCCCTTGTTCGTCGCGATCCATCAGAATGTTGGACGGTTTCAGGTCAAGATGAAACACGCGCTGCCGATTCGCGGCGGCAACAGCGGCGGCAATGCCTGCGAAGATCTCCAGTCGCGTCGCGACATCCACCCGATCGAGTCCACCCTGGCTGCGCGCCCACTCGAAGAGGTTGCCCCCTTCGACAAAGATGTACTCGAGAAAGTACGGTGGCCGGTCGAGATGCGCACCCAGATAGGGGACAATGTCATGCCGTTTGAGGTGATGAATCCGTTGCAGGAGTTCCCGCTCGTTGCGGAGCGCATCGACCAGGTCATCCGATCGACAGAACTTAAAGACTCGCTGGTTCGATGCATCACTCGCGTCGACACCGAGATAGGCGCGGCCAAATGCCCCTTCTCCCAGTTTACGAACGAGCTTCCATCCCGGCCGATCCGGAACTTCCTCCGAATTAATCACTCCAGGTTCCGGCTCCGGCAGCCAGCCTTCATCGGCGATGTTGACGATTCTGGGAGGATTGCTGGCCGGCGGAGACGGTTCCTCGGCGGCCAGGCTCGCTTCGCACAGTTCGACCGGCGTCGAGATTCCCTGAATGCGATAGCTTCCGTGACGAAGTAGTTTCAGCGCTCGACCCGCGATTCCCGCTCGCTCCAGCGAAACTTCCAACGGGCTTCGAGAGACGCACGCCGATTCGTACGCGGCGGCTGTCATCAGTGTCCGCCCACCATTGGCCGCACTCATCACCGCGCTTGCGACATCTACCCCAGGTCCGTACACATCAACCGGAACGCCATGCACGGTTTTGATGACAGCGTTTCCAATGTCGATCCCGACGCGGGCCTGGACCGTCAACGGGGCATCGAGTCGCCAATCGTGGGATTGCAGAACAGCGTGGAATCGAAGAGCGCACGCCACGGCGTCGCGAACGTCGCCAAAGACGGCTAGAAAGCCATTGCCGTGATGCTTGACCTCATAGGCTTCCGAGTAGTCGGACAGCAGTTGTCGAAACAGCAGGTCGTGAGGCTCAAGAATCTGGCAGACATATTTCCACGAATTGAGCCGGGACTTCAGTTCGAGCGAGTCCTGAAGTTCCGTGAACAGGAAGACAAACTGACGCGTCGCGGCAAAATGAGACGTACCAATTCCAGAGACCGAGATGGAATCGGACGATGGGGCGCGGGTGGCTGTTTGGGTCTCGGCTGCATCGCCTGCCTCCGGCGAGGATGTCAGAAACGCATAGCGTTGGCGGTCGGCGTCAGTAATTTTCGCCGCGGCGGTCGGTACTTCCCCACCCTTCAAGTACTGGTCGATCCATTCGACAAGTTCGTCGGCCGTCTGCACGCGGTCGTCCGGCGACTTGGCCAGCAGTCGCTCATAAATCCGGCTGACAGGCCGAGGGACGTGCGGAAGGAGATTAGCCAAATCCGGGATGGGCGATGCAATGTGGGCCTTCATTTTGGCCACCAAGGTCGAGTGGCCCGTCGTTGCGTAAGGTGCCTTTCCAATCAGCAGGTAGAAAAGCGTGCAGCCCAGCGCATACAGATCGCAGCGGCCATCGACGGCATGCGTATTATCCCACTGCTCCGGAGCCATGTAGTCGGGCGTGCCCAGAACCTGGCCGTGGGTCGTCAGCGTCCCGCCCACTTCTTCGGTCGTCAGCGTCGCCTGCAACCGGGCCAGACCCAGGTCGGTGATCTTCAATTGTCCATCGCGCGACAACATGAGGTTGCCAGGCTTGATGTCGCGATGAACGAGGCCGCGACGATGCGCGGCTGAAAGCCCCAATGCCGCCTGGCGAATCAGGTCGACGGCACGATCCACGCTGAGTGGTCCTTCCGACTGCACGAATTCGCTGAGGTTGACTCCATCAATGTATTCCATCGCGAGGTAGTGCAGACCATCCGCGACGCCGCCGTCGTAGGCCTGAACGACATGGGGATGATTGAGTCGACCGACCGCCTTCATTTCGCGTTCGAACCGCGAAATCAATTCGGGATCGCGCATCATCCGGGGCGGGAGCAATTTGAGAGCAACTGTCTTTTCGAGTCGCTCGTGGGTCGCCTGCCAGACATCTCCCATGCCCCCCGCGCCCAGTCGACACTCCAGGAGGTACGGCCCCAGTCGCCGACCCGGCTCGAGCGAGGGCGCCGGGATCGCGGATGCGACCGAAACCTCTCCAGGGGCACGAGGCATCAAGCCCGCAATTACGTCCGCGAGCTCCGGAAATCGGGCGAGGTAGTCCTCCGAACGAACTGTCACCCCGTGTCTGGATTTGTGGTGGGCATCGATCGCCACCAGCTCCTCGAGGAGCGCGCGACGACGGGGCTCGGGAATCCCCTCAAGTACCGATTCGATGGCCGGCGCTGCTCCCTGCTGACAACGTCGCTCGAAGTTGTCGAGGAGCTGCTCGAAAGACTGCGATTCGGAGGGCCCGCTCGTCACACTCGCTCCCCGCGCGACGGGCTGCCGTTTCCATCCGACTCCGGTTCTCGCACGGAGGAAGTTTGTCTCATGGAATAGCCATGATTCATCGCGACATTTGGCCCAAGGGTCTTCATGATGGTAATCTGGGTTTTCCGGTTGCGGCAAGCACTTTGACCCGCGCAACGAGTCGGTTTTGTTGTCCGTAATTCTGAACGTTCAGGTTTCAGCCGGGCTTCCATTTCAGTCGTGACCGGAAAAGAGTGTTCGCAAGCCCTTGGAGATGCAACACGTGACCAGCGACGCGGAGAACTCGATCCAGATAATCCTGGGTAAGATTCGCAGCCGAGACCCGTCCGCGATCCAGGAATTGTGGGACGCCTATTTCGGCCTGCTCGCGAGAATTGCCGATCGCCAACTGGCAGCCGGAGTTCGCCGCACCGTCGATGGCGAGGATGTTGCCCTGAGCGTCATGCGGTCGATCTTCCGCCGCGCGGAAGCCGGCGATCTGGAGGAAGTCTCGGATCGTGACGGGTTGTGGGCACTCATGCTGACTCTGCTCTACCACAAGGCGGCTGACCAGGGGCGGAAGCATCGTGCCCTGAAACGTGGTGGAGGCGCCATTCGCGGCGACTCTATCTTCGCGACCCATGGCGCAGGTCCAGAAGGGATGAATTTCGCCCAGTTCGCCGATGATGCGGAAGCTCCCGAGCTCGTTGTGCAGCTTGACGAAGAGCGCGAGCGGCTTTTTTCGCACCTGGCCGACGAGCAACTCCGCGAAATCGCGCAGCGGCATCTTGATGGAGAAACAGCCGACGAAATCGCCGAACGATTGAATGTCTCTCCCCGCACGATTCGGCGGAAGCTCGAGTTGATCCGCGACTGCTGGGGTAAACTTGTCGAGCAACTCAGTCTCGTGTAGCCATCGCTCAAAACAGCCACTTCGACGGCGGCCTTTCCCAAGGGCTGCCATCATCTTCGGGCGGTGCTTTCTGGTCTTATGGAATTCGCCGTCCTTTCTTTTTGAAAAAATCTGTCCGCGGTGCTGCCGGGTTTTCGCTTGCAGGTGTGGCGAACAAGTCACTTCCTGCAATGTAAACAGAAAGGCAGAATCATGATCCGCACATTTGTAGTGGCCCTGGGTCTCTGTGCCGCGACCGGACTGTTTCCCAACTCCTTTGACCAACTGGCCCACGCACAAGGGAAACTGATCTATCGGGGGACGTCCGAGTACGGTTTCAGCCGCTCGTCACACGCGCCGACGCTTCAGCGCGAGGCCGTCGTCATGGCCCAGGAGCAGATTCGAAACCGCATCAACCAGATGACAAATATTGCCCAGTTCTCGTCGTTCGCGAAGCAAAACGTAACCAAGAATCTCGACGTCTCGGGGAGCTATGCCAAGGTCATCGCGTCGGGGCAAGTGAAGTATGGGACGTCGTCGACCTCCGAGTCGGCCACCAGTTGGATCGCCAACGGAAACAATTGGCTCATCGTGGTTACAGACGTGCGCATCAAGCCCGGAACCTGGTACTCGAAAACCGAAAAGAACTGGAAAGGCGAACGATCCTCGAAGGCCGGGGCGGTGATGCTCTATGACTACGCCGTCTACGGTCCACAGGGAACGGGCAGCACGGCCTCGAAAGTGCGGTACACGATCCGCAATGATTCCGGTCGCACCGTCCGCTTTTCGATGCGTCCCAGCGGGAAGAGTTACGAGTTGGCCGCCGGCCGGACATTCACCGGGACGTCAAACCAGGTCGATGGCAAGCCGCCGTCAATGACCATCACGAACACGGGCCGCACCTATCGGCTGACATCCGGCAACCACAAGTTCTGGTGGATGAAGTCCGAAGGACGAATCGGCTTCGACCGGAATTTCAAGGACTGACTTCCGCTGATCCTGAAAATGAAAAGCGTCAGGCAATCTTTGCGAGATTGCCTGACGCCTTCTTCTACTGGCATCCCAATTCGATCGAGCTATTTCGAAGTCAACTCGAAGCTGACTTCCCCGCCACCTTCAGGCACATCGGCCTCAAGGACAGTGGACGCGAGGCTGCTGTACTTCGGCGGCAGAACCTGGACCGCGCCGACCTCGCGAGGGGCTTCACCGGGCCCCATCGGGGTTCCGTCGGGTTTGACGTGGTGCTCAATCACCACGCGGAACTTACCGGACTGGGCTCCCACGCCGCCGCGGAACTGAGACAACGTGTAAAGCCCGGCTTCGTCCGCCTGGCCGACGCATTCATCCCCTTTGGTGTTTCCCGTCGGGATAAAGGTAATGATTGCCCCTGGGAGTGGTTCGCCATCGAGCGTGATCCGGCCCGAAACAAACTGCGCCGGCGGTTGCTCCGCAGCCTGAGGAGCACCACAACCGCTGACCACGAACAACAGACCAAGCCCAGCCAAACTGTTGAGCAACTTCATGGATTGAATTCCGAGAGGAAAGCTGATTCTGGAGAGAAACAAACCGCAACCGATCTTGAGACCCATGACGCGAGTTTTCCCAGGGGATTCTCAGGACGCGGGAATCGAGTTCGTGGGAGCACATCGCGTCCCACGCACCTGAATCAAGACCGCGAATTCCATCGAATCGCCGTGGCAACGACGATGGCACATCGACACACCGACGAGGTTCTTTCTAGAACTCACCGATCGTCTGGCCATCCGCCATGTAGGCCAGGCGCTGGCGGGTCACCGCGTCGATGTTCTCGCTGATGAACCGGACGGCCCCATCGCCCATGAGGATGTGCATTCCGCCGACGTGCATGCTACCGGGACGAGCCCAACTACCGAGCGTGCCGAAGGGTTGCCTGGTTCCGATCCAGTCCCAATTGTTGATGGGATTTTCGGCCAGCCAGATTCCCACCATGACGTGGCCCCGATAGCCCCAGGCGGTGGCATGGCCATTGCGGACGGTGCGAGTCGTTTCACCCATCATGACGGTGTTCGACGTTCCGTCGGTCACGTCGCGAACCTGGCATTTGCTGTTGTCGCCAAACATGGCTTTTGTGGTGGCGGTCGCAGAAGCCCAATCACCGCACGAGTTGTAGTAAGTCACGCTCGTCGTGATGAAGTCGTAGTTCGTCAACGCGCCGCCTGTGGCGTTTGAAGAACTGGGGCGATACGCCGAACTCTCGGTCCGCTCGCGACCCGAGTCGCTAGGGCAGAGGAAGGCTTCCATGCGGGTCGTTACAGGAGTCAGGTTTCCGTTCACGGCCGGATCGCTTGTGTGCGCGCCGACTGTCCCGCTCTCAAAACCAGCCCCTTCCTGGTTCGACGAGGTCAGGCTGAAGTTGAACTGGTTGTAGAGGGGCGCCTGGTCGAGTCCTGGAAGCAGCATTGGCAAACCCGATGCATTGAGGTCGGGAGCCGTGCAGCGGCCAATGGCAGCGGGCGGGAACGCTTTATGGGTATCGTGGTAATTGTGAAGGGCGAGACCCAACTGCTTCATGTTGTTGCGGCACTGAGTTCTGCGGGCCGCTTCGCGGGCCTGTTGAACGGCAGGCAGCAGCAGCGCGATCAGAATGGCAATAATGGCGATGACGACCAGCAGTTCGATGAGCGTAAAGCCTCGGCGCAAGCGCAACATGAGATTTTCCCCGAAGTGGAACGCGATTGTGAAGGGATGTACAGAAGTGGCCAGAGGGCCTAATGATGATGTCCACTCACATCAAAATTTGCAAACGTGTGGAACTCTCTGATTCCACAACGCAAATTACGAGCCTGTTAGGAAACCGGCAACCACTTTCGGGCGGCCGCAGTAGCTCTTCTTGGCTGAGCCCACTCGAAACGTCCTGACACAAGCATCATCCTGAAAAGAAGTTGCGTAGACACGGCAATGCACGCGTCGCGCTGAAGCCGCCGAAGGCGACCCACGGTCGGACTGTTCGATTCTTGGGCGGTCGCCGCTCAAAGTGCAGGCGAATTCGCGTCGGTCACGCAACGTGAAGTCGGTTGACTTGGAATTGAGAGGGTTTATGTCCACTCCGTTTCCGAGTGGCGGGTATCGGGAATTGCCTCGGGCCCGGCTCGATCCAGTGTCCGGATTTCATTTTCCGTTCGAGCCGGAAACACTCGTGGTTTGGTCTCACGGAATCGAACCGTTCCGACCTCGCAACGCTGCCACTTCCTTTGCGTTTCAGCAGGGCGCGGTCTAAATTGGCGGCTGAAACAGACCCATTCCGAACATCCCCGACAGGCTAGCCGCGATGACCGAGACATTCCGACCGGAAACACTGTGTCTGCATGCTGGACAGGAACCCGATCCCACGACCAACTCGCGGGCAGTCCCCATCTATCAGACCACGTCGTACGTGTTCAACAGCACCGACCATGCGGCCAACCTGTTTGGCCTGCGAGAGTTCGGGAACATTTACACCCGGATCATGAATCCGACATGTGACGTTCTGGAAAAGCGTCTCGCGGCCTTGGAAGGGGGCTCCGGCGCGCTCGCCGTCGCGTCAGGCCAGGCCGCTGAGTCGATGGCCATCATGAACATCGCCCAGGCCGGTCAGAACATCGTCTCGGGGACGAGTCTGTACGGCGGAACCTATAACCTGTTCCACTACACCTTCCCGAAGCTGGGCATTGAAGCCAAGTTCGTCGATCAGTCGAATCCGGAGAATTTCCGCAAGGCGATCGACAGCAAGACCCGCTGCCTCTATGTCGAAACCATCGGCAACCCGCGCGTCGACGTTCCCGATTTCGAAGCGATCGCGAAGATCGCTCACGAGGCAGGGATTCCCTTGATCGTCGACAACACGCTTGCGTCGCCCTATCTGTGCCAGCCCTTCCAGTGGGGGGCCGACGTGGTCATTCACTCCTGCACGAAATTCATCGGCGGCCACGGAACCTCGATTGGCGGGATCGTTGTCGAGAAAGGGGACTTCAACTGGGGCAACGGCAAGTTTCCCGAACTGACCGAACCCGACCCCAGCTACCACGGCATGAAGTTCTTCGAGACCTTCGGCCCGATGAACTTGGCCTACATCCTCAAATTGCGGACGCAGGTGCTCCGCGATCTGGGCGCGGCCATGAGCCCGTTCAATGCATTCCAGTTCCTGCAAGGTCTGGAAACCCTCCATCTGCGCATGGAACGGCACAGTTCCAACGCAATGGCCGTCGCCCAGTTCCTGGAAAGTCATCCCAAGGTGGCCTGGGTGAACTACACCGGCTTGGAATCGCACCCGTCCTACAAACTTGCGAAGAAATATCTTCCCAAGGGCTGCGGAGCCATTATGGGCTTCGGCATCGCCGGCGGCACACCGGCTCAGCAGCAGCAGAACGGCATCGCCTTCATCAACAAGTTGAAGCTGTTCTCGCATCTGGCGAACGTGGGCGACAGCAAGTCGCTGGTGATTCACCCCAGCAGCACGACTCACCAGCAGTTGACCCCCGAGCAACAAGTCGCAACGGGCGTGTCCCCCGATTTCATCCGCTTGTCCATCGGCACCGAAGCCGTCGAAGACATCATCGCCGACCTCAAGCAGGCGCTCGACGCGGTCTAACGGTTTGATGACCAAATGTCGTTTCACGAAGCCCAGCCATCCCCATGGCTGGGCTTTTGTTTGGATACCCTGATCCCGACAATAACCGGGGAACGATTTCGCGCAGAGGCGCAGAGTTCGCAGAGGAGAAAAGGACAGCCTGACCGACAGGCACTACTTCTCTCTTTAGTCTTTCCTCCGCGATCTCTGCGCCTCTGCGCGAAATCCTGCATTCATAGCCCAACACTTCACGGACGATGCATCATGAATGACGAAGTCCTCCAGCGGATCCAGGAACTCTACCGGGTCGAAAACTGGTCGGCCGGTTACTTCGATGTCAGCTCACGCGGCGAATTGCTCGTGCGACCCGCCCCCGGCGATGCGCGCTGGGCGAGTCTCAAGCAGATCGTCGATGAACTTGTGACCGAGCGCCGTCAGCAACTGCCGCTGATCCTGCGATTCCCGCAAATTCTTGCCAGCCAGGCCCGGCTCCTCTGCGGCGCCTATCGCGCGGCCATGGAGAAATACGGCTACACCGCGAAGCACGCCCCTGTCTTTCCGATGAAGGTCAATCCTCGCCGTGAAGTTGTCGAGGAATTCCTGAAAGACACCCAGCGGTATCGTGTTGGCCTGGAGTGCGGCTCGAAACCGGAACTCTACGCGGCTCTCGCGCAGCCGCAGTCCGCGGAATCGCTGCTCCTGTGCAACGGCTTCAAGGACGAGCAATTCATCCGCCTGGCCTTGCTGGGGATCAAGGCGGGCAAGCGAGTCGTGGTCATCGTCGAAAAACTCGCGGAACTTCGGCTGGTCCTGCGGCTCTATCGGGAACACGGAATCGCCCCCTGGATCGGGCTGCGGGCGAAGCTCTATTCGCGAGGCTCCGGAAAATGGGCTTCTTCGGGCGGAGAGGCTGCCAAGTTCGGACTCACGACGTCGGAACTTTTGAAGTGCGTCGCCCTCATCCGCGAAGCAGGTCTCGAAGATCGACTCACGCTGTTGCACTTTCACATCGGCTCGCAGATCACCGACATCAAGCGAGTCAAGAACGCCATGAAAGAAGCCGCCCGGGTGTACGCGAAGCTGCGGGCATCCGGTTGCCAATTGGAATACCTCGACATTGGCGGCGGTCTCGGGGTCGATTACGACGGCTCGCGGACCCGCTTCGAGTCGAGCGTCAACTATTCGGTTCAGGAGTTCGCCAACGACGTCGTCTACACGGTGAAAACGGTCTGTGACGAGGAAGACGTGCCGCACCCGAACCTGGTGACCGAAAGCGGCCGTTTCATGACCGCCTATCATTCGGTCCTCATCACCTCCATTCGTGACGAGATCGAAACCTTCGCGGACGACGAGCCGGAAGTCACCATCGACGACGACGATCCGCAGGTCATCACCGAACTGAAAGAACTCTGTGACGGCATCAATAGCAAGAACTATGGCGAGTCGTACCACGACGCGCTGGAGCACAAGGACGAACTGCACACCCAGTTCAACCTGGGGCTGGTGAGTCTCGAGGATCGCGCGAAAGGCGAAGTTCTCTTCTGGGAAACCTGCGCGCGGGCGCTGCGCGAGTCGGACGAAGCCCGGTTTCCGCAAGAAGAATTCGAGCATCTCAAGCGAATCCTCGCCGCCAAGTATCTCTGCAACTTTTCGCTTTTCCGCTCCGCTCCCGACAGTTGGGCGATCGGCCAGCTTTTCCCGATTGTTCCCATTCATCGCCTGGACGAAAGCCCGGACGAGTTTGCCACGCTTGTCGACGTGACCTGCGACTCCGACGGCAAGATCGACAAGTTCATCGACCTGCGGGATGTCCGCGACACCCTGGACCTGCACTCGTACGACGAAGATCGGCCGTACTACCTCGGAATTTTCCTCGTGGGCGCCTACCAGGAAGTCATGGGAAGTGCCCACAACCTGTTCGGGCAGCCCAACGAGGCCCAGATCGTCATCGATGCCGATGGCCGCTACCACCTGACCAAGCTCATCGCCGGCAGCCGGATTCACGAGATGACCGCGCTCGCCCGCTACGAAAAGGCCACGCTTCTCGAATCGTTCCGTAAGCTCCTGACGGCTCGGGTGGAAGCTGGTCAATTGGCAGCGGACGACGCGGATCGCGCGTTTCGCGACTACGACGCCGCATCTGCCGGAACGACCTACCTCGATTGAGTCGGTATGGCGTTGGGCAAAAACCGTCCAATCCCCGCGCCAAACGCCCACAAAAAACCGCTCTTGCAAGAATTGCCGATTTCCACGACATCTTCCGTCGCCGTAGTCGGTCACGTTTTCCGTGCGTCGCTCCCGCCCGGCAAGGCTTGATCGAAGGACCGGCCCGAGGGGGGCACCCCTTGGCGCGGTTTGATGCAACATGCGACGTGGCAGGTGATGGTCGATGCTATACGGTACCAATCCGGAAGAAGCTCTCGCGAACATTCGGCAACGCGCGGGACAATCCTCCCAACCTGGGGCGAATCGAGATGGACGCAAGCTGGCCCTCGTCATCGAGGGGGGCGGCATGCGGTCCGTTTGCTCGGGTGCCGGGGCCGCCGCTCTGGCGCAACTGGGGCTGAGCGCTGCGTTCGACGAGGTCTACGCCACCTCGGCTGCCGTGATGAACGCCAGCTACTTTCTTTCCGATCAGCCGCTTCTGGGAATGTCGGTCTACTTCGAGAACTGCCGCAACGGGCGATTCAAAAACCCCTGGCGGTTCTGGAAGGTCATCGACGTCGACTACATCATCGACCGCGTGGCGGCCGTGGAAAAGCCACTCGACATCAAACGGGTGATGGCTTCCCCGTCGACGTTCTACATCTCCGTCTGCGATTCGCGGACCGGGGAAATCGTTGTCGTCAACACTCGCACCGCGAGCACGCCGCTGCTGGATGTCTGCCGGGCCGCGATGGCCATCCCGGTCTTCTACAATAGAACCGTGCCCGTCGAAGGTCGACCCTGCATCGACAGCGGAACCGTCCTGCCCTTCACGTTGCAGCAGGCGATCGACAACGGCTGTACCGACATTCTCGTCCTGCTGACCCGGCCGGCCCAGTTTGTCGAACGTCGTCCCCCCTGGCACTTCCGCCGTGCTTTTGGCTACCTGCACGCCTGGGAGAATTCGCGTTTACGGCGGGCTTATTCTCGTCGTCATAAAGATTCGACACGCCAGCGCGATCTCGCCCTCGGTCGGCTGCAACCTCCCCCCGGCATCAACATCGCCGCGATTTGTCCCGACGATGAATTGTCGATCGAGACCTTCATCACCTGCGAACGGCAGACCTGGCCCGCCGCGATCAGCTACGGCCGCAAAACGCTGTCGCTCTTCGGCGAAGACTCACGACATCTCGTCTGGGCCGACCACGCCGCCTGAAAAGCCGCCAACGCCGTTGGCGGGAGGTCTCTTTCTCTGCGGTTATTGCTTGTCACCGGCTGCGTTCGGCAAGCCGCGTCGCTTCCAGGCGAACAGTCCCCAGCCGATCGCGAACACGAGTGGGGGAATCAGCCAGAGGTTTTTCAGCCCAAGTTGAAAGATTGATCGCCAGGCCCACACGGCGAATGGCATGCTGCGCGACTGGCCGGCATTCGGCCTGCGCTGGGCCTCCGGTCCCAACTGCATGGCAGCGTCATGGATCCGCGTATGATTGTCCCAGCGCGGTGGTTCGAACACGTTCGGATCATAAACCTCATTGACCTCCGCCTCGGTCACTTCCAGTTCGTAAATTTCGTCTGGAGTGGACGAGTCGCTCAACACTTCCACGCGTTTGGGGAACCAGTGCCCGTTTGAGAGTTTCAGAAACTCGAGGCATTCCCAGCGATTCAGGTAACGGCCATAGTCAATGGTTATCAACCGCTCCAGGCCGTCATGTTCCAGATCGAGCCACTTTTCGACGTGAGGCGCATTGCCCAGAGAAAACTTGACGCAACGAGAACCGCGAATTGGATGCACGTCAACAGCCGTCGCATCCAACATTTGGAGGTAGTCGCCGTGACTGTGGTACGGGGAAAAGTAGAATCCCACAACCCCCAGCCATCCGGGGACCGCATTCCGTGGCGACGGCGCCAGACTGGAGCCCGGCTGAGTCGTCAGCGTTTGTGGAATTTCAGATTCCCCCACAAATTCAGCGGTCCAGCTAAACCGCCCATTGCTTGCCTTCACGGAGCGTCGCGTGAGTTGCCCGCCTTCGAACGTGAGTTCTTCCGTGCGTAACATGGCTCCTTTGGTCAGCCAGCACTTCGCGATGTGATGCCACCCCTCCAGCTTTTCCGGCGTGTCCGCCCGTTCGGGGAATGGCTCGCGAAGTTCAGCACGCTTCGACCAGCGATATTCGAAACGCAGTGTTTCAAACGAGTCATGCCACGCCCGCAGCAATTCAATCGCTTCGTCGAGTTTCACTTGGGCGATCGGGTGTTGCGCATCCGCTGGCGCGTCGACATCGTCCGCCATGCCGAGTTGGCAGGTGACAATTGCCCAGAGGGTCAGAGCGGCGCGTGTGGGGAGTTGTCGCCACATGGTTGGTCCCGCAGGCCGACAGTTTTCAGGCCGGGTTTGTCGTTGCTTCTCGAAACTCCCAAAATCGTGACCGGCCAGCGCACGGTGGTCAAGACTTGATCTCGTTTGTGCGATGGTCGACAACCATGCACACTCAGCGCTCGATCCAACGTCTCGTCGCCACTCATCCCGCAGCGGTCCGGTTCGAGTTGCACGCCGGCGACTGACTGTATCCCTTAGGACGGAAACAGAACGAAATGCCCCGGCGAATCCCCTGGCTGCACGACCTGCTCGAGTTTCGGTCCGCGCTGAAGTGGCTGGTTTTGTCGAGTCTGATCGGTGTGGTTGCCGGCCTGGGCGCGATGACCTTTCAGTTGCTCAGCCAGACAGTCTCCACGTTCACGCTGTCTCGTATCGCCGGCTATCATCTACCCGAAACCGAGGGAGAGCACAGCGTCTTCTCCCATCGAGAGAACAACCTGCAACCCATGCTTCTCTTACTGGTCCTCGTGGGAGGCGGTGTTGCCTCTGGGTTTCTGGTCTTCACGTTCGCGCCCGAAGCTGAGGGCCATGGGACCGACGCGGCGATTGATGCCTTTCACAACAAGGGGGGCTACATCCGCAAACGCGTTCCCATCGTGAAGACGTTTGCCTCGGCAATCACGATTGGAACCGGCGGCTCGGGAGGTCGAGAAGGGCCGATTGCTCAGATCGGGGCGGGTTTCGGATCGTTCCTGGCAACGCGGCTCAAACTCTCCGCCCGAGATCGCCGCATCATGCTCGCCGCCGGCATGGGGGCCGGGATCGGGGCGATCTTCCGGGCGCCGCTGGCCGGTGCCTTGTTTGCCGGTGAAATCCTTTACCGCGACGCCGATCTGGAGGCGGATGTCATTGTTCCGGCCGCCATCGCGTCGATCGTGGGCTACAGCGTCTTTTCGCTCGCGCTCCCCGCGGGAAAACAGTTTGTTCCGCTTTTCGGTACCCGTCTCGACTACGAACTGACGTCCGTCACGGAACTGCTTCCCCTGACGCTGCTGGCGGTGGTGCTCGCCGTGGTGGGCGTCATCTACATCAAGACGTTCTACGGGACTCAGAAGCTCTTTCAGCGTTTGCCGATTCCGCGCATCGCAAAGCCCGCTCTGGGGGCGTTCCTCACGGGCATCGTGGCACTGGCTTTCTTCTTCCTCGCCGGTCGAGATTACGATTCGCTGGCTGTTCTTTCGGCAGGATACGGCCCCTTGCAGAAGTCCCTTAATCCGTCGGTTGCCGGCCAGGATGGCTTTGCCATCGCTGCCTGGATGCTGCTGGCTATTGCCGCTCTCAAAATTGTCACGACGTCCCTTACGATCAGCTCGGGAGGATCCGGCGGCGTATTCGGGCCGTCAATGGTGATTGGCGGCTGCATGGGAGCGGCCTTTGGACAGGTCGGGAATCTGCTGGCGCCGGAATGGTTTCCCACTCCGCAGATCTATGCGATTGTCGGCATGGCGGGCTTCTTTGCCGGCTGCGCGCATGCCCCATTCTCGACCATCATCATGGTCTCGGAAATCACCGGCAGCTATAAGCTGCTGCTGCCGTCGATGTGGGTCTGCATGCTCTGCTTTCTGTTGGGCCAGCGCTGGTCCTTGTATTCCAAACAGATGCCGTCGCGACTGGAGTCCCCCGCGCATCGGGGCGATTTCGTCATCGATCTGCTCGAGGGGATTCGCGTCTCCGAGGTCTATCGCCCGCTCGGGAATCAGCGGCTGATTCCCGAGGGAATGTCGCTCGATGACGTGGTTCATCAGCTTGCCGAAACCACTCAGATGTATTTCCCCGTCGTCGATCGGAACGATCGCATGGTGGGGATCTTCTCGGCCAACGACGTGCGGTCGTACCTGTTTGATGAGTCGCTGTGGCAGCTCGCGAATGCTCGCGATCTCATGACCACCAAGGTCGTCACGCTGTCGCTCGATGATGATCTCAATACGGCGATGCGGCACTTCACGAATCTCAATGTCGATGAGCTTCCCGTGATCGACAGCGGTGAGAGCGGACGCGTCCTGGGCATGCTCCGCCGCAAGGAAACCATCGCCGCGTACAATCGGCGGCTCGTCGAACTGAAGCGGCGGGATGTCTGAGACGGCTCGGCCTCGATGAAGGAAGATGCAAAAAACGCCAGATTTCCCGAAGTTTTTTGCCCCCGCGCAAGTTGACAACCCGAGTGGCGCGGAGTTAACTACCTGCAACTGTTACAAATCCAAGCGGATTTTGGCCTTTTTTGAGGCCGTTCGCCTGGACCACGTCTCACGGCAAATTCCACAGCGTTCTCAAGAGGAGTCAGCGATGGCCGGCAAAGATGCCCCGAAAGCCTTGTCCAAGTCCGAGGTCATCAACGCCTTGGCGGAAGCCACCGGGGTTGCTCGCAAGGATGTCTCGTCGGTTCTCGCGGAACTCGGCACGCTGATCGGCAAGAACATCGGCAAGAAGGGCCCCGGCGTCTTCGCCGTGCCCGGCCTGATGAAGATCACCGTCGTGCGCAAGCCGGCCACCAAGGCCACCACCCGCGCCAACCCCTTCAAGCCTGGCGAAATGATGAAGGTCGCCGCCAAGCCGGCGAAGAACGTCGTCAAGATTCGCCCGCTGAAGTCGCTGAAGGAAATGGTCTAAGACCATTCCGAGGAAAGTCCTGACGGGCGGAGTAACTCGCGGCGAGTCGGTTTGGTCTGCCGCCGCGAATGTCGCAATCCCAGTTGGGACTGGCTCATCACTTGGTGTGAGTTATCGTCAGCGCGCTTTGGTCGGGAGGCCAGAGCGCGTTGAAGAGCTTCTCACCTCAGAAAAATCCCTTTGTCACCCTCGGCCAGCAGCGCAGGATGGCCAAAGTCTTCTAAGTCCGGCTCAAATCCGGCGGCGAGATTTGTTCGGATGGTTCTCATGCGAATCACCAACATGAGCCACCTTGGGATTCTTTCAGGAAACGCTGTTCCGAAATCGTTTCCTCTCGCGTTCCCAGTAGGGTAACCCGGCGTCATTCGTCCAACTTGCGGTGAGTTTCGTCGCCGTGGTGGGCTCGCAAACTTCTTTCTGACTTCATGTTACGACAATTCTTGGCGGCGGTGACCCCTGGTGAGAAAACTAGGGGGTTGACGCTTGCTTTTGCAACTTCTACACTCAGTTCCGAGCCGTGAGGATGCTGCGCTGTGAAAGTCGCAGTGCGCGTCGACGAACTGCTCGTCGCCAAGCTGCATCGACACGGTGGTGCGGTGGCACAGGATGTAGCCGTTGCGGAGTTGCCTGCCATGCTGGTTTTGTCGCGAAAGAAGAACGAAAGTATCGTCGTCGATCAGTCGATTGTCATTACCGTGGTGGAGATCCGCGGAGACAAGGTTCGACTGGGAATCGAAGCCCCTCGCGAAGTGCCGATTCATCGGAGCGAGGTCCACGCGGCTATTCAGCAGTCGCAGATGGTTGATATCGACATTAAGCCGGAATAGCTGGGGCGGTTCGCCCCGATGCCCGCTGTCGACACTCGCCCGGAATCCGCCTGCTGAACTTGCCTGCCTGACGGTTTTTCCAGTCCATTCAGAATTTCCGTTCAGCCCGTGACAACTCGCCAAGGCAACGGGTGGAAGCATTTTCCGCCATCGCGTTGGCTTGCCGTTGCTAGCTCGGAATCGTATCATCCTCCAACCTCGACGGCCCCATCGTCTAGAGGCCTAGGACATCGGATTTTCAGTCCGAGAACTGGGGTTCGAATCCCCATGGGGTCATACAGCCCGGACAGCTTGTCCGGGCTTTTTTTATGTTCCCGCCACCCTCAGGCCGATCACTTCTGCGAGTCCCGGCTCCACTTGATTCCGGACGCGGCGCCTCATCGGAGCCGGGTCTAAGCCGCTGACAGTTGTTCGGTCGTCTCGCGACGCGGGCCGACATTGCGAGGTCGGCTGTCTCTCACCGCCAGGGAAGGATTCGTCCCATGTCCTCGGTTGAAGCCTGGCGAAGCCTGTTTGAATCCTGGCCCGATTCGATCCCCAAGGGGGGTCTGCTCGTCACGATGTGGAACGAGACCATCGGCTTCAAGGACTTCATGGTCTCGGGAAGTCTGCTGCTGTTGGAACGCGAAACTCCCGACAGCCTCGGCTCGCGCAAGGTCATTCTGTCGTACGATGCGATCGCCGGCCTGAAACTGACCACGCCGATGGAACTGGCGCGTCTACAGGTGCTCGGCTTTCAGCCGCCGTTCTGAGTCGCGGCAATCCAATCAGCGAGCCCGGCGGGCTTCCTGAACCTTCAGATCTTTGACGACGTTGGCATCCTTTTCCTTGCCAACCGTGAAGGTCATGACGTGGCCCTCGCCGCCGCGCAGCACGATCGTTCGCGTGGTGCCAGCATTCTTCGCACTCAAGAGCGTCACCTCGTTGAACTGATCTTTGAGTTCCTTCAGCTTTTCCGTTTCGATCGATCCGTCGCGCAGCGAGAGCAGCACGCCTTTGGCGCGTTCGCTGATGACATCTTCGAGCCCTTCGGGCTTTTCGTTGATGATCGCCAGCACCACTTTTTGAACGACATACTCGACCGAGCCTTCGGGGAACTGTGGAGGCGCGTTACCGCCTCCTTCCGACCCGGCACCCTCGGCGCCGGGAAGTCCGGCGGCTGCCATGGCGGGATCGCCGGCCGCCAGCGCACCGGGCGCGCCGGGCAAAGCCCCAACCCCGGCCGGAATCGCCGCGCCTGCCGCTGCTGGCCCCGCGGGAATAGCTCCCGACCCCGGCGTCCCGGCCGGAATCGCTGCCGCCATGGCTGGATCCGCTGCGGCACCTGCCCCGGCCGGTCCCGTTGGAATTGCACCTGGAGTACCGGCTGGGATCGCTCCCGGCGCACCAGGCGGAATTGCCGCTGCCATGGCAGGATCGGCTGGAATGGCAGCACCAGGAGTTCCAGGAACTGGCGTACCGAGCGGCCCCCCGGCCGGCACGGCACCAGGGACCGTCGCCGCCATGGCCGGGTCATTCAGGGGATCGATTGCCGGCTGTGCGCCAGCTGTGCCGACAGCGGGCATCATTGCCGGATCAGCCATTGCCGGTCCTGCGGCGGGAGCGCCACCAGATGCGAGATCAAACGGAGCAACGCCCGCTGCGGCTGCTGATCGCGGCAGACCCGGCGAGGCAGTGGGAGCCGAGGCCATCGAGGCCGCTCCGCCAGAGCCCATTTCTTCCATCCGCCAATTGCCGCTGGCTTTTCGGAAGTTAATGCCCTGCGTCCGTGGCGTGCCATTGAGGGTCATTGTCACGCTACCGCTTGCTGTTTCGCCATTGATCTGGACATTGGCGAGTTGCGCCGAGGCGATGGCCTCGAACGGGTTCGGAAACGACTTCATCAGGGGGTTCGACTGCGCCAGTTTGTCGAACTCTTCGATAAACGCCGCGAGACATCCCACTTTGTCCGAGACAGACGCGGCCGCGGCGGGGCCGTTTCCGGGGACCAACGTATCCACGGGCACCCCGAACGAGGCCATTCGCGAGATGAACGTTTGCAATTGAGGGATCTGAGTCGACTTAAATCGAGCGACCTGGTTGAGCATCATCCCCAGCGCGCGTTCCTGCGACTCGGGTGTGTAGCACTCGAACGCGGCCCGGTAGTCCTTGGCCTGCATCGACGATTGAAAACGCGCGAAGACCTGCTCGGGAGTTTCCCCCCGCGAACACCCCAATCCGAAACCGCACCCTAAGAGCAGGATCATCCACAATCGAAGTCCAACACGACCGGGCGCCAGCATGGGAATGCCTTCTTCGCGAAGAAAGTGGAGATCAAACGGTTGTGGAAATCAACCTGTCGTCAGGGGGGTCGGAATTGGCCACGGAAGTCCCTGAACACACCAAACCACTATGCGGCGCCCGCCTTCATTTCGCAAGAGGATGTTGATACGTTCCGCGTCACGGCCGGGATTTGGACATCGCGCCCGCTCGGCATGACGGCGACGTCTCCGAATGCCGTAACCGCCGATTCCCTGCGAATGCGCGACATGTTTCGAGCTCGCGCGAACGCTGACGAAAGCTGGGCCGTCAGACCAGCGTCGGCGGCGACGAGAGTTCGACGAGGTGTCCGTCCGGATCGTGAACGAAGACCTGGTTCGCGCCATCGGGTCGCAGCTTGGGGGGAGAAACAATCGGCACGCCGGCTTCTTCCAGCCGACCCACCCAGGCGGCCACATCGTCGACCAGAAACGCGAAGTGATGGCCTCGGGTATTCATGCCTCCGCCCATTCCGGCCGGGCTGGAACCGCTGTATTCCAGAATCGTGTGGATCAACGTTCCACCGGCTTCGAACCACTGGCCGGCGAACGAAAACGCCGGTCGATCGACCTGCCGCATGCCGAGCACGTCGACGTAGAAACGCCGCGTCGCATCGAGGTCGCGAACCACGATCGTGACATGGTCGAGCGAATTCACGGCCAGTTTCGGGAAGGTCATGCTGCTCTCCAGGATCGCGCCGATTCCGACTCAACTCGCGAGCGAGGCCAGCACTGGTTCGGCCGTGCTCCAGTGAGCACCTTCGCGAATCACTCGCCGGTACAGGGTATCGCGTTCGACGGGTGTTCGTCCGGCTTCGCGGATCATGCGATGCAACGCTTCCACCGTCAGCCCCTCGGGGGTCTCCGCCCCCGCGTCGTGATAGATCAGTTCATGAACCACGGTACCGTCCAGGTCATCGGCTCCGAACGAGAGCGCGACCTGGGCAATCTTCTCGCCCAGCATGATCCAGTAGGCTTTGATGTGGTCGAAATTGTCGAGCATGATCCGCGACAGCGCCACCATGCGCAGGTCCATGGTGCCGGACGGCTTGCGGATGTCGGACAGCTTCGTGTTGTCCGGATGGAAGGCCAGCGGAATGAACGTCTGGAATCCCCCGGTTTCGTCCTGCAACTGGCGGAGCTGGCAGAGATGATCGATGCGATGCCTGGCCTGTTCGACGTGTCCGTACAGCATGGTCGCGTTTGATCGCAGCCCCAACTGGTGCGCGGTTCGGTGAATGTCCAGCCACTGCTTTGCATCCGCCTTGTGCTCGCAGATCTGTTCGCGGACCTGCTGGTCGAAAATCTCGGCACCGCCGCCCGGCAGGCTGCCCAGGCCGGCGTCGATCAGTTCCTTAAGTACCCACTCGTAGGGCTTCTTCGTCAGGTACGCGAACCAGCCAATTTCCACCCCGGTCCAGGCCTTGATGTGGATTTCCGGGCAGGTCTCGTGAAGCACGCGCACCACGTTCACGTACCAGTCAAACTTTTTCTGGTGGTGCAGCCCGCCGACGACATGAATCTCGGTCGCCCCTTGCGAACGACCTTCCAGCACTCGCTCGCGGAGCATGTCGTCTGAAAAGACGTACGCCTTCTCGGCTCGCAGGTCGGCGCGGAAGGCACAGAAGCGGCAGCGATAGACGCAGACGTTCGTCGGGTTCAGGTGGATGTTCGTGTTGTAGAACGCCCAGTTGCCGTTCTTCCGTTCGCGAATCTGGTTGGCCAGCCGACCCAGCGTGAACAGGTCGGCCCGCTCGTCGAGGAACAGCCCCTCTTCCGCCGTCACTCGCTCTCCGGCGGCCACTTTCTCTTCGATGCGGCGCAACATCTCCTGGTCCGACATGAAATCCATTCTCCGTAATCTGCATCAAAATCGTCGGGACGTTCGATTCGCCCTGGAACTCAAACGGGCCAGTGGGTTGAGGACCGGGGCCTGTCCCGGACGCTGCATGATCTGCCTCGACATTCCGGCCAGTCTATCCGCGAGGGACGAGTCACTGCCACCAAAGGTCCAACAGACCAACCGCCAACAGGCCCAGACTGATCACAGCATTCATATGAAAAAATGCCAGATTCACGCGGGAGAGGTTGTCGGCCCGCACCAGCGAGTGCTCCAGCAGGAGCAAGACGGAAACCCCGATGACCCCCGTCAGAAAAATCGGCCCGAAGTCCCCGTACGCCCAAACGGCGAACATCCCGCCGATGGCCAGCAGATGGCTGACGAACGCCATTCGGAGCGCCCCCGCGACGCCGAGCCGAGCAGGCAGGCTGTTCAGACGCCGTTCGCGGTCGAAGTCCGCATCCTGGCAGGCGTACAGAATGTCGAACCCGCCCACCCAGAAGAAAATGACTCCCGCGAGCAACACCGGCGGCAACTCAACGACTCCGCGGATTGCCAGCCAGGCGGCAATTGGCGACAGCATCAGGGCTGCCGCGAGCCAATAATGGCACCAGGCGGTGAACCGCTTGGCATAACTATACCCGCACAGAAAGGCGAGGACCGGCCCCGATAGCACGAGCGGCCACCAGTTGGGAAGGAAGAGCAGGGTCGACGCCACGAACCCGACCCCGCACAGCACCGTGAATGCCCACACAGTGGGAACCGAGAGAATTCCCGCGGGCAGATGCCGCGATTGAGTTCGCGGGTTGGCCGCATCGATGTCGCGATCGACGAGTCGGTTAAAGGCCATGGCGGCCGAGCGCGCGAAGACCATGCACAGCAGCACCCCCGCGAGCTGTCGCCACTCGAACGAAGAGTCGGGACGGGACCACGCCATCGCCGCCGCCAGGAGCGCGAACGGCAGCGCGAAGACCGTATGGCTGAAACGAATCAGCCCCAAAAGGTGAACCAGCGTCTTGATTCCGCGATCTCCCGGATTCGAGCAGTCTCGAAGTCAACGCACCGACGGACAGCCATCGACTGGCCTGTCTTCCGAGCCGTTACCCAGTGGATCACCATGGCGATGCTCCCGCCCCCGCGAGTCGTACCGCACGAGACATTCGGTCGGCGACCAGGTTCCACTGTTCGCGCCGGGCGGTTGCTCAAACGCGGCCAGTTTCTTATTGACCACTCGAAGTGCCATCCATCGAGCGCGCGGCCCCGACGCGATCGAGGTGATTCACCCACCGCTGGACGGCAGCCTCCCTCTGCTGGGCCGATCCTTGCGGGCGGAAATCGTACCGTTTGCCGGTGTGTCGCTCCAGTTCCGCGATCGCTAATTCCCGCACTTCCACCAACGGATTTCGGAGAGAGTTGACTAGTTCGTCGGACGGCCCGCGGTCCAGCATTTCCATGTCGGAGTAACCCCACAGCAGACGGTAGACGGTTTCGAGATCCGCCGGGCGGTAGAAGCGGCCCAATTCCCGACGAAGGACCGCCCCGTCCGCCGGATGCTGGACGAGCCACTCGCGAATTCCGCGGCGCGCCGTCGCCCGGGCTTCAGGGTGGGGCGCTTCCGCCAATGCCTGCACCAGGCCCGGAAAGTCCTGGGTCGCGACCAGGCAATGGGTCGCCATTTCCGAAATGACCGGGCGGGGATCCTTCATCAGCGGGGCGATGCTCTGCATCAGCGGAATGTCCGGTTCGAACAATGCCCGAAACTGCGTGGCGTAGGGCTTGAGGTTCGAACTGAGTCGACGGCTTTGCGGATTCAGCCATTCCGGGGTTGTCGTCAAGGGCATGATTTCGGAAAGGCTGCCCGATCCGGCTGCCAGATCCCGGCTGACGTCCCAACGGAAATACGCAGGGGCATCCACCTGCTGCGACTTGCCGTCAGGGGTTGCCCAGCGAATGGAACCACCGGCCAGGTAGATCGAAAGCGGGGGGTAGACTTTCGGGACGGATTCGAGCCCTGTCGGCTCCTGGAAGCCGACCTCGATCGCTAGCGAAGTTTCTGCCGTCAGCAGTTCCAACCGGGCGAGGCTCTCGCCCGAGCGTACGGCACAGGCCACTGGTAGCTTCTCGGCATTCATCGCTTTGAGCAGCACTCGACCGCGGCGCGGCCACACTCCGAAGGCTCCAGCCTCGGAAGGCTCCAGCAGCCGAACCGCCGAGTCCTCCATCAGGACAATCCGCAGGGCTCCGTCGTCGACGTCCAGAATGGATTCGAAGGGGGCAGAACTCGCCAATTCTTCAGCCGGGCCAAATTGCGCGTCGCCGGTTTCCGCGTACCAGTCAGGGTCACCCCGACGCAGACGCAGGATCGGGCCGCTGTCATGCACGAGGCTCACGGTCAGGCTGGGAGATTGTGGAACGGTTGTCGCGACCGGCTCGCCGTTCGGGGGGACAGCGGGAACCACCGGCGCTGCGACCACCGCGGGCGATTCCGCTGGCGTCGCCGGGACCGGCGTTTCCTTGCCCGTCATCTTGGGCTCGATCGGGCTCGCGGTCGCGACCTTGTCTTGCGTCTTCACGGAAGCATCTTGCGGAGGGGCTGGATCCAAGCCTGGCGGAATGGCGGGAACCTGGGTGGTCGCGACAACCGCCGAGTCCTTCGGCTCCTGCTGACCCGTCGGTGCGGGAGCGGGCTTGGCCTCGCTATTGCCCGACCCCGGATCGGCCGTCGCGACAATCGCCTCCTCGCCGCTCGGAATCTTGTTCGGCGGAGCATCAGCGACGCGGTTGGTCTGGGTCTCTTGCAGGGTCGAGACGAAGTCCTTGTCGAACGCCACCAACCCGATCCAGACGCCCAGCAGCAACACGATAGCGGCGACCGGCCAGAACCGTCCGGCCGACGGTTTGACTTTCAGCTCGTCCGGCAGACCATCGCGAAATGTCTGGTCCCAGTCGGCCGCGGCTGCGGCGACCGGACCACTGGGGGTTGGGGCGGCTGCTGGCGTGGTGGCTTCCAGACGATCACCCGACCGGACCGGCCCCAACGCGTACAGTCGTTCGCGAGCGTCGGCGGGGACGGGCGTGGGATCGCCGAGCGCGATAGTCAGCACCTGGTGGACCGCCGCCACTTCCGCGAGCTGTAAGTCCGACTCCAGGCAGACTCGTTCCACGTCCACCACTTCGTCCGGGGCGAGCGTGTTGTCGAGATACTCGGCCACCACGTTGGGGTCGAGCCCCATGCCCGAGCCCGTCAGGTCGGGGGCTTGCAGACGTCGCCGCCGCACGACCTCGCGAACCCGCGCGATCTGTGCCGCTGCCATCGGGCTCTCCTGAACCTTCTTGCCAATCTCCCGCGCCATCTCGGGCTCAAGGGTGTCGTCCAGGTAGGCCAGCAGGGTTCGCAGTGTCAGTCGCATGGTTTCTCTCCTTCGCTCGCCCCCCTCCCGCCGTTCTCCAGCGTGGGTGAGATTTGCGAGCGGTTGTGATTCCTCTCTCTGGTAGTGCATCCCTGCCACCATTTCCGTACAACAATCCGGGGTGAGTCGCCAAAAAACTCCGTCCCCGTTTCCCGTGGAACGCCCCGATGCTCCGCCGGCTCCTCATGCTGATGGCGGTTCTTCCCGCCGTCGCGGAGGCCGCCCCCCCACGCCGGGCTCTGCTGATCGGTGCTCCCAACGACACTCATCCGCGCGCCACGCACGAGTACATGGCCGCGATGCGGTTGCTGGATGAAGACCTGCGGACAGACCCCGGCGTCGAACCCGTCATCTCCCAGGCCGACTCCGCCTGGCCGGACGGCCCCGTGCTTCTCGACCGGGCCGACGTCGCTGTCATCTTCCTGACCGAAGGAGCCCGCTGGCTCGTCGCTGACCCGGCTCGACGGGCGGCCTTCGAACGGCTGGCCGAACGGGGCGGGGGGCTGGTCTGCCTCCACTGGGGAATGGGCACAAAGCCGGTCGAACCGATCGAGCCGTTCGTCAACCTGTTCGGGGCTTGCCACGGGGGACCGGACCGCCAGTACCGCGTCCTCAAAACTCGCGTCCGTTTCGCTGCCGACCACCCACTCTCCCAGGGGCTCGAACCCTTGCGGATCGAGGACGAGTTCTACTACCGACTCAAGACCACGAAGCTTGGCGAGGTCACCCCGGTTGCCTGGGCGAGCATCGACGATACCGACGAAATGGTCGCCTGGGCGTGGGAGCGTCCCAAGGGTGGTCGCTCGTTCGGCTTCTCCGGGATCCACTACCACCGTAACTGGGACCAGCCCCAATATCGCCAACTGGTGCTGAGGGGAATCCTGTGGACGAAAGACGGCGTTCCCGAACCGGCCTCGGCGGATGGTCGTTGAGTTTCTGCGACGCGGCAAATTGCTCGTTCCACGTGAAACAGGTCCATGAGGCAAGTTGACGCCGTCGTCGTCGGGCAGGGATTGGCGGGGACTTGCCTGGCCTGGCGAATCTGGCTTGCCGGGCGAAGCGTCCGCGTCATCGATCCCTGCGAGACCTCCACTGCGTCGCGGATCGCGGCCGGGCTGATGACTCCCATCACCGGCCGTCGCTTCACGGTCCTTCCCGAGTGGCCCGCCCTCTGGCTGACGGCGAACGATTTCTATCGCGACCTCGAAGTTCGTACCGGGACGATGTTCCTGCATGTCGAGTCTTCGCGGCGAGTCTTTCAATCCCCCGATGAACGCGCGGCCTGGGAAGAGCGCCGCTTCACTTCCGACGGTTCGCCGACCGCCATTTTTTGCGACGACTGGTCGGCGATGGTCCGCGCTTCGTTCGGCGGGTTCACCATGTCACCCGCGGCCCGCCTCGACGTCGCGAGGTTCCTCGATGTTTCACGGGAAACATTCCGGGCCAGCGGGCAACTCGTGGAGACCTGGCTCGACCCAAACGAGATCGAGCCGAGCCGTGATGGGTGTCGTCTTCCTTCGCTGGGGCTGTCGACTCGGGATGTTTTCTTCTGCGAGGGAGCGGCCGGGCGCGAGAATCCGTGGTTTCCGAAGCTGCCCTGGCTCCCCGCCAAGGGAGAGATTCTGACCGTCGCGCTGCCAGGGCTGGCCCTGGAAGAGACCCTGCACGGAGGAATCTGGATCTCACCTCAAGCGGACGGAGTCTACCGAGTCGGTGCCACCTTCGACCCCGAACGACTCGACTCCACGCCAACCGCCAAAGGGCGAGCGGACCTCCTGGCGAAGCTTGCCCGACTGGTTGACGCCCCGGCGGAAGTCCTGGCCCACGATGCCGCCATTCGTCCTGCGATGAGCAACCAGCAGCCAGTCATCCGCCGCCACACCGACTGGCCCGGCCTCTGGCTGTTCAACGGTCTGGGTGCGAGGGGATCTCTTTTGGCGCCCACTTGGTCCGCCCGGCTGGTCGACCAACTGGCTGAACCAGAAGCTCGCACCGTCGCGGCTCGCCGACCAAGGCGGCTGACCGAACTTGCCCACCAGATCCTTCGCGAGCAAGTTCCACGTGGAACCTCCGTCATCGATGCGACCGCCGGAAATGGTCACGACACTCTCGCCCTCGCCGAGATCGTCGGCCCCGACGGGCAAGTCCTCGCGATCGACATTCAGCCGGCCGCCGTCATGGCGACACGATCACGAATCGCGAATTCCGGCCATGGCAACGTGACGGTCGTCGAAGGGGACCACGCCGAAATGGCGCGCTGGCTGCCTCCCGAATGGCAGGGCCGGGTCGCCGCCGTGGTCTTCAATCTGGGCTACCTTCCGGGAGGCGACCACTCTCGGCTCACCCGTTCCGAGTCAACCATCATGGCACTCGAAGCCGCCGCCTGCCAGCTCGCCCCCGAGGGCGTCATCACGGTCCTCGCCTATCCCGGCCACGCGGGCGGAGCGGACGAGTTGTCAGCCGTCGAAGCATGGCTGAGAAAGCTCGACGGGACATACACGTGGAACCACCATGAAGGAGCCCCTGGACGTTCCGTCAGCCCGGTTCTGTTTGTGATCCGGCGAACGAACTAACCGGCACCAGCTCGTGGGCTCAGTTCGTCGTCGCAGAACTGCCGTTCCTACCGAGCCGTCGGAATCTCAGCGTCAGCCAGGAGCCCAACCCACTCAGGGCCAGGACCAGACCGGAAGGCGCCGGTACTGGCGAAGGTACGCTCAGGGCCACGAGTGAGACGTAATCGATGCCAATATACGAGTTGGGGTAGGCACTTCCCCCCGGAAAACTGACCCAATAGGGAACGAAAATGAGATAGGGTCGTGATGCCGCGTCATTCGGAGCTTCAAATGTCAGTGATCTGGATTGCCAACTGTTTGACGTGACCATCGGCAGGGCGCCGAGCAAGGCGGCCCCGGCTCCGGAGGTCGTGGACGAAAGAAAGAGTTGATAGCCGCCCGGTTTGTCAGCGCTAAAGAGGTTGACGTTGGTGTTTCGAAAGAGCAGCGCGTCCAGTTGATAGCTGTCTCCGGCCACCAATAGTTCTGTCAAAGTCGTGCCGAACGCTTCGCCTGCGACCGTTGTATTGGCCGACCCGTGAGCGCCATCCGAAACTCCCGCAACCCATCGGATTCCGTCTCCTGCCGTCGCCCCGATGAAAGCACCATCCTCGCCGGGGTCCAGACCATAACTGCCGTTGTTGCTGAAAGTGCTCGCGCGCGAACTGGCAGGTAGCGAAGGGGTCGTGTGAAACCACCCTGTAGGAAGCAGGCCCTCGCCCGTGCTCCCGTTGGGGACGGTCTCGAAGCTGCCGTTGGAAATCAGGCTCGCCTGGGTCGGAGTTGCCAGGATGCACAGCAACAGGAACGAACAGGCGGTGGCGACGTACTTCATCTTCCATACCCTCTCGGCATGTCCGCGTTGAACCAGCGATCGACGGCTTGGGGGCCTATGAGGCCGAAGCGTGGAACACCATGTTGAGTCGCCCTGCCGGAAGGGAACAGGGACGATACCGGGAACTTCGGGAGCGGCACCGTGTCGTCGCAGGCATTCGACGCTCGGTCAAAATGCGCCCTGCGAACGCGATTAGCGAGGCGGGGCCGGCGACGCTATCGGGGGAGCTGCCAGCGCCTTCGCGATGGCAGCCGTATCGAACAGCCCGACATGCTTCCAGATTTTCCCGTCACGGAAGTAATACTCAAACAGCAGCTCGGACGTGAACGTGGCTCCATTTTGCAGCACCACTGCCGAGCTGACCTGGCGAAGAATCACCCGATCTTCGAACACGTACAGGTTCGACTCCTCCAGAGTGGGGATGTCGGGCGTGAAGGTTCGGAACGTCTCTTCGAGGTGACCACGAATCGCGGCGTGGCCTTCGAACCGACCGGAGGGAGGCGGCAGCGACGTCGGAAAACTGACGATGGCATCCTCCGTATAGCACGCCAGCACTCCATCCACGTCCTTGCGGGCGAATGCCTCGCGATGTCGGGCCACGCAGGCGCGGTTGATCTCCTCCGGGCTCTCGACCCCAAGCGTCGTCGGGCCAGGCATCATCAGCCGCGAGACGTGGCAACCAAGAGCGGTGGCCGCTGCGGCGATGGTCTGAATATCAAACGCCTTCAGCCCTTTTTCCATGCGGCGCAGCGTGGTGACGTCGATCTCGGCCTTGGACGCCAACTGTTCCTGGGTCAGCCCCAGATGGACTCGCAACGATCGCAGGGCTTCGGCATTGACCTGAGCGCCGCGCATGGTCGAACGATCTCCGCCAGCCGGGAACGGAATTCCTCGGAAGGGTTCCACGCTTGGGACGCAACGAAGCCCTTGGACGGGCGGCTCGCTCAAAAAACAACCCCGCCTGATGCGGGGCCGGGAATCGATTGGGCGATACAGGATTCGAACCTGTGACTTCCACCGTGTGAAGATGGCACTCTAGCCGCTGAGTTAATCGCCCGATGCTCACAGCAGTATCGTCGGGACGCCGGGCGGGTTCAAGTCTTCCGCCTGAAGAGCGAAGAGAGGAGAGTAGTTGGAAGAGACGCGGAGAGGGGGAGACTCGGGGATGGGGAGAAAACTCTTTCGTCCTTCTCGACTCAAACTACTGCCGTGGCGAGGCTCTTGCTCTCCGTATTCCCGGCAGCTACACTACGCGGCTCCCCCCGGTTCCTGGGCCTGAAACAAGTGGCCTGGAACGTCGCCCAGGCGACGCCCCCCCGCATTTTTTCGCGGGGTGTTCCGGAGATCGCTAACCCGAGACGTTGTTTGATGTTTGACTCGATTACCAACAGCCTGAAATCGGCCCTGTCGGGTCTTGGTCGCGGCGGCAAGCTGACCGAGGCCAACGTGCGGGATGGACTTGCGGAAGTTCGCAAGGCCCTTCTCGAGGCCGACGTGAATTACGACGTGGCGACAAATTTCGTCCGTCGGGTCACCGAACAGTCGCTGGGTGAACGAGTCCTCAAATCGCTTCGTCCGGATCAGCAGATCATCGGGATTGTCCATCAGGAACTCGTCAACCTGATGGGGCCGACCGACCATTCGCTCCATTTGCGAAAGGACGGTCTCAGCAAGATCATGATGTGCGGCCTGCAGGGGGCCGGGAAGACCACCACCTGCGGCAAGCTCGCTCGCATGCTATTGGAGCAGGGCCGTAAGCCCATGCTCGTCGCGGCCGACTTGCAGCGTCCGGCCGCCATCGAACAGCTAAAAATCATCGGCCAGCAGATCGGCGTTCCGGTCTACACCGAAGACCCCGGCCAGAGCACGCCGCTCCAGGTTTGCAGCAACGCGCTCAAGGCCGCGAAGGCCGATTCGAGCATTCAGGTTCTCATCCTCGACACCGCAGGTCGGCTGCACGTCGACAGTCAGTTGATGACCGAGCTTGAGCAGATCGACAGGAAGGTCCAGCCGGATCAGATTCTGCTCGTTTGCGATTCCATGACCGGGCAGGACGCGGTCAACAGCGCCAAGTCGTTCAACGACGCGCTGGAACTCGACGGTGTCATTCTCACCAAACTCGATGGCGATACCCGCGGCGGCGCGGCGCTCAGTATCAAAGAAGTCACCGGCGTCCCGATCAAATTCATCGGCGTGGGTGAGCAACTCGACCGGCTCGAGCCCTTTCACGCCGACCGCATGGCGGGTCGAATTCTCGGCATGGGTGACGTTGTCACCCTGTTCGAGAAGGCCCAGCAGCAGCTCGACCAGGACGAGATGCAGGCCCAGCAGGAACGAATGCTGGCCGGCAAATTCACGCTGGAAGACTTCCGCAAGTCGATGCAGCAGATCCGCCGAATGGGTCCTTTGCGCGACATCATGAAAATGATTCCCGGCATGGGGGGAATGCTCGATCAGATCCCCGGTCTGGATGCAGAAGGGGACTTCTCGCGGATCGACGCAATCATCAACTCGATGACCGCCGAGGAACGCTGCAACCCGGATTGCATCGACCGCAGCCGCCGCAATCGAATCGCGCGCGGCAGTGGAACCGAAGCCGCCGACATCAACCGGCTGATCAAAGACTTCGGGTCCATGTCGGGCATGATGCAGAAGATGGCGGGCCTCAGCATGATGGACCGCTTCCGGGCCATGAAGCAGATGGGCGACGGCGGTTTTTTTAACCCCGGTGCCAATTTGCAGGCTGCCAAGGAACGCAGCAAACGGGGCCCCGCCGATACGCGGGCGGCTGCCGACAAAAAGAAAAAGGCGCGCAAAGACGCCAAGAAGCAGAAGAAGCGGAACCGCTGACCGGCTGGTTGTCCGAGACGGCCGGTCGCCTCGTTCGGTTCCCTTGAGGATTCAATTTCGCAGTCACTTTTTTCAGCAAGGAGTTTCACTTGGCAGTTCGGATTCGACTGAAGCGCATTGGCCGGACCCACCGGCCGTTTTACCGGATTTGCGTGATGGATTCGCGCGTGCACCGTGAAGGGAAGGCGATCGAGGAAATCGGCTGGTACGACACGTCGGTCCCCGACAAGTCGAAGCGTGTCAACGTCCAGCTCGACCGCGTCGATTACTGGGTGTCGGTCGGCGCGAGCCTGTCAGACCGCGTCGCCAACCTCGTGAAGAAGGTGAAGACGAACAAGTGGACCAAGGGTGGCGCTCCTGCTCCGGCCCAGGCTCCGAAGATTCCGGAACCGCCGGCCGAGGAAGCCGCGGCGACGGAAGCTCCGGCAGAATCCGCCGAAGCCGCTCCCGCCGAATCGGAAGGCTGAATCGCGGACGGTGAACCGGGCGTTCGTGCGTCTGGCAAAGAACGTGACTGGCAAGTCCATGCGATTCGACATCCTCACGCTGTTTCCGGAGATGTTTTCCGGCTACCTGGGACAAAGCCTTTTGAAGAAGGCGATCGACCAGGGGCTGGTGGATGTGCGATTGTGGAATTTTCGGGACTGGACGACCGATCGGCATCAGTCGGTGGACGACACGCCCTACGGGGGCGGACCGGGGATGCTCATCATGTGCCCGCCGGTCTTTGCCTGTGTCGAGGCGGTGCAGGCCGACAGTGAACAACCCGGCCGGCTGATTATGCTGACCCCCCAGGGGCGTCGGCTCGATCAGGGTCTGGTGCGGGAACTGTCGGTGGAGCCGCGGCTGCTGCTACTGTGCGGCCGGTACGAAGGTTTTGACGAACGGATCAGCGAAGGTCTTAAACCGCTGGAAGTTTCGGCGGGAGACTTCGTCTGCAACGGCGGCGAAGTGCCGGCGATGCTGCTGGTCGATTGCCTGATTCGTCTGGTGCCGGGGGTTCTCGGCGACGAGACGAGTCACAAGTACGAATCATTTGAAGAGGCCGGATTGCTGGAATATCCCCAGTACACGCGGCCGCGAGAATTTCGGGGGATGTCCGTGCCGGATGTCCTCCTCGGTGGAGATCACGGCCGGATTGCGAAATGGCGTAAAGAGCAGAGCCTGCTGCGAACACGCCAGAAGCGTGCCGACCTGCTGACGGACAGTCCTCAAACGAACTCATGCCCCCCCGGTTCGCCGGGATAGCACTCTGCGAAAGTGGCGGAGCGCGAAGGAACGACAGAATCATGCAGAACAAAATTCTCAGCCTCGTGGAATCGACCAGCCTGCGGTCGGATCCCTTGAATTTCGAGATCGGCGACACGGTCGACGTCCATCAGCGGATTCTGGAAGGCGATAAGGAACGCATCCAGATCTTCAACGGTGTCGTCATCGCCCGCAGCGGTGCTGGCACGCGGGAGACGTTTACCGTGCGTCGCATCGTCGCCGGCGAAGGGGTCGAGCGCAAGTTTCCAATCCACTCGCCGAAAGTCGCCCAGGTGGTCGTCAAGCGCAGCGGCCGCGTCCGCCGCGCCAAGCTGTTCTACCTCCGCGACCGCGTGGGCAAGGCCACCAAGTTGATCGAACGCCAGACCAAGACCGACAAGTAACTGAGCTTTGGGCGTATGGACTGGGACGGCGTTGGGTGGCACGTCCTGAGTCTTCGAAGGGCGTGGCGAACAAACAGCTCCCGCGCCCTTCCGCAAAGCCTACGGGGCGGGCCACCCGTCCGGTCGCTGACTGTAGCATGGCCTGGGAGAGCTGGCAGACGTAACTCTGGCATGCGCGGAGTCCACGATGTTCCAATGGCTCTCGCGCATTTGGAAACGTCGTGAGCTACCGGGACGGGCAGGGGAAAGACTGGCCGAACAGTTCCTGTGTCGCGAGCGCGGGATGCGCACGCTCTCGCGCGGCTGGTTCTTTCGCCGCGGCGAGCTCGATCTCGTCATGGCGGATGGCGAGACGGTGGTCTTTGTCGAAGTGAAAACGCGCGAAAGCACGCAACGCGGCCGCCCCGAAGAGTTCGTCACGCACCTCAAGCAACAGCGGCTGACACGGGCCGCGCTGGTTTATCTCAAGCGGCGCGGCTGGCTGGGGCGTCGCAGCCGTTTCGATGTTGTGGCCATCACCATGCAATCCGGCGGCAAACCCCCGGAAATCCGACATTTTTCCGCCGCCTTCGAGGCCCAGCGCGGCGAGAGCTTTTATGGGTGAGCCGCCAGCAGCCAGCCGCCAGCAGCCAGCGAAGATGCCAGAAGCGCGGCCCAAGGTCCGCTTGTTTCTCTCTGAGTTCCTGACGTCAAGCGGTTGGCCCGACGACGAGGACGTGCCTCCATCGCTGCTGGCCGAAGGGCGGTCGATGCTCGAAGCGATTGGCGGCGATCTGGCCGCGCTCGACGATGTGGTCGTGACGGCGACGTGGGGCACCCGTTGTGGTTCACCACCCGATCTACCGAAGGTCGAGTGGATGTTGACCGAGAACGCCACTCACGAGGCCGAGGTCGTCCTCAAGGTCGCGCGACAGGCTGATGCTGCGCTGGTCATCGCTCCCGAATCCGACGCGATTCTCGCAACGCGGCTTGCGATCCTCGAACGGGCTGGCGTCACGACCTGGAACTGTCCGTCTGAGGTCGCCGCGCTCTGCGGAGACAAATGGGAAGTCTTCCAGCGCATCGACTCAGTTGTTCCCACGCCGTCGACGTCATTGGTCGACTGGCAACAACCGTGCCCGGAACAATTGCCGATCGTCGTCAAACCTCGCGACGGGGCAGGCGCGGTTCTCACCTTTCGCGTCGAGACCGCGGAGGACTGGAACCGAGCGAAAGCGGCATACGAGTCGTGCTGTCCGCAACCGCAGGCGATCTGGCAACCGTGGGTCGCGGGACGTCCCTGTTCGTTCGCGGCCTGTTTCATTCCCGGCGCGGAGCCAATTGTCTTTCCAGCAGTCGCGCAGCAATTTACCGATGATGGAACGCTCCAGTTCCTGGGTGGCGAAATCCCCTTTCACGACCCTCGTCTAGACGACGAAGCTCGCCAGCAACTCGCATCACTGATCAACGCTTCGTTGGGCGTGCAATTGCGCGGCTACGTCGGCTTCGATTTCATTCTGCCCATTGACGGTCCGCCCCAGTTGTTGGACATCAACCCTCGCCTGACCACCTCGTATGTGGGCTATCGGCGCTTGTGCCAGGGAAATCTCGCGGCATGTCTTATTGGACTTTCGCAGCTCCCCCAGTGGCGACCCAGAATGGTTCGCTACCATGTCGACGGACACTGTGTAGAGCGATCGCTTGATGAGGTAGGTCCGCGTCACGAATCCGACGTCTGGAGGTAATCCGTGGACTACACCTATCTGACGCCACGTCAAATTGTGTTCGGCTGGGGAACCCGAGTCCGCCTGGGAGAACTCGCCGCCACGCTGGGCAAGCGCGTCATCCTGCTGGTCGGCGGTCGAACACTGACTCAATCCGGAGAGATCGAGCGCCTGGAAAACTCATGTCGCGGTCTTGGCCTGGACGTCGAGCGATGGAAAGCGCCAAATCGCGAACCTCGCGTCGAAGATGTCGATTCGCTCGTCGAGTCCATTCGCGGCTCCGCAAGTTCGTTCGAGGAAACCGTTGTCGTGGCCGTCGGTGGCGGATCGGTGATGGATCTCGGCAAAGCCCTCGCGGCTCTTCTCGTTCAACCAGAACGCGTCTCGGTGCGCGAATACCTGGAAGGAGTCGGAAGCGGGCGAACATTGACCGTCGAGCCCCTTCCCATCATCGCGATGCCGACAACTGCCGGGACCGGAGCCGAAGCGACGAAGAACGCCGTTATCTCGAGCGAATCGCCGCCATTCAAGAAGAGCCTCCGTTCCAACGGCATGATGCCCTCGATCGCGATTGTCGATCCGGAACTGACGGTCAGCGTCCCGCCCGAAGTGACCGCGGCCACCGGCATGGATGCCCTGACGCAGTGTCTCGAAGCGTCCATCAGCCGCCGTCGCGCGCCGCTGCCGCGCCTCCTGGCCCGGGAAGGGGCCGGGCTCGCGCTCCGGAATTTGGAACTCGCGGTACGGGACGGTACAAATCGCGAAGCGCGTGAAGGCATGTCGCACGCGGCTCTCTTGTCGGGGCTCGCGCTTGCAAATTCCGGGTTGGGACTGGCTCATGGCGTCGCGGCCGCGTTGGGAATGTTCGTCAATGTCCCGCACGGGCTCGCCTGTGCGGTCATGCTTCCGGCGGCGCTACGTTACAATCTGGACTGCTGTGAGCAGGATTTGAGCGAACTGGCCGACCAGCTTCCGGAACCGCCAGCTCGCGACGTGAGTCCACGCCAGCGCGCCGAATATCTGGTGGAGTCTGTTGAGAAATTGTGCGAGTCGCTCGGTATCCCGCGATCGCTGAGCGCGCTGGGTGTCCGTCCAGAGCACATTTCGGACTTGGTGAAGGGATCGCGCGGGAACAGCCTCGACGGCAATCCCCGCGGTGTGTCGAACGGCGAACTGAAAGCTGTCCTGGAGTCGATGCTGTGATTTTGGTGACGGGTCTAACTCCGGCGTGGCAGCAGACGTACCGATTCACGTCGCTCAAACTGGGCGAAGTCAACCGGGCCGAAGAAGCCACGGCGTGCGCCTCGGGCAAAGTCCTGAACGTCGGCTTCGCGATTCAGACACTGGGCGGCCAATGCACGGTCCTCTCTCCCTGCGGCGGAGGAAGCGGCGGATTGCTCCGCCATGACTGCCAAGCGGCGAAGCTTCCCGTCGAATGGGTGGAGACCACGTCTCCCACTCGCGTCTGTACGACGATTCTGGATGAGGCGTCCGGTCGCACGACGGAACTCGTGGAAAACGCTGGCCCACTCACGCCGACCGAACTGAACGACTACGCCGTCGAATTCCGTCGCTGGGCGAAAGAGGCCGGCCTGATTGTAATTTCCGGCTCGTTAACGTCCGGCGCGCCAGCCGACTTCTGGGCCGACTGTCTGAGAGACATCCGCGCACCCACGATTCTCGATTTGCGGGGACCGGAACTGCTGGCCTGCCTGGCGAGCCGCCCCCTCGTCGTAAAGCCGAACCGCGAAGAACTCGAACGAACGGCGGGGCGTCCGCTCCTGACGGATCAGGACGTTAGCGAGGCGATGCAGTCGCTCCGTGACAAGGGAGCGCAGTGGGTCGTGGTGACTGACGGAACACGTCCGATCGTCGCTCTTGGTCCGGAGGGCTTCCTGGAAATTCCCCCGATCCGAACCGAAACGCGCAATCCCATTGGTTGCGGCGATAGTCTGACGGCCGGCCTGGCGGTGGGAATCGCGGGCGGGGAATCACTGAACGCCTCGCTCGAACTGGGCGTTGCTGCTGCCGCCGCAAACGCGGAAACCTGGCTGCCGGCCCGCTTTGAACATGCCCGCGTGAAAGAGTTGGCAAAAAAAATCAAAACTTAATCGCCCCGGCACAGCGGAACATCCAGTTCTCCGTTCCGACATCGACTGTAGGCTCGCAAGATGTCAACCGCCCTTCGAACTCGCACGTCGCTGCACCTGCCGATCACGCTCAGCGTGGTGCTGATCGTTCTCAACACCACGCTCATGGTGTCGTGGATCGTCCTGCTGGCACAGTCCACGCTCTGGGGAACGCTGGTCGTCGGGATCGTCGTCTTCGCGATGATTCTGGCCGGGCTGTCTTTCTACATGATCCTGATGATTAAAGAAGTGCGGCTAAACCAGCGCCAGGCGAACTTTGTCGACAGCGTCACTCATGAACTCAAGTCCCCCATCGCGACGCTTAAGCTCTATCTGCAAACGCTGGAAATGCGCGAACTCTCCGCGGAACGGCGTGGTGAATTCTATCGCACGATGAGTCGCGAGCTCGAACGGCTCGATCATCTCATCACGCAGCTTCTGGAAGTCGGGCGGCTGGACGCCATCGGCGAAGAGGAAGATGCGGAAGATCTGCCTTTGGAACCCATTCTGCGAAGTTGTGCCGCGGCCGCCTGTGCCTATCACCAGGTGGAGTTCGATGAGATCGTCGAGTTTGACCTCAAGCCCGCCTGGGTGCGCTCGCGCGGGCTGGTGCTCGAACTCATCTTTCGTAACCTGCTCGACAACGCCATCAAATACGGCGGCGAGCCTCCCCGCGTGCAAGTCCAGGTGACGAGCGGCGACCGCGGGCATGTCAGCATTCGCGTGATCGACAACGGGGCCGGTGTTCCGCCAGAATTGCGGAAGCGGATTTTCGGTCTGTTTTTCCGAGGCGGCACCGAGTTGACGCGGCGGCGGAAAGGGACGGGGCTGGGGCTGTATATCGCTCATACGCTGGTGCGGAAGCTGAAAGGGCGCATCAGCGTTCATGATCGCACCGATGGACCGGGCAGCGTGTTTGAGGTGGATCTTCCCGGAAGGACGGGATGATGCGAATTCTGATTGTCGAAGACGAAGACGGTCTGAGAACCGGCCTGACGTTCAACTTCGAGCAGGAAGGGTTCGAAGTCCTCACGGCCACCGACGGCGCCGCCGCGCTCGAAATCTTCAGGACTGCCGATCCTCCGATTGACCTGGTCATTCTTGATCTGATGCTGCCGGGCATGAGCGGCTATGAAGTCTGCACGGCGATCCGGGAGGAAAATCATGTCATCCCGATCCTGGTTCTGAGCGCTCGAACCCTCAGCGAAGACAAGATGCGGGCGTTTGATTGCGGGACCGATCAATACATCACCAAACCCTTCGCGCTTCCGGAGCTCATCAATCGCGTGAAAAACTTGATGGAGCGCCATCGGACGCTGCTTCAGGCGCGCCGGGCTCCTCCGCCGGAATCGTCATCGCCCACGATCTGTCAGTTTGATGGCGTGACGGTCAACCTGTTGACGTTTCAGGTCATGGTGCGCGGCAAGACCTACGATCTGACGCGGCTCGAGATGCAGTTGCTCAAGTACTTTCTCGAGAACCCCGATCGCGTTTTGTCCCGGCACGAAATTCTGGAGAACGTGTGGGAGGACAGTGCCGATGTCACCACGCGCACCATCGACAACTTCGTCTCGCGTCTGCGGAAGCTGCTCGAACCCGATCCGGCGCGTCCGAAAATGATCCTGTCGGTGCGCGGCACCGGGTATCGGTTCGTTCCGCCAGAGCCACCGGCAAACACCGAACCGAAGTCAAAGTCGACTTCCGACTCTTAGCCGGGAGCAGCCTTCAAACCGTGCCGTTCCCCGTAGCGGTGAAGGGTGTCCATTACGGGATCCAGCGAACGCGGCTCCAATCGGGGAGCCTGAGTACCATTTCCCGGCTTCCCACCCGCAACTTTCCCGGCTTCGACGGCAGATGGACTAGAAACGGCTTTCCAATAATCAGGTGCTCGGGAACCGGGGCGTCGTACCAGCGACGGCTGTCGTGCGAGACCGGACTGTTATCCCCCAGCACGAAATACTCGCCGGCTCCCAATTGATAGGGAGCATCAATTCCGTTGCGGCCGCCCGAACTGGTGTAATGGACATCGCGATACAACCGCACGTTTGAAACAACCGCATCCAGGCCGCGACCGCCAAAGCGAGCGGGAAGAAACTGCCGCGGGCGGTCCGAAAGGCTCCCCAGCGGTAACGGCGGCAACAGCGGCTGGCTGTTGACGGCCACGAGCAACTGGCGATCGAACAGCGAGACCAGCACGGTGGCGGGGCCGGGCGAAAGGCCCGAGGGGAGGCCAGCCGTCGCGATCGGACGTTCATCGCTCGATCGGTGAATCCGCACGTCGCCACGCGAGAAGTCAAACAGCACGCGGTACGTGTCCAATCCATCCTGAAGCTCGACCGCAAACTCGCCCAGGCCAGAAAGAACCTGGAGTTGCAACTCAAGCATGATGTCGCGGACGTCAACTTCTCCTGGCTCTTCATCCGGCGGGTTGTAACCGTATCGGTCGAGCAGTGGCCGCGAGTGCGATCGCGTATAGAGTTCGTTCGCCGCTTCGCGAAAAGGCTCATCACCCGTTCCCGCAAGCAATAACTCTCGGATCTCGGGTGTCAACGGGATGCGGGCCGTCAGCACTCCCGCATCGGGATCAAATTCCAGCCCTGCCGGCGGAATGGATGTTGGATCAAGATCGTCGGGCCATTCCGAAAGCGGGACGTTGACGGCTTCGGTCACTTCGCCCGGGTAATACCCCATCCAATGGAGAGAGTCCTCGGAACTCCCCTTGCTCTGGGCGTCCTTCAGCGTGAATTCACCCCAGTTCGATTGCCACCCGGTGCCAGCCTCGGAAGTACCGGCTGACTGCCAGCGCGCGGCATGGCCTGACTTCACGGCCGGTCGAAAATCGGCGTCATGCACGAGGATCCGGGTCTGCAACTGGTCGTCCAACGATTTGTGGACCAGTTCGCCATTGATCTCGACGTCTCCTCGCACCAATCGAATCCGCTCCGTTGGCAGGCCGATCACTCGCTTCACGTAGGCTTCGCTGGGTTTGCCCGGATTCTTGAAAACGATGACTTCCCAGCGACGCGGCTGACGGAAGTTGAACGCTTGTTTGGAGACCAGCAACTGGTCGCCGTGGTTGCGCGGCACATCGCCCACCTGGATTCCGGACTGATCGCAGTTGGGGCAGGTGGCGTGCGTGCGGGAGCGCGCTGTCGACTCGGATTCTTCATCGGGATCGGTGTCGTACGCCACGCCGAACGGAAACGTGCAACCGCATGTCGGGCAGGTCACCCGTTTGTGATATCCCAAAAGTGACGGGGCCATCGAGCCCGTCGAAATCATGTAGCCTTCGGCCGCGAACGTCCGGAACAGAACCACGGCGAGAATCAGGCTGATGAACGCCTCGGTCACGGCACGCAGCGGACTCCGTCGGTCGAGTGAATCGACCGGTTCGATGCGAACGGCGGACTCGTCAAACGCGGTTCGCTCGCGCGGGTCGATCGACGGCGGCGCGGGAGTCGAACCAATCATCACCCAGGAAGCCTCCGTGCGAATTCAAAACGGGAAGCGTTGACCCGGACGACATTTGTGTTCGTCTCGCGACCATCGTCACGCTGCTGGCACCAAGGCCGCAGACTTCCCACCCTGCCGATTGTAGAACGAAGCCCCGTTTCGGGGGAAGCGGGGAGTTCGGCGGCTCCTGGCCAGTCGCAGCGGCGATTTCGACGTCATCCATCAAGAGACGCTTGTGGGACGCCCGCCGTTCCGCAGCGTCTGCTCGGCGTACCAGGCGGTTTTCTCATCGAGGCCTGAATTTCGGATGGACTCGACAGCCGCGTCGATGTCGTACTCGACCCGTTCAAAGCGGACAACACCATCTTCGACCACGGCATATGCCGCCCGGGGGTCGCCATCGCGCGGCTGACCAACGCTTCCCGGGTTAATCAGTTGCGTGTCGCCGAATGTCAGGTGCAGCGGAATGTGAGTGTGGCCCACGCAAACGAAGTCGGCCTCAACCCCTTGCAGGCGGGCATTCCAGCCCTGGGGATCATCCTGGAGGTATTCATCGAGCGGATCGCGCGGCGTCGCATGAACCAGGTGAAACCGTTTTCCGCCAAGCACCAAAGTCTGCGTGACCGGTAATCGAGCCAGAAACTTGAGCTGTCGCGAATTGAGCTGCCGCCGATTGAGCGGACGCGTCGCCCATGCCAGTTGTTTCATGCCGCCAGCCGTCGGCTTTGTCGGGACCGCCTCGATCAGTGCGTGGTCGTGGTTGCCGCGAATGGCAGCCGTGGCGTTCTGTTGAACCCAGTCAATGCACGAAGCGGCATCCGCTCCGTACTCGACAAGGTCGCCGAGACAGAAACAGGCATCGAACGGTTCGCGAATCGCGGCCAACGCGGGCCAGTTCGCGTGGATGTCGGCAAGGAGAAGTATTTTCATCGTCGGGCAGCATAGACATTGTCGCTCCGGGAATCGAGTTTTCACGGGAGTCGCGGCCGCATCGCCGAATCTTCAGCGCCGCATGGGCCTGGCCGTGCGGCCCCCAGTTCGCGGCATACTGGCGGTTCGCGAAACGGCAGCGGTAGAATGTTCGGGCGTCCGCAATTCTGTACAAGATGACACGATGAACAGGCAGATTGACGGGGGACTTCGATGCGGTGTGTTTGCGAAACGACAAGAGCCTTCGGGCTCGGCCTTTTGTTGATCCCAGCCGCGATCGGCATGGCCGCGGAAACGACCGACAAGGCGATTGAGGCGATTCGGGCAGTTGGTCCCCAGGGGGCCGGCAACGTCGCCGCGAGTGCAGCAGTGAAATCGCTGAGCCAAGGCAAAGTCGACGATCTTGTTCCCATTCTCGCGGGATTCGACGGCGCGAATCCGTTGGCCACAAACTGGCTGCGCGCGGCGTTCGAATCGCTCGCTGACCGCATTCTTAAGAGCGGCGGCGAACTTCCGAAAGACCAACTCGAAAAGTTCATTCTCGATCTGAACAACTCGCCTGAGGCGCGACGGCTGGCGTACGAATGGCTGGTCCGCGTCGATCCAACCGCTACGGATCGCCTGATCCCGGGAATGCTCCAGGATCCGAATGCCGAGTTTCGACGCGATGCCGTGGCACGACTGATCGCGTCGGCCAAGGCTTTGAAAGACGACGGCAAAGACGGCGAGGCCGTTGCCGCCTACAAGGAGGCGCTCGCGGGAGCGGTCGACGACGATCAGGTGAAGGCGATCGTGGAGCCGCTCAAAGCCGCCGGAGTCGAGGTCGATCTGCAGCAGCACTTTGGCTTCCTCACCATTTGGAAGCTCATCGGTCCGTTTGACAACGTCAACCTTGTTGGCTTCGAAGCAGTCTATCCTCCCGAAGAGAAGCTGGATTTCGCGGCCAAATACGAAGGGAAGATGGGCGAGGTCAAATGGACAGAAGCCGCCACGAAAGATGATTACGGCGTGGTCGACCTCGCCGAAACCCTCTCCCCTTTCAAGGGGGCCGTCGTCTATGCCGCGACCGAGTTCGTCTCCGATCAGGAGCGGACCGTGCAGTTGCGTTTGGGAACTCCCAACGCGTGGAAGCTGTGGGTGAATGGCGAATTGCTATTCGCGCGAGACGAGTACCATCGCGGCATGCAACTCGATCAATACCGGGTCACCGCCAACCTGAAGCCAGGCCGGAACACGATTCTGCTGAAGGTCTGTCAGAACGAGCAGACCGAAGACTGGGCACAAGCGTGGCGATACCAGTTGCGAGTCTGCACTCCCGGTGGCGCTGCGATTCTGTCGGCCGACTCGATGGAAACGACCTCGCGGTAAACCCAAAAACTCGTCGGTTCGCCGGACGTTCCAATCACTATTTTCCTGCGGGAGAAATCCGCGATGACGATTCAGCGCATTTCCAGGGCCGCGGTTTACGGTCTGTTGTTGGGTGCCTCCGCAGTTCACGCGGGAGACTGGCGACAGTTCCGTGGTTCGGATACTTCTGCCGTTGCCGACACGGAGGCCCCGCCAACCAAATGGTCCGCGAACGAAAACGTGTCCTGGCAGGTCGACCTGCCAGGACGCGGCCTTTCCAGCCCGATCATCGTGGGCGATCGCGTCTTTGTCACCGCCAGCAGCGGTTACCGCCAGGAGCGACTGCACGTTCTCGCGTATGACATCAGCAGCGGTCAACTCGCCTGGGAACGTCAGTTTCAGGCGACCGGTCGAACGGGCACGCATCCCAAGACGTCTGTCGCGGCACCCACTCCGGCGAGTGACGGCACCCGCATCTTCGCCTTCTTTTCCAGTAACGACCTGGTCTGCCTCGATCTGGATGGTCAGCTCCTCTGGTATCGCGGTCTGACGCACGACTATCCCAATGTCAGCAACAGTCTCGGAATGTCGTCATCCCCAGTAGTGATTGGTGAAACTCTCGTCGTGCAGGCCGAGAACGACAGCCAGTCTCTGGCCTTCGGCATCAACACCGCCACCGGCGAATCGCGCTGGACCCAGGAACGCCCCAAAAAGGCGAACTGGACCTCGCCGATTATCCTGTCGACCGATGGCGGACAATCGGGAGTTGTCGTGCTCCAGTCGTCGACGGGTCTGCATGCAATCGACCCGCTCAGCGGTGAAGTCAAATGGACCTATGCCGACGGCGCGTCGACCATCCCGTCGTCCGTCGCGGCGGGAGGCATCGTCTACGCTCCCTCAAATGGCATCACCGCCATCAAGCCGCTTGCCGACAGCGCCGGTCCGGAAATCGTCTGGACAACCGGCCGCGTTCGTCCGGGCACGGCCAGCCCGCTGGTCTACAACGGAAAGCTCTACACGCTCAACAACGCCGGTGTCGTGGTGTGCGCGTCGCTCGACAATGGCGATGTCGCCTGGCAGCTTCGGCTCGAGGGCCCGTTCAGCGGCAGTCCCGTCGCGGCGGCCGGCTACCTGTTCGCCGTCAATGAAAAAGGAATGGGTTTTGTCGTGAAGCCTGGCGAGAGCGAAGGAGAAATCGTCTCCGAAAATGATTTGGGAGAAACAATCCTCTGCACTCCCGCCATCGCCGACAACGCCATCTTCGTCCGTAGCGATTCCAAGCTCTGGAAGATCGCGGCGAAGTAGCGGAGTGGATGAGGGGCGATCGTATTTTCTGATGTCTGACCGCTGATGGCCGACAGCTAATAAGTCACGAACCGAATTCTCTCCTGGAAATTGCTCCACGATGTCAAAACTGAAACTGGCCGGATGGATTCTGAGCATCCTCCTACTGCTCTTTATGTGCTTCAGCGCTTCCGGCAAATTCCTGGACTGGGAAGGCAAGGAAGAGATGTTCGCCAAGATGGGCTTCACGACAGAGCTGATGTACCGAATCGGCGTCCTGGAAGTGGCCGTCGCGATCCTGTTCCTGATCCCGCGCACGGCCTTCCTCGGGGCCATTTTGCTGACTGGATATCTCGGCGGCGCGGTCGTCACTCATCTGCGCGTCAACGATCCCGCCTACTTCCCCGTTATTATCGGAGTCGTCGTCTGGATCGCCCTGGGTCTGCGGAACCCCCTCATCTTCCTCCTGGCCCTCGGCCAGCAGCCGGTCATCAGGACAAACGTCTCGGATGCGGCGAGTTAAGAAACTCGTCAGGCACGACTTTAGAACTCCCTGCACAGCGCGATGACCGAATCCGCCACCAGTCGGTAGCTTTGCCGCGTGTAGCCGCCGCTCAGGACCATCACGGTCGGCAGACCGCGTCGCCGTAGTTCGCGGACGACGTACAGATCTCGCTTCAAGATGGCTTTCGCCGACAGATTCAACTGCCCCAGCGGATCGCCTGTGAAGACATCCGTCCCGGCGTTGTAGATTGCCAGCCCGACCTTTGATCGGCCGACAGAGTCCAGGAACCCCGGCAGGCGCTGCTCGAGAAGACTTTGGTACTCGGCTTCCGTGCAGCGACTGCTGATCGGAATTGGGCAGTCGATTCTTTGGCGCGCGGCGACGTCGCCAGCGGGGTAGATCGACGCATGAAAAATGTCGAACAGGAAAACCCGAATATCGGTCCGGAACGTCGCACAGACACCATTTCCCTGATGGGCGTCGGTGTCGATATGCACGACACGATCGTTCTTTGCCAATAGGTTTCGCTCACGTAAAGACCGGATTGCGATCGCGGCATCCGCATAGGCACAGAATCCTTCTCCTTGGCCGGGCTTGGCATGGTGAAAGCCGCCCCCCAGGTTGATGGCCAGCCCCTCTCGCAAAGCCGCTTCCGCCGCGAGAATCGTTCCGCGCGTTGCCCATCGCATAGGCAAGAGGACGTGTCGATCAACTAGCCATCCCGGTAGACGTCTCACGACGGGAAGTTCAAGCACCCGCGCGACAATCGCGGGGTTGCAAAGTTGATCCAGGTAATCCGGCGAATGAACCAGCAGTAGTTCTTCGCGATTCGTCGGCCGATCGACAGGCAGCAACAACTCCTTCGCCCTCGCCCCCAATGCACGGTGGATGGCCTTCCAGGCACGCCCATACTTCCGCGAATCAAACGGATGCAGCCGTTCGAGTCCATAGAACCCGATGTTGTAACGGCGAGTGTAAACGATCCGCGGCATGGCAGTCTCGAAGGTGATTGCCGCCAATCATAAATCAAGAGAAGCCGGCGATGGCATCGCCGGCTTCTTTCGTCTTTCCGAACGTCCGTAAAAGCGAAACAAGGTGGCGCTTCCGTCTTGGAGGCGTCACCTTATTTCAGGACTTGGCTGGTCGAGAGCGCTGTCGGGCGAACTGGTCGGGGAGGCGGTCCGGGGGAGTGTGCTGCTCCCCCGAACGGGGCCTCACGGTTCCGACCACTCAGTGTCAGCGGATGGTCAGGGTCTTAAAACTCGCTCGAAGGCTCGTGTGATTCAGCGTCCGTGATTCTGGCGTCGCGTGGGTCGCGAGTGGATGTTGCGAAGGCGGCACGACTTGGTAGCTCAACCCTTCGATTCAACTCGGCGACCCATCGACTGGGGCATTCAAACTAGTTGCAGCAAGCAGCCGCGGGAACCGCACAGGTCGGCGCGGCAGCCGGAGCGCTGCACGTCGGGGCGGCGGCGGGAGCACAGCAGCTCGGGGCAGCGGCCGGAGCACAGCAGCTCGGGGCCGGAGCGCAGCAGTCGTTCGACTTCTTGCACTTGTGCTTGACCTTGCCGCACATATCCTTGAACCAGTTCTTCTTCGACTTGCAGCCGTGGTTGTGGCCACAGCAGTCCGTCACGACCGGAGCACAGCAGCTCGGCGCGGCGGCAACGGGAGCACAGCAGCTCGGGGCGGCCGGAGCCGGGGCCGGAGCGCAGCAGCTGGGAGCCGGAGCCGGAGCACAGCAGCTCGGCTCGGGAGCGCAGCAGTCGCTCTTGCCATGGTGGCGGAAAAAGCCCGCGTCAGCCGAGTTGAGGCCGGCAACACAGACCAAAGCAGCAGCAATCCAGGTGATCTTCATCTCAGGTCTCTCCTAACAAAGCGTGGGACCGGGAACGTGAGGCCTCCCGCGGAAACCGATCCCCATCGAACACCTTGTTCGAGGGACCCGGGGAGTCCAACCCTGACACTGACGTTTGCGTGACACCTGTGTTTTCGGATTTGGCAAATTTGGACGGTGAGTTTTACAGGGCAATCTGGCGAGTTCGCGGCGTAAGCGTGTGACCGTGCCGATTAATCCGTCTGCGACGGCTCAGAAGCTCCGTCTCCTGCCGACTTCGACTCTACCGGCCAGAGAAATTGGAAGACCTCCCACCGAGAAGCGCTGGCACGCCGGGTGCTTCTCACCCTTCCACGGCTTCTCTCCCGACTCCGTTTGTCTCAAAATGGGCAAGGCGTGGGCGACTGGAGTGCCGTTCTTCCCTTCAACATTCTCCCGGCGGCTGTAAAGATGACACAACTGGTGGTCACGCGCGATGAGGCTGAGATGTGGGACGAACCATTCGCCGACGGGCAGCCCGATCGTCAGCTCGCCGCTTTGAACGGCCTGCTCGAGTTGTCGCTGGCGATGGCCGGCGAGCAGGATGAAGACCGCATTCTGTCGATCGTCGCCGAAGACGCCTGCCGGGCACTGGGCTGCGAACGGGCGAGCCTGTTCTTGTTCGACACAGACCGGTCCGAACTGTACACCCGTGTCGCCACTCGGCTGGAGGTCAATGAGATCCGGGTTCCGCTCGAGCGCGGCGTCATCGGCTGGGTGGCGCGCGAACGGCAAATTGCCAACGTCCCCGACCCCGTACGGGATGCCCGCTGGGAAGGATTGGCGGATCGACAGACCGGTTTCCGGACCTGCAACATCCTCGCCGCGCCCGTCGTAGCCCGGTCGGATGCCTCCCTGCTCGGTGTTCTGCAACTCCTCAATCGGACCGGCGGCCCGTTCGATGAATTCGATGAACGCCTGATCCGGGCGTTTGCCGAACACGCTGGTGCCGCCCTCGAACGCCAGCGGATGCGCGACGCGACCCGCCGCAATCTCGAGTACCAGAGCGCGCTCGAAGTGGGACGACGCATCCAGCGGAGCTTTCTGCCCGACTCGCTTCCCCAAGTCGACAATTACCAGGTCGCCTCCTCCTGGGAACCGGCCGAATACGTCAGTGGCGACTATTATGATTGCCTTCCGCTGGCTGATGGTCGCTGGCTGTTGATGATTGCCGATGTCAGCGGCCATGGACTCGGGGCGTCGCTCGTGATGGCGTCGACCCGGGCCATGGTTCACCTGATGGCCCGATCGGCCGAGACAATCAACCCGGACGAATTTCTGGACAAACTGGATCGAGCGCTGCGTCCCGACCTCAAAGACGGTTTGTTTCTGACGGCCATCGTCGCGGTCTGCGACCCGGTGACGCACGAAGTGGAATACGCCAATGCGGGCCATCAGCCGGCGATGGTGGTCCGTGGCAAAACTCGGACACTGGAACGACTCGAAACAACCCGCATCCCCATCGGCTTTCCCCCAATCCCCGTCTCGCGACCGCCGGGCCGATTCACATTGGAGTCCGGCGATTCGGTTGTTCTCGGAACCGACGGGCTGTTCGAACTTCGGAACGCCAGCGACGAGCTCTTCGGTTCGACCCGGTTTCACGAGATGCTCAAACGGCATGCCGGCTTCGCGGCGGAAGACATGGTCGCCTCGATCGATGCCGAGCTGCGCGACTATCGCGGCTGTTGCGGCAACCAGGACGACATGACGCTGCTCGTCTGGCAGCGACAGGCTTGATCGATCGGCGGCCCGAGAGTTCGTGGTGACCTCATCGCGCCGTTCGCCCGCTCCCGCTCGCGTTTCGCGCCGTCATCGGCCTACAATTTCAGGACGCCGTGTTAAAGCCTTGCGGATGGTCAACCAGACCCGAGATTTCGGGATTCCGGAATTGACAAGCCCGGTTTTGACAAGGGCTCCTGTGGAAACGGCCACGGTGCGGAATCCGAGCAACCCGGACCGGCCCGTTTCTTCTGTTTGCATCTACGGGCCGATTGGGGACTGGACATGATGAGTCGTTGGGGAGCTTTCGCGGGTCTTGGAAGCCTGTTGACCGTGATGGCTATTTTCGCTGTCGCGGCCGAACGGAGCACGGTCCCCGCCGAGCGCGTGCTCGAAGACCTGAAGTACCTGACCGACGACGAACGCGAAGGTCGCGGCGTCGGCACCAAGGGCCTCGACGACGCGGCTGACTTCATTCGCGAGCAGTTCGCCGCGAGTGGGATCAATGTCAGCACGATTGATGACGGACCATTTCAGAAGTTCGAAATGGTTTCGAGCGTCAAACTCGGGAACCCGAATTCGCTCACGCTTGTCGGACCCGACGGCAAGGAGTACCCGGTGGAGATGGGGAAAGGCTTCGAAGTCTGCTCCTTCGGCGCCAGCGGAGAATTCAGCGGAGAAGTCGTCTTCGCCGGCTACGGAATCGACGCCCCCAAGGATGGCTATTCCGACTACGAAGGGCTGGATGTCGAGGGCAAGGTGGTGATGGTCATGCGCCGGAATCCCTACCAGGCCGAGGCCAAGAACCCGCATGCCACTCCCAATCCGCTGGCACGTTTCGCCGACCTGCGGGCGAAATATCGCGAAGCCCAGCAGCGCAAGGCGGCGGCTATCATCATTGTGAACGACCCGTATTCAACCCGCGAGAAGTCGGAAGAGCGGCAGCGGGCCCTCAAACAGGCGGGCGATGCCGTCATCGAGGCGGCCGAGAAGTTCCTGGTCGTCGATGCAACTGCCACCGAGGAAGTGGCCACCGCGCGCAAAGCCCTCGCCGAAGCCGTGGCCAAGCGATCCGAATTGCAGAAAGAGAATGTGGATGCCAACGACGACCAGCTCATGAAATTTGGCTATGCGGGCAATGGCGACGAAGCCAACACGCTCCCCGCCGTCCACCTGGCGCAGTCGGTCGCGAATCAGATTCTCGGTTCGGCCGCCCAGAAGTCGCTCGCCGACCTCGAAGCCGAGATCGACGCCGACCACAAGCCGCATTCGATCGGCGCGACGGGTTGGACCATTCGGGGACAGACCACGATCGAGCGGGTGAAGTCCGAAATCAAGAATGTCATTGGCGTCCTGGAAGGAGAGGGACCGCACGCCGACGAGACGATCGTGATCGGCGCTCATTACGACCATGTCGGCCGCGGCGGAGCGAATTCGCTGGCCCCAGGCTCGACCGAAGTCCACAACGGCGCGGATGACAATGCCTCGGGAACCGTGGCTCTCCTGGAACTGGCCCGACGGCTTAGGGCCCGCGAAAAGCCGCTGCCGCGACGGCTGGTCTTCATCGCCTTCACGGCCGAGGAACTGGGGCTGATCGGCTCGGCTCATTACGTCAACAATCCGGTCTTCCCGTTGAAAGACACCATTGCCATGTTCAATATGGACATGGTCGGCCGGCTGGTGGATGACAAGCTGACGGTGTTCGGCACCGGCACCAGCTCCCGTTGGGAATCGGAACTCAAGGAACTGGGTGAAGCCAAAAAATTCGCTCTCACTTTCAAGCCGCAGGGCCTGGGGCCCAGCGATCACTCGTCGTTCTACACGAAGAAAATCCCCGTCCTTCATTTCTTCACCGGCACTCATCCCGACTACCACCGCCCGACCGACGACTGGGACAAGGTGAACATCGACGGCATGCTCCGTGTCGTCGATCTCATCGAAACCATGATCGTGCAGACGGCTGAGAATCCGACGCGGCCCGACTTTGTCGAGGTGAAGTCCGAACCGAGCGAAGCACGCACCGGCAGCCGTCCCTACGTGGGAACGATTCCCGACTTCGCCAATCAGGATCCCGGTTATGGCATCAGCGGCGCGGCGGCTGGCAGCCCGGCCGACAAAGCCGGGATGAAACCGGGCGATCGCATCGTGAAACTGGGGGGAGACAAAATCGAAAGCCTGGAAGATTTCGACCTCGCCCTGCGAAAGCACAAACCGGGCGACGAAGTCGACTTTGTCGTCACTCGTGGTGGGGCCGAAGTCACATTGAAGGTGAAACTGGAGCCGCCTCGCTAGTGCTTGGTCAATTCTAGAGTTAAGCGTGTGTGCCACTGGCTCTGCCAGTGCTCTTACTATGGTGTTCAAAGTCGTAAGGCACACTGGCGGAACCAGTGGCACACGGAGATTGGACCCTCCCGGTTCGGCGAAAAGCGGCGGAGCAGTCAAGACTCGGCACGGAAGCAGGAGAATCTGTCATGGACAGGCTGGTGAAGACAGCAGCATCATTGACCGGACGAGGGATCGGAAGTGCTAGCCACGGTCGATCGGGGAGCGTTTCCAGCATCCCTCGGCGCGCAGGGCTTTCGACGCACTTCTTACGGCTGAGTTCGTCAGGTCTTTTGGCAGTTCTGGGGCTCATTACGTCCGTTGGCTGCCATTCCAGAACCTCGCCGTCGCCAGAGCCATTAACCCCGGTCGCTGCGGCTATCGAGGCAACACCGGCCCATTTCGAGGAGGAACCCATGTCGGGCGAAAAGTGGTCTGAACTGTCCGAAGACGAATGGCGCGCCCGGCTGTCCCCCGAGGAATATCGCGTCCTCCGGCAGAAAGGGACCGAGCGTCCCTATGTCAACAAGTACGACGAACACTTTCAGCCCGGCACATACCTCTGCGCGGCCTGCGGCGCGGAATTGTTTGAGTCCGACACGAAGTTCAACTCGGGCTGTGGCTGGCCAGCCTTCTACGCCGCCAAGGCCGGCGACCGGGTCAAGCTGCACAAGGATCTGACGCTGGGAATGGTCCGCACCGAAGTCACCTGCGCCCGCTGCGACTCCCACTTGGGCCACGTCTTCGACGACGCCCCCCAAACCCCCACCGGCGAACGCTTCTGCATCAACTCGGTCTCGCTGAAGTTCGTGCCCAAGGGGGAAAAGAGCAATCCCCAAGCGGAAGAGTGACGGGGACTTCTCCGACCCAGTGAGTCTCGCGCGGAGCATCCACCAATGGTGAAGTTTACCCGCCGACAGGTCCGTGCTGCAATTCTTGTCCTGATCGCGATCTCCATTGTGGCTCCGCTGACAGGGCTGGCTTGGTGGCGGTGGAAGGTCAACTCCGCTTTTAACGAGGCCATTACAAGCGATTCGGACCCCGCCTGGTGGTTCCAGTTCGGCACCTTAAGTGACGGAGATCACTATCTTCTGAGCGACTACAAGCGAGTCATGGCGCGATTGATGGCGGTCGCGGACAAGGACACTTCGGTTAAGCAGAGGGTGAATGCCGTCCTTACGATGCGAAGACTGTCTTTCCACAACAGTTCGTTGGAAATCCGTCAACAGTTCCTGCCGCAACTCATAAACCTCGCATGTCATGACGACACACCGCCGCAGCTCGAAACTGAATTAGCAGGTTTTATTTCGGACTGGATTTTGTCTACGGACGTCTCTGACGCCGAGCGTCAACAGATTCGAAACCGTGTGACGCGCTTTCCAGGTACCGAACAGAGTCACTGGATTCCTGTGCTGGGCATGATTGGTGGCCGTCAAGAAACGGAACTCTTAATTCAGCTTGCCGAAAATGATGAAACGTCCCGGGAGGCCGTCATCTCTCGGAGTGGATTGGTGAACTCATCTTGGAAACAGCTCTTGCCCCATGCCCAGGCGTGGCTTGCTGACCCCAACATCTCGTCGTTTGCTGTCGACCTGGTTGTGTTGTCGCGTTTTCCCAAAGGTCGTGAATCCTTGCTGTCGGCGATGCTCGATGAACGCCAACCGGCGTCGACTCGCCAAAAGGCGTTTCATGAACTCGCCCGGACGCCAATTAGCCTGGACCTGCTTGAGGTGACTGTTCGCAACGACGCCATCGCGAACGAAATCGATGCACTGATGGAGTTCGATTGCCGCGAACATTTAGCCGACAAACGGAGGGAGATGAGCGAACGAAACGGCAAGCGACTCTGGGAGGAACTGATCGCCGGATTGTCCCTGGAGTATTGGCTTCCAAATGCCAGCAATAAATTTCCGGAGCCCGTACTCGACCAAGTCCGGGAATTCCGGGAACAACAGGTTCGTGTGACGCTCGCCGCTCTGCGGCGATTGGCGGGCAAGGCAGATCTGACGACGACGACAGAGTGGCATATCTGGTTGCAACAAAATTCGACGGCGACGATCGAACAGAGCGTACTTCTTGAATTGGTGGAAAACACACCAGAATTGATTGAGTGCGCTGCGGTCCACCGTCGGATCAAGTTGTGGGACCTAGGGTATATGCCAGAAAATTGTGAACCCATTTATCGGAGATGGCTCAATTCGAGCAATTCAACTGTCCAGTACTGGGCCTGTGACGCTTTGCTCAAGTTTGGTCAATCGCCCGAGGCCGTTGATGTCGCGATCGATTTGATTGGAGGCTCGCCGCCGGAATCGCAAAGCTGGAACGAAATGGGAGCGATTAGGTTGCTCACGAAATGCTTCGCCGTGAATTACTTCTGGGACACCGCCGCCTGGCGCGAGTGGGCAAAGCGGCGTCGAGCGGAAGCCTCCGAGCGCGAGGTCCAAGAGTAGCCGAGGTTATGGCCGACGACATCGTACCTCATTGGCGCCACGACGGTATTCTGGATTATGTAGTTCGACCACGAGTTCCTATCGTCTGTCGAAACCACGTTCTCTCGTTACCTCACTCCGTCGATGCCGTCACGACCGACCCCGCCGGTTTGCCTTCGGCAGTCCCGGTGGCCGGCATACGCGAAAAGTCGACCGGCACGCGCGGATACCGGTACGCATCCGCCAGAATGTGCGGCTGCTGACCCATCAGCAACTCCGCCACCAGCCGTCCCGTCGCAGGGGCCATCGATAACCCCAGCATGTTGTGTCCCGCCGCGATCATCACGTTGTCGAAACGCGGCGTCCGGTCGATAATCGGCCGCCCGTCGAACGTCATCGGCCGCCAACCCCACCACTCTTCCTCGACAGTCGGACCAAACGGCTCCCGCAACGACCGCACGGCTCCATCGTGTAGCAGATTCAGCCGCTTGGGGTTCAGCGTCGTGTCATACCCGGCGAACTCCATCGTCGAGCCCAGCCGATACCCCGACTGCATCGGCGTCACCGCGACGTGGTCCTCTTCCAGAATCATCGGAATCGTCGGACAGACGGCGGGACGGGACATGGTGATCGAATATCCCTTGCCCGGCTGAATGGGCACCCGCAGTTCGAGCTGCCGATGGAGCAGCGGCGTCCAGGCTCCGGTGGCCACGACAAAGGCGTCTCCCTCGAAGACACCGCGTGACGTCCTGGCGACACGGGCCGTACTGGTTCCTTCGAACTGCTCAAAGGTCGCGTTCTCGACGAAGTTGACCCCTTCCGCTTCCAGGTATTTGCGCCACGATGCCAGCAAGCGGCTGGCCCGCATGTGGGCATCCATCGGGAAGTACCACGCCCCATAGGCCGAGCCGGGAATGAGCGCCGGTTCGAGCTTGAACAGCTCTTCGCCCACGACAGGATCGGCGAACAGTCCGTAAGTCTCTTTCATCAGGGCATTGAGTTTGCCGTAATGGTGAAAGCCCGCTTCGGAGCGGAACACGAACAGGCAACCCCGCTCTTCCCAGTCACACTCCAACCGGGCCGTTTCGATCAGTTCGGCGTACAGCTTGCGCGACGACTGCAAGAGCGCATGGCGTGCCCAGCCGTTCGCGATCATCTTCTCGTGTGTGCATTGCGCGGCGAAGCGGTACAGCCAGCTCCACAGGTGCCGATCGAGCCGCGGGCGGATTTTGATCGACGAGTTCGACGAGACAAGCGCGCGAAAGCCCTCGGCGAGTGCCCCCGGCCGGCAGAGCGGAAAGATGTGGCTCGGCGAAATCAAACCGCAATTCGCGTGCGAGCACCCGCCCCCATGCCGCCCCTGGTCGATGACCGTCACCTCCACGCCGCTTTGACGCAGAAAATGAGCACACGCCGTCCCGATCACTCCCCCGCCAATAATGACCACCCGATTGGGCCGACTTGCCGGCATCTTCAGAAACCTTCTCTTTCAGATCGTTCCATTGAGAACCACATTAAAACGCTCCTGCGACTGCTGTCCCATGAGATCCAGTTGCTTGGTCGTGGATCGGCGGGGTGGCCCGCCCTGAGTCTTTGAAGGGCGTGACGAATGAACAACTTCCACGCCCTTCCGCAAAGCCTACAGGGCGTGACACCCGATTGCTAAACAAAGATAACGGTCAGTGCGATTGCTGGCTCATGAGGTCCAGTTGCTCATCCTTGATGGGATGAAGCCGCCGGACGGAGAAGAGTTTCCAGTCTCCCTGTTCGCGCGCGAGCGTGACCTCGAATCGGGCGGGTTGACGACCGACGCTGCCAATGTGCTGAACTTTCAGCGTGGCATTCGCGCGAAAATGAACCTGCGCGCGGCTCCCCTCATTGGTGACGCGGACCCGAAAATCGGTCAGTCGTAAATCCTCGTCGACGTCGACCATTTCCATCGCCGTCGCAACCTGGGCCCGCAAATCCGGACTTTGCTGCGACACATAGTCCAGCGTGCGGGGCGACTCCTGCTGAAAGTCGCTCGCCATCGCCTGTATGACCGCGATCGCCCGTTCGCCATCGGTCTCGATGGACCGTTCCACCAGGTAGCACAAACCGGCGAGCAGCACGAACACAATCCCCGCCGTCAGGTAGCGAGGCCGCTGCGCGTTCGCGTATAGAATGAATGATCCCAGTGCCAGGAGGCCACAGGCAACCACTCCCGGCCAGGGATTCTCGGTAAACCACATGCGTCCGCTCCCTGGGGCTTTTGTCGTGTCAGGAACTCCGCTTCGATCGACCGACATTCCTGATCGGGACCAGCATGTCCGGAGGACGCGGGGTTTGCCACCGACCCCGAGGGATGTTCGCGAAATCTCTGAAGGTGCGAAGCATACGCGCAAAAAAAGTCGGCCGCACTTTTGACAGTGCGGCCGACCCCTCGTCGACTTCGTTCTGCTCGACTGGCCGTTTAGTTCTCGGCTCCGGCCTTGCGGAGAATCACGAATCGCTTGCCGGCATCATCCTTCAGGTGGACGACCACGCCGTCGGTCAGCGAATGCTTGGCGAGTTCCTCCTGGAACTGGGCCACCGAACCGACCGGCTGACCCCCGACGCGTTCAATCACCTGGCCCGCTTCAATCCCGGCCGCGGCCGCGAGACTGTCCGGCTTCACGTTCGTGACCACTACTCCCGAACCTTCGGCCAGGCCAAGCTGCTTGGCCGTGGAGGCGTTCAAGTCGGAAAGCTCGAGGCCAAGGTCATCAATTTCCTTGCCCGAGGGCGCTTCCGTTTTGGCTAAAACGGTCGTCGTTTCGGGCATTTCCGCGATGGTCACTTGCAGCGTCTGCTGCTTGCCGCCGCGAATCACCTGCACCGGATACGCCTTGCCGATATCGCATTTCTCGACCACATCCTGCAAACGGGCCGGACCATCAATCGCCACGCCGTTAAGTGACAGGATCACATCGCCCGGCTCCAAGCCAGCCTTCGCCGCCGGCGAATTGGGCATGACGCGCTGGACGATCGCCCCCTGGCGAGTCTTCACGCCAAACTGCCCGGCCAACTCGGCGTTGACCGCGGAAATCGCCGTCCCGATGTAACCCCGACGAACCGAACCATGCTCCGCGAGTTGCTGGCTGACCCAACTGGCGATGTGGACGGGAATCGCGAAGCCGATGCCGTCGTAACCGCCGCTGCGCGAGGCGATGGCCGTGTTGATGCCAATGACTTCTCCATCCAGGTTGAGCAGTGGACCGCCGCTGTTGCCGGGGTTGATGGCCGCATCGGTCTGGAGGAAATCGGCCCGGTCGACGATGCCTTGCTGACGACCCTTGGCGGAAATAATCCCGGCAGTGACCGTGGTTTCCAGACCGAATGGGCTGCCGACCGCGAGAACCCAGTCGCCCACCTGAACGGCATGGCTGTCGCCCATCCGCAACGGCTTCAGGTCCGAGGCCCCTTCGATTCGCAGCACGGCGACGTCGGTTCGGGGATCGACATGAATGTCCTTGGCGATGAACTCACGACCGTCGTTCAGGCGGATTTTGACCTCGTCGGCTCCGTCCACCACATGGCCGTTGGTGACGATCAGTCCCGAGTCATCGATCACGAAGCCCGAACCCAGGCCGCGCTGCTGCGGCTGCACCTGGCGGCGTTGCCGAAACATTTCCCGCATCTGCGGATCGTTCTTGAAGAAGTCGCGGAATGGCAGCGATTCGTCATCGAAGGGAAGGGCATTGGTCGCGGCCTTCGAGCGCGTGAGGGTTTCGATCGCGACGATGCTCGGCGAAGCCTCGGCCGCGACACGTCGAAAGGCCGTGGAAAGATCGTGGGCTTTAGCGACTCCGTCGACAGCGACGGCAGTCTGGCGATCGGCCCAGGAAATAGCGGCCAGCACCATCGCCACAGAGGCGAAGCCGGGTGCCAGCCAGGAAAACCAGCGACTGCGATTCATTTCAAAACTCCTTTGGGAAGCACAAATTCAGGTAGGTTGCGTCAGCGGATGTTGTGGACAAGCCCGGAATTAGAACCTCGTGAAACGCTTGTCTCAGCCCGGAGAGAAATGTTTCACAGAGTCCCAATGGACGTTCCCGGCATGGTCGCCATGGCGGAGGGACGCGGCCAAGAGAGGCTTAGTGGCTGCACAAGTTTCACTTCGGGGATTCCCCCATCAAACTGGGAGATCCGTGAATACTTGGCAGCCGGGTCCTCAAACCATTCCGTTGTCTGTCTCTTGTCCGAACGTCCCTTGTTCGCGTTTGGCCTGCAACCTTCTACGACGGCGTGAACCGGTTTGTTGGGGTTCCTTCAAGATTTTCAACCCCGCCGGGGCCGTATTCGACTCCGCGCAAGTCCATTTTCTCTCTCGAATTGAGCACATCGATCGCCGTCGAACTCGCTCGGTTTTCTCTCGAAATTGAAAGCTAATCGTCCGATCGCCTCGACCCGGTTGTTTGGAAAAAGTCCCGCCAGTCCGCATCGGGAAGGGGATTTTCCGCGTTCGTTTCCGACGCTAGACTGATGGGCGACGAGAACCTCCGGCTGGGACCGTTGGTGCTTTCTCTTCCTCTGCGAGTTGAGGAGGAGGGCTCGGTTTCGAGAGGGGCTTGATGCGGCGGTAGGAGATAGTCCGCCGCGATTCGGCAGTCGATCGAAGGTAAAACGCCATCGTGGATTTTGCGCAAGCGGACCTGTTTGATCGGTGTGAAGAAGCCATTGGCTACCGGTTTCGCGACCGGAGTCTGCTGGAACGCTGTCTCACGCATTCGTCCGCCGCGAGAACCCGTCTCGACTCGAACGAGCGTCTCGAGTTCTTGGGTGATGCCATCCTGGGGGCGATTGTCTGCGAAGTTCTTTACGAGCGGTTGCCCCAGGAGCCGGAAGGCGAAATGACGCGGATCAAGTCGGCGGTTGTCAGCCGGTTGATCTGCGCGCAAGTCAGCGACTTGATGGGACTACCCGACTGCCTGATTGTGGGCAAAGGTCTGCAATTTGGCGTGGCGATGCCGCAATCGCTGGTGGCGGCCGTCTTCGAATCGATCCTCGCGGGCATCTATCTCGACGGAGGATGGGGCGAAGCCTGTGCGTTCGTCCGGCGAGCCATGGGCCCGATCATCGAGGAATTGCTGCAAACCACCCAGGGACGAAACTACAAGAGTCTCCTGCAACAACTCGTGCAGAAGGACCGGGGCGAAACCCCGCGCTACGTGGTTCTCGCCGAAAGTGGCCCCGACCACTCAAAGTTTTTCCGTGTCGCGGCCGTCATTGGCGACAAGCGTTTCGCGGCCGCGTGGGGGCCCAACAAGAAGGCCGCTCAGCAGCGTGCGGCCGAAAACGCCTGGTTCGCGCTCCACGGCCAGGAACCTCCTTGTGATGACACTCATCCCGAGTCCATCGATCAGGACGATGACGACTCGGGCGAACTCTTCCTAGATGGCGCCGGCGCGGCGGACTCGGTCGACTGAGCGACCGCAGAGACCGTTTCCATCGCGGAAATTAGCCGCGACCCGCAGGGGAACGCTGCCCTTCCTCGACCCTCGACTTAACCGCCAGTTACAGCGACGGTGCGGGAAGTTTCATCAATCGTGCCGCTTCGGTCAGGTGGAGTTTCACGTCTTCCTCGGACCGCGATTTCTCCTTGAGCGGCTTCGCGAAGACGTCCTTGAACCGATACTTGGCGGCATAGAACAGATTTTGACGGATCGGTTTCAGAGAGCTTTTGGGAGCCGATTTCAGGGAGGCTTCCAGGTCTTTTGAAATCGGCTCCAGTGTCTGCATGCTCTTCTGGCCGAATTGCTGCCATTCCGCGTCGCCGGCATTTGCCGCCCGCATTTTCCCGATCTCGGCCGCCATCGTGTTCATGGTGTTGTAATAGTCCGCGAGATTCCCCTGCGACTCGGGAATCAACATCCAGCCGCCATACAACAGCCCCACGACGACCACCGCGCCGATCGCGATCCCCGTCGAACCGCCGCCCAACCCCTTGAGCATTCCCCCAAGATCGAATCCACCACCGCCCGAGGATCGTTTTGGCGCCGGCTTCGGCGGAGCGGCGCGCATCGGGGCGGCCATTGGCTTCGGGGCCGACCAGGCCGGTGGGCTCGAAAACGACGCTGGGGCTGGCTTGGGGGCTTCCTCGACGGCGGGTTTTGGTGTTTCGACGGGCACAACGGCTTTCACCGGTTCAGGCTTGGGCTCGGCGACTTCCACTTTGGGTGCCGGTTTGGGGGCCTCGACCTTCGCGACGGGCTCGACGGGTTTCACGGGCTGCGGTGGGGCGGCTGGCTTTTCCACGGCCACCGGGGCAGCAGGCTTCGGGGCCACGGGAGCGGCCGGAACTACGGCGGCGGGAGCGACCGGCGCAACCGGAGCAGGTGGTGGAGCCGTTGGCGCGGGCGGCGGAGCCGCCGGCGCCGACCAGAGAAACGTCGCCGTGGCCACCGGCTGATAGGCCCCGTAAAGGCCCGGCTTCACCGCATCATTCATCGTGAGGCGTTGGTCACGGTACCACTGCTGCAAGTCTTGCAGCGAGACCGGACCGAATTCCTGGCCGCGAATCCACGCATACCAGAGCTGATCCTGCGTTGGCGGGGCGGGAACCGGAGGGGGCGGGGTCGGCCGCGAAGGAGCCGCTTCCCGTAGCGCGGTCTTCGATTCAAAACTGTCCGTATCCGTCAGCGAGGGGCTCGTCGGCCGGTTTTCGATGGTGACCGTTGAGGACTGGAACGGCATCGCCGCCATCAGTCGTCCAATCGATCCCGCGCGCCGTCGCTTTCCGTCCTCGCCCATCCAAACGTCATCGTCCGCCCCCAACTCGCCGCTTTCGGCAAGTTGCACGAGTTCCTCGAACGAGATCGGGCCCAGCGTGCAGCCCAGCGATTCGTAAAACCAACCCGTTTCCCGGACTGCCGAATCACTCTCGAACGTGGCCGTCGCCACGGTGGGGCTCTCGAGACCGCTGTTTCCGCGTGCAATCGACGAGACTGCCTTCCAGCCGCCAGATGTCCCCTGTCGGACGAGATCCGTGGGAGACAACGTCTCCGAAGTGACAAGTTCTTCCAGATCCTCCAGCGTCACGGGCCCGAACTCTTCACCAAAAAGCTGGTAATACCACTCACTGGACATCGACGACGCTCCTGCAAGGTGCCCGGGCCATGGCCGCCGAACACCGCGAAGACGAGAGAAAAGCAACCGATACAGCCCGTTCGCCGCGCGGCTTGATCCCTGATGATTTGAACAGAACCAGCCGGAGGACAACAGCAATTTCATTGTCGAAAGTGTCGCGGCGCGACGCAACTATCGCGTTCCGCTACTTGTGGAATCGACATGCGGATGACCTCTCCCCGTCGCGTCATATCCCTGACTGATCTGGAGTTAAAGGTTTGAAGAGGATTTCGCGAAGATCGCCGACTCCCGGTCGATTCGACCCCTCTGCCCCAATTTCCCCTTGGAGAATCGTCCACCGTACCTAGGATGAAGGCAACCGGCGGCTCAAGTTCCTGAGACCTCTGCCTGGCCGCCGCTTCGCCCGCATCTTCCGATCGGCATCAATCCCGGCATCATGGGGAAGCACATGTCCACCACGCTAACTACCGACGCCCTGCTCCAGAAGCGCTGCCTTCCCTGCGAAGGCGGAGTCCCGAAACTCGATTCCCAGGAAACTGCCGCGCTCTTGCCGACCGTTCCCGGATGGTCGGTCGTCCACGATGGCGAACGGATTCGCAAAGAGTGGGTCGTCAAGAATTTCGACGCAGCTCTCGCGTTCTTCAACGAGGTGGCTCGGGTCGCCAACGATGAAGGGCATCATCCCGACTTGCATCTCGTTGGCTTCCGCAACGTCGCCATCGAAATCTGGACACACGCAATCGGCGGGCTTTCCGAGAACGATTTCATCCTGGCCGCGAAAATCGACCAGTTGCCCATCGAATTGAAGGCCAAATGAGCGAGCCCCGAAATCGTGACCGTTCACATCGGAACCTGGATCACCGCTTGGATGCGACGAACTGGCTGAGGATTTCGAGGTTTTTCGCAAACGTGGCCGATTCGATGATCGGCGCCGTCTTGCGATGGTATTTCAGCTCGCCCGTTTCGACCCAGGCGCCGCGACTGTCCAGTTTGGCAATCACTTCCCGAACAACGTCGGGTTTCGGTGAACCCGCCCGGATCGCGAAGATGGTGTCGGCCTGTCGCTTCCGCTCCTGGTCGTTCAAACCCTTGAGCTTCTCAAGCTGTTTGCGAAGCTGTGGCACTTTGCTGTCGACAATAAAGCCGTAATGCGTCGGCAAATCGTCATCCCGATCCGTGAGCTGGTAGTCCTTCGTCATGTACAGCGGCCGATTGGTTTCCATTTCCAGAAATCGCGGCAGGCGTCCATCCGCTCGAGTCGACCGCTCCAGGTAGTCGAGCGCTTTGGGAATCGGAGCCAGAAATCGGTCCTCGCCCGTCTCGGCGTATAGCATCATCAGCGCGACGATAACCCCCTGTGACTCACTCCCGGAAACAGCCGCGGGCTCGAATTTCCGGGCCCAGCAGGGCTGGGTCTCGAAGTTGTATTGCTGAGCCCATGCCGGCTGGGGCTCGGGCAATTGAGCCGCCAGCAGAAATTCGGCTCCGCGAATGGCCGCTTTATGGTAGCGCGGTTCCTTGTAGAGCCGAGCCGCCAGCAGCAGCATCTCGATCGTGTCGGCCATCGCGTTGTCGTTCAGAGTCGGATACCACCAGTAATCGCCCCCCGGATACTTCCGCGGCCAATCGCTGGTGAGCGTCGCCGGTTTGAGCGTCAGCCCCGGCGGATGATGCGGCTGTCCATCAAAGCCCTGTGCCCAGGCACCATTCGGGAGCTGCGCCGTCAGCACAGCTTCCAGTGCAGTTTCCACGGCTTTGTGTAACTTTTGATCCTTGCGATCGAGCGCTGTGTCCAGACGCATCAGGAATCGAAGCGCCGACTGCGTTTTGTCGTCATCGAACGTACTGACGTTGAACGGCCGCTTCTTCTTGACGTTCCCATCCGACAGGTAGGCGGTCTTTGCCCGGCGATCCGGCTCGAAACTGACCGAATCGGTCCAGCAGCCGCTCTGGAGCTGCCCCTGTAGCACGCAATCGGCCGCGGCCCGTGCCGCGGCCAGGCACGACTCATCCTTTGTTCTCAGGTAGGCTTCGGTATAGGCCAGGCCGACTGTTGGCGTACCCGGCGGTTGAATCCACAGCGTGTCGGGGGTCGTTCGGCCTTCCCCCTCCCGCAGCGACAGGTCCGCCGAATACTTGTAGACATACCCGCCATGCGAAGCGACCACCTGACTATAGAATTGCACGGCCTTCGTCATCGCCTCGCGTGCCTCCTTCGCGAGATCGTCGTCGGCCGCCGAGACCGGCAAGCCTGCGAATGCCGCGACAACCGTCAGACCAACCACCATGCGACCGAGCCGCCAGCCTGATGCGATCATGAAAAACTTCCCGATCAGGATTCACGTGCCTACCGTGCGATTGAAGGCGCCTGGCGCCACCCGCTACGATAGAGGGGTGCCTCGAAGGTCTCAAGAGTCTATTTTCAAAGATGTTACGGCAATTTCGGAGTGTCGCGTCTTACCGTTTCCTCACCACACTTGCAGCCTGAAGCCCTCTGGAATACTCTACTGAATTCCCGATCTTCTGGCCGGAACCACCATTGCGTGTGATGTTCCTGTCAGAAGTGCTTGAGGCGAAATAAGTTCGGTTCACGGTTTCGCGTCGGGCGGTGCGTGCAGCGAGTTCATCTTCGGCCAGATCGACGGCATTGCGGATTCCTGTTCGCAATGACGCCCCAGAGGCGAGGAATGCGGTCAGCCGGGTGAACCCGCGATGGCCTGAAATTGAGTGAGTGACGCGGTGGACCGGCCGTTGGCCGCCTCGCGGTTGGAGCGTGAAGGAAATTCGTTGTGTCGATCGATAAGTCATTAAAGCGTCAAGGTCGTCTGACACGCACCCGAAACGTGCTGCAGCGTCACGAACGTATCACCCAGATGCAGTCCGATGACCGCTGGGTCGAAGGGCAAAGCCCCTTCGGTTTGCCCAAGTTGCGGGTCGTGAAACTCGTGCTGGGCAAGAAAAAGAAAAAGAAAGCGGCCGAGGGTGCCGATGCTAAGGGCGATAAGAAGAAGGCCGCCAAGAAGAAATAACGCGCCGGAACAAGGTGCTCGGACCGATGTGAAACGGGGGCGGACTTCCTTATCGGAAGTTCGCCCTTTTTTCGTCTCCGGAGGTTCGAGCGTCTCGGGTCAACGAGCGACCGGTTCCGCGGCATGCTTCCCGTCGCCAGTCGGCCGAGCGGGGGATTGTCGCGGCACTTCTGCCGGTGTCCGCTCGCTGACGAATTCGAGACGCCATCCAGGAAGGATGGCCCATGCTCAGGCAGCTGCGCGTTGTTGGCGGGTTCGGGATCCGCGTCCGACTGCGACGCCGGTTGCAGCGGTTTCTCCGCGAGTCTCTCCGGGGAATTGAGCTACAGCAGAAGACGTTGGCCCGCATTCTGGCCCTCAATGCGGAATCCGATTTCTCCCGCGAACGGGGACTTTCGCCGGGCCTGTCAATCCGGGAGTTCCGCCATCGCCTGGGGATTTCCGACTTCGAAACATTCCGCCCCTATGTCGAGCGCATGAAGCAGGGCGAGACCCAGGCTCTCCTGGGGCGCGAGAATAAGCTGCTGATGTTCACCCTCAGCAGCGGAACGACCGCAGAGTCCAAGTACATTCCCATCACGCGGCCGTTTCTGACCGATTATCGCCGCGGCTGGAGCCTGTGGGGCATCCGTGCGTTCGACGCCCACCCGGCCATGCACCAGCGGGACATCATTCAGCTCAGCAGCGACTACGACCAGTTTCGCACCCCGGCCGGAACACCGTGTGGCAACATCAGCGGGCTGGTCGGGGCCATGCAAAGCCCCCTGGTGCGGCTGATGTACACCGTGCCGCTCGCGGTCGGCCGCATCAGCGATCCCGAGGCAAAGCTCTACACATCCCTACGGCTGAGCGTCGCGAATCCGCATGTCGGCCTGGTGATGACCGCGAACCCCAGCACCCTGGTGCAATGGGGACGGCGAGCCGACGAATGGAAATGGCAGCTCATTCGGGACGTCGCCAACGGAGGGCTCTCCAGCGATTTTTCCGTTCCCGGCAGTGTCCGCGAGCAGCTCAAACGACGGATCCGCAAGCCCGATCTCGCCCGCGCCCGGCAGCTCGAACGCCTCGTCGAATCGCAAGGCCGCCTGGCTCCGGTCGACATCTGGCCCCGCCTGGCGTTTGTCGGCGTCTGGACCGGAGGAAGCGCGGGAGCCTACCTGCCCGCCATGCGGCAGTACTTTGGGAATGTCCCCGTGCGCGACCACGGGCTGTCGGCCAGCGAAGGCCGCATGACGGTCCCCCTCGAAGACGAAACGTCGGCTGGTCTTCTGGACGTCGAATCTCACTTCTTCGAGTTTATTCCCGAGGCCGAACAGGATTCGCCCGACCCGACAGTCCTGCTCGCCCATGAACTGAAGGAAGGGGAGCAGTACCTGATTCTGCTCACTACCGCGTCCGGCTTGTATCGCTACAACATTCGCGACGTGGTCCGCTGTCGTGGCTTTCATGGCCAGACGCCAATCCTCGAGTTCCTCCACAAGGGGGCTCATATGTCGAATCTGACCGGCGAAAAGCTGTCGGAATCGCATGTTGTCGCGGCGGTGGCCGAAGCGCGGCGAAACATCGAGATCGATCATGGCGACTTCACGATCTCCCCGATCTGGGGAGATCCCCCCCGGTATCGACTCCATCTCGAGCCGGGCCCGCTCGCGACAAGCCAGTTCGCCGCTGTCGTCGATCACGAACTGCAGCGTCAGAATGTCGAGTACCGCGACAAGCGACGATCGGCCCGGCTCGATCCGCTGGAGCTCTGCGTCCTCCCGCAGGGAAGCTGGAAGCGGTTTGCCCGCGCCCGGCAGTCGCGACTGGGAGGCAGCCTCGAGCAGTACAAACATCCCTGTCTGTCGCCCGACCTGGAATTCTCGGACCGCCTGTTGCGCGAGCATACGGGCCATTCCGAATTCCAGCAGCCCCACTTCGTCACCCAGCCAGCCGCCCAGCGATCCGACATGCCATCGAGCATCGCCGGAAGCGGCTTGTAGGCCGAAACCGTTCTTGCTCCCAGACTCCGCCTCGTCTGTATGATTGCGGCCCGTTTTGACGCATCAGTAGTCGGCGATCCGGAAGGCCTTCGGCGGGGGTGATTTCCCAGTTCTCCCCATGCGGGGTATGCTGTGGGCTATCATGGCCAAAAAACAGCCCTCGCAGCCCCGTCGCAGCCCGTCCGAATCGCCGAAACGGACATCCCCTGAGCACGTCGCATCCGATGATGGTGGTGGAGAACGCCTGCAGAAAGTCCTCGCGGCAGCCGGCCTCGGATCCCGCCGCCACTGCGAGGAGTATATCGTTCAGGGCCGGGTCACCATCGACGGCGTGGTGGCGACGGAACTCGGTGTTCGGGTCGACCCTGTTCGCCAGAAGGTTCAGGTCGACGGCGAACGCATTCAGTTGGCCCGCAAGGAATACTTCCTGCTGCACAAGCCGCCAGGCTACTTGTGTACCAACTCCGACCCCGGCGGCCGTAAGCGGGTCTTCGATCTGCTGCCGCCAGGACCGGCGCGGTTGTTTACCGTGGGCCGGCTCGACGAAAACTCCGAGGGCCTGCTGATCGTCACGAACGACGGCGAGATGGCCCACCGCCTGGCTCACCCCCGTTTTCAGATCGAACGGCTCTACCACGTCCACGTGGCCGGTGTTCCGACAGCGGAAGTTCTGACCCAGCTCAAAAAGGGTCTGTTCTTCACCGAGGGCAAGTTTCGCATTCGCGAAGCGCGGGTCATCAAGACGCAAGGGGCGAGCGCGATCCTGGAAGTGACGTTGACCGAGGGGCAGAACCGGGAAGTGCGACGACTGTTCGCCCGGGTCGGCCACAAGGTGATGCGGCTGCGCCGCGTGCAATTCGGGCCCATCCGGCTCGGCAGCCTCGAACTCGGCGAGTACCGCCCGTTAACCGGACGGGAACTCAAGGAACTCTCTCAATTGGGCGTTCCGCATCGTCCCCGGGTTCGTCAGCAACACGCACCCGGCGGGCGTCCCATTTCGACGCCCGGCGCGACGTCATCCGGCGCCCGGAAGCGCACGACCAAGTCGGCTGGAAAGGCTGCCGGGCCAGCCCGACGAAAGTCAGCAACCGGCAAGGCGCCGTCGCGACCGCCGCGTCAAAATCGGGGCCGTTAAGGCACGTTTCAATACCCGGTTGGCATCTGGAAGCAGCCACCAGTTGAGGAGTCGCAGTCGGCGATGAGCACATGCGAAATGCTGGATCTGGGTTTGCCGGGAGTCGTCGCCGATGGTCTGCAAGTCGCGGCCACGGTGCTCCTCAACGAACCCATGGCCACCAACACCTGGCGCATGCGGCTGGGCTCGCCGGAACTTGCCGAGCGGATGCGACCGGGGCAGTTCTTCATGGCCCGCCCCGTGGGACTCTCGGATCCGCTGCTGGGCCGACCTTTCGCCCTGTTTGATACACAGATGGACGAATCGGGCAGGCCGGTCTCGATCGATTTTGGATACGTGGTCGTTGGCAAACTGACGCGGTGGCTTTCGCAATGCGCGATCGGAACGCAGGTCTCGGTCTGGGGCCCGCTCGGTAACGGGTTCGGTCCTCCGGCCGGCAATCACCTGGCCATTGTCGCGGGAGGGATCGGTCAGACACCGTTTCTGCCAGTCATCCGACAGCTTCTGGGATTACAGACATACGGGGCGGCTCCCTCCCCAGCCTGGCCGAAGCCCGCGCGAATCAGTTTCTGCTACGGAGCTCGCTCTCAGTCGTACCTGGCCGGCGTGGCCGACTTTGAACTTCCGGGCGTCGATGTGCGGCTGGCGACCGATGACGGAACCCGCGGCCACCGGGGCTACGTGACAGAAGTTCTCGACGAACTCCTGGCCAGCGCCGATCTCCCCACCAGCGTCTTTTGCTGCGGGCCGGAGGGCATGATGCGCGCCACCGCGCGGCGTTGCCGCGATGCGGGCGTTCCCTGCTGGGTCTCGCTCGAAACGCCGATGGCTTGCGGCTTCGGAGCCTGCTTCAGTTGCGTGACGCCCGTCCGTCAGCCCCAAGGAGACTGGGACTACCGCCGCGTCTGCGTCGAGGGCCCCGTTTTTCGGGCCGAAGACCTTGTCTGGGAGCAGGGGATCTGAATCGTCAACGTTCCGGCAGTCCGTTCGCTACGAGCGCGGCCGTTCACCATGGGTGACGATAACATTGGTCCGGATCCCGCCGCGGGGCGTGAAAGCCGCGTGAATCGTCATCCAGCGGGGCTGTGTCACCCCGACCAGGTCATCGAGGATTTCGTTGGTGACCCGCTCGTAGAATGCCCCATGGTTGCGGTATTGCTGGAGATACAGCTTCAGCGATTTCAACTCGAAGCATTTCGCGGCGGGGCTGTAGATGATGGTCAGCGTGCCAAAGTCGGGTTGGCCGGTCTTCGGGCACAGCGATGTGAACTCCGGGCAGACCGTTTCAATCTCGTACGCTCGTTCGGGGAACGGATTGTCAAATGTTTCCAGCAGGCTGGTGAATTCGGCGGGCATGGGTCAAAACACTCGCAGAGGACATGACAAAGAGGCTCTCACGCACGGATCGACGTCGCGTCACGCGGGCGGCCGATCTGATTCTAGTCGCCGCGAAGCTCTCCGAACACCGCGCCACTTTCCGGATACCCGACGCCCATGTTTCCGCTCAAGGACGATATCCCGGCTCAACGAACCCCGTTGGTCAATTTCGTGTTCATCGGCCTCTGCGCGGCGGTCTTCGCGTACCAGTTCAGCCTGGGCTCCAAAGACGAAGACTTTGTCACCGCCTACGGCATGATTCCCGCCCGGCTGACGGAAGGGAATCGGGCGATGGTGGTCGAACGGCCGCGGATGATTGAACAGCGAGGCCAGTACCAAGTCGTGAACGAACGGGTCGAACTTCCCCCCGCGCCGATTTCCCCCTGGGCCACGCTCCTGACCTGCATGTTCCTCCACGGCGGGCTGTTGCACGTGGCGGGGAACCTCTGGTTCCTCTGGATTTTCGGGGACAACGTCGAGGACCGGTTTGGTCCGGTCCGGTACGCGATTCTCTACCTGGGGAGCGGCCTTGCGGCGGGACTCTTGCACGTTGCCTTCGACCCCCGCTCAACGATCCCCACGGTGGGGGCCAGTGGAGCAATCGCGGGAGTCATGGGCTCCTACTTCGTGCTCTACCCGCGAGCGCGTGTCCTGACGGCGATACCCATTTTCATCTTCATTCAGTTTATCGTCGTGCCCGCCCCACTCTTTCTGGGCATCTGGTTTCTGTTCCAACTGGTGGCGGGCCTCTTGTCCGACCCGTCGACCGGCGGCGTGGCCTGGTGGGCTCATGTGGGAGGCTTCGCGTTTGGCATCGTCTGGACCTGGTGGCTCCGCCAGACCCATCGCGTCGAGCCGCTCCCGAATCGCGTCGAGTATCGACCAACGCGCGTGGGACCGAGATGGTGAAAGAGGCAGCCAGCCTTCAGGGATCAGCCGTCAGGAATCAGCACTCGGGAAGAAGCCGCCAGCCACCAGTGGCGAGCGGCCAGCCATCCAGCGGCAGCATTCGAATTTCGTATTTAGAATTTCGAGTTTCGTATTTTACCATTGACCAAAAAAAACACGGGACGAACCTTGGGTTCGTCCCGTGGATGAATCGGCCAATCAACCGATCGTTCCAGACTAGCTCGCCGGGGTCGGCGCGGGAGCGGGAGCAGCCTTCTTGGCGGCGGGCTTCTTGGCAGCCGGCTTCGCCTTCGGCGACTTGGTGGCCTTCGCGGCCGGCTTGGCGGCGGGGGCCTTCTTCGCGGCCGGCTTGGCCTTCGGCGACTTGGTCGCCGCAGCCTTGGCAGGCTTGGCAGCAGGCTTCTTCGGGGCAGCTTTGGTCGACTTGGTGGACTTCGTGGCCATATCCTTCGGCTCCTACGAACTCAAAAGGGCGCCTTGGGGGAACCAGTCAGGGCTGTCTCTCTTTGGCACCCGAGCAAGAGATGCAGCTCAGTTTCGCGACACCGGAAGAAGGATCCACTCTCTTCAACCGGAAGTTACGTTCTATGAACGCGGAGAACTCTAGGAAGTTCCGAATTTCCAGTCAATCAGAAATTCCTGCGATGGAATGATTTGTCTCGTTTGTCGCCGTCTCAACCCCATTGGGACGTCTTGCGTCGCGTCGACCCAAGTCATCGCGACACTTGGTCGCGAATCGCTGCGGACCCGCTCGTCCGGGCTTGAGACGCAGAATTCATCGGTCGGAGAATTCACGAGAATTCGGTCAAAACGACGGTTTACTCATTTGAAGACAAAAAAAACGTTGGTGACGACTGGAGGAATCGCGCCGCTCCATTGGTTTGGGAGAAATGGAAAGTCTGGGCCGCCCACGTTGTCGCCACGGAGCTTGGCCTGAATCTGTCGCGCTCACGTTGTGGCGGGGCCTTCATCATTTTCAATTCGCGGCATGCCATGGAAGTGGATTGAGTCGAGGGTCGAGCGAGAAGACCGAAGAACTCCCCTGTCTTTCTCGACTCTGGACTCTCGACTTTCCCAAAGGCCCTGCTAATTGCGAGCGCTTCCCTTGCAGACGGCGAAGACCGCTCCCGCCGCCAGCAGCACGAAGACCCCGGCGTCGATCATCCACGCCGAACTCGGCGCGAACTGGACATTGTTGGGCGGGGCTCCGGGCGCTTGCGCCAGGACGAGCGTGTCGATCAAGAGCGCGGACAACGTCGTCATGCCGGAAGCTCCACCTGTTCGATCAGTTGTTGAATGGGAAATCGCAGGTTCGCGAATTCGGCGCTGCGGACCCAGATTGTCTGCCAACGCGGGGATCGCGACCGGCCCTGCAAACCATAGTCGCGCGCCCAGACGCCAAAGAACGCGTAGCCGCGGCCTTCAAAGCTCACGTCCACCGGGAGTTCGCCGCCCGCAGTTTCCGGAACCTGGTAGGCGAACACGATCAAGCCGCGCGAACGGGAACCGAAGACTTCTTCCCAGCGCGCCAGCGAATCGAGGTCGTCCGCGGTCACCCAGTTCTCGCCGACGCGCCGGCTCGACGCCCGCGACCGTCCTTTGACGTCGACCAGCCACATCGCCCCCGTCGGCGAACGCACGAGAAAATCGAGGGATTTGAGGCTATTGTCGGCCGCCAGCGCCCGGCGGGTTTCGTCCACCGCCACGTAGGGCAGCCGACGCTCCCGCAGGTAATGCTCGAAAGCTCGCTCGTAATGGTTACCGCGCAACATCCTGGCGCACTCGGGGCATTTGACATTTAAAGAGCGGGGTTCGCGGCGAACGGCGGTCGAACATGATCGCGACCGCCGCTCTCACGACAGGAATGGTGATCGACCCGCGTTCGCCGGTCAACCGGGAATTGGCCGGGGCCTTTGGGAAAGTCGAGTGTCGAGCGTCCAGTGTCGAGCGAGAAGACCGAAGAACTCCCCTGTCTTTCTCGACTCTCGACTCTAGACACTCGACTCCTCAATACGGTGCCACCGTCGGCAGCGATTCCAGAACATTCCCGCGAGTCAGTTCCCCTGACGATTCGGCGATCCCCACCCAGTCGTCGATCAGCACCTCGGCTGCGGACGAATCGGCGCTGGCCGCGAACTGCAAATGAATGAGTCCCGGCCGCGCGGCCGACAACTCCCAGACCGTGACCAGCCGCCCTCCCGGAGGGAGCGTGATCGAGCTGCCAGCCTGGCTCGCATTCGGCGTCGACGGGTCGTGCCGAGCGACCAGGCGCATCCCCGGCGGCAGGCGGGGTTCCCAGTCCACGCCGGCCAGCATCTCCAATCCTTGGTTCTCCACGGTCGTGGTGACGCGAAAGATTTCGCCCGGTCGAACGGGGAGCGCGGGGGTGTCGCAGGCGGCGACAAGGCTCGACTGTCCGGCGACGACCGCGAGCCACTCCTGCCGCCATACCGAAGGAAGAGTCTCTCCCTGAACGTCGACCCGGACGCCGGCCTGCGACGTGGGAACAGGCGAGCGGACTTCCACCGCGACCAGCCTCGATTCGCGGGACGCGAGCGGGGGGAGCGACCACGTGACGGTTTGCCCGGCCACGGTGGCCGCCGGCCAGGTCTTCCCCAGTGCGAGAACTCCGTCCGCCTGAAAACGGACCGCGAGCGGCGAGGTCGGCACGTCGTCCTGATTCGTCATCTGGATCAGATAGCGTGCCGTCTGTCCCGGTGCCCGCCGCTCCGGGCCGACGAGCGACAGTTCAAATGTTTTCGGCACGAACTCGACAATGTGTTCGCGCCGGGCCAGTTCGCGATCATCCCGTCGCAGGCTGGCTTCCAGCCGATGCCGACCCGTTGACTGGCTCGACAGCGTCAGGAGCACTTCCCGCACGCCGAACGCCTCCAGGTCGCCGAGATCCTGTTTGACGGCCGAGCGATCGGAACCGGGGAACCGCAGCGCCGGATCAAATTCACAACGCAGCGTCAGTCCGGCAAGGGGTGTCGAGCGGGGATTGGTCACCAGCAGGCGGTACGTCGTCTGCCCGCCGATCTGCGACCGGGCCGGGGCGACGATTTCCAGAATCGGTCCCTGCGTCGAAACGGGCTGAATGTCCCGGCTTTGTCGCCGCGCCGACGGCACATAAAGGGGCGGAAGCTCCTCCACGGGCTCGGCGGGCAGCACCGGCTTCGGCGCGGTCTCCGGCGCGAACGTCGGCGTGGGGGCTGACTCCTGCTCGCGCGGGGGGGCGGGTGGCCGGGGACTCGCGGGGGCGCGGGGCGTTCGCGGTGTCCACAAAGGCTGACGGCGGACCGCGGTGGGGGGAGCCGACGATCCCAACAGGCCGCGGTTGCCGCCCGAAAACATCGCGCAGCCTAGCACTCCCGAGGCCAACCCCAGACCGAGCAGGATTAACGACACGCGCATCGTCACATCAACCGCGAGTTCCCGGAAGCAACCGTTGGCCGCGAAGAGGAGCTCCTCGCGGTCAGCACGCTGCAACCCTAACCGCGCTTTGGCGGAGAGGCGGGGTTCGACTGACTCAACGCGCTGGAATCGGACCTCGCCCCTGGCGGCTGTCGCGGTCGGGCGATTCAGGAAAGCCTTGACGGCCAGATGATCGGCACGGCCTTTGAGGAACTCCCCCAGGCCGACTAGGACGAGAGTCAGGGGGCCGGTGTCGAGTGAGAAAGACGGACGAACTCCTTTGTCTTCCTCGACTCTGGACTCACTCCACTCGACTCACTCCACTTCCACGATTTGCCGCGAAAGGTCGGTTCGATCAGGTTCGCGCCCCGCCGGCCAGGCCAGAGTGCCGCAAGAGCGCCTCGACGGTTGGCTCGCGGCCGCGGAAGTCGGCGAACACCTCCATGGGGGGTCTGCTGCCCCCCAGCGACAGAACCGTGTCGCGAAAGCGGCGCCCGGTCTCGGCGACAGCCGCTTCGTTATCCAAACCCGCATCTTCAAACGCCGAAAAGGCATCGGCGGAGAGGATCTCCGCCCATTTGTAGCTGTAATAACCGGCCGCGTAGCCTCCCGAAAAAATGTGCGAAAACGAGCACAGCGAGCGATCTTCGGGAAGCATGGGGAGCAAGCTGAAGTCGCGGCTGAGTCGCTGCTGGACATCGAACGCCGTCTCGGCGCCATCGGGATCGAAGGTCGTGTGCAGGGTAAGGTCGGTCACGCCAAACAGCAGTTGCCGCAACAGCAGCGAACCACTGCGATACGTCTTCGCGGCGACGATTTTGCGGAACAGGTCTTCCGGCAAAGGCTCCCCCGTCTGCCAGTGAGCCGTCATGCCCATGAGGATCGGGCGGTGGTAACACCAGTTTTCCATGAACTGGCTGGGGAGTTCGACCGCGTCCCACTCGACGCCGTTGATTCCGGCCGCATCGGGATGCTCGATGGTCGTCAGCATGTGCTGCAGACCGTGCCCCATCTCGTGAAACAGCGTTTCGACCTCGCGGAAGCTCATCAGCGACGGCTTGTCGCCCGCGGGCGGTGTCTGGTTGCAGACCAGGTGCGCGACGGGAATCTGCAGGCGGCCATTCACGCGTCGGCGCCCGAGACAGTCGTTCATCCACGCCCCCCCGCGCTTGTCCGCCGGGCGTGAAAACGGATCGAGATAGAATCCGGCGATGGTCGTTCCCTGTTTGTCGCGGACGTCGTAGTACCGGACATCAGGGTGCCAGACGGGAACACCGGACACCTGGGCGAACGAAATCTCGAACAATCGGCCGCAGAGGCTGAACAGTCCGTCGAGCACCCGTTCCAGAGGGAAGTACGGACGAACTTCCTCGTCGGTGTAGGCGTATCGCTGCTCTCGCAGTCGCTCGGCATAAAATCCCACATCCCAATGGCGGATGTCCTCTCCCTCGCCGCGTTCGGCTCGCAGGCTCTTCAGGTCGGCCAGGTCGCCTTCCGCGGCGGTCCAGGCGGCTTCCCGCAATTGCTGGAACAATTGCTCAATGGCGTCCACGCTCGGCGCCATCTTGCGCACCAGGCTCAGCTCGGCATAGTTGGCAAAACCCAGCAGCGTGGCCTTTTCCTGACGCAAACGCAGGATTTCCGGAATGAACGGCTGGTTATCGAACGGATCGGCCGCCGCTTTCAGGATGAACGCGCGATAAGCCTGTTCACGGAGCGCGGGATTTCGGCAATGTTCCTGAAAGGGGACATACAGCGGGATTTCCAGCGTGATCCGCCAGGGGCCGTTTTCTGGCGTGGCTGGCACTTCCGCATCGGCATGCGCGGAGTTCCACGACTGGGCCGCCATCCCGCGTAGCGTGGTGGGCCAACCCGCGGCATCTTCGGGATTGTTGATCTCCAGCGACCATGCCTTCGTGGCGTCGAGACAATGATTGGAGAAATCGTTCGCCAGTTTTGACAGCCGTTGTTCGATCTCGTTGAACCGCGCGCGTTGCTCGGGCGGCAGGTCGATCCCCGCCAGCCGAGCATCCTTGATGCGGTCTTCGACGATCCGCTGCTGGCACGGCGTCAGTCGCGCCCATTCCTCGCCATCGCGAATCGCCACCAGCGCCCTGTACAAGGGCTCGCTCTGGCGGACCCGCAGCCCGTAGGCAATCACTTCCGGTTCGACCGTTTCGTACGCTTCTCTCAATTCCTTGGAATTCTTGACGCTGAAGAGATGTCCGACCGGCTTCCAGGAATATTCAAAGGGGCGTTCAAGTTCCTCGATCGGTTCCATGGTGCCCACCCAGGTGGGCTCGAACCGCGCTTCCAGTTGTTCCAGTTCCTGAAGTGCCCGCTGCACGCAAAAGCGGACGGCCGGAAGCGCGTGCTCGGTCCGGATTCGATCGTATGGGGGCAGGCCCGACTCGGCCATCAGGGGATTGTCGGCGAGTTCGGGAGGGAGGTGTGTCGGCATCTCGGACGATCCTTCGGTCGGTGCTTCGATCAGTGCCTGTTCGGCAAGGTACGGCTGTCCAGATAAGGGCGGCAGCGCGGCAAATACAGGTGCCGGCCGGACGACGGTTTTCGCATGTATGTTCGCTCACAAAACGCGGGATGCGAGCCCCGTTTGGAGTCTAGCCGTCGCGACTCGATCTGGAAACCACGGCGGACGGAAGGCTATGCTGGGACAGGTTCCGACTCGTTGAATTGGCCAATCACGCGGAAACCGCGAGGCCCCACAGGGAGTGTTCAAGACAATGCCAGGGAAATTGCAATCCAAGTTCGGGCTGTGCGTTGGCCTGATCGCGGGCATGTGGCTGGGAATGGCTCACGGGCAAGATGAACCCAAGAAGCCAGCAAAGCCGGCGCTCAAGATCAAGTCGGAGGCCTCCACGAAGGTCGAAGAAACCGCCGATCCTTTCGCGATTCCTGACGGCACGCCGGAAGAAATTCTGGAGTTCATGGAAGAACTGCAGGAAAACCGGCCCAATGTTAAGACCCGCGAAGAATTGATCGCCTACTTCACGAAGGCTCAGTCGGTCCTCATCGAAGCGGCCTCGCGGATTCTCAAGAATCCCAAAGCCGACGCTGAAGTGGCTTCGGAAGCGGCTGAAGCGACCATTCAGGCACACCTGAACCTGATGCGGCTGGGTCAGGAAGGAGCCGGGAAGAAGGTCAAGGAAGTCGTCGAGGAACTGGAAAAGGATTCGCGGGAAGAAGTCGCGAAACTGGCCCGCGAACAGAAAACGGTCGTGGAGATCTTCACGGCCGTGGAGCTGGAAACGGCGGAGCAGAAGGCCCTTGGCGAACGACTCTTGAAGGGGCTTACCGAGAGCAAGTTCAGCCGCAAGTCGCTGCAGTATGCATTCACCTACGCCGATGTGCTGGAAGGCCTGGAAGACACCCAGCTGGCGGGCACGTACTACACGGAATTGTCGGCGGCCCTCAAGACGTCGAAGCGTCCGGAATTGATCGAACAGGCCCAGAAGCTCGAGGGGATTGCCCGGCGGCTGCAACTGCCGGGTAACGTCATGGAGATCCAGGGGAACACCCTGGAAGGCAAGCCGTTCGACTGGGCCAGCTACCGCGGCAAGGTTGTCCTGGTCGACTTCTGGGCGACTTGGTGCGGTCCGTGCATCCAGGAACTGCCAAACGTCCTCGCTCACTACCGCGAGTATCACGAGAAAGGGTTCGACGTCGTGGGGATCAGTCTCGACAACGAACGCGAAGCCCTCGAAGGCTTCATTGCCAAACGCGAAATCCCCTGGACGCAATTGTTCGAAACCAACAAGGAAAAGCAGGGATGGAGCCATCCTCTGGCGGTTTTCTATGGTGTGATGGGAATTCCCACCGCGATTCTGGTCGACCAGGAAGGGAAGGTCGTTTCCATGAACGCCCGCGGTCCGGAACTGGCCGAACAGCTTGAAAAGTTGCTCGGTCCGCCCGCGAAGAAGCCGGCCAAGGACGAATAGCGCCTTAGGATCTCCTGTCTCGACAAGACCCTGACGGATCGACCGGTCTTGACTGTCTGGTTGTTTCCATCCCGTCCGGATTGAATGCCGGTTGGGCATGAGCCTGCGTGAAGATCGGGCTGGAGTTGTTCGAGCCGCTTCGACATTCGAAGTGGCCCGAACTCCCAGCCGATTTGACCGCTGCCTCCCGAAGGGTTTTGCCGATGGCTCGATTGTTCCAGCGCCGGTTCCTTCCGATCACCGGCCTGTTTGTTCTCATCCCAGCCCTGTTGAGCGCTGCGGACGACTCGCCCAGTGATGCGACACGACCCGCCAACGAAGCCCCGCCAGCCGGGCACTCCTACCACGGCGACGCGTTCGACGAGGGGCCGCGGCAGGCTGCCCGCAAGATCACGGGAACGGGTAATGTGTCCTTTCCCGCCACCAGCAAAGTCGGCGAGGTCCAGGGCTGGATCGACCAGGGCGTGGGTCAACTCCACGGCTTCTGGTACTTCGAAGCGGAACGTTCATTCCGCCAGGCCGCCATGCTCGATCCCGACTGCGCGATCGCGTACTGGGGCATGGCGCTCGCCAACATCAATAACGAGAAGCGAGCCAGGGAATTCATCGCCAAGGCTGTTGAACGCAAAGAGAAAGCCAGTCCTCGCGAGCGAAAGTACATCGAGGCGCTCAACGACTGGCACGCCGCCGAGGTGAAGGGGGACGACCAGAAGAAAAAGGAGCGGGCGACCAAGTACATCAAGGCACTGGAAGCCATCGCGCTCGAGTTCTCGGACGATGTCGAAGCCAAGGCGTTCTTGACCCTGCAATTGTGGCAAAGCCGGGGTGATGTCCCGATCGCCAGCCATCTGGCGGTGAGCGCGCTCATCGATGAAGTGCTGGCGGTCAACCCGCTGCACCCGGTGCATCACTACAAGATCCATCTGTGGGACTACGAAAAAGCGGAACGCGCGCTTGCATCGGCCGCGCTCTGCGGACAGTCGGCTCCGGGGATTGCCCACATGTGGCATATGCCGGGCCACATCTACTCGCGGGTGAAGCGGTACGAGGACGCGATCTGGCAGCAGGAAGCCTCGGCCCGCGTCGACCACGCCTACATGATGCGGGACGGCATTCTGCCCGACCAGATTCACAACTTCGCCCATAACAATGAGTGGCTGGTGCGCAACCTGCAATTCCTGGGACGTGCCGAGGAAGCCATCCGGCTGTCGAAGAACACGGTCGATCTCCCCCGCCATCCCAAATACAACGCACTGCCCGGAAAAGGGAGCGCCCATTACGGTCGGCTGCGACTCTTTGAAACGTACTCGCAATTTGAACTCTGGGATCGCCTCATTGCCGATGCCGGCACCGTCTACCTGGAACCGACCGGCAACGAAGCGGAGCAGATCAAACACCTGCGGCACCTGGGCCGGGCGTACTTTCGTTCGGGCCGGGCCGAGAACGGTCGCCCGATCCTGGCCCGTCTCGAAGAACGCGCCACCCGGGTGCGGCAGGACCAACGGGCGGCTGTCGACAAGGCCGAGGTCGAGGCTCGGATGGCCGGCAAGGATCAGAAGGGAGTCGACGACGCGAAGAAAGCGGCCGAACGGAAATTCGCCGATTCGCTGCGGCAAATGGACCGTGCCATCGACGAACTGACAGGACTCAACCTCCTGGCTGTCGATCAACCCGGTCCAGCCCTGGAACGGCTGAAGAAGGCCGGCGACGACGACGTTCCCCTGTTGGCAAAGATCGAACAACAGACTGGGGAGACCGCGGCCGCTGAAAAGCGACTCAAGGAATGGGTCAAATCGCACACCAATGAAACGCTGCCGCTCGCGGCATGGGCCGAGTTTCTGTGGACGACCGGACGCAAGGAAGAGGCACGAACTGCATTCGAAGACTTGCGCAAGTGCTCGAGCCAGTTGGACCTGGCAATGCCTCCCTTTGCCCGTCTCGGGGCCGTCGCACGAGAAGCGGGGCTTGGCGACGACTGGCGGCTCGCTGCCGCGCCCGCCACCGATACCGGCGATCGGCCGCCGCTCGACTCGCTGGGCCCGGCGACGTGGTCGCCCCCCATGGCCATTTCCTGGGACTTGCCGGACAGCGAGGGGAAAATTCATCGACTGTCGGACCGAACCGGCAAACCGACGATTGTCATTTTTTACTTGGGATATGGCTGCCTCCACTGTGTCGAGCAACTGACGAAGTTCGCGCCGCGAGCGAAGGATTTCCAGGCCGAGGGGATTGATCTGGTGGCAATCAGTACCGATTCTCCGGCGAACCTGCGAAAGGCGGAGGAACGCTACCAGGATGGCCAGTTCCCCTTTCAACTGGTTTCCGATGAAGGGCTCGCGACATTCAAGGCTTATCGCTGTTACGACGACTTCGAACAGCAGCCGCTGCACGGAACATTCCTCATTGATGGCGACGGCCGCATGCGGTGGTGGGACATCGGCCACGAGCCATTCATGAACCCGGATTTCCTGCTGACCGAGTCGCTGCGTTTGCTGAAGCCGGATCGTGTCAGCCCGATCGTCTGGCCCAAGCCGCTCGATGACGACCGACCCTCCGACGCGCTGAAGCCGCTGAATCGCCCGGAATCAAATTCGTCCGGCAAGGCGACGAGCGTGGCGGCGGGGGCATGAGGGCGAGAAGCAGCCAGCCGCGAGCAGCCGGCGACCAGCGGATTCGTGTGCGCATTGCCCATCACGGCGTGGAGGAATTCGCGGGAGCGAGGGCACTGACGGGGGCCGGATCGGCTGAGAGATCTGGCGAGAGACGCAGACGCAGGTTATACGCGATCAGATCAATCGTCCCGGAAGCGGCATGCACATCGCAGGTGTGGAAGCCGCTGTACATCGAAGGCATGTTCTTCGAATAAAGCGGTTTGCCGTCCGCCTTGCGCCAGACGTCGACTTTCAGCGTGCTGAAGTTCAGCTTCTGGCGCTGCTGCCACCCCCGAGATAAAAACACCAGGACGGGCGACGATTCAAAGCCGGAGACCAGCAGGTATTGCCCGCCAATCGAGCGCGACCAGGCGAGTTCGCCCGTCGATCGGTTCCACGCGGCGACCAGGCCGTTGGCCGGAATGCTGGCGAGGCTTTCCGCGTAATGATTGGAGCGGGCCAGATCGTCGCGATCGACGATCAGGTAATCGAACTCGGCGTCGCACAGCGCGTGCACGGTTGCGCCCCGCGTGAGCCGGACGGGGTACGGGGCGCGCGGCGCGATGGATCCCGAAGCCAGGTTGACCTGCACCGTTTTCCCGGAAGGTTCCACGACCAGAACCCGCTCGGAATCGAGGATCGCGACACGGCTTTCGGCCGGAAATTCGTGAGCCCAGATATCTCGGCCGGTGCGGGCATCCGCCGCCGAGAGCGTTGCCCGGCCGATCCGGACTCCGAAGAGATTGAGGCCCGTTCCCCCTTTCCAGGAAATGGCCCGGTCGTCGAGGAGCGCGAGCGTCTCTCGAGCAATCTCTAGTTGTCTTTTGACGGACGGCGTGTCGAGTGACAGCGGCCGTCCATCGTCCAGCCGATAGGCGGCCGACACGTCGCCCAGCCCAAACTCGCTCACGAAGAACACCGTTCCGCCCAGATGAAGCGGCAAAACGTCGGAGGGCAACGGCTCGAACCGCCAGCGCTCGGTCCCGGTCCAAGGATCGAGAACCGTCAGCCGCCGGTCCGAATGCAAGACGATGGCCGTGGGAGTGACGGCCACGATGGGCCAGTCGCGCAGCGCCTGTTGGCGCAGGCTGCTGAATCGCCGGGAGATCGCGGGATGCGAAGTCTGGAAATCGGGCTCGCTGTCGGCCGTCATCATCGTTTCCATGGGGAGACGACCCAGGTCGTGCGACCAGCGGATCGTTTTCTCCAGGGGCGAAACGGCGTGCAGAACCCCCTGATGCGCGAGAAAGAGCACGGGCCCCAGCCAGCGACCGACGGTCCCACCGACCGACTGCTGTTCGCGCGGTCCGCGCAGCGGGGGATTCCACGGCAGCCGGCCGCTGGCCATGTCAAACATCATCAAGCGCCGTTCCTGCGGGTCGATCTCGAATCGCATCCCCGCGAGTACTGGCGGCGCCCCCGCCAATCTCAAGGCTTCTCGGGGAGGGGCATAGTTGACCGATGTCTGCCTGGCGGTCAGCGGCGAGTCGGGAAACGTCCGCGGCACGTTCGCCGCGCGCCGGTTTGGCGGCACGGCAATCGGGAGATTCGCGAGCGATTCGGCGATGGTCCGTTGCGCTTCGTCGGGCGAATTTGCAGGGGCGTTCGAGAAATCCCGCAACAGTCGATTTACCAAGGTGGCGGCGTCAAAGTCGCGCTGCTGCCGCCGCAAGAGGTCGACCAGTTGACGATCGAAACGGGGACGTTCGTCCGGCGGTAACTCCGCGCGGGTCTGCAAGGCGAGGAAATCAAACGCGGCCGGCGATTGCCGCCAGTCGCGCTCGGTCAGTTGGCGGGTCGCCCATGTCGTCCAGCCAGGAACGAACCGCCGCCAGCCGGCCTGTTGATTCGAATCGTCGACCGACGCGAGGGATGAGGTATCAATGTCGAGTTGCGCCAGGTGTTCGATCAGCGGTCGCAATTCGGGCCGATCGGGATGGCGTCGCAGTTCGTCGCCAATCGCTCCCGCGAACCAGGCATCGCGCGAGGTGATGACGCGCGGAGCGTCGATTCGCGCGAACTCGGCCGGCAATGAGTTTGTTTGAAAGGCGTCGAGCACCTGGGCGAGTTGGTCTCCCTCCCCCTGGGAGAGAGTCCATTGGAGCGCGATGGCCCGGCGCTCCGGCGAATCGGCCAGAGCGCGCAGCCGGTCGATCCACACGGTTACCGGCTCTCCCTGGGGATTTCGCGCCAGTTCCTGCACGGCGGCGAATAGCAGTTCCTGCCGCTCTCGCCAGGCATCGGGCGGAATTTCGGATTGAGAGAGTTCCGCGAGTTCTTTCCAGACAGCGGCAAAGTCGCGGCTGGCCATCGCCACGCGACCCCGCCACAAATGCTGCCGCCACGGTTCGCGAGCTTGCTCGGAACCATCCGGGGAGGTTTCCGAAAGCCGGTGCAGGCGCGTCACCTTGGCAAACGAATGGATGACGAGACTGCCGTCCACCCACTGCAAATTGGCGGCGCGCAGGATGGCGGGATCGGCCTCGAACGTCTCGACGGCTTCTCCGGTGTCGGGATTGAGCAGGACGAGGTTCTCGCCTTGAACGGGAACGGCCAGCAGGCTTTCGGCAAGTGCCGGGCGACCCGAAATCTGACGATCCTGGCGAAGGTCGTAGCGCCAGCGTGGCTCGCCGGTCCGAGCGTCGTGCGCCAGGACGAACCTGCTCCCCGCGACCAGGATCGTGTCCCCTTTGAGGCCGATCAGCCATCGTTGCTCTCCGCGCGGCAGGCTCCAGCGTGTTTCCCCGGTCACCAGGTCCAGTGCCGTCAGTCGATTCGTTTCGGCCATGGCCAGAATGACCGTGCTGCCGACGATGAGGGGAGGTGTGAACTCCCACGTCTGGCCGAGTGGCCGCAGTTCGGTGCGGCGCGACTCTTGCCAGTCTTCCGAGTTCTGGTCCGCTTCCACTTCGCGCGCCCATAGGATCGATCGCCGTTCGCGGTCGATGGCGACCACCCACCCCACGGTCGTCGGGCAGATCACCACTCCCTGCGAGACGGACGGCGCGGCCCAGATCCAGCGGCGCGGCAGATCCTTGTCAATCCGCGAATCGGGATAACTGATTAATTGGTTCGAGACGACTTCCCCCGTGGCGGTATCGAGGGTGCAGAGCCGATATTCCTGCCCGACCGACGCCAGCACCAGTAACTGTCGGCCATCCACTGTTGGTGGGCCATGAAAGTAAGCACCGGCAAGGCCAGGCCGTGCGTCCGTCGACGCGCTGGCCGGTCCTCCCACGGTCCACAACGGACGACCCGTTTCCAGGCTGTAGGCCGTCAGACGATTGACCCGCCAGTCCTGATGATACGCGTCGCGCGGCTCCTCGTCGTCATCGTCATAACCGCCATTGAAAGGCGACCGGGTGAGAATGGCCTGATCTTCCAGAAGAAACAGCCGCTCGCCATCGCTTGTTAAACCGCCCCACGCGGCATCCCGCGCGAGAAGATTGACCAGCGGTTGATCCTGCGGAGCCACTCCCTCATGCCCGAGAGAAATGTCCCGATTCACCCGAAACCGCCACGCCTCCTGGGGGTCGCTCCCTTCGGGGAGTTGGCCGCTCAAAATGCGTTCGGCCGATTCGCCGGGAGCGGTGTGCCACAGCGTTTCACCGGTCTCGACCGACAGCGCGCGGGCGCCGCGCAGGTCGCGAACAACTAACAGATTGTTGACGGCCAGGAGATCGCCCGCCGGGCTGGGCCGCGTTCCCGATTCCAGAATGTCGCGCAGCCATTGCGACAACCGGTCATTGAGTAACACGCTGCCAATCAGCGGCGTCGACCACCGCGCGGCCATCAACGGGACTTCCGCCCGGTCGGCATAACCATCGCGGCTGGATGTCCCCAGCGGCTGCGGCCAATTCGACAAGGGAATTCCCGAGCGGGGGGCAACGAGTGGAAGTCGCGCGATCCACGCGGCCGGATCGTCGATCTTGGCGCCCGCGATCTCGGCGGCATTGAGCCCGGCCAGTAGCTCGTCGCGAAACGCCAGGTCGCCCGACTGATGCGCGACGAATGCCGCCCAGACGCGCCAGTTGACATCTCTTGTTCGCGCGTCGTTGACCGTCGTCAGATCGCGAATCCAGCGAACCGCGAGCGCGAACTCGCCGCGATCCACGTGTCTGCGGGCGAGCCACTCGGCCGCGGACTGTCCGGCGGGAGTGTGACCGAATCGTCGGGCAACATCGGCCATGGCCCGGCTATTTGAGCTGGAGAGAGCATTGTCGAGCAGCTTCTCGGCAAGGCCGCTGTATTTGGCCAGATACTGCTTGCGAACGGATTCGGGGACCGTCGTCAGGTGCTGCCGGACGACGTCCTGCAGCGAATGCCAGCGACCGTCGTCCGAAGGAATCCAGGCGTCGCCCGGTGTATCGAGAATCCGCTGAAGAAGCTCGAGGGAACTCGACCAGTCGCCCGCCTCGGCTGCCCCCCGAGATTCGCGCCACAGGGCCTCCAGATCCTGGTCGCGCGGCGCGGGGCTGTCGATCGGAACGCGCGAGTCTGCCGATCGCGCGGGCCGATCGACCAGCAGGCTCCTGAGCAGCCGCGAAAGCGGCGACTCCTGGGCAAACGCGCTCCCCAGCGAGTTAGCAACGAGAAACACCATCCCCAGTCGAATCAGCACGCGCATGGCATCCAACCTGTTCCACCGACTGGAGAGCTGGCCCCCAAAAATGTCTCTCTGGATGAGCCGAATAATTGTCGCACTCGATTGTCACGCTGAAACCGTAGAGCAGCAACCCCGAAGCATGATTGGATCTCACAGAGCCACGAAGTCACGGAGAAAGCCTGGAGGACAACTTCCTTCGTGGCAAGAATTCCATTCTCGTGATTTTTTTGTGTCTTTGTGACTCCGTGAGAGACCCCGCCTTCTCAGAGGATGGATTGCCGCGAAAGCTTTGTCATGGGTGGCCCCGGTTGCTCGCCAACCGGGGGGCCGCAAGGCCACAGAGGTTAGTTGGACAGACAATAGTAGAAGTCAGAATAGTTGTGATCGAAAGTGCTCGGTGGTCTGCCATTCCGCTCGACAAGCAGAAGAATGATTCCTGGCGGCCGCACTCACAGTCAATCCTCTTGGGCCTTCGGCCCCCAGCGGTTGCGAAGCAACCGGGGCCACCCGCGAGAAAGGCGAGCAATTTCGTCCCGTCTTCTCTCTCGACTCTCGACGCTAGACTCTCGACTTCTCACAAGAATTCGAGTCTTATAAACGATGGTGAATATGCCAGTGTTTCGATCGGATTCTTGCAGATTGCGGAGATTCTCGCGGGCATGTTGCGGCTGACTTACCCCTGTCGAATGGCGAACGGTCGACTCACGCGACGCGCCTGGCTGGCCTGCGGCGCGGCCCCGTTGTTGGCGGGCGGGTTCGTTCATCCGACCAGGGCAGTCGCAAGTTCGGCGCGGGGAGCCGGCCGCTCGACCGCGAAGTCCGTGCTGTTCATCGTGGCCAACGGCGGACAGAGCCAGCTCGACACCTGGGATCCCAAGCCGAATGCACCGGCCGAAATCCGGGGCGAATTCGGCTCGATCGCCACGGCTCTTCCCGGCGTCCGATTCTGCGAACACCTTCCGCAGATGGCCCGGATGGCCGATCATCTGACAGTAGTCCGTTCGATGTCCCACGAAGACCTCGATCATGGGTCGGCCCTCTATCTGACGCTAACCGGGCAATACTTTCCACGACTCAGTTCCAATCCATTGCCGTCCCCGCTTGATCGCCCGACGCTCGGCAGCCTGGTGAAACTGGTGGGGCCACAAGACCGGTTCCTGCATCCCGCCATTCACGTCAACGGGCCGGCTCTGATTCCCATCAATATCGGGGCCGGGCAGAACGCCGGCTTTCTGGGGCCGGAGCTGGATCCCCTTTTGCTGGGGGACGTCACGGCGATGAAGTCGCCCCTGCCGGAACTGGACCCGCTTCCCGAAGTCCCCGGAATTCGCCTCGACCGGCGTCTGTCGCTACGACAACAACTCGACCAGGCACGCCACGAATTCGATGGTCGCGCGGCTTTTCGGTATGACGAGCAGTTTCGCCGGGCGGGCGACATGCTCGACGATCCGCGCGTGCGCAGTGCCTTTGATCTCGAGGCGGAGTCGGACCGCATGAAGACCGCCTATGGCCGGGACCGTTCGGGTCAGGCTTGTCTACTGGCGCGGCGATTGGTCGAAGCCGGGGTTCCCTGGATTACAGTTTTCTGGAATCACACCGGTCGCGGCCAGGACTTGGAACCCGAAACCACGACAGAATACGGCTGGGATACCCATAACGACATTTTTGATGCTCTGAAGAATCGGCTGTTGCCCCGTTTCGACCAGAGCATGGCCACGTTGCTGACTGACCTGTCCGAACGGGGCCTCCTCGATCAGACGCTCGTGGTCATCGCGGGAGAATTCGGCCGCGCACCGGTCATCGCACTCGAAAAGAATTTCGCCGGCTCATCGCCCGGCCGCAAACACTGGGGTGCCTGCTACTCGGTCGTGTGTGCGGGTGGCGGGACGCGACCCGGTCAAGTAGTTGGCGCTTCCGACTCGCGCGGAGCCTATCCGGTGAGCGAGGCGTACGGACCCTGGGATCTGGCGGCGACCATGCTCTCCGCCATCGGCATCGATCCCGAGCAGCGCTTCCTCGACCCCCTCGGCCGCACCCATCCACTGGTCGAAGGGCGAGTGATGCACGCCCTGTATTCGTGAGAAAGGAATCAGGCATCAGCCAGCAGGAATCAGCAATCAGAACCGCCCAACCTTAGCCGCGACCCAACGGGGAGCGCTCAACTCCAGATTCCTCTTCCTGAAGGCCGATCCCTGATCCCTGACCGCTGATCCCTCCCCCCGAGTCCCCTCATGCTCCCACCCCCTGCCACCGTCGATGACCTCGAGTCCCGGCTCAGCGAGCCAACGGCGGGCGTCTTGGAAACCCTGTCGCGGCATCGGGGCGATGTCGTGCTGCTGGGCGTCGCCGGGAAGATGGGGCCGACGCTGGCCCGCATGATTGCCCGCGCGGACGAGGCAAACGGCGTGCGGCGGCGAATTATTGGCGTCGCCCGGTTCAGCGACGCCGACGTGCCGCGACGACTTGGCCAATGGGGCATCGAAACCATCGCCGCCGACCTTTTGGATGATGCGGCCGTGCGAGAGCTGCCGGACACTCCGCTCGTTGTGTACTTAGCCGGTCGCAAGTTCGGCTCGACGGGGCAGGAATCGCTGACCTGGGCGATGAACGCGGCGGTTCCCATCAAGGTCGCCGAACGCTATCGCGACAGCCGGATCGTGGCTTTCTCAACCGGGAACGTTTACGGCAATACACCCATCGCGAGGGGCGGCAGCCGCGTCGGAGACCCGCTCAATCCGATCGGCGAATACGCGATGAGTTGCCTCGCGCGGGAACGGCTGTTCGAGCACGCCAGTCTGACTCACGGAACTCCCGTCTGCCTGGTGAGGCTCAATTATGCCTGCGAACTTCGCTACGGCGTTCTCGTCGACCTGGCGATGAAGGTCCGCGATGGAGTGCAGATCGACCTCGCGATGGGAGCTTTCAACGTCATCTGGCAAGCCGATGCCAGCGCGGCCTCGCTAATGGCGTTCGACCTCTGCGCCTCACCCGCGAAAGTCGTCAACCTGACTGGCCCGGAAACGCTCGGCGTCCGACGAGTGTGCGAAGAGTTCGGCCGCCTGTGGAACCGTCCTGTACAGTTCATCGGAACCGAAGCGAGCGACGCCTTGCTCAACGACGCGACCGATCTGCTCGATCTCACCGGCTATCCGCGCGTTTCGCCGACTCGCATGATGGAGTGGATCGTGGACTGGCTGCGCAAAGAACAGCCGACGCTCAACAAACCGACGCACTTCGAGAACCGTGATGGGACGTTCTAACACCTCCCAATGCTGTTTCAAAACACGACAAGGAAGAGGCGTTCTCCGTCGCTGTCTTTGCCGAACGGCCGTGCCAGTGCTGCTTGTCATCTTGTGCTCGGTCAGGGTGCATGCCGATGAGAAAACCTATGACGGCAAGACGCTGTCCGAGTGGAGGCAGCAGATTCAACGTCTCGACTTCACGGATCCGTCTCGTGGAAAATACGTCCCCGGACTGATGGCGATCGTGGCCGATCCGGAAGTTCCCTGGTACTCGCGACGGCAGGCCGCGCTCACGCTGGGACGCATGGGGGACGCCGCTGAACCGGCAATTCCCCTCCTGGAATCGCTGTTGTCGAACGAAGAGCCAGATGCGGCAACGTGCCCGCAATCCTGGGCCGCCAAGGCATTGGGGCTCATGGGATCCTTGGCCGCGCCCACGACGGAGACACTCGTCAACGTCATGTGGTCGAACTCAGCCGGCGATCTCGCGCGACTCTCGGCCGTTGATGCTCTCTCCCGCATCGGCTCGGCTCATCCTCAAGCCATACCGGCACTGATCGAACTGCTCGACCGGCCTGCGGGCCAATCCGATTTTCAGTTGACGCGATCCGCCGCCTGCGAAGCGATCAAATTCATTGGCCCGGCCGCCTCCCCGGCAATTCCGAGGCTGCTGCGGCTGTTGGAGAGCACCGATGACACCCTGAGGCGACTAGCCCTCGAAGCGCTCGGATCGATCGGTCCCGCAGCCGACTTCGCCGCCCCGGGCGTGTTCGACGCGTTGACGCTCGACGAAGACCCAGCCGTGGCCGATGCGGCCGAGGCGGCGCTCAAGCGGATGGGCCACGCGTTGGAACCACAACTGGTCCAGCTTCTGGCGGTGGACGACGAAGTCCTAAAGCGGCGCTGCTTGCGAATTCTGGGAAGTTGGAAGCCCCGATCCAGCATGTCGCAGGCGGCGATCGAAGACATCGCGTTTTCGGCGACAGACGGCGGTACGCGTCTGGAAGCCCTCACGATCTTGTGGCCCGATCCCCAGCGCGACGCGCGCTGGCACGACAGTCTTCTGGCCTGCCTGACCGACGAAGATCGCGATGTCCGGCTGCGAACGCTGCGGCTACTCGCCCAACCCAGTCCCAACACCAGCGCGCTCGCCGCGCGGCTGGAGCAGGAATTGCAACAAACGGATGCCGAACGGGAATTGTTGATCCGCGCGCTGAATGCCCTGCGGCCCGATGAATCGCCGGGGAAATGATCGAGCCACTCACGAACCGGCGGCGGGCTGGTCAAGACTTCCGGTCTTGAGGAACCGCAGGGTGTAGTCGATCGCCGTCCGATCCGACGTCAGAAAGGCGTGCAGGGCAGGGACCACGGCGAAGGCTTTGGCACCCTCCAGCCGCGCCCGTTCAACCGCGACTGTCCCATCGTCATCGCCCGGAATCAGTGGATTCCATCCGCGATCGTTCCCTCGGCCCCCCGCGATGACGGCAAACTCGAACTGTGGAACCGGGAGCGTGGCGATCAGACCGTCCGTCACCAGTTGCTGACCCGCCGGGCCCATCACCAGTCGATAGACCGGGTTCGACTTCAATGTGTCGGCCAGTTCCGCCCCGTGATTGGGAGTCCCCAGCATCACCAACCGACTGACACGCGGGTCGGCATGCCGCTGGCACCACGCGCGGACGACCAGCCCGCCCATGCTGTGGACCACGAAGTGAATTTCGGTAACCCCCTCCAGGCTGGAGAGAAACTGCTGCAAGCTGTCGGCCGTGGTTGGGATATCGACTTGCGTGCTGGGATAGTCGAACCGAAAGACGGAATAGCCCTGTTCGCGAAGAGTCTCGGCCATTCGCGAGAACGATTGCGTCGAGCGGGCGATTCCGTGGATCAGCACGACCGCCGGACCGGACATGGGAGCCAGTCCCTGAGTTTCCCGAAGTTCCGCCAGTTTTTTCCGGCAGGACTCCAGTGAGCCGGACGCCTGACGGCGATTCTTCCCATCCAGCAGGCGATAGTGACCGGTAAAGACGTTTTGCTGGATGCGGTACTCGCGGAACGCCGCGATATCGGTCCAGAATTGTCGTCCTCCCAACGTGTACATGGTGAGTTCCAGATTCCGTCCGAGATCGTCCTCGTCCGAGGGCGTCTCCTCCAGGGTCGCCAGCCCTCCCGACGACGTGTCAGCTTCGTCGCCGCGAACATCAACGTCGCCGACTGGCTCGGGAGAGTTTGGTCCCTGACCTTGTGCAGCGGCGTCGTGCGCCGCCCCGAGGACGAGCGCGACCGCAAGCATCGGGAGACAGATCGCAAGGCGGAGTACCGACAGCATTTGTAACATCAAGGTGGCTCCATCCATCCGGAATTGTGAGTCCTGTGCCTCGGGAGCATATCCGATGTGTCAACTGGCCGGTTGGCTGAATTCGCGTAAGACGTTTTATTGAAGTGTGTTACGTCTCTGGTTGCGGCTCGTCTGCGGGGAGGGCCAGTCCATGTCGGCGCCATCGATTGTAGCGATGTTGATGGAAGAAGATGGCTGGACGGAAGTTCTGTCCGCGAACCGCTCTCGAAAGCCGAGTGTCTCGGGGTTAGAATTTGGCAATAACGTGAGGCGGAACGAAACGCAAAGCCTCGCGTTCGCTATTTGAAACATCCTGTGTGACGATCGTGAAGGACAGCCCCGTGGCGACAGCAAGCCTCCCCGTGACCGCGACAAAAGCCATTCCCCTCAACGGAGCGGAGATTTTTGTACGCTCGCTGGTCAAGCAGGGGGTGGACCTGATGTTCGCCTACCCGGGCGGATGCAGTATGCCGCTGCACCAGTCGCTGACGTTCCACAAGGACGAAATCCGCACGATTCTGCCGCGACACGAGCAGGGCGGTGGGTTCGCCGCTCAGGGCGTCGCGCGGACCACCGGCAAGGTGGGCGTCTGCATGGGAACCAGCGGTCCCGGCGCGACCAATCTGGTGACGGCGATCGCCGATGCCAAGATGGATAGCGTGCCGATGGTCGCCATCACCGGCCAGGTGCCGACGACCGTCATTGGCACCGATGCGTTCCAGGAAACGCCAATCATCGAGATCTGTCGGGCGATCACCAAGCATCACTACCTGGTGACCGACGTCCGCGACATTCCGCGCATCGTGAAGGAAGCTTTCTACATCGCCGGCACCGGTCGTCCCGGCCCGGTCCTCATCGACGTGCCGAAGAACGTGCAACTGACCGTGGTCGAGGAAGAGCCCGACTACGATCCGCCGATGAATCTGCCGGGCTATCATCCGGAAGTGCGCCGGGCGCATCCCTCGCAGATTCGCGACATCCTGGCCGCGATTCGCGAATCGAAGAAGCCGATTTTCTACGTCGGCGGGGGCGTCATTCAGGCCGACGCGGCCGAGGAATTCACGAAGTTTGCCCGCAAGACGGGAATCCCGGTGACGACGACGGTCATGGGCATCGGTGCATTTCCTGGCGACGATCCGCAGTCGCTGCACATGCTGGGGATGCACGGCACCGTCTACTCGAACTACGCCGTGAACGATTCCGACCTGCTCATCGCGCTCGGCGTCCGCTTCGACGACCGCGTGACGGGCAAGCTCGACGAGTTCGCCAAGCACGGCAAGATCGTCCACGTCGATATCGACGCTTCGGAACTGCACAAGAACAAGAAGGCCCACATTCCCGTGGTCGCCAACGTGAAGGAAGTCTTACAGGGCCTCAACGCGATGATCGCCGACGAGGACGTGCCGGAACTCTCCGAGTGGTGGAAGACCATCAACGCCTGGCGCGACAAGTTCCCGCTGTCGTACAAAGACGCGGGCGATCTGATTCTGCCGCAATATGCCATCGAAGAATTGTGGAAGCAGACGAAAGAACGTCACCCGTACGTGTGCGTCGGCGTGGGTCAGCACCAGATGTGGGGCGCTCAGTTCTTCAAGTTCGAGAAGCCCCGCCACTGGCTGAGCAGTTCGGGCCTGGGGACGATGGGCTTCGGTCTGCCGGCCGCCATGGGGGTCGCCGCTCAGCACCCGAACGACCTCGTCATCGATATCGACGGCGACGGCTGCATGCTGATGAATGTCCAGGAACTGGCGACGCTCAAGTGCGAAAAGCTGCCGGTCAAGATCCTGCTCATCAACAACCAGCACCTGGGGATGGTGGTGCAGTGGGAAGACCGTTTCCACGATGGCAACCGCGCTCACACTTACCTGGGACCGATCGATCACCCCGAATGGTCGGGTGCCGGCGAGGGCGGGCACTACGAAGAAACCTATCCGAACTTCGTGCAGGTGGCGCGAGGCTTCGGCGTCGAGGCGAAGCAGGTTCGCCGCAAGCAGGATCTGCCAGCCGCCATCGCCGAAATGATCGCCCACGACGGCCCGTTCCTTCTGGACGTCATCACCCCCTACCAGGAACACGTGCTTCCGATGATCCCCAGCGGCAAGACCGTGAAGGAAATCATTGTGGAGTAGCGGAAAGCGGAGAGTGCGTAACGGCTCGATGTTCGTGTGCCACTGGCTTCGCCAGTGTGCCTTAAATAGCGTACGAGCAGAAAGCCAGAGAGCTATTCCTGTTGAAACGAAGATGTCAGCGGGCTCGCCGTCACCGACTTTGACCGCGGAAGAGTTCTTCGCGGACGAATCGTCGGGAGCCTGGAGCGAACTGGTGCGGGGCAGGGTCGTGACTCTGTGCCCGCCCGGCGCACAACATGGTGCGATTTGCACGAACGTCGTCTATGAGTTGATGTCGTTTCTTGAGGAACACGCGCTGGGGCGAGGAATCTGCAACAACTGCGGTGTCATCACCGAGCGCGATCCAGATACAGTTCGTGGCCCGGACATCGCTTACTATTCGTTCGATCGCATCCCGCCGGGCCCAGCGCCAACTGGGTACCCGACAGTTTCGCCAGATCTGATCTTCGAAGTCCTTTCGACCAACGACTCCACTCGAGAAATGACGGTAAAGGTCGGCGAGTATCTGGCAACTGGCGTTCGGGCCGTTGTTCTCGTCAACCCAGAGCGGTCGACGGTCACGATTTACCGCCCCGATGACGAGCGTCCCGTCACCATGCTGCGCGGCGAAGAGACGTTCTCGGTACCGGAAATCCTTCCTGGTTGGGAACTGCCTGTCTCACGGTTTTTTGAATAACAAACCGCACCTCGAAAAAAACGCGCCCCATAGCCGCGACCCAACGGGGAGCGCTCTTCTCGCGGGTTCGACGCCGTGCCCCCTCCTTGTAATCAGTCCTGATTCCCCAGCGCCCAGCGCAGGTACGCTTCAATAAACGGGTCGAGCTTGCCATCCAGGACGGTTTGCGGCGTTCCCGTTTTGTAGCCGCTACGGTTGTCCTTCACGTAGCTTTCCGGGTGGATGACATAGCTGCGAATGGTTTCGCCGCCGAAGCCGATCCGTGACTTCTGACCCCGCTTGGCCGCATCCTCGGCTTCGCGGCGGTCGGACTCGATCTGGTACAGCTTGGCGACCAGCATTTTGCGGGCGGCCGCCCGGTTCTTGTGCTGACTGCGTTCGTTCTGACATTGCACGACGACGTTCGTCGCCAGGTGCGTCAGCCGAATCGCCGACGATGTCTTGTTGACGTGCTGACCCCCGGCCCCGCTCGACCGGAAGATGTCCTCGCGAACGTCCTTGTCCCAGTCGATGTCGACCTCGAAGTCATCGGCCAGTTCCGGCGTGACATCGACCGCGGCGAATGATGTCTGGCGTCGACCCGCCGCATCGAACGGACTGATGCGGATCAGTCGGTGGTTGCCGGTCTCCCCTTTGAGCTGTCCGTACACGTACGGCCCGCGAATGCAGAGAACCGCGTTGCGGATCCCCGCTTCTTCCGCCTCGGACATTTCAAGGAGTTCGGTCTCGAAGCCGCGATCTTCGGCCCACCGCTGATACATGCGCAGCAGCATGGCGGCCCAGTCCGAGGCGTCGGTCCCGCCTTCACCGGCCTGAATTTCGACATACGCCCCGAAAGCATCTTCGGGACGAGCCATCATCGCCTGCAATTCGACCTCGGCGAACTGCTGTTCCAGCGAACCGATGGTGCTGCGGATCTCCTCTTCGCTCTCGCCGGAATCGTCTTCTTCGGCCAGTTCCAGGAGCGCGCCCAGATCATCCGCGCCGGCGATCAGCTCATTCAGCGGCTTGAGCCCCAGGTTGAGCTGACGGAGTTCGGTCACCAGAACCTGGGCTTTGTCCTGGTGATCCCAGAAGCCAGATGCTCCCATCTGGTCGTTGATCGCGGCTGCCCTTTGCGACTTGGTTTCCCAGTCAAAGAGAGTCTCGCAGATGGAGGATGCGCTCAATCAACTGTTGGGTTTTGTCGCGAAGTTCCTGATCCATGACTACCTGTCAATCCAAAGTCGCCTGCACGGCCGTACGCCGTGCGAAAACATCAATCCGCCATTGTACCCGGGGCACCAGGGATTTCGACCGCTGGTCTCGCAGGTTTTTTAGCCGCGACCCAACGGGGAGCGCTGCCCTGAATCTCTCCTTCACCCCCTCCCCGCGTCTCCCCTTCCTCTCTCACCAACCACCACCCACCACCCACCAACCACTAACCACCTCCCCTCATCAGCCGTTCAATCTCCTCCGGTTCGATCGGGATGTCTGCCATCAGGTCGATCGGATCGCCTTCGGTGACGAGGATGTCATTCTCGAGCCGGATTCCGAACTTCTCCTCGGCGATGTAGATCGCCGGTTCGCACGTCAGGATGTTTCCCGGTTGCAACGGTTGGGAATTCAAACCGACGTCGTGGACGTCGAGCCCCAGGTGATGCGCGACGCCATGCATGTAGTACTTCTTGAACAACGGCGCCTCGGGATCCTGCGCGGCGACCTCCTCTTTAGAGAGAAGCCCGAGTTCGATCAGCTCAGCTTCGATCAGCTCCTGCGACAGCCTGCGGAGTTCCTGCAAGTAAATACCTGGCCGCATGGCCTGAGCCGTGGCTCGGAAAGTGCGAAGAACCGCGCGATAGACGTCTCTCTGACGAGCGGTGAATCGACCGCTCACGGGGACGGTCCGGGTCAGGTCGGACATATACTGACCGTAGCCCGCCGCCACGTCCATCAGCACCAGTTCCCCGTCGCGGCATTCCTGATCGTTGCTGTTGTAGTGCAGGATGCAGTTGTTTTCGCCAGAACAGATAATAGGGGGGTAGGCGAACACGGCTTTCCGCGAAATGAACTCATGGGCCAGTTCCGCTTCGATTTCGGCTTCGTTGACGCCCGGCTGGATGACATCCAGCGTTCGCAGAAAGCCATCGCGGGTGATCGCGCAGGCCTGGCGGATGACCTCGATCTCGCCCGGCGTCTTGACGGCCCGCAGTGGATGCATGAGCGGAGCGAGGCGCTCAAAGCGGTGCAGGGGATACCGCTGCCGCAGGTCGTGAATGAATCGCAGATCGCGCGACGGAACGTCCAGGTTGGCCGAAAGATGTTCGTTGGTGTTCAGCCAGACTGAATCCGCTTCACACATGAGGCGATGCAACACGCTGGGCAATTCGGAGAGCCATTTGACCTGCGTGATCCCCGAGCGCTCCCGCGCCTGGTCGCGTGACAGTTTATATCCATCCCAGATGCGCAGGTGCTCGTTCGGCTCGCGGAGGAACAGGATCTCACGTTGCTTGTCATCGAAGGCGGTTGGAAATAAGAGGAGGACGGACTCCTCCTGGTTAATCCCGGAAAGATGGAAAAGATCGGCGTTCTGGTGGAAGCCCATGGTTCCATCGGCGTTGGTGGGCAGAACGTCGTTGGAGTTCAGGATCGCCAGCGCCCCGGCCGGCAGGCGCGACGTGAGTCGCTGGCGGTGCAGGACGAACATTTCGGCCGGGAGCGGAATCGTTTTCAAAATGGTTTTCCCATCAATCAGAGGGTTGCATGCGTGCGAAGAGCTTTCGGCTGGGCCTGGGTGCGAGATCTGGTTGCGTGGCTCAAGTGTTTATCAAAAATAGGGTTACGGGTTTTTGGCGGTGTCGCGAGGGTGTGGCCAAACCATGGCTGGTGTCAATTTCGCCACAATCGTTCCAGGCGATTCTCCATGAACGGACGACAAAACCGGAAAAATCGTGAAAGTCTGCCGCCGCAACTCTCGATACAGAAGGTGTGGGGTATTTCCCGCGCTGCTTATTCGATGGAGTTGGCCAGGACGAAGCGGGCGTGACTGGCACGTTCGCGGTTGTCACATCCAGGATCGGACGCCCCGGCAGGTGTATCCGGAGAGGTTTCCATGCTCAAGTCAGGCTCGCTGCTGAAGCGACTCACACTGCTCGTGGGGATCGGACTCATGACCAGCGCGAACAGCGGCTGCGTTTTGTGGGCCGACTGGCTTCAATTGGAATTCCTGGCGGGCGGGTTCTTCGGAACCACCCCGCTGATTCCGGTCAGCCCCTACTATAGCGAGCTGATCGAAGAGACCTACAAACGGGAAGAGCGGTACGACAAGGTGCCGATTCTCGACCCGGTGGAAGGGGAGCATGCTCCTCTGTTCTGCCAGGATCCGCCAAGCCCGGATGAAGTGATGACCGCGCTCCCGAACGAAACCTCGGGCGGCCTGGCGTTCTTCGCGGAAACGACTCGCAACAACGTCCGAATGGTCGTCGAACCGATCGTCGACCGCATCGACGAATGTCGGTTCTATCCGATGGTCGGACCGGCCCGCCTGCACCACTGCCACTACAAGTGCACGGTCTACTACGACAAGATCATCCGTTCCGACTGGCCGGTGCCGTTCCGCCACGAAGACGAAACGGTGCAGGTCGTCTATATCGACCACGATCACCTGATCCGCTGTGCCGGACCCGCGTCGAAGTAGGACTGCGGCAGTTCGGGACTCAATGAGTTCACAAGAAAGGCTCGCTCTCCATTCGGAGGGCGAGCCTTTTCGTTTTTCAAGCAGCGCCGAAGCCCGACCGTTTTCCGACTTCAAGTCTCTCTCTGCGAACTCCGCGTCCTCTGCGGTCGACACTCCTTTCAGACGCGCACTGTGGAGATCGGGGAGAACGCAGAGTGTCGGCGAGTCCTTCGGAGAATGTTCCCCAGGCCCAGTCGTTCCGCGTGTCATCGAGCTTCGACGGCCCGCCCGACCGGTCGGATGCCGCGGCCCACGCGCTGAGTCAAGCTGTCGCCCAGTTCAACGCGGGCCGCTTCCGCGTGCTCCAGCAGTTTTGCGACGACGTCGGGGTGCTTGTCGGCCACGTTCGTCGTCTCCCCTGGATCGGCGGACAGGTCGAACAGAGAGAGTCCGATCGACTCCACCTTGTAGCCATGGCGGCTGGCGATGCCGCGAATCCCCGATTCGGTGATCGACAACGGTTTCATGGTCTCCCAGTTGGCGGGCTTGCCGCCGCGACCCGGCGGGCCATTCACCGTCAGGTATTCATGCGGCAGGTGCAGCTTCCAGCGCCCGGATCGTACGGCCTGCAACTCGTTCCCCGCGTAGCAATAAAAGGCATCATGGGGTGAAACGGCATTCGCCTCGCCAAACACGACCGCCGCAATGTCCTTGCCATCGATCGGGTGCTGAGGAAGCGGAACGTCCAGAAGCCCACAGACGGTCGGCAGCAGATCGATCGTGCTTACGAGTTCATCGCAAATGCGGCCGGCGGGAATTCGCCCCGGCCAGCGCATGAGGCATGGCATTCGAATTCCCCCTTCGAAGGTGGTCAGCTTTCCTTCTCGTAGCGGCGTTGCCCGACCGGCATGCTCGCCGTACGAGAGAAAAGGGCCATTGTCCGACGTAAAGATGACCCAGGTGTTGTCCACGAGGTTGAGACGATCGAGTGCCGCGAGCAGTTCTCCGACGCCCCAATCGAGTTCCTCGATCACGTCGCAATAAAGACCAGACGCGGATTTTCCGCGAAACCGGTCGGACGCGAAGATCGGCACATGCGGCATGATGTGGGGGAGGTACAGGAAGAATGGCTTCTCAGGGTCTGCTTCCAGAAACCGAATTGCCCGTTCCGTGATCCGACGCGTGAACTGCGATTGATCGGGGTCGCGCTCGACAATCTGTTCGCCATCGAACCAGGGGAGGGCGGGAATGTCGCGCACGACCGGGTGCAGCGGACCGTTGTCGTTGGAATACGGAAGCCCCGTGAACTCGTCGAAACCCTGCCGCGTCGGTAGCAGCGAGGGTTGCTGGCCGAGATGCCACTTTCCGAAACAGGCAGTGCGATAACCGCGCTGCCGAAAAACTTCCGCAATCGTGGTCTCGTCAGGATTTAGCCCGGTGGTGCTGGTGTGATTGAGCGCTCCAGCGAGCCCGACCCGGTTGGCATAACACCCCGTCATCAGGGCGGCACGCGACGCCGTGCAGACGGCTTGAGCCACGTAAAAACTGGTGAAGTTCGTCCCCTCTTTCGCCAGCCGTGCGAGATTCGGCGTCCGCACGCCTTTCGCCCCGTACGGTTCGATGTCCGCATAGCCTAGATCGTCCGCGAAAATGAGCAGGACATTCGGCGGGCGTTCACTGGCCGTCAGCGGGACGCAGAGTCCAAGGAGCCACACAAGTGAAACGGGCACGCAGTGTCGCATCGATTGGGCCTTCGTTGCCGAATTCGAACAGAGGCATCGAACCGGCGACTCAGACTGCTCGCTCAGGACGCCGGTCCGGGAAAGAAGCGAGTATAGAACGACCGCAGCGTTTCTTCCGGGAACAGGCACCAGGCCGCCTCCCTGCTGTTGAGAACTCGCGCCGCCCGCGCGTTTTCGGCGGTCAGGTGACGCTGTTGTTGGAGTCGATTTCGCAGCGGTTCCAGCAACGACGATAGCTGGTTGTTAAGACTTCGCAACTGGCGATAACGCTCGGCGTTCCGCCGCCGCTGTGCGGGTGCGAGACGTCGGGCGCGTGGCCAGCTTTCCACTTCGTGTTGTTCCGCGACCAGGCGCTCACGCTCGGCCAGCAGCTCGTTCGTGGCGTCATCCCGCGCCGTCACATACCGCTGCGGGTTCGAACGCGTGTCGTTCAGCAGCCAGCGAAGCTGTGCGTCGGAATCAGGTAGGGGGGCCTCGTCCGCATTCCACGACCAATTGTTGGAGACGCCCGATTCGCTGCTGGAAGACTCAGTCTCTCGCGGCGATTCCAGCGTCAGGGGCAGCCTCGCTGTCGCCGTGACGGTCGTGTGCGGCAACAGCGGGACACCCAGCCACTCGGTCATCAGGCGATCGGTCATTTCGTCATAGTGGCTGCCACCGATGCCGTGTATGAACAGATCGGCCAGGAACAGCCGTGCGAACCAGGTGGTGGTCAGGGCGCGCGTCCGCAGTCGCCAACCTTGACGGGATAGATTCCGCAGGGCATCGACCGCGCAGCAGGCGGATCGCTCGGGAATCAACGGAATCGAGCCGATAATTTCCTTCCCGGCTCGCAATTCCAGGCGATCCGGCATCTGCCGCGCGAAGAGTCGCTCGCGATGACGGTGGCCGGCTCGCCAGATCCAGAATGGGGCTTCCCGCCAATCACCGTCTCGGACCAGGTCGGGAACCGGGCGGGTGGGATTCCGCATGCGGTAGGTTCGGCGGTAATCGGTCACGTACCGGTTGTAGGCCGCACACAATTCCGGCAGCCGCGCCAACAGCGCGCAGGCGAACCAGCGAAACTCATCGAGTTCGCAAAGTTGCGACAGCGGCAGTTCAAGCGTCCCCGCACCCCAGCGGCGTTCAACTTGTCCGCGCGCTTGCGTCAGCGCTTCAGCCCATCTGCCGGTTCGCTTTAGAGTTTCGAAGGTTTCGGGCCACACCGTGGGCAACAGCGGCTGGATGTCCCAAGGTTCGAGAACCCGACCGACCCGTTCCACGAATGTTGATGCCAATTCCCGTGATTCAACGGTCTGCTCTTCCCAGGGGGCAACGTGACCATTGTCGAAGGGAACGGCTTCGAAACGAACCTGGTCCCCATCGCGGCACGGCACCAGGATGCTTGTCCGCTGGCAGAGATCGTTGTCGATAACCAACTGAATCGGGACTGCGTGCAGCGATCGCGCCGCTGCCGAAAGGGCAAAGTTCTTTGCCCAGACTCCCGGATGAAACCACTCCGGCTGATGGCCCGAGACAACGATCGGGCCGTTCGATTCGGCCCTGAGATCCATTTCAGGCAGCGAGAGTTCGAGTGTGTTCGCGGTGTACTCTGTAGCCAGCCGAATCGCTTCGGAACGCAGCGTCCGCCGAAGCTCGCGGAAAGGACGCCCTTGCACGTCCCAGTCAATCTCCCGGCTACGCTCGCCATTGGCCGCGAGCAATGCTGACCAGTCGGAGAACGGCGGATCGATCAGGACGGACTGATCCTCGCGGGGGGCGGTCAATCGCCGATGCTTGTCAAAATTCACGGCGGACGCCATCGGTCGGAATTCTCGCAGCCATGACCGGATATGGAGGGAGGTTGGCCGCCGGGACGCGATTCTTTGTCCCGGATCAACCCGCGCATTCGCTTGGGGCAAGGGATTGGCGAGACATCTCGCGACGCAACACCTCGAAGTAATGGTTGCGGCGAATCGAGGCGTCGTCCAGTGAACCGCCAAAAGACCGTTCCTCCTCGAGATAGACCAGCGGTACCGGAAACTCGACGATCCTGAGCCCGGCCGCGGCGGCCTGCACCCAAAGCTGCAAAGGCATCGCATATCCGAGATTGTCGATCTGGAAGGTCGAGAGCGCGTCGACCCGATAGGCTTTGAAACCGCAGAACGCGTCCGTCAGGTTCCAGCCGAACTGACAATTCAGCCAGGCCGTAATCTCGGCATTGATGCGGCGCCGGTCGACAGGCGGAATCGACGCCCCGTCGAAAGTTTGCAGATAACGGCTGCCGGAGACGAGATCGACGGGTTGATCGCTGTCGCCAAAGACGCGTTCGGCGATCTTCGGAATCAGAGCGGGTTCGTGCTGTCCGTCGCAGTCGATGGTCACCAATACGTCGTAGTTTTGCGACAGGGCATGGTCGAACGCCGATCGCAAGCCGGCCCCATACCCCTGGTTCACCGGATGCGTGATGACCGCGACTTCTGGACGCCGCGCGAGCCGTTCGGCCGTCCCGTCGGTCGAGCCATCGTTCACGACCAGCACGTCGTCGGCGTACTGAAGAACGGCATCGAGCACCTCATCGACATGGGACATTTCGTTATAGACGGGCAAGGCCGTCAACACGCGCGGAGTCTTCGTCACAGGAACTCCCCAAAAACCATTCAAACAGGATCGAGGCGGGGCGATTGGATTGCGGCTCATCCCATGGGACGCACCGTGGCCCGCCCGATTTCCAAAAGTTCGCCAATCGCTTCCTGCGAAAAAACCGGACCGCACAACCGCGAGGCTCGGGCGGCAGTTCCTGAGTTGACGCTCCAGCGATTCTAGGAGTCGCGGGGTCTCCGTCAACCTGCGAGACCCGTGAATCGACCCAACTGACGATCAAGTCGAAACATCGGGAAACCCGGGCAAGCTGTTACGGAACCCAGAACGTCTAGGATTGAACTCGCTGACTGGCAGCCGTTCGCCCAGTCGCCCGAGAAAATTCGAAACCTGGGCCCTGGGAGCAAATTTACTTGTCCGACCGTCGGCGATGCCAGATACTGCGCTGCGATCTGACGATCCGGGATTGGCTCCTCCGTTTTCCGTGTTGTGCATCTCGATGAGCTTGCGCGACATTCACTTCGCCTGACTTCTCTTAGAATTCCTAACACAACCTCTGTGCAAACAAGTGTTTGCCCGAATTTTCGCAAGGTTTCTGACGGGCACAACCGGTTGTGTTAGGGGTTCTCAGTTTCCCACGGTGTTTGTGCACCGATCGAAGCGTTTTTTGGACCTTCGTTAGCGGATCGGCCATCCCCGATGGACACCCCGGCACCACCGCCACTGCCCCCGTTTCGCCTGGGGTCGCATCGCGGCGACGACGAACCGGAAATGCCGCGCCCGTACGACGATCGCGACATCGCGGGATTGTCGACGGAAGGCTGGCGTAAACGGCTTGTCTCGCTGGGCTGCTCGCTCGTACTTCACCTGGCGGTGCTGCTGCCGCTGGCCTGGATTGTCTTCGCCGTTCCCGGAACGGGTGGCGACTCATTCCTCATCCTCTCGGAACTCGATGACCCTGGCGAGAAGGCAGAACTTGCGTCGCTGGGCTCCGATGCCTCGGCGACGACATTTGAGACTCCGGCGTTAGAGTCTCCCCGATCACTGATCGCGGCGGACCATCTGACCACACGTCCGCTCGAGGCCGTCGATCCCCGGGCGCCGCCGACGTCGCGCGAGCTGACGTTTCTTCCGCCACCCCGGCCGTCGATGTCGTTCGAGTCCCTCGCGGAAGGCGTGAAGACAGTTCGTCGTTCCGATCCGCGACAGGGCGGCATCGTGCAGGGCGGAAGTGCCGGGAACGCCACGAACGGAATCCTGAACGGAATTCGTCGCGAACTCAGCCAGGGACCGGTTCAAATTGTGTGGCTGATGGATGCCTCCATCAGCATGAACGTCGACCGTGTCGAGGTCGCCCAGCGGCTCTACCCCTTCTACCAGGAGATGGCCAAACGCGATCCAAAGACCTCGTTCGCGCTGCTCAGTTCGGTGGTGCGTTTCGGAGCGCGTCCGGAAGAGATTTTGCGACCCAACCGCAACTTCGCACGCATCACCGAGACCGTCGCCGCCCAGCAGGACGATCCGTCGGGCCTCGAGAACGTGATGACAGCCGTTCGTTATTGCCTCAACTTGTATGCGGGCTGGAAGGGAACACTCATCATCGTTGTCTGGACCGACGAGTCCGGCGACGACACCGCCATGCTGGAAGAAACGCTGCGGCACTGCCGGGAACGCGAGGCCATTGTCCATGTCGTTGGCCCGAACGCGTCGTTCGGCAGCGAGCGGGGAACTCATCAGTGGGTCGATAGCAATTCTGGTCTGAGTTTTCTGCTGCCGGTCAAACGCGGCCCGGAAACGTCGTTGCCGGAACGGCTGATGCTGCCCTTCTGGTTCGATGGCGACTTTCCTCCCGCGACGATGGGGGGCGCGCTCATCGCTTCCGGGCTTCCCTGGTATGGCGGGCCGATGCGCGATCGAGTCCTCTCCGGGTTCGGTCCCTATGCATTGACCCGGCTGGCCTTGGAAACCGGCGGCACCTTCACGATTCTGAACCGGCCGGGCGATCGAACGGTCGGTTCGTTTGAGTCGATGAAGCCCTACATCCCGGACTACTCCGCCGCAGTCGATTTCTATAGCGAGGTCAAATCGAGCGCGCTCAGGAAGACGGTCGTCGATGCCTCGCTGATTGTCTGGCAGGCCCCCAGCATGGACCCGCCGCCGACCACGTTTCTGTTCAGTCGCCAGAATTTCTATCCGTTCGTCCCGTTGATCGGATATACGCCACCCGAGCTCTTCCGAACTCAGTTTCGCAAGGAACTTGAAGCGGTTCTAAAAGGGGCCTCGGCTCAGCAGGCGATCGTCGAGCAGGCGCTCGCGCTCTACGAGCAGGACGATCTTGAGCCCCTGTACGACGATGAATCGTCGCCCCGCTGGAAGGCGTGGTACGACCTGAACTATGGCCGCCTGCTCGCACAGAGCGTGCGGCTGCGCGAATACCAGCTTCGCTGCGCCTCAATTCTCGCGGAAGGGGGCCTGCAGAAAGAGACGAACCTCGTGAAGTTCCGCCCCGCCTCGGTCTACCTGGGGGGCCGAGTCAGCGAAGGACGAGCGGTGTTCGCACGGCGCTTGCTGGAACGATGTCAGGTCAACAACCCGGACACGCCCTGGTCGCTTTTAGCCGGTTGGGAATTGCAGCACGACCTCGGTGTCGTCGCCGATCAAATCGTCATCCCCGTCCCCAGACCCGGCCCAGCCGTTTCGGCGCCCCCAGCCACGAAACCCATCAGCTTTCCAAAGCTGTGAAGGGAAGGTCCAGCGAGCGCTGAGATTCTTCTCTTTCTCTCGACTCTGGACCCTCGACTCTCGACCCTTCTACTTCTTCGCCACGGCAGGCAGTTCATCGCACATTTGGAGCGCCAGCAAAGGAAACGCGGTGCCGCTGTACGTGATGAAATGCCAGGTGTCCGTGTTCAGGCTGCGAGTCCACCACCGCCCCGATTCGCGTTGATTGGCCTTGAGCCATTTCACGCCGTCTGCAATCGCGGGGTCATTCGCGGGGATTCCGGAAGATCGCAGGACAATAATCGCCAGTCCCGTCATATGGCCATCGCTGGCAGGCTTGTCGAAATCGGGTTCGTCGCGCAGCTTCCTGGCCCGGTTCCCACTGCCCCACGTTTCGGGAGTGGCAAACGTGCGGATCGACCATCCGCCGTCTTCGCGTTGATGATTCCTTAGCATTTCGACCAGTTCAGCCTTGCGAGCCTCGTCGATCAGTCCCGGCCAGCGCGACTCCGCCCAAAGCAGCAGCACGCGGCTGTAATCATGTGGTGGCGACTCGGTCCGCAGGTAGTTCCTCAATCGCTCGACGGCTTCCTTCAACGCGGCGTTGTCCGAGGCCGCCACCTTGTCGAGCCAGCCAGGCGCGGTTGCCGCCGCCATCGCCGCGACGGTCGCTTCGTGATAGGCGTCCGACTCATAGGGCGGCCAGCAGGTCAGCGTGCCCCAGGTGCCATTCTCATTCTGAATGGCGAACATCAGCTCCAGAGCCGCCTCCGTCGACGGGCTGAGCGACTTGGAGAGATGGGCGTCCCACTCGGCGAGCCCATTCGCCAAATATATGACCTGAGCCGGCCGTGTCGATTTTTTGAGCGTCTCGTGGGTCTCTTGTTGGAGCGAAGTCAGCGTTTGACGAAAAAACTCGACCGTGGCGGCTGGCGGCTCTCCGAGCGTGGGAACCAGGGCTGGCCGAATCGCCATGTAGGTTCCGTTGGTGTGACAACTGACGCACTTCCGCTGTCCGTTCCAGGCCACCGAGCCCTGTTCCAGATACGCGGCGGCCTGCTCCAGAGAAACGGTTTCCCGACGCGGTTCATCGCCCGTCGCCGCCGGAATGCGAATGTCGCCGAATTCGTACTGCACCGGTTCGGCGGCGTTCAGCAGGATGCCCGAACTCGCCGTCACCACGAAAACCCAAGAGATCACGCGTGAGTCCGGCATCCAAACACTCCGTGGAGACAGGGGCTGGCTTTGCAACTCTCGGATAGCCTAACGAATCGCATCAAGATTGGAAGATGTGTCGCGTGCCGAAAGAGAGTCGAGAGTCCAGGGGCGAGAGACAAGTCTGACGGATTCAGCCATCTTTCTCGACAGTCAGCTCGCCTCAACCCACCTTGCAGGCGGGGGCAAAAACGGATAACACTCGATCGGGTTCTCAACTCCCGCTGCCAGCGCCTTTCGTGGTGGGAAGCGCGGCCAGCCATGTTGAGAATTGTTCTGGATGTCCTCTGTCTTTCCCCGACCGTCGGTTCGTGCCATGCATTGCCAGCACTGCGGCCGACCACTGATCGTCAGTCCGGGGCAATCGGCCTCGAATTCGTGCAGTCCCGTCTGCCAGGCGTCGGCCCGTGCCGCACGAACGTCGGCCGCGATCGATGCCGCCCAGCGGCTGCTCGGGCGCTGGGCGGAAGCTCCGCTGGAATCCCGGAAGCCGCTGGCAGAAATCTCCACCACCGAGATCGATGATACGACACCCGCCGAACCCCTTCCCGTAAAGTTCGACGTTCCGCCGAAACCGGTTGTGGACGATTTCGAACCAGAAGCGGAACGACCGGTGCCTGAGTTGCGGCCGACCGCACGATGGGGAGTCGGGTTAGCTCTTTCCGGGCTGGTTGCGACCGCCTTCGGCGGTGCGGCCCTGGTCTGGGTTCGCCCTCGGTTGGAACTTGATGCCATCTCACTAGCCGCTTTGACGGCCGCTCTCGCAGGGCAGATCGCGCTGCTGTCGGGCATCGGAGTTCTGATCCGCAGTGTTCGGGAGCCCTCCGGCGACGTGCAAGACACGCCCAACGCCCCCACTGCGAGCAATCGGCCTTCTTTCGTTGAGGATCGCCCGCCGGCAGAGCGTCTTTCCGCCTAACTCTCACCACGATTGAGAAGTTGTTGCGCGGCCGCATGCCGCAGTTGACGCTGGGCGATACAATAGATGTCATCGCCTCAAAAGTGGGCGATGTGCAATCAGTGGTCGGTGCGACGACCCGAATCGAAACGGCGTGAGCGTTCCGGCTCAGCCCAGGAGTAAATGAGCGATGTCCGAAGCGACGCAGACACCGGAAAATCTGGACAGCCTGCACCACGTGGCCATTTCCGTGTCGAGTATCTCCGAAGCCGTCAAGTGGTACACCACGACGTTTCGTTGCCAGATTGCCTATCAGGATGACACCTGGGCGCTGCTGAAATTTGCCAACGTCAGCCTGGCCCTCGTGATCCCGGAACAGCACCCGCCGCACTTGGGATTCGTCACGCCGCGCGCCCGCGAGTATGGCACGCTCAAGCGGCATCGTGACGGAACCGAGTCGATCTACATTGCCGACAGCGCGGGCAACGCGGTGGAACTCCTCGCGCCAGAGACGGTCTAGCAAGACGCTCGCGATACAATCGAGGCGTGAATCGAGACCTCCATGAGCGAACTCGTTGTCTCCTCGTCGGTCCCGCCGCTGCGTGTACGCACTCTGAACCGGAAACGGGTCAATCCCGAGGGGGAATTCGTCCTTTACTGGATGCTCGCCAATCGCCGCTTGCGGTCCAATTTCGCGCTGCAGCGCGCGGTCGACTGGTCGATCACCCTGCGTCGGCCGCTCGTGATTTTTGAACCGGTGGGCTGTCGCGGTCGCTGGAACTCGGATCGGACCCATGCGTTTGCCATTCAGGGCATGCGCGACCATGCCGAAGCCCTCTCACGAGCGAGTTCGGCCGTCGGATACGTTCCGTATGCCGAGCCCAAGCCGCAGGCTGCTGCTCCATTGCTGGACGAATTGCTGAGCCGCTCTGCCGTTGTCGTGACGGATGACTTTCCGTGCTACATCGTGCCGAAAGTGATCGAAGCCGGAGCACGGCGATCACCCGTGCTGTGCGAAGCGGTCGACACGAATGGTCTGCTTCCCATGCGGGCGGCCGAGCAAACCTTTACGACGGCCTATTCGTTCCGCAATTTCCTGCAAAAGACGCTACGGCCTCATCTAGGCGAATTCCCTGAAAAGAACCCGCTCTCCCGCAGCGGTCGCCTCCCCTGCCCGCCCGAGTTATTGACGAAAGTCCTGACAACACCGGGGATCGTTTCGGGGGCCGCGTTCGACAAACCTGCCGATGTTGTTGCGAAGATGCCCATCGATCATGGTGTCCCGCCGGGACTGCAAACGGGAGGTTCCGTAGCCGGTCTGGCGACGCTGAAGCGATTTGTGGAGCACCGGCTGCCTCGCTATGGCGAACATCGCAACGACCCAGATGACGAAGCGGCGAGCGGTCTGTCGCCGTATCTACATTTCGGGCATGTCGGCGTCCATCAAATCTTTTCGGAAGTCGTCGCGACGGAAGACTGGTCGGTCGAACAGGTTTGCCCGAAGGCCGGCGGAAAACGCGAAGGCTGGTGGAACCTGTCGCCCACCGTGGAGTCGTTTCTGGATGAGCTCATCACGTGGCGGGAGTTGGGGTTTAACTTCTGTTCGCGACACGACGACTACGATCAGTACGAGTCTTTACCCCACTGGGCTCGCGAAACCCTGGAGGAACATGCGGGTGATCGCCGGCCGGTGCTGTATGAGTTCGACGCGCTCGACAGCGCGTCGACGCATGATGAGTTGTGGAATGCTGCCCAGCGACAATTGGTGCGGGAAGGCCGCATGCACAACTACCTGCGGATGTTGTGGGGGAAAAAAGTTCTTGAGTGGTCGCCGTCGCCGCGCGAAGCCATCCAGCACCTGATCGAGCTCAATAACCGGTACGCCATCGATGGCCGCAATCCGAATTCGTACTCGGGCATCTTCTGGGTCTTTGGCCGCTACGACCGGGCCTGGGGGCCTGAACGGCCCATCTATGGGAAGATTCGCTACATGACGTCGGACAACACCCGGCGCAAGCTGAAACTGGACCGTTACCTCCGCACGTACGGACACGTCGCTGGCCAGAAGTCGCTGTTCTCATGAGACCGCTGGCTGTCGCGCCGTCCATTGGCAGTTTCGCCCGGCCGCCGGTATCGTGATGACCAGAATTTGTCCGCCGAAATGGCGTGGATTCTCTCCCGGCTGCTGGCGCCACACTCACCAAAGAGTTGTCGGGAGGGACGTAAGCACAACGTGATGCGCGATCGGGAGATTCAGCGTGACGGAGCAGGTTGTCATCATCGGTTCTGGGCCGGCGGGCTGGTCGGCCGCAATTTATGCCTCGCGGGCGCAATTGAATCCGCTGGTGTTTGAAGGAGCCGTCACCGAAGAAAACCGATTGCAGGGGACACTGCCGCTGGGCCAGTTGGCTCTGACGACGGAAGTGGAAAACTACGCTGGGTTTCCGGCCGGGAACCTGGAGCAGTTCCTCGATTCCGCGATTCCGGCCGAACGCCGACAGTTCATGAATCCGCACGGCGGCCACGGAGTGAGCGGCCCGGAAATGATGGAACTGATGCGGCAGCAGGCGCTCAACTTCGGTACGCGCATCGTCACGGATGACGTGGTCGATGTCGATCTCTCGAAGCGGCCGTTTGTCATCAAGACCAGCGAAGGCGAGACGCACGAAACGCACACGCTGATTATTGCGACGGGCGCGCGAGCGAACTACCTCGGCCTGGAATCGGAAGAGAAGTACAAGAATCGCGGTGTTTCGGCCTGTGCGGTCTGTGATGGCGCGCTACCGCGGTTTCGCAACAAGCCGCTGGTGGTGATTGGCGGCGGCGACACCGCGATGGAAGAAGCGTCGTACCTCACGAAGTTCGCGTCGAAGGTGCATATTATTCACCGGCGCGACGAGTTTCGTGCCAGCAAGATCATGGCGGCGCGAGTCATCGAAAACCCGAAGATCGAAGTCCACTGGAATACCGTCGTCGAAGAAGTGCTCGGCGATGACAAGGCGGGGGTCTCCGGGGTCCGCCTTAAAGACGTGAAGACGGGCGCGACAAGTGAACTGCCCGCCAGCGGGATGTTCTGCGCCATCGGCCACACGCCAAATACGAACTTCCTCAAAGGCCAGGTCGAAACCGACGACAAGGGGTACCTGGTTTACAAGCAACTGTTCCGGACCTTCACGAGCGTGGAAGGGGTCTACGCGGCGGGCGACGTGGCGGACAGCTACTATCGTCAGGCGATTACGTCGGCTGGAACCGGCTGCATGGCGGCCCTGGATGCCGAACGCTACCTGGCCGAAAAGGGACTGCACTAGCGGTTTGTCACGGCTCAAACAAACGGGTGCCATTGGCGTTGCCAGTGTGGCTAACGGTGTCTTTCCGCAAAAAGAGGCACTGGCGGAGCCAGTGGCACCCAACTGTTCGCTGACTTCGATCGATGAAAGAACGAGCCATGTTGTCCAAAGACGGATGTCAGAAACGGCGCGAGCGTCTGTGGCGGGCATTACCGGCGGCATTGGAATGGGTTCTGATCGCCGATCCCCGGCATGTCCACTATTTCACCAATTTCCTGGTGAATCCGCTCAGTTTCTCTGGCGGCGAACGCGGATGGCTACTGCTGGAACGGAGCGGTAAGGCGACGCTGCTCGGGGATAACTTCACGCTGCGATCGCGCTCGGGGGAGCCCTACGTCGACGACGAAGTGATGGTGAAGTGGTACGACCATCGTCACTCGGTCATCAATCGCGATCACGCGCTGATGCAGGCGGCCGAGAAAGTGGCCGACCGGCTCTATGGTCGCAACGGCGCGGTCGAAGCCGAGTGGCTGCCTGTGGGAGCCTTCGAGCTGCTGGGGCTCGATCACGAACGACACTCTGTTCGGAAGGAAGCCAACGATCTTGTCGGTAAAGCGCCGGTCGACCTGGGGACGCTGGTCCGGTCGCTACGCCGTACCAAAGAGGCCGACGAGATTGCGTTGCTCAAGGAATGCATGGCGGCTTGCGCGGCGGGCCATGCGCGCGCCAAGGAAGTGATCGCCCCCGGCGTGACCGAGATGGAAGTCTTCCTGGAAGTGCAGAAGGCGGCACTCGCGGCCGCCGGACGACCGGGGCTGGTCTACGGCGACTTCCGCGCGCTCAATGCGTCGCAACCCAAGGCGGGGGGGCTCCCCACGCAAAATAAGCTCGCGGAGGGAGACATCTTCGTTCTTGATTACTCGGTGGTGCTGGAAGGCTACCGCAGCGACTTCACCAATGGATATGCCGTGGGAACTCCCACGGCTGGCCAGCAGCGATTGTTCGACCTGGTGATGGCGGCTCAACAAGAAGGTGAAAAGACGCTCAAAGCGGGCGTCCCTGCAAAAGCCGTGTTCGATGCCGTCGAACGCCCGCTTCGCGAAGCGAACGTGGCCGACAAGTTCGCGCATCATGCCGGGCATGGAATCGGCCTGGCGCATCCCGAAGCCCCCATTCTGGTCCCGGAAAGCGAAGACACGCTGCTGGCGGGCGATGTCATCACCCTTGAACCGGGACTCTATATCGAAGGAATTGGCGGTATTCGCATCGAGCACAACTACCTGATTACCGAAACGGGCTACGAACGACTGAGCCAGCACACGATTTCGCTCGTGTAGGCGGTTTCTGTCTGTTCAATGGACGCTTGTTGCGCCATACGCTCGTGGTCATGACTCATGTCACTAGAGTGGCTCACGGACGAGTTGACCCGGCTGCAAGGCCAGAACCTGCTGCGCCGCGCGAAATGCGTGACTCAGACGTCCGGCGCCTTGGTTGAGATCGACGGACGGCGCCTGCGTGACGCCTCCTCGAATGACTATCTCGCGCTCTCCTGTCATGCGGATGTCCGAAAAGCGGCGATCGACGCGATCGAGCAATGGGGCGTCGGGGCGCGTGCCAGTCCCCTCGTCTCTGGATTTGGCCCCGTGCATGCGGAACTGGAAACGGAACTCGCGGCCTTCGAAGAGACCAATGCCGCCCTGCTCTTTCCCACGGGGTTCGCGGCCAACGTGGGAACACTGGTCGCGCTTTGCCGGTCCGGCGACGTCGTCTACTGCGACCGGTTGAATCACGCCAGTCTTGTCGATGGATGCCGCCACTCCGGTGCGACTCTCAAGGTCTTTCGTCACGATCAGCTCGATCGCCTGGAAAAGAGTCTTTCGCGGGAAGCGAGCAAGGGACGGCGGTACATCGCGACCGATGCCGTCTTCAGCATGGACGGCGACCTGGCTCCCTTACCAGAGCTTTGCAAACTCGCTGAGCGCTTCGATGCGACACTGATTGTCGACGAAGCCCATGGAACGGGTGTCTTCGGAGCCACCGGACGAGGGGCGTGCGAACACTTTCAGGTGGATCACCGCGTTCCCGTGCGGATTGGAACTCTGAGCAAGGCTTTGGGGTCTCTCGGCGGGTTTGTGGCTGGCGAACGGCCGCTCATCGAGTTTTTGCGGAACCACGCGCGGACACAGATGTACTCGACGGCCTTACCGGCCGCGAATTGCGCGGCCGCGCTGGCTTCATTGCGACTGCTGCGAGATGACCCGTCTCTGCCATCGAAGCTCCAAACACTCTCCCGGCGATTTCGTGATCGCCTCGAAGAGTCGGGGGTCAGTCCGGCCGTCGGCTCTACAGGTCCAATCGTGCCGATTGTTCTCGGCGATCCCGATCGGACGCTGGCAGCGGCAGGGAGGCTCGACGAAGCGGGCTGGCTCGTCGGGGCGATCCGCCCGCCGACGGTGCCCCGGGGAACGTCGCGACTGCGGATCTCGCTGAGCCTGCACTTGTCGGATAGCGATGTGGACGACCTGGCGGAAGCGGTTGCCGCCGCCATCAGGTCAACATAAACCCGAACTCTTCTTCTTCCTCGTCGGGAGCCGCTGGCTCGGCGGACTCGAGTTCGTCGACGGTGAGTCGGCGGGCGACGGGGCGCTGTGTTTCGAATCCCTCGATGGGGTACGACTCGAGCATGCGGTTGATGCGTTTTTCGATGTTCGTGAGCTGACCGCCCTCGTCGCGGCAGACAAGCGTAAAAGCCGTTCCGCGCGATTCGGTCGAGGAGAGCCGCCCCGTCCGGCCAACACGGTGGACGTAGTCGTCGCAGTCCTCGGGGACATCGTAGTTGATGATGTGCGAGATGGTGCTGACATCGATCCCGCGGCCGACGACATCGGTCGCGATCAGCAGACGGATTTTTCGCTCGCGAAACCTCAACATGATTCGATCGCGCGCCGACTGGGCCAGGTCGCCATGGATGAAGGCCGCGCCGGGGAGCTTGCCACGGAATTTCTTCAGCACGTTTTCCGCCCCGCGCTTCGTGCGGGTGAAGACGATCGCCTGCTGCGGACGTTCCTGCTTGAGAAGCTGCACCAGCGTGCGGAATTTCCGATCGGGATCGACAGGGATAACGTACTGGTCGATCGTGTCTCCCGCGACGGTTTTAACCGACAAGTCGACGCGCTCGGGATCGATCATGTACCGCTGGGCGAGACGTTCGACGGGCGGCGGAAGCGTTGCGGACAACAGCAACGTCTGACGCTCTTTCGGACATTGCTTGAGGATCCGTTCGATGTCGGGTCGAAAGCCGATGTCGAGCATCCGGTCGGCTTCGTCGAGAATCACGCACTTCAGGTTCTCGACGGAGAGAACCCGGCGAGCGAGCAGGTCGATGACGCGGCCGGGCGTTCCGATGACGACCTGCGCACCGCTTTTGAGCTGATCGATCTGTTGGCGGATCGGGCGTCCACCGACGCAGCAGGCGGTCGTTAATTCATGTTCCGACGACAACCGATGAGCTTCGTCAGCGACTTGCTGGCTCAATTCGCGGGTGGGCGTGAGGACGAGGGCCTGGGTTCGCCGATCGTCCAGATCGAGCCGTTCGAGAAGGGGCAACACGAACGCGGCGGTCTTGCCGGTTCCGGTCTGGGCCTGGCCGATACAGTCGCGGCCGGTAATGGCGATGGGAATGAAGCGAGCCTGGATGGGGCTGGGCTTGGCGAAGCCCAGTTGCCGCAATGCGGCCAGCGACTCAGCGCTGAGGCCAAGCTCCTCGAAAGACTGGGGGATGCTCTCCGTCACTGTTTCCGATCATCCGCGGGGGGCGTTCCTCCAGAAGAAACCCCCAATAAGGCGAATCGAGCCGCCACGACGTACGCCGACGGCCGCTGGAAGCCGTGGATGATATGCATCGACTTGTCGCAACGTCAATCCGCACGCCGAAATGGGTCGATCCCGCCCTCCCTTGGAACGGGGGACGAAAACGCCCCGCCGCAGCCGGTCAGCCGGCAACCGTCCCGTCCCCGGGAGTGTCGATGTGGCTTTCCGGAACGGCATCCGAGCGGGGAATGTAGGGACCGATGACCTCGATCATTTCTTCCTGGGTCAGCGACTCTTTCTCGGCGAGCGCGTTCGTCAGGTCGTCGAGTTGTTTGCGGTACTGGCGGAGCATCGACTTGGCCCGCTCGTCGGCGGCGTTCAGAAACGTCTGAACCTCTTCGTCGATCACGCGGGCGGTCACCTCGGAGTGGGTTCTTTGCTCGACGATTTCCTTGCCGAGGAACGGATGTTCGTCGGAATCGCGGAAGGCAACCGGCCCAATTTTTTCGCTCATGCCCCAACGGGAAACCATCCGACGGGCAATATCGGTCGCCCGGCGGAGGTCGTCTTCAGCGCCGGCGGAATACTCGTCGAAGACGATCTTCTCGGCCGCGCGTCCCCCCAGCATGAAGGCGAGTTGCGAGTGCAGCCGGTGCTCGCCCACGTTGTAGCGTTCCTCGTTCGGCAGGAGCTGAGTGACCCCGAGCGCGCGGCCCCGCGGGATGACCGTGACCTTGTGAACGGGATCGACATCAGGCTGGTACCAGGCCAGAAGGGCGTGACCGGCTTCGTGATAGGCGGTCATGAGGCGTTCCCGCTGACTCAGGACTTCCTCGCGCCGGGGCCCCATCAGCACGCGGTCGCGGGCGATTTCGAAGTCCACGGCGGTCACGCGGTCGCGACCATCCCGCGCGGCATTCAGGGCCGCCTCGTTCACCAGATTTTTGAGTTCCGCCCCCGAGAAGCCAATCGTTCCCGCTGCGATCCGTTCGAGATCGACATCATCGGCCAACGGAACTTTACGCGAGTGAACCTTGAGAATCGCCACGCGGCCGGTACGGCTTGGGCGGTCGACCGTGATGTGGCGATCGAATCGACCGGGACGCAAAAGGGCGGGGTCGAGCACGTCGGGGCGGTTCGTCGCCGCCAGCACGATGACGGCTTCGGTCTGCTGAAAACCGTCCATCTCGCTGAGAATCTGGTTGAGCGTCTGCTCGCGTTCATCGTGTCCGCCGCCGAGACCGGCTCCGCGAACCCGGCCAACGGCATCGATTTCGTCGATGAACAGAATGCAGGGGGAACTCTCCTTGGCGGTGCGGAACATGTCGCGGACGCGACTGGCGCCGACGCCCACGAACATCTGGATGAACTCGGAACCGTTAATCGAGAAGAAGGGCACGCCGGCTTCACCCGCCGTGGCGCGGGCCAGCAGGGTCTTACCGGTTCCGGGAGGGCCCATCAGCAGCACCCCCTTGGGGATCTGAGCCCCCAGCCGCTGGAACTTCGCCGGGTTCTTGAGGAACTCGACGATTTCCTGCAGTTCGGCCTTCGCCTGCTCCATCGAGGCGACGTCGTCGAACGTGGTCTGCTGTTCGGAAGGACGAAACCGTTTGGCGGGGCTGCGGATGAAGTTGCTGATCATCCCGGTCCCCATCGGATCGCCGCTGCGGCGCATCATCAGCCAGAGAAAACCGATGATGAGCAGCGGTCCGATCATCCACAGCAGCAACATGGCCCCGAAGCCAAGCTCGCTCGACTCCGAGGCGATCTGCACGCCGTGTTGACGCAGGAGCGGGAGCAGATCCCGGTCTTCGACGGGGGGCAACGTGGTGTTGAATTGTTCGCCGAGTTTCCCCCCCTGCTTGTTGGGGTTCGGGGGAATCTGCTTCCACTTGCCGGTGATGCGGTCGCCATGGAACGTCGCTCGTTCGACGTTGCCGGCTTCGACCTGCTTCCAGAAAAACATGTAGTCGACGGTCGACCCAACGCTGCCCGGGGACTGCCGCCAGAACCACAGCGTCGCCAGGATGAACAACAGGAGAATCGTCAGCCAACTCGCCGAAAACATCGGCCGCGGCGGCTCTTCGGAGTCCCCCTTGCGGCGTGGCGGCTTGGCGTTTTCCGGGCGTTTGGGCTCGGGAGCATCGGACATTTTCGGGCAGTCAGTTAAAGTCTTGGCGAAATCGATGCGAACACTTCGAGACGAATCGACAAGGAGCGAAGGCGCTTAATCGGCCCACCAGTAGCGGACAATGCACCACAGGGCCTGGACGCCATCCTTCCAGCCAATTTTCTTTCCCTGGTCGTAAGTGCGGCCGTCGTAGCTGACGGACAATTCATAAATTCGATACCGCCGCCGGGCGACTTTGGCGGTCAATTCCGGCTCGATCCCGAAGCGATTCTGCTTGAGGGTCGGCCAGATGGAGTTAATCGCCTCGCGGGAGAAGACCTTGTAACAAGTCTCCATGTCAGTGAGGTTCAGGTTCGTGAAGCAGTTGGACAGTGTTGTCAGTACGGTGTTTCCGAGGTAGTGCCAGTAATACAACACCCGGTGTTCCTGATCCCCGAGGAAGCGGCTGCCGAAGACGACATCGGCCCGGCCCTCGACCAGGGGGCGCAACAGTCGAGGGTAGTCGGACGGGTCGTATTCCAGGTCGGCATCCTGAATCAGCACGTAGTCGCCGCTGGTCTTGGAAAACCCGGTCTTGCAGGCGGCACCCTTCCCCTTGTTGACTTCGTGATGGACGACGAGGACGCGGTTCCAGGGGTCGGGATTCGCGGCTTCTTCGCTGGCAATCTGTTTAAGAATGTCCGTGGTTCCGTCGCGGCTGAAGTCGTCGACGAGAACAATCTCTTTACGAATCGGGACGCTTTTGACCTTGGCAAGGATCGTCCGAATGGTCTCCCGTTCGTTATAGACCGGGATGACCACCGACAGAACCGACTGCTCGGGAATCGCGTAGATGCCAAGGTTCCGGCAGCCGACTTCGCCAAGTTGAGACTTGAGACGCTCGTACCAGGAGACGGAATACGGGCGATCGGCGGAATCCGGCTCGACAAGAGTCATGATCGACGCAATTCCTTTACGCTTCGCGGCTGGACGACCAGCCACCCGTTTCGTCCTTGCGAGATCGGGTTCCCAGGCGCCCCGTGTGGCACACCCCGACGATTTCGCTACACTCACTGGTCCGGGCAGTCACTGCCTGTCGTCGCGACGCTGTTGTAACTGGTTAAGCGAGCCCTGTCACCCGAACTCCGTCTGCCCGAAGAACTTTGCCCCCGCGAGGGGGCCGCCGTCCGGGTGGCGGTTGGGACTCCCGGTGATCCTGGTGCCGCCCCATTCCAACGCGTCAACCAACCTCGATTCGACCGCTCCGTGAAGGTGCAATGAAATGGCAAACACTCCGCGCATCCTGCTCGATACGGCGAGCCACGTTGAGTTTTGCCCTGGAGAAATGGTTTCGCCAACCCTTTCGAAGTCAAGCGGCCAGCCGGTTTGGAAGGCCCGCTGGTGGACACTTCGAGGCGGAGTTTCGGAGGGGGTGCAGGTCGTTGAACTGGCCAACGAACTCTTGGAGATCCGCATTCTTCCGACCCGCGGCATGGGTCTCTGGAATGGCCGCTGCGGCTCTCTGGAACTTGGCTGGCACTCTCCGGTGGCGAATCCGGTCCACCCCGCGTATGTCAATCTTCAGGATCGGGGCGGACTCGGCTGGCTGCACGGTTTTCAGGAACTGCTCTGTCGTTGCGGGCTGGCATTCAATGGTCCGCCCGGTCAGGACGGGGGCGATACGCTGACGCTGCACGGCCGCATCGCCAATCTGCCCGCCCACAAACTCTCGCTGACGGTCGACCCGTCGCCCGGCGGTGCTTTGGAACTCTCGGGTGAAGTCGATGAAGCCTCGATGTTCGGACCACGATGGCGGCTGAAGTCGACGACGCGTCTGGAAAGTGGCGAACCGACCATTCATCTGGTTGATGAAGTGACGAATCTCGGCGGACAGCCCGTGCCGCTCTCGCTGCTGTACCACATCAACGTTGGTCGACCGTTTCTGGAAGCGGGGGCGAAGTGGGAGGCCCCGATTCGCGAACTGGCACCACGCGATCCCCGAGCCGCCGAGGGAATGGACGAGGTCTTCACCTACCGTGGCCCCGAACCCGGCTACCAGGAACAGGCTTACTTCGCGGAACTGCACCCGGACGACACAGGGTGGACGACAGCCCTGTTGACCAACTCCAGCGAAGCAGCGGCATTTTGCCTGAATTACCAGGCGCGGACGATGCCCTGCTTCACGGTTTGGAAGAACACCACCGCCGAAGCGGACGGCTATGTGACTGGGTTGGAACCCGGCACGAACTATCCGAACCTGCGGCCTTATGAACGGGCTCATGGACGTCTCCCGTCCATCCCGCCTGGCGGCACCTATCGGACCGAGTTTTCCATCACCATCGGCGATGGACGTGAGGCAGTTGCAGCGCTTCGAGAACGGGTTTCCCGACTGCAGCGTAAGGCGCCGCCGCTCCTCAACATGTACCCCAAAGCTGGCTGGAGCCCGTGTGCGGATTCGAACGCCTGATCGGCCGCGACACAGACGAGACTGCCGGCCGGTTGGCGGAAAACGAGGGGGAGTTCGCACGGAATGACGGATGATGGACACAAACCGGCGGCCGGTCGCCTTGGGAAGGTCTATCTCGTGGGCGCCGGCCCGGGCGATCCCGGGCTGATTACGGTGCGGGGCCGCGAACTTCTCCAACTCGCCGATCTGGTGCTTTATGACGGTCTGGTCAATCCGCAACTTCTGCTGCATGTCCATTCGCGCACCGAACGGACCTGTCGGGTGCAGAGTGATACCGGAAAACACCTGCCGCAGGACGAGATTAACGCCCGCCTGATTGCCGCCGCCAAGCAGGGGCTGACGGTTGTTCGCCTGAAGGGGGGCGACCCGTTCATCTTTGGGCGAGGGACCGAGGAAGCCGCCGCGTTGGCCGCCGAGGGAATTCCGTTTGAAGTCGTCCCCGGAATCACCGCGGCGACGGGAGCCGCCGTCTACGCGGGGATTTCTCTCACGCACCGGGACTTTGCGTCGGCTGTCGCTTTTGTGACGGGGCATGAGTCGCCCGGCAAATCGCGGCTCTCGCTCGACTACAAGGCGCTGGCGCGGTTTCCGGGAACCCTTGTCTTCTACATGGGGCTCGGGCATCTCGAGGAAATCGTCACCGCCCTCATTCGCGAAGGCCGGTCGCGCGACACTCCGGCCGCGGTGGTCTCTCGGGCGACGACGCCAGCTCAGCAGGTCGTGACCGCGAAGCTCGAAGAGCTGCCGAATGCCGTTTCGCGAGCGAGGCTGCCGGCTCCGTCGCTGGTGGTGATTGGCGAATGCGTCACCGTTCGCGAGGCCATCAACTGGTTCGAGCAGCTCCCCCTGTTTGGGAAACGCATAGGCGTGACTCGGCCCAGCCACCAGTTCCTTCCCATTGCCGAGCAGATTGTTCGCCTGGGGGGCGAGGCGATCCCCATGCCGATGATCGAAATCGGCCCGCCGGATGATTGGGAACCGGTCGATTCCGCGATCGACCGGTTGACTGACTATGACTGGGTCATCTTCACATCGCAGAACGGAGTCGAGGGATTCCTGGGGCGGGTCTGGGAACAAGGTCGCGATGCGCGATGCTTCGGCGGAATGAGACTGGCCGCGATTGGTGAACAGACCGCGCGATCGCTGGAACGATTTGGACTCAAGGCGGATCTGATTCCAGCGGATGCGAACGGGGAAGCCCTCGCGGCGGCGATCAGTCTGTTTGTCGAGGGCAAGCGTGTGGTCTGGCCGAAGGCGAATCGCGGTCGCGACGTGCTGCCGAAGATCCTTGCCGAGCGCGGCGCGACGGTCGACGAAGTGGTTGTTTACCGAAACCAGGATCTTGCGTCGCTTCCTTCACAGACTCAGCAGCGGCTCGTGGAGGGGAACATCGACTGGATCGCCATGTCGAGCCCCTCCATTGCCAGGAACCTGACTCGACTGCTACCCCGCGAGTCCCTCGAAAAGATTGGGACGACGATTCGCCTGGCTGCGATCAGCCCGCTCACCGCGGAAGCCGCTCAGGAGGTGGGGTTGCCCGTTGCCGCCACGGCCTCCGAGAGCACTTGGGACGCGATGCTCGCTGCCATTGCCGAGGCGCCGTAAATCCATCCGGTGGCGACGCTCTTCAGTTTTTTTCCAAAAAAATTTCTCCGCGGACAAAGTTCGTGGAGCGCCGGTCATCGACCAACGGTAGGATGTCGCCCCGCGTGGGGGTCGATTTCGTGTCGATCCTCTCGTCTGGCAAAGGATTGCCGGGCACACAACAGGAATGGCTGGCGAGCTATTCCCTTATTCGGCGAAGGACCGCTGATTCCATCATGCGAGCGCAACATTCGGGTGGTTGGACCGCCCACTTCTCTCCTCCTCGCTGGTTCTCTGTTGGAGATTGGGAGTTCGCTCCCGGCACGGAATCTCCTCGCTTGAACGAACCATTTCCGGTCTGAAATTGTTCCGGGACCGACGTCGTGATCGGCGTCGCCGGTTTGCAGGCTTTCAACCGATGCGGCCGTTGTGTCTTGCCACATGGATGTGGTGAAACGGCCTTTCCTTAATAGCCACGGAAGGCGAATCATGGACTTCTATCCCGTCGAATTGCAGACCCTGCTGCGCGGCGCCCGGGAACGCGGCTTTGCCACGTTTCAGATGCTGGACGCGTATCTTCCGGACGAGGGTGGCGATTCGCGAATGGTGGACGAATTGATTCCGCTGCTGGAAGACCTCGGTCTGGAGATGGTCAATGACCCGCTTGCCGTCGATGAACCGACGAGCGAAGAAAACGGCGTTGCCATGGAACCGATGTCGTCGGCAGCGTCCCGCGATCCGATTCGCATGTACCTGAGCCAGATGGGCAACATTCCGCTCCTCTCGCGGGAGCGGGAAATCTTCCTGGCGAAACAGATCGAAATGTCCCGCAAGTGGTTTCGCCGGATTCTCATGGAATCGGACTACGCCATTCGCATCGCGGTCGAAACGATCGAGAAGGTGCGAGCCGGCGAACTTCCCTTCGAGCGGACGCTGCGAACCTCCGAGACCGAGAACGTCCGCAAAGAGCAGATTCTGGCTCGCATGCCCGTCAATCTGCCGACCATCCGTCGGTTGCTCGAAGACAATCGCCGCGATTTTCAGCAGCTTTGGCAGGCGAAACTGGAGAACGATCCTGAAGTCGATGCCATCCGCAAGCGGATGCTGACGCGACGTCGCAAGATGGCCACGCTGGTGGAGGAATTGAGCGTCCGTACCCAGCGCGTGCAGCCAATCATGAAGCGGATGGAACAACTCGCGCGGCGAATCGAAGAGCTGCGCAAGGTGGCCGTTCGTCCGCAATCCCCCTATGGGCAGGCTGACGCGGCGGAGCACGCACTTCTGGACATCGACGCCATCGCGGCGGAAGTTCTGGAGCTTCCGGAAGACTTCCTGAACCGAGTCGCTCGGATCCGCCGCAAGTTCGATCAGTGGACCGAGGCGAAGCAGCAGTTGTCGGGCGGTAACCTGCGGCTGGTCGTTTCGATCGCCAAGAAGTATCGCAACCGCGGCCTCAGCTTCCTGGACCTGATTCAGGAAGGCAACGCCGGCCTGATGCGCGGCGTTGAGAAGTACGAGTTCCGTCGCGGCTATAAGTTCTCGACCTATGCGACGTGGTGGATTCGCCAGGCGATCACCCGTGCCGTGGCGGACCATGCCCGGACGATTCGAATTCCCGTCCACATGTTCCAGAGCATCTCGCAACTGAAGGCCAAGAGCGAGCAGATTCGCCAGGAGACCGGCCGCGAACCGAGCCTGGAAGAACTGGCCGGGATTGTCGGCATGACGGTCGAAGAAACCGAACGGATCATGAAGACGTGGCGGCACCCGGTCAGCCTGGATACGCCGGTGGGCGAGAGCGAAGACAGCAGCTTTGGCGACTTCCTGGAAGACAGCCACGAAGCCGCCCCCGATGACGGTGCCATGTACGAAATGCTCAAGGCGGGGATCGAACAGGTGCTCCGGAGCCTCACCTACCGCGAACGGGAAATCATCCGTCTGCGATATGGCCTGGGCGACGGATACAGCTACACGCTGGAAGAGACCGGCCGCATCTTCAAGGTGACCCGCGAGCGAATTCGGCAAATCGAGTCGAAGGCGATGCGGAAGCTCCAGCATGCGACTCGATCGGAACATCTGCGAGGCTTTATGGAAGCGATGTTCCCGAACGCCAAGCCCATTGATGGTCTGGTCGACCCCAGCGAAGACCTGGGCGACGCGCAATCCGAACGGATGCTGGAACTTAACGCGGCCTGATCGGAGCCGGTCACGGCGACGGTTGGTGTGCAGATTACCAGAATGTTCAGGCAGGAAACTGGCGATTGTGCAGGGGTTTAACTATTCTCCCGCATGAAAAATTGGGAGATTTCCCCAACATGATCGCGATTCTGGCCGCCTGACACCCGAAGCGGCCTGGGAAGCCGTTCCGTGACCGCGCTTGAGATGATCCCCCTGACTGGCAGCGTCGTCGGCACCGTTCGTCCGCCGGGGTCGAAAAGCCTGACCAACCGCGCTTTGATTACTGCGGCATTGGCGACCGGTACGTCTCGGCTGACGGGGGTTCTCGACAGCCGAGACACGCAGGTGATGCTGGAAAGTCTCAAGCGTCTGGGTCTGACAGTCACGGCGGATGTTGCGGCCAGGACTATTGAGATTGTCGGGTGCGGGGGAACGCCGCCCGTTGAGGCAGCCGACTTGTGGCTGGAGAACAGCGGCACGAGCATTCGCTTTCTGACGGCCATGTGTACGCTGGGGCGTGGTCGTTACCGACTGGATGGCAACGCGCGGATGCGCCAGCGTCCGATCGGCGACCTGCTGGCGGCCTTGAACGAATTGGGGGCAAACTGCCGCCCCGAGTCGGGAGGCGATTGCCCGCCCGTGGTTGTTGAAGCCGCTGGCCTGCCGGGTGGCGAAACGACCGTTAATACTTCGCTCTCGAGTCAGTACTTAAGCGCGCTCCTGATGGCCGCGCCCTGTGCGACGCGGGACGTCACCGTTCATCTCGCCGGGCCGCTTGTCTCGGAACCGTATATCGACATGACGCTGGGAGTCATGGCGCGGTTTGGCGTGACCGTCGAAACGCCGGTGCCGGGCATCTTCCGCATTCCGCGGCAGCAGTATCGCGCCGCCAATTACGACATCGAGCCCGATGCCTCGGCCGCCAGTTACTTTTTCGCCGTGGCTGCCATCACCGGCGGCAAAGTAACCGTCGACGGGCTCAATGAGTATGCACTGCAAGGCGATGTCCGGTTTGTCGATGCCTTGCAGCAGATGGGCTGCGTCGTGCATTGGGAACAGAACTCCGTCACCGTCGAAGGTCGACCACTTACAGGAATCGACATCGATATGAATGCGATCAGCGATACGGCCCAGACGTTGGCCGCGGTCGCGCCGTTCGCGAATGGTCCGACGACGATCCGCAACATCGCCCACGTGCGACATAAGGAAACCGACCGGATTACGGCGGTCACGACCGAACTGCGGAAGCTGGGCCTGGATGTCGTTGAGTTCGCGGACGGAATGACGATTCATCCCGGACCAATGCGTCCCGCCGAGATCGACACCTACGACGATCACCGCATGGCGATGAGTCTGGCCCTCATCGGGCTGCGACAGCCGGGCGTGGTCATTCGCGATCCTGGCTGCACGTCGAAGACCTACCCGGAATTCTTCGTCGATCTCGGGAAATTGACCAGATCCCCGGCCCAACCCGTCGCGTGAATCATGGGATCCGGGCGGGAAGTCGCTGCCGCAACTGGATGACCGTTTTCAGATGCGCGGCGATTATCCGGCGGGACAGTTTCGCGACGTTCAGGTCGCTGGCCACCCGTCGCAGGGCATCCGCCAGCTTCGGATCGCTCCCTGAAACATCTTCAGCGTGCCGCATCAGTGCCTGCTCGGGGTGAAGGGGGGAGCCGTCCTTTCGCCGGGTGGGGAGCGGGGTGGCTGCCACGAACGCGCGGAGCACCTCGATGCTGTTGCGGCCGCGCCAATACCAGGCGCCGATGGCATCGGTATGCTCGATCAGGTTCTGCCGACGCACCAAGAGGCGATCATCGTACGGACCGAACCGGCGGCTGTTCCACCAGGCATACAGCAAGGCTGCCACCAGGAGTTGCAGCGTGAGCGGCCGCACCAGCGGGTCGAGCAACAGCCCGACCGCTCGTGGGGTGCCCGAAGCATTCAGCGACTCATCGATCGTGACCCAATCGAGGGGGCCAACGGCTTCGAGCAACCGCCAGGCCAGGAGGCTGTTGTCGCCGAACGTCTGCAATTGATTCGAGAATGGCAAACTGCTGGCCACGAAGACAATCGCCCCGTTCCCCAATCGCAGGCGCGCGGCCTGTGGGGTGCCGTTGTATTCCACCAGAATGTCATCGACGGTTGTTTCTAGCGCGCCGTCAGTCCACCAGGCAATTTCTCGCGAAGCCACCAGCGAAGTTTCGGGCAATAGCGTGTCATCGCCGGGCGACGAAAAGGGTTGATACTTCACACCCAGACCCGGCACTTCGAGCGGTTCACTGCCACGAAAGGCGTAGACGAGCCGCCCGCCCGCTCGCACCCAGTCCGACAGGGCTCGCCATTCGCTGGGAGTGGGAGAACGCTCGGGGCCGAGAATGCACAGCATTTCGTCGGAAGCCAGCCAGTTCTGAATCTGGTCGAGCGCGTACGAATTGCGCGAGACGGCATAGCAGTTGGGCGAGAGGACGAGCATTTCATGGAGCGCCCGTTGACCCTCGGCCGTCACGCTGTAGGAATCGTGCGAGGTTCCCGGAGGAATATCGGGATACCAGAACTGACCGACAATCACCGCCACGATCAGGACGGGCCAGATTAGAGTGATGTATCGCGAACTTGCGATTGCCGCTGAGTGGGAGGTCATTGCGCGACCTCCACGTCGGTGGATGATGAAACGAATCCCTGGCGGTACGACTGGAGCGCCTGTTCAAAACCCTCGCTGGTCGCGGGACGCCTGCCGAAGCCCACGGGTTCATATCCCGCCAACAGGGAACGAAAGGCAGTCTGTTCGCGCGGATGCGAGCGCGTGGACCTCAGGTAGTCACGCATCGTCAGCCCACGCCGATAGCGAATCCAGCCCGCGCGTTCGATCGAACTCATCCCTCCCCACACCAGGCGAGCCAGTGCTTCCGCGAACTTCCCCTGCCCGGCCAATCGCATCGCTTCGGCGAGATAGATATCGGCGGCGACGTCTCCCGGCGCGCGATCGTCGGCCATCTCGATCGTGCCGCCGTTACTCAACACGGCTTGCAGGCGAGGTTGTCGCCGCCAGTTCAAGAGTCCCATGACGACCAGCCCGAGGATCAACGCGCACACCGCGACGATGACCAGCCAGAAGAAGAGTTGTGCGACGAAGCCAATCAACTCGCCGGCCGCGGAACCCGCCGACCCCAGCAGGGAATCCAGTTCTTCGGTATCCGCGTTCTCCCGTTTCCGGTTTTCGTCTCCAGGACGCTGACGACTGGGCCGCCGGATTCCATCGCCCGGGGCCTCTGCCGTGGACCCATTTTTGTTGGTGCTCTCCCCGCTGCCAGGTTTTGTTCGATTCGAGTTCGCCTGTGGACCGCCGGCAGGCGTGTCGCTCGATCCGGAACGCGATCTCGCCGGATCGTTCTCCTTGCCAGTTTGAGAACGGTCGCCCGTGGGCGGCGGCTGGAGAGTCGACGAGCTACTCGCACGTTGGAAGTTCTCGTCGAGACGGTCGAAGTACCGGAATTGCGACTGCTTGAGGACTTCGTCCCGCAACTGGCGGACTTCGTGATCCGTCAGTTCCTCCTGGGCAAAAGCCGGCACGTTCACGGCAAAGAGCGAGGCCAGCGCCAGCACGGTCAAGCGCTGTCCGCGACCATGAACACAGCGATTTTCGCGAGCAGGCAGCATCAGCACTCGTCCCAGGCCCGCCATTGTCGCGCGTCAGACGGCCTGCCGACGAGGCTCGACCGCGCATGGACCGTTCCATGAACGAGACGATCATAAAGGCGATTCGCCGTCTTTCGCAAAGCCATTCAACACGCTTGGCAGGCCCCGGCAAATGTCGAAATCCTATTCGTCGTCATCGTCATCGTCATCGAAAAGCGGCCGGGGCTTGGTGCTCGGTGAGGCTTTCGGAAGCAGGTTGCCCGCGAATTGCAGATCGTCTGCCGTGGTGATCTTCAGATTAGTCCTGTCGCCCAAGACGACGCGGACGGGATAACCGGCATCTTGCAGCAGTTGAGCTTCATCGGTCGGCTGCCGGTCTCCGCGCTTTTGAAAGGCATCGCGCAGCCAGTCCACGCGGCTGACCTGGGGAGTCTGCGCCTCCCAGAGTCCGTCGCGCGGAACCGTGGTCTCGATGACATCGTCTGCTTGAACCCGCTTGATGGTTCCGACAATCGGGGTCGCCAGAATGGCCGCGCCGAATTCCCCGGCGGTGGCGAAGACGCGATCGATGGCGTCGCGAGTCACCAGCGGGCGGGCGGCGTCATGCACAGCGACATGCGTGATGTTTGGCCCCAGCGCGGCCAGGCCCCGCTCGACCGAGTCGACCCGCTCGGCCCCGCCATCCACGAGGTCAATACCCAGAAGCGCCAGTTGACCCCGATGCTGCTCCTGAAAGGCTTCCCGATCGTCTGGCGAGATCACAAGAACGATCTGTCCAATATCGGATCGCGACAGAAACGCGTCGGCGGAGTGTTTCCAGACCGGCTTGCCGGCGAGGTCGGCATAGATCTTGCGCGGTGGAAGCCGGTGCCAGGCATCCAGGGGATTCTGTTCCGTCATGAAGCGAGTGCTGCGACCGGCAGCCGCGAGGATGACACCGAATCGTTCCATGGAGATGTCTCAACACTCACCGTGAATGTGCGGTGCGTGGCAAGTCCGTCTCACGCCCACCGCTTCCGCCAATCCGCGTGTTCTAGCCGTTGAACGATCGAGAAATCAATCTTCCGCCGCGATGGGACCGACGTTGATTCCTCGCAACATGTGGCGTGCGGCTGCTGCCGTTCCGCCACGTCGGCCGGCAACGTCAATTCCACGACACGCTGCATGTAAAGTCATTTCAACCAGTTAGATCGCGTGCAAGAAAACTTGAACACTTCGGCACTGGAATTGTTTCAGAGTCGGATCACTGCCGTCGCCACGTTGACGCGTCGGGCCACTCCCCGTTCATTCGACCCCAGAAAGCAGCACCATGGTGCAACCGGTTGTTCTGATGCTCAGCCGAGACCACGAGCTGACCTGCGAATTTGCCGGCTGTTTGCAGGGGGTCGCCGACATTCGTGCCTGCGATCAGCCCGATGAGCTTCTGGAACTGTCCGGGCAATGGAAGCCCTCCGCCATCGTGCTGGACTACCGTCGGCTCGGCCTTCTCGGACCTGGCGAACAGCGCCTTGTAGGCACTCTTGAGAGTCGTTTTCCCGACAGTTCGCTGGCCGTCCTCGCGGAACCGCGACTGTCGTCTTCGATGGGCGAAATCTCCACATCCGGTCGCGTGCGAACGCTGATCGAAGCGCCGACTCGCGAACGAGTCATGCAGCTTTGTCGTGACATTCTGGAATTCCCCGAAGACGAAGCCAACGAGATTGCTGCTCCCGAAGAAGTGGCACCGGTACCTCCTGTTGTTCCGGTTGTTGAAAACACCGCGCCGACAGGAACCCTGGCGGGAATCACCCGTCGGTTTGAAACAAGCTGCCCGAAGTTGACGCAGATGCTGCGCGACCTGGAAGTCGCGGCCCGCCACGATGTCACGATCCTGCTCATCGGCGAAACGGGAGCGGGAAAGACGTTCCTGTCGCGGCTGATCCACGAGGTCTCTCCGCGGCGGCACGAACCGTTCCTGCCGGTGGCCTGCGGGGCATTGCCGAATGACCTGATTGAAAGCGAACTCTTCGGCCATGCGAAAGGGGCGTTTACCAGCGCGCATGCTGATAAAGAGGGAAAGTTCCTGGCAGCCCGCCGCGGTTCGCTGCTGCTCGACGAAATCGATGTCCTGGGCCTCGAACAGCAGGTCAAGCTGCTGCGAGTCATCGAGACGGGGGAATTCGAACCGGTCGGGTCCAACCAGACCATGCACTGCGAAGCACGGCTGATCGTCGCGAGCAATCTCCAATTGCAGCCGCTGGTCGAACAAAACCGGTTCCGTCCGGACCTCTACTATCGTCTCAATATGCTGAAGTTCGAAATTCCCCCGCTGCGACAGCGGCCGATGGACATCATGCCGCTCGCGAAGAAGTTCGTGCGGCAGTTCGCGATCAAGCACGGCGTGACGATCAGCGAGATCGACTCGAGCCTGTTCCACGCGCTCCTGGGCTATCCGTGGCCGGGGAATGTCCGCGAACTGGAACACGTCATTCAGCGGGCGGTCATTTACTGCCGCGATGGAAATCTGACGGCTGCCCATCTCCCCTCGCACATCGTGCAGGGGAAGGCCGGGCCGACGAACGACCCCAGCGTTGATCTCGGCATGGGTGCCCGGCCGGCTGCACCCGTGGCGGCGGTTGAACACAGTCTGGGCGGTCAAATCGCGCTCACGGAACGGGAGATCATTGAACAGACTCTCTTCCGCAACAGCTTCAGCCGGACTCGAACGGCCAAGGAACTCGGGATCAGCCGCGTGACCCTGTATAACAAGATGAAGCGATACGGGATCGGCGGGTTGGGGCCGTCCGAAAACGCATGAAATCCTCGATTGCGACCTTCGCGAATTCCCTGTCATTGGGTGGACGCGCCGCCGCTAATTCGACAGGCTGTGAAATTGAGTGGCTTCTCCGAAAATTGTCTTCGTGAGGAGCCAACTCGCGCGACGCGGCAAGCATCAAAAGACCCGAGCGCGAGGTTGGAGGGGGCCAGTCCAACCCGTGCCAGACAGGCGAAGGCAAAGCTAAATGTCCGATTCGGACGACATTCCCGAAATCGAAATTCAGATCCGGCCGGATGACGACACCCTGGCGGAATTGGGTGTTTCCGCAGAAGAGTTCGAGCAGCAACTCGAAGTGGCCATCGCGGACTACCACGAACTGCTCGACACGGCGGGCGAGTCGGACGATGTTCCGGGGCTGGAAGATATCGAGGTCGAACTTCACGGCCGCCTCCACCGGCTCGGGGACTTGGCAGCCATCCGCATTACGGGTGATCTCGACGCGCTCAGCGACGAGACCGATGAGCTGGAGCCGTAATCGGTCTGCAACGTGCCGATCAAAGCCGGTCTGGCTCGACTCCCGCATCCTCCCCGGCGTACAATCCCCGCCGCGCGAGAGTGGCGAAACTGGCAGACGCGCAAGATTTAGGATCTTGTGGGGCAACCCATGGGGGTTCGATTCCCCCCTCTCGCAACTCTTTTCGCCTCAGGGCGATACGTCGAACGAGGCTTTTGGCGCTCTAAGTGGCGCCGCCTCGTCCGCGATAGCCTCCGTCATGGTGGGCCATTCGGCTTAGGCTCGGTTGCCGAATCGTTCCACTTCTCAAGTTGGTCCGAAGGCCGTCCGCTACTCTGCTGGGACGAGTTCTCCATTTCCCGGCCCTTTCACACACGAAGTCAGGCCACTCAATCCAACCATTCTACGCAAACATCCTTTTCCATCTTTTCCGCGCCATCTGACTCGGTTTATGATCGGGGAACAGTGAATGTCCCTACTTCAGAACCAGATTTGCCGCGAGATGGATAGTACGAACCACACTCCTCCCAAGAAGTTATCGCTCGGTCTCAGCGCCCTTCAGATGTTGTGCGGCCTGTCTCGACGATTGGGAATCCAGAAAGATCTTTCGGCAACAGACCTGCGGCGAGCGGCCAGTCGATCAACCGGGTTGACCGACTGGGGTGATGACCCCCTCGCGGACCTCTTCGAGAATCTGGTCGCGTCTCTCGAGGCAGATGGCAATCTCACGCCGCTTGGCCGGGCGATGGCCAGGCAGGGGCTGACTCGGCTGCTCAAGACGCGGCTCTATCTCCAACGAGAGCTTGCCGCCCGGCCAGATATCCCCCAACGGGAAATACGACGGCCGATCATTATTGCTGCCCTGCCCCGCACCGGAACCACGCTGCTGCACAACCTGTTGTCCCTCTCGGAAGATGGGCGTCCACTGTTGTTGTGGGAAACGATGACGCCGGCGCGGACCGGACGTCGCCTGAGCGATTCCGATCGACGCGCGGAGCATATGCGGCGACAAGTTGCGTTCCTCAAGCGATGGTTGCCCACCATGGCCACCATGCACGAAGTCTCGGCGGACGGTCCGGAGGAATGCTCACTGCTTCTGGCCTACTCGTATTTGCTCCCCTTTCCCGCCGATAGCCTCATCGGCGGCTACCGGTCGCGCCTGGACCGAATGTCCGACGCGGAAATCGACCTGATGTATCAGTACCACCGCATGCAGTTGCAGATCCTGCAGGGTGACACGTCTCCGCAATGGATTCTCAAGGGGATTTCACACCTGTTCGGCCTGGGCAGTCTACTGGCGACCTATCCCGATGCGTGCGTGATCCAGACACACCGCGACCCGTGCCGGGTCGTTCCATCAATTTGCAGTTTGCAGTTCCTGTTTGTTGAACCGATGTTTCGCAATCTGGATGGCTACGGAGAAGCCGTCGCAAGCTCGCTGGCCGATCACCTGCGTCGCGGCCTGGACGGCCGAGATCGATTTCCCGCGGAACGGGTCTTCGACCTCGCCTACGAGGATCTTGTCGCCGATCCGCTGGAATCGGTGCGGCGGATTCATGACCATTTCGGCCTCGAATTCACCTCTCGGCATCGGCAGCGCTGCGAGCAATGGCTGGCGGCCAATCCTCGCCACAAGCATGGCGTTCACAAGTACAGCCTCGAACAATTCGGGCTGACCGAGCAGCGGATCGATGAACTCTATGGGTTCTATACCGACCGCTTCTTGCCGTCGGCCCCGAAAAGGTCGGCGAGCACCGTCAGCGTTTAGTCGAGCTACGGTGGTGTTGCGGCAAGCCGCCGCGAGAGTCGCCCATGACAATGCGACGCGGGCTACCTGGGTTCGCTGAAAACCAGATAGTGGTACACGAAGAACCGGATGAGGGTCGAAACTCCGAGCACCAACGGGACGGCGATCAGGACCGATGGCTGAAAGAGTGTTTCGAGCACCGAGAAGCCGAGGTACTCGCCCACGCGATGCACGACGTTCATCAGGATGTACCGGATGATCTGTCGCCTCAACAAACTGCCTGACGCTCGAAAGACGTATCGCCGGAGCCCCAGAAAGTTGATGACCGAGACCGTCACCAGCGACACCAGGAATGCCACTTGTGCGGGGAGACCCACGAGATTGTGCAGGCTCCAGGTGATGCCCAGGTGACACGCCAGGGACACGCCAAGCCAACTCAGGTACCGGAGCGACGTCTGCCGAGCCGTGACGGGGCGTTCGCTGGCGACCGATGACGGGTCATCAACAGCGGGAAGTCCGGCGGGCGGAGCGGGCATTGTCGGCACGGGCGGGACCGCTTCTGGTTCTAGAGGTGGTTTCAAAACCCTCTGGACGACGGGGTGTGTCCCCGATTTCGAGACGTTTTGCAGCCACCAACCGGGTTTTGAAACGTGTTCTCGTTCCATCGAGACGACGTGACGGATGCCCGTTCAGAGGACATCGCTTTGCGACGAGACCAGCTTCTCCGAAAAGACGGCGTCGGTTTCCTCGACGATCCGGGCCAGATCGTCAAGGCGGGCATGATCGGTAATCAGGAACGGGTGTTTGTACTGTTCCAGAGTTCCGCCGCTGCGTGCGAGCTGGAGCAAGTCCCATGCGCGCCAGGTTCCCGACGGCAGCACATCGAGATGCAGCGGCTCGAAGAGCGTTTCGTGCCGTTTGCGTTTGTAGAGATAGTTCTGCTCGCCCATGGCTCGGTCGATGGCGATGGCGAGATCGGCGCGTTGTTCGACGGACAGTGTGTTCGACGATTCAATCAGCAGACGATAAGCCGTCTGCTCGTGCGCACGAGGGGGAACGAGTGAAAAATCGCCCAGGGGGATCCCGGTGGCGATCGCGGCTTCGCGCACGGCGGAGACGACCTGATTCTCGGTCAGTTTCTCGCCAAAGACATCGGACACCCGGCTCCCCTTGTGCAGGAACTCGACGATGGGTGTCTTCTCGTGCCAGTCGATGACCCGCACGACGTCATGAATGTTGTATCGATACAGGCCGCTGGTGGTGGTCAGCAGGATGTAGTACTCCTTGCCGGTCTCCAGATCCGCGGCTTCGAGGATCGTTGGCGAAGGAGAATCCATTTCGGCGACGGGGATGAATTCGAAGAAAGCGCTCGTTACGTCGAGAATCCCGCCGGGCGTTCCGTCTTCCTTGGGAATGCTCATCCGGGTTTCGCTGGCAATCAATCCAATATCTCGCCGAGGAACATCGCCGAACAGATCGGTGATCTGGTCGAGATAGGCCCGCGCGGGACCACCCAGCCAGCAGGCAATCAGGCCCATGCCTGGCCAGATATCCTTCGGGTCAAGTCGGCAGGTCCTTTCAACGATCTTTTCGAGTTCGGCTGCCCGTTTGGGATCGGCCGGCAGATTGCGTTTCAACCACGATCGAAGCGAATAGGGGAATTTCAGATCTGACGAGTACCCTCCGTTGCGGACCTCGCGAATCAGTTGTTCGGCGTGTTCCGTTCCGAACCGGGCGAAATGCAGCAGGATGCCGGGGTTGGGGGCCACGCACATCCCCAGGTTGCGATGCAACGCCACGCGCCAGTTGAGGTAGCCGCGGGTCTGGGCATCGGCCCAGTTGGCGGCGTTGGCAGGCAGGCAGTAGCTGCGCTGAACGATCCCCGGGTTCATGCTCGCGGTGAGACCGCTGAGGCTGCCGCACGGGATACCGGCCTCGGTCTTGAACTCGCTGACGACTCCGCCGAATCCGACCTTGGCCTGCAGGAACAGGTGTGGATACTTCTCGAAGACCTGCAATCCCCACATCGACCAGCCGCGGCGGTAGTCATCCAGATACTGTTTGGTGACCGGAATGAATTTGCGCGTGCTGGTCGTTCCGCTCGTCAGCGAGAACATCACGACCTGCTCGTCGCGAAACATCGCTGAGACTTCACCGCGTTTCACCCGCTCGATGTACGGCAAATAGTCGTCGTACTCCGAGATGGGCATCCGTCGCTGGAAGTCGGCGAGCGTGTGGAGTTCGCGGAATCCGTGATCCTGCCCGAAAGCCGAATCGCCGTGCTGGCGCAGCAGTCTCGACAGCAACTGGTGCTGGACCTCGCGCGGCTGCATGGTCGCGTGATGAAAGGCCAGGCGTTCTTTCGCGACCTTGCGGGCGAGAAATCGGCCGACCAGCGAGACGAGGGAATTGAGCATCGATGACCTCGATGAATAACCGTTCGACACGGTGGTTCGAGTTTCAGGACAGCGGCTAAACGTGAACGGCGGCTCCGCCATCGACGATCAGCGTCTGTCCCTGCACGAGATCCGAAAGCGGACTGCACAGGAACAGAACGGCATCAGCCACATCGGTCGCCTCGAGCTGGCGTTCGCCCGTCATCGTCTTGTAAGAGCGCGCGTCAAACATCTGCTGGGCGCCAGGAAGAAGTCGCGTGGAGTCGGTCGGCACCAGGCCCGCCTGCACGACGTTGAAATTCATGCCCTGATCGCCGAATTCGAGCGCCATATGCCGAACGAGACTTTCGAGCGCCGCCTTCGAACTGCCGATCAACCCGTACATGGGGAGCGCCATGTGCGAACCATGGCTGGAGATGGCGACAACTTTGGCACGGTCGCGTGCCCGTTCCAGCAGCGGATGAGCCGCCTGCACTAGGAACAAGAGGGCCCGAACATTCGTGTTCATGGTGGCTTCGAAGTTGCGCGGCGTCGCGGCGAGCAGTGGACGGAAGCCGCCGGAAGCCGCGTTGCTGACGAGAATGTCGAGCCGGCCGAACGTTTCGCCCACGAACTCCATCATTGACTGGACGTCGGGCTGCTCGCTGACATCGGCTCGAACGACGGCCACGCGGCGACCCATCTCGGCAATTCGTTCAGCCGTGCGATCGGCTTCATCGCGAGACGAGACGTAGTTCAGAACAATATCCGCTCCGGCTTCGGCCAGGCGGAGAGCGGTCGCACGACCGATGCCCCGCGAACCACCGGTGACCAGAGCAATTTTGTCATGCAGAGAAATCATCGGTGAGAGTCCTTAGCAGGAGTGTGCAAGTCCGACGCAGGTACCAGCCATTTGGTCCATCCGTTGGGACGCATGAGCTGGCCACCGGGAAATGGTTGTTGTCCAACAATTGCCGCCCAGTCGTAACGCGGCGAGCCAGCCGCCGGATGGCAGGTTGACGGTGACGCACGTCTCGACGGTCAATTCGTTATCGCGAAATCGACATTGCGGCAGTCCCTGATCCGAGTTGGCCAGCAAGACTTCGTAGCGGGCCGGCCGGAAGGGTTCGCCATGGTTGAGGGCTTTGTACAGGGCCTCTTTCAGCGACCAGACTTTGGCGAAGTCGGCTTCTGTTCGTCCCAGGAGTTGTTCGCGTTCGCGTGATGTCGACCAGCAGCGAACGGCCTTCGCCGCGGCACCGGGGTCATCGACAAGATCAATTCCAACGCGAGTCTCACGATCAACACTGAATGCCATCGCCAGTTGGGAGTTCGTATGTGCCAGTGATATTCGCCAGGGAACAAGCCGACCTCGAAAATAGAGCCTGGGCTGAGTCCCGCGACCGAGGCCATTACGTGTCACAATCCGCAGGTCACCGGGATCGATGTCGGCCCGGTTCATCATCAGACGCGGGTACAGTCGTGAAAGCAGAAAGTATCGTCCCAATGTCCAGAGCTCGCGCCGTGCGACATCCGCGAAATGGGGATCGTCGAGATCGCGAACCGCGAACTGGCAATTCGAGGCCAGTTCGTCGCGAAGTTCGTCAATCGTGGCGACCGCCCATTCCAGCGGTTGGGGCAGACCAATCACCGCTTCACTTCCCCTTTGACGACACTCCGGTAGCTGCGAACCTGATAAATCGGCGATCCGCTCGAGTCACACAGCAGCAAGTCACAGGTTGACCCCGTCTCGTCGCTGTCGCCTGGCCAAAGTCGGACCGTGAGTGCTTCGCCCGGGCGAGGCAGCTCGGTTCGCAGAACAAGCAATTCGTCGAAGGCGAGCGGCAATTCGACCCGGCCATCGTTATAGATCCACGCATCGACGCCCCCGGCCACGAAGCAGGCATCCAGGACGCCGGGATGAGTGACGAGGTCGGCCTGGGCATTCGGAGCCAGCAGAGTTTCAATCGGAGTCGGGGCGATGTGTCCCCAGCCAGCCGTACGCCGCAGGCACAATTCCGTCAGGCAGCGGAATGGGCCACCGTGATACATGGGTGCCCCGCCGTCCGGATAGTTCATCGGCCCGAACTTGGCGGTCGGCGCATCCATGGTGAGTAGTTCGGCCCGGGCACGCTCGATGCGATCGAGCCGCGCGGTCGCCAGCACGACTTCTCCGCCATCCACGTCGATAAGTTTGGCATCCCAACCGCTGTCGGCTTTAACCGCCACCACCTGCACGCGCCGCGGCAAGGCTGCCTGGAAGTGAAGTGAGTGACGGATGACGAAATCGCGAATCCGCGGAACAGTCGTCCCTGGGATGACCGCGCGCAATGCTTCCGAGAAAATCTCGATCATCGCGACGGCAGGAAGGAGCGGACGATCGTTAAACCGGTGTTCGGCCAGCAGTGGTTCGGTCCGCGGCTCGATTCTCAGTTCGGCCTCCCAACGATCTGCCTGACGTGTACACGCCTCAACCGGGAAGACCATCTGCGGAAGCGACTCGCTCTCGTGTCTGGCCGACTCGATGACGGCGGCGGGCTCCGTTGCGACAGACGTTGCCGCGGGAACAGCCTGAGTTCCTGCGGCAGAGACAATCTTGAAACCTTGAACATCCAGCAGCGGTTCTCCGGAGCGTGTTCGCAGTCCGAAGTTGAAGACGAGATGCTGATCCGCCTGCTCGACCGCTTCTCCCGTAACCACGCACGAGTCACTGTCAGCGGTCGGACGATAAACGGTGAGTTCGCGAAGCTGCTGCGGAAGGTGCAACCGTCCCAATGTCAGCGAGGCCCAGCGATCGCAGGCGATGTAGCAGGCATCGAGGACGGCCGGAGCCAGTCGCCAACGACTTCCGGTCCGCTGACCGGAGAAACCGCCGCTTGACGGGGGCTCGATCGTCCCTTCGAACCGGCTCTCCTTCCGAGAAATATCGATCAGGCCGCGAATCGATGGTCCAGTATAGACGCTGCCGTACTTGGGCTCGCCAATCTGCTGCCAGGTATCCGCGTAATCCACCGCTTGTCGCGGCGTGCCAAGTTCCTTCACCTTTTCGGACGGAGTGCGATTGGCCGCCGGCGCGAGTTCCGCGCGGACCAGGAGTCGGTTGTTTTCGAGAAGAACACCCTTGCGGTTCCGGAACGGTGCGACCAACTCGCCAATGTACCGATTGCCTTCACGTCGGACCCGGGCTGTCACCCGTTCGGGATGGCCCGAGAAGAATCGCAGGCCGTTCACCACCTCGATATGGCTCATCGTGATGCCGGCGAGATCCGGCCGGAGAACTCCCAGCGTTTCGGCCAGCAGTTCCATGCCGAAGGCCATCGGCAGGATGGGGGCATCGCGGTGTTGATGGTCGTACAGGAACGGGTCGGCTGACGGATCGAGCCGTGCTTCGACCCATGCTCGTTCACCGGCGACATAGTCCACGATGGTATCGAGCAGTGGACTCTGATTCGTCCGATCCTGCGCGGCCACGAAGTCGTCCCAGACCGCGCGATCGGGGAGGGTCTTATCCAAATCGAGGCCATCCGGCTTGTCGATGATCAGAATTTCCGGCTCCGGATTCGTCGCCAGCAATTCTTCCAACAGGAACGCAGCTCCTTCGAGCGGCGGCATGAATCCCATACCACCGGCCGCCAGCGCGAGCTTACTTTCCGGGCGAGCAGCCATGCCGACTTCATCCCACGGCGGCCAGTGAACCGCGATGGTGCGACAGTCGGGGCGGCGTCGGCCAAGGTCGTTGCAGAACTTGGCGAGGGCGTCCGATGCCGCCGAGTAATCGGCTTGTCCCAATCCGCCAAATCGTCCGCTCGTGGAGCCGAAGCCGACGAAGTAACGGACCGGATCGTGTTCCAGCACATCGGCCAGATGCCGTGCCCCATCCACCTTCACGGCGAATGTCTTACGGACCATACCAGCCTGCTTGCGATCGAACCGGCACGCGGCCTCAACGCCGGCCCCGTGAATGACGCCTTCGATCGGTGCACCGAGTGCGCGGATCGCGGACATCGTCTCTTCGACCGAACGACGACTGGCGACATCACAAGAATGATAAGTCACCTTCATTCCAGCCTGGCGCATCGTCCGCAGCGTCTTTTCGACTTCCAGTCCGCGTTCGATGCGGTTCCACGCTTCGAGAGGAACTTCACCGCGTTCGCGAGCTTCAGCCATCACCGTGCGGCGAATGGTCTTCAGCTCGTCTGCCGATGCCGTTGTCCAGGCAGGATCAAATTCCGGCAACGGCGATGAGCCAACAAGGTGCAGGTGGACGCCGAATCGCAGCCCCAGTTCCCGGGCGACGACAGCCGTCACGCCGCGAGCCCCACCGGTGATGACCCAGGCGCTTCCGGCCGTTGGTCCCTGAGCAATGTCAGCCGAGGCTGGCACCGGGAGACCCGCGAGACGGAAACGCTGGCCGCGAGAGTAGGCGACTTCGCACAATTCAAAAGGTTGATTCAATTCCGCTCGCAACTGGGCCATCACCCGATGCGGTTGCTCATCGACCGGAAAGTCGACGACACGGGCGGGAAGGCCGCCGAACTCGCGTCGCAACGCCTTCCAGAACCCCGTATGCGAACCGCCATCGGCACCGACCGGACTGCCAGACAGCCCGAAGTCGCCACCCATGAACGTGAGGGCCGTCATCGTGGCTCGATCGGCAAGTCCAGAAGCCGCGACATGTTGAGCCCACAACTGCAAAAGTCGGAACACCGGAACGAAACGCTCTGCGTGATCGCTCGCGGGAAGTTCCTGGCTCGAACGGGGTGCCACAACAAACAGGTGCTGGATCGGCGCCCCGGTTGTCAGAGCGTTAAAGGCATTTTCGGTAGCGGCCAGATCGCCGTTCCAGTTCAGATGCTCAACTTCGATGCCATCCTTCCGCAGCGCGACAATCAACTCCTCGGCGATTTGGCCCTGTCCATGGACCAGCGTCCGACCGGTGATGGTGAAACGGTTGGCACTCTGGTCATCGCCAGTCACCTTCTCCCCAGCGGTCGGAAGGGGACGCAGAATGACGCGACGCATGACGCGATCGGCAACCGGCGGCAAGCCTTTGAGCGGATTCGCGGCTTCCCGCTGCGGCGACACCGAAACAGTCGTGGCGCGGTTCGTCGCTGGAGTCGCACCGGTCGCTCCGCCGTCTGTCTTCCCTTGGAAGAAACTGGACAGAGGAATCGTCGAGTACTGGTCGGCCACTTCGCGAGGAGTCGGCCCTGGCGTGATGCGGACCTGAGAGACCTCGGGCCGCATCACGACGCTGATCTGGTTGTCGACGCGACGGATGGTGTTCATCGTCGGATGTGCGGTGATCCGCTGACGACGGCCGTCGAACTGGTCTCGCAGCAGAACCTCCGCCGATTGCGACGAGATGCCGTCGTTTTCGTACTTCTTCAAGAGATCCTGCAATCGTTCCAGACGATGGACCGAGTGCGGCGGCGTCGGATGAGTCGGCTTCAGCAGCAGCGCGTGATTGGTGCCGATGAGGCGGGTGAGGTTCTCACGCACGATCATTTCATCCCGATCGTATTCGATGTAGCACAGCGAATCGGTCGGGTAGTGGCTGAGGCAGACGCTCCAGGCGCCGTTACGGCGGGCGTCACGCAGAATAGCGATCGCTTCCGGAATGGTCGCGGCATGCTGCAGCATCCGCTTCACCAGAACCGGGTGAATGTCGCCTTGCGCGGTCACGTCACGCGGGGCCCGATCGAGCAACAATGTGCTACTAACGGACAGGCCCTTCTCGTTCGTTCCGTTGATCCCGGCGAGTTGGCCCGAGACGCTGAACGAAACGTGGCGGTATCCCTGACTCGGCTGGCGGAACTGCACAATTCGCCGCAGGCTGTCGGCCAGACTCAACGCCAGCGACGAATCTTCGTTCGCCGCGTGGATCAGCCGGTTGCGCCCGTTGGCACGGCTGGTTACCGCGAAGTGAACACAGCCGGGCACATAGTCCTCACACAGTCCCAGGTTGTGAGCCACCAGAAAATCGAGCGGAAGCTCGGCACCGTCGGCAATGCCGCGAAGTTCGGCCAGTTCGAGTTCGCCGAAGTAACGGGTGGGCTCATGCAGAGCCTGGTCGAGTTCCGGCATGTTGGTCAGTCGGCTGCCGTACCGGGAAATCTGGCTTTCCAGAATCCGGCGGATGGCGTCCCGCTGATGTTTACCGTGGGCCAGACCCAACTCGTACGGATCGCCGCCGCAGACCAGCCGCGTGACGAGTTCTGAGGTGGATTCGGCAAATGGCTCGTCCGGTTCCGCAGTCAGCGTCGCGACCGAGGTGACCACCTCCGGAGCCTGTTGAGTTGATTCGTCCTGCGAAGCCTGCGCGGCGACTGGTGCCACTGGAGCTTGAGGAGTCGAAGCAATTCGTTCGGTGGTCAGGAAGTCGATGATGTGTCCCAGCGACGGGAACTGATCGAGCGACAAGTCGCTGACTTCGTCCGCCAGCCAGTTCAATTCGAACTTCTGGGCACACTCGCCCAGCATCTGGGCTTTCTTGATGCTGTCGATGCCGAGGTCGGCTTCGAGATCGGCATCCAGCTCGATCATCTCGGCAGGGTAGCCCGTCTGATCGACGATGTAATCTGTGACGAACGCCTGCAACTCGGCACGACTTGGCAACTGGCCGCGTGAACTCGCCACGGGTGCCGAGGCCGCGACTGCAACGACCGGTTCGGCAATCGGAATCGCAGCCGGAGCGACCGTGGGGACCGGTGTCGGTGTTGATCCCGCACGTTCCGTCGTCAGGAAGTCGATGATGTGTCCCAGCGACGGGAATTGATCCAGCGACAGATCGCTGACTTCGTCGGCCAGCCAGTTCAGTTCGAACTTCTGGGCACACTCGCCAAGCATCTGGGCTTTCTTGATGCTGTCGATGCCGAGGTCGGCTTCCAGATCGGCATCCAGTTCGATCATTTCGGCTGGATAGCCCGTCTGGTCGACAATGTATTCGGTGACGAACGCTTGCAGTTCCGCCCGGTTCGGGAGCTTGCCGCGTGAACTCGCGACAGGTGCCGGGGCAGCAGCCACGGGCTCCGTGATAGGAGCGACAGCCGAGGCGGTAACTGGAGCGGCGGCCGGTGCTGCTCCAGTGCGTTCCGTGGTCAGGAAGTCGATGATGTGCCCCAGCGACGGGAACTGGTCGAGCGACAGGTCGCTCACTTCGTCCGCGAGCCAGTTCAGTTCGAACTTCTGGGCACACTCTCCTAGCATCTGGGCTTTCTTGATGCTGTCGATGCCAAGGTCGGCTTCCAGATCGGCATCCAGTTCGATCATTTCGGCCGGATAACCCGTCTGATCGACGATGTATTCGGTGACGAACGCCGTCAGTTCCGCGCGGTTCGGCAGTTTGCCGCGCGAACTCGCGACAGGTGTCGGGGCAGCCGCCAAAGCGACGGGTTCTTCGACCTTCGGAGTCGAGGCGGTCACGAAGGGAACCACGGCTGGTTCCGGCTCCGGACTGCCGACGGCGCGTTGCCGGTTCTGATCCTTGCGACGCTGGGTCGCGTCGAAGTGCAGAATCCGGGAAGAAGGATCAGACACAGGCGATGCTTTCTCTGTGACAGCAAGAACGGTATTCGGGGCACTTGCGGGCGGAGTCAAGACGCCGCGCTGTGCAAGGGTCGTCACGATGCCGGCCAACGGATCGACACCTTGCGAGTCGCGAGGGTCGGTCGGAAGAACGGTCAGGCGAGCGTCCCCCACGGATTTGCGAACCAGGTTCGTCAGCACCTGTTTCGGCCCGCATTCGACCGCCAGGGTCACGCCCTGCTCTTCGAGCCGATGCACCATGTCGACGAAGTCCATCGTCGTCACCAACTGACGGGCGAGATTCTCGCGGATGACTTCCGGATCGATGACAAGTTGATTTCCCACGCCGGACAGGAGGGGGACCATTGGCCGAGCGATCGGCAGAGACTTTAGACGTTCCCGGAATTCGCCAACTGCAGCTTCCAGAAGAGGCGTGTGATAGGCTGCGGGAACCGACAATGGCTTACAGACAATCTTCATGGCCTTCAGCGAGTTCTCGAACTCGCGAAGTTCATCCACCATTCCACCGACAACGGTCTGTTCCGGGGAATTGATGTTGGCGAGGTAGACCTCGCCGGGGAATCGCGCGATGGCTCGCCGAACGGTGTCGCCGTCCGACGCGACAGCCATCAGGCCGCCGCCGGAGACGCCGAATTGGGAAACGACCTCGGCACGATGCTGCGTGGCAATCAGGGCGTCGCGGAACGTCAACGAACCAGCCACGACCAACGCGGCGTACTCGCCATAGCTGTGTCCGCAGACAAGCACGGGACGAACGCCGCGTGCCTTCAGAGCCGCCGCGTGCAGCAGGTTCATCACCAGCATGGTCAGTTGCGACGGAAGCACTCCCGCCGAGGGATTATTTGTCAACGCGACCACCGTGGGGCAGCCCAGATCCGTCAGCACGCGATCGAATTCCGCGATCTTGCTGGCGAGCGACGGAGTGCGCTCCAGCAAACGAGCGACCATTCCTTCCGAGTGCGACCCCTGCCCCGGGAACAACATGGCCCATCGATGAGCCTGACCGGGCTTCGCGGCGGAAGCAGACGCCACCTTCGGCTTCGTGGTCGTCACGACCGGACGTTGCGGACACTTCTCGCGGCTCTCCAGGAGCACGCTATAACCCATCCCCGTTTCCGAGAGGTGATTGACGGCAATCAGGCCATGCCCTTCGGGCGTCGATGCGTAAATCGGTTCGGCCGAATTCGGCAGCGCGGCTTCCGGGACTCCGCTCGCGGTATTGAAGCTCTTCACGCCGAAACGCGGCGGAACTTTTCCGTTTTCGAGTTCGAGGACGGCCTTGGCGACGGACACCATGCCCGTGGCCCCGCGCACATAACCAATCTGTGGAGTGATGCCCGTCAGACGCACAGCATCGGACTCGCTGTTTCCATTGGCTTTAGACAACAATTCCGCTTGCGGGGGTGTCCACTCGGTGGCCTCGAAACCGGACGCTTCAAGGACGCCAATCGACTGCGGCTGCACGCCGGCCAGTTCGCAGGTTCGCTCGGCAGCGGCGGCGAAGGCAACTTCCGGCTCTTCGTACCGGGAGACCTGACCAACACCGCGAATCACGGCGCGGATCGGGTCGCCATCGCGTTCCGCATCGGCCAGACGCTTCAGAAGGACGACCGCCACGCCTTCCGCCGGCAGGACGCCGTCGAAGTTCTTATCGAACGGCGACTTCGCATTGCCCTGGCTGAGCATGCCATTTCGCTGAAGAGCCTCGAACAGAGCGGCATCCATCGCCTGCTGACCGGCAGCGCACAGAACCATGTCGGACACGCCGGTTTGCAGCATTCCCACGCCGGCGTGCATGGCCGCCAGCCCAGAGACTTCGTCCGAGTCGATCGCGAAAGCACCGCCCATGAAATCGAACGACTTCGAAAGCCGCGAAGCGAGCGTGCTGCTCGTGAAACTTCCAGTTTCATCCATCAGCGCGGGCATCTTCTCCAGGAGACGCTTTTCGAATCGAAGCAGGGCTTCCTCGATTTTGTCTTCGGGCAGACCATCGGCTCGCAGCAAATCTCCCAGAATCTTTTGCATATGAGGCAGACGAAGGCCCAGTTGCAGCGAGATCGCGAAGTCACCGCCGAAGATCGTGCCGACGACCACCGAGGCGCGTGACCGGTCATAGTCGCGCTTGCTGTATCCGGCATCCGACAAAGCCTGGTCTGCTGCGTCGAGCAACATGAACTGCAAGGGGTTCGCGTTGGCGATCTGCTTCGGCGGAACCTTATGCCGTTTCCAGTCATAGACGAAGTCGGTGATGTATCCACCACGAGTGGTCGGAACCGGTTCACCTGCGGCTTGTTTCTCCGCGAACAGAACGTCCGCATCCCAGCAGCGTCCGGCAGGCAGGTCGCACTTGGGATCCTTTCCGGAAACCAGGAGTTCCCAGAGCGCGGCCTTGTTCAGCGCGCCGGGGAGAATCGTCCCCACGCCAAGAACCGCGATCGGCTCGAAGGAAACACGGCCGGCTTCGACGGACTTGGTAGACCGCAGGTTCCCCGGAACAGCGACTCGGGACTTCCCGGTTTCGCCGGGAAGAAGTCCGTCATCCAGAACCACGTGGACGTTCAATCCGCCGATCCCGAACGAGTTGACCGCACAACGACGCGGCTTCCCGTTCGATGACTTTGTCCAGTCACGCGGCTGGCAAGCCACTTCGAACGGAATGTTCGCCCAGTCGATTTCCGGATTCGGCGTATTGAAGTTGATCTGCGGCGGAATGACTCCGTTCTGCATCGCCAGCACGGACTTCAGCAGTCCCGCGATCCCGGCTGCTTCGAGCGTATGTCCAATGTTGGCCTTCACGCTGCCGATCGGAATTCGGCGGCCACCGGCCAGACCGGGCGGGAAGGCACGCGACAGACCCTTCAATTCGGTGGCATCGCCGACCTGCGTCGATGTCGCATGGCATTCGATATAGTCCAGCGACGTAGGGTCGACCATCGACGAGTAGGCACGCTGAATCGCCGAAATCTGGCCTTCCGGTCGCGGAGCCCACAGGCTCTTCCCGCGACCGTCGGACGAAACACCGATCCCGCGAATAACCGCCAGAACGCGATCGCCATCGGCCAGCGCGCGGTCGAGTGTCTTGAGGACAACGATTCCATAGCCGTCGGAACTGATAAGGCCGTCGGCGTCGGCATCGAACGGCCGCGACCCGCTGCCGCTGATGGACATAGCCATCGAGAACAGGACCAGGCCATACCACTTGCTATAAGAGGCCCCGCCCGCCAAGGCCATGTCGATGTCGCCGCGCTGCAGCGCCTGGGCTGCCTGGCTCATCGCCATCAGCGACGACGCGCAAGCGGCGTCGACGACAAATGTTGGTCCCTCAAAGCCATGCACGCGGGCAATCAGCATCGCCGCGTTACTGGCCACGAATTTCATGTCGCGCACGGATTCCTCGGACGGCATCTCCTGGCGGACGCGTTCGACGAGTCGCCTGGCCAGGTTGGCTCGTTCCGCGGGCGAACAAGCGCGGAAGTCGTCGTCGCGGCGGAGAATGTCTCCCGCCATTGCGGCATACCGGGCATAGCCAACATCGCCGGCCAGACAGCTTCCGCCGGAATGACCGATATAAACGCCAGTCCGCGCATAAGGTGTTCGGCTTGGGTCGATTCCCGCGTCGCGCAATGCCGAGGATGCCACTTCGCACAACGTCAGATGCGCGGAATCTGACTCACGCAGCAATTTGTCGCTGATCGGGCAAACCCGGCGGTCGATCGGCCGTTCGGGGACGATGCCCCCAAGATCGGAGTAGGTTCGGCCCGCCTTGCCGTGTTCGGAGTCGAAGTAGAGGTCTCGGTTAAGACGCTCCTCGGGAACCGGCCCGATGGCGCTCCGCTTCTCGACCAGTAATTTCCAATACTCCGAGACGCCGTCGCCTCCCGGCATCCGGCAACCCATTCCGACAATCGCGATTGGCTGGAACTGCTGACCCACTCTGAATTCCTTCCTCGGACGATCAATGCCGATTTGGGAAGTTGCCCCTACCCAGAAAGGCTTCCACCCCTCTATGAGATTTAACTCTACGAGGCGTTTTCAAATTGGAGCAAGTTTAGAAGATGCAACATGGGCACATTCTGGGCAATTTGGCTGGTTTTGCCGTTACTCTCGCTAACAGGTGTTGTCAACCATCCACAACGATTGTGTCTTCTGGAACAGCCTCGCCGATTGCAGGAGCTGAGTCTTCGTCAACGTCGCGCCAGGTGGACCGGGCCTGTTCCTTTTCGGAAACAGGCTGAAGTCTTCCTCAAGATCGCGCGGTGCGACGCGGCAACCCGGAGATCCCCATTTTTCGCTGCGATGCCCGTGGTGTTTGAATCCGGCAACTTCGGCCGATAGAGGCATCGTCTCCATTGAGAACCCCCGGGATTTGCCACCGAGCGACGCGTGATGACCAGGAAGCGTTAGAAAGGTCAATGTGGGAAGGTCGAGTGGCTTGCGTCGAGTTTCGCGATTCTGACGATTTTGAGCAGAGGCGTGGCACCGGTCTGCCGGCGCATCCGTTCCAATTGGACCAATTCGCACAACCGGACGATAAAGCAGATACGTCATGACCGGACCGGGTATGTCGGAGCGTTCCCGGTCGATGGTCATGCTCGTTGGGGGTGTGCCACCCGCGGGTGCGGCAGTGCCGCGGAGGCGACGGCCACGAACTGGCCGATACGGGGGATAGAAGTGGCAAGACGTCCAGGTGAATGGATTCGCCGGATGGCCGCGTGGGGGCAGACAATTGCCCGGCGCGTCCCGTTCCCGAATCCTCGACACGCAATTCTGCGGCTGACCATTGTCGGAACCGGCGTGAGCGTCGGTGTGCTGCCTCCCATGCTGGGGGCCGACGACGAACCGCGTTGGCACTCTGTCTTTCCCGAAGAGCGGACGCTCCGGCCGACGCTTCCGCCGCGCTACCAGACGAATGTTCCGCAATCTTCGGAGCCTGCCACGATTCTGAAATATGAAGACCGTGAAGAATGGCGGCTGTCGCTCGACGAGGCGATCCACGTTGCGTTGCAGAATGCCGAGGCCATTCGGGTTGCCAACGGCACGACGATTCGCGGGTCCGGCCAGACCATTTATGACGTGGCCATCGCGAACACGAAAATCGACGCGGAACGGGCGCGGTTCGACCCGGAAGTGACGCTCGATAATACGTTCGGCGATCGGGATGTGCCCACGGCCGGCATCGTGGTTCCCAACCCGCGTCAATTCTCGGTCAACGGCTTCAACCTCAGCACGTACAACATGGAAGCCGGCATCCAGAAGCAGAACTCGCTGGGCGGGGTCGCGCGATTGGACGTCGAAACGAACGTCCAGCGCCAAAAACCGCGCATCACGACGCTGAATCCGCTGACATCGACACGCGCTGGAGTCAGCTACGTGCAGCCGCTGCTGCAAGGGGCGGGGCGCGACGTCAACCTGGCACCCGTCCGGATCGCGCAGCTCGATACCGACCGCACCTATTTCCAGACGCGCGGCAGCATCCAGGATCTCACTTACAGCGTGATCCAGGCCTACTGGCGCCTCGAATCGTCGCGAGTCTCGGTCTGGGCGCGGGAACAGCAGGTCGAACAGGGGAAATTTGCCTACGAGCGCGCCCAGGCCCGGATGCGACAGGGACTCGCCGACAGTGCCGAAGTGGCGCAGACGCGCCTGGCCTATGCGAACTTTCGATCGGCAAGCGTCGTCGCCAAGAGCAATCAGTTGGATGCGGAGAACTCGCTGCGCAACCTGCTCTTCCTGTCACCCGTTTCGGACACCGAGATTCTGCCGGTCACCTCTCTGCATGCGGAGCCATTGGACTTCAACTGGGAAGAGCTGCTGGAACTGGCGGACCGCAACCGTAACGACTTGCAGGAACTGCGCACGGTGGTTCAATCGGACCAGCAGAAAATCACGCTGGCCAAGACCAAGACGTTGCCTCAACTGAACCTTGTCGCCGGCTATGGCTGGACCAACACCCAGGGAGAGCGCCAGGGCCTGTTCGACCCGACCATTACCGGGTACAACGCCAGCGGCAGCCGCTTTCCGGATTGGATGCTCGGCGTCAACTTCGACATGCCGCTCGGCTTTCGCGAAGGCCGGGCGAATGTTCGCGGTCAAGAGCTGAACTATTCGCGCGATCTTGCCAACCTGCGGCAGACGCAGCACGCGGCGATTCACGACGTCGCCGGTGCCCTGCGGAGCATCGTCCGCAGCTATGCCGAGTTCGAATCGTACCGGGAAACCCGGATCGCGGCGGCGGAAAACCTCGATCAACAGCGGACCGAGTACGAAAACGGCCGGACCACGTTCCTTGATGTCTTGCAGGCTATTGTCAACTGGGGCGACGCGGTCAATGCCGAAGTTGATTCGCTGGCACGATTCAACGTCGAACTGGCCAATCTGGAGCGTCAGACCGGAACCATTCTGGAGACGCACGCCGTCCACTTCATGCAGGAAAAATTCTGCACGGACGGACCGCTGGGACATCGTCGCCCCGTGGAATACCCCATGAATGTTCGGCCGACCGGAAACCAGACCCGATACGGTGCCGAGGCTGAACCGCCCGAAAGGAAGTACTTCGATCAGAATCGCACGAAGACAACTGGTGGCAGCCGGGCAACGGGCGATGCAACAACTGACTCGGACAGTTCCTCTCGAACCGGTAACACCGTTGCGGCGCCGATCGTTCCGACGTCGAGTCGCTGAACGGGTTCAGCCTCAAGGAGTTCATCAGAACCGTCGCGGGCGGCCGTCGGGAACCATCGAACGAGGATTGGAATCGTGCCGGCGGATGCCAATCCTGACGAGTTGCCGTCGCCGATCGTTTCGGCTGACGCGAGGCCGCTTCCATGGCTGGATCGTGTTCCTGACGACGAGCGGCGCGTGCGGCTTTTTTGCCTGCCGTGTGCTGGCGGCTCGTCGACGGCGTACGACGGCTGGCACGAGGGGCTGGGAGAGTCCGTCGAGACTCTTCCCATTCTATTGCCCGGGCGAGGCACGCGATTCCTGGAGCCCGTGGTCCCGAGTGTTCCCGCTTTGGTCGAACAGATCACGGAAAGTCTTGGCCCCTCGCTTAGGGCTCCCTATGCCTTGTTCGGGCATAGCTATGGGGCGCTCCTGGCATTTGAAATGGCCCGCTCCTGTCGCCGCCTCGGATTGCCGTCTCCGTCGATCTTGCTTGTCGCCGGCTTTCGCGGGCCGAAGACTCCGGCACCCGCCATCGCTGCCGCCGAATCTTCCGACGACGACCTTGTGAATTGGCTCGAAGACGGGAGTGGCGCGCGCGACCCGGTATTCGAGAATCCAGACTTCCGCCGCCTGTTTCTGGATGTGTTGCGCGGGGATCTGACAGCTATCGCGAGCTACCAGTATGCCGCGGAGCCACCGCTGAAGTGCCCGATCGTCGCCTTCGCTGGCGAACAGGATCCGGTCGCGCCGCGGCGCGACATGCTGGCGTGGCGGCACGAAACCGCCGACCGATTCAACTTGCATGTGCTGCCCGGCCGTCATCTGTTCGTTCGGACGGCTGAATCCAGGCTCCTGCCGCTCATCGGGCTGGAACTCGCCGCGCTGGCGAAAGATATCGTCCGAGCTCCGGAAATCGCTGGCTGAAACAGGAGTGGAACGTGCATCGGAACATTAGACGACGGCTTCCGACTCGACGGGCGTGAACTGGATGCCGGCTTCCAGGTTGATCGCGCGAATCGCTTCCTCGGCATCGGTGGTGTCAATCAGGACTTGTCCGTCTCGCATCACAATCTGGCGGCGGGTCGCGCGAGCCACGTGATGATCGTGCGTGACGATGATGATCGTCAGCCCTTTCTCGCGATTGAGGCGGTGGAACAGTCTGAGGACATCGCCGCCGGTCTTCGAGTCGAGGTTTCCGGTCGGTTCGTCGGCCAGCAGAATCGGCGGATCGTTGGCCAGCGCGCGGGCGATGGCCACGCGCTGCTGCTGACCACCCGAGAGCTGACTGGGGAAGTGGTCGTGACGATCCTTGAGATCGACGAGTTCCAGGAGATCTTCGGCTCTTTTACGTCGCTGCTTGGCCGTGAGTTTCTGCGAGTACATCATCGGCAGTTCGACATTCTCCAGGGCGCTCGTTCGCGACAGGAGATTGAAGCTCTGGAAAACAAACCCAATCTTTCGATTGCGAATCGCGGCCCGTTCGTCGGCAGAGAGTTTTTCGATCGCCACGCCGTCGAGAAGACAGGAACCCGCCGTCGGACGATCGAGGCAGCCGAGCATGTTCATCATGGTCGACTTGCCCGAACCGGAGGGGCCGACAAGCGACACGATCTCGCCAGCGTGGATCTGAAGACTGACCCCGCGCAGCGCGTGAACCTCCACGTCTCCGAGTTGATAGACCTTCGTCACGTTTTTCAGGTCGATCAGGGCCATGTCGAAAAATTCCATCAAACACAATGAAACCAGAAGTCCAGGCCGTCCGAATGCGGTCGCGAGCCTTGAAGCCGGCGCGTCGTCGGTCGTGCTTGCGTCGGCACTAGACGACCGCGGACTCCGTCTTTCCACGGATAAACTCGAACACGGCCCCGACAGTTTGGATCGAGGCAGCTTCTTCATCCGAGATGCTGACGCCAAACTCGTTTTCGAGCGACGCCACGATCTCGACAACCTCGATGGAGGTCGCGCCCAGATCGGCTCGCAATCGGGCCTCTTCGGTGAGAGCGGTTACCGGGACGGCCAGGCTGTCCGACAGGATGTCGCGAACGCGAGATTCGAGATTCATGGTCTTGCTCCTGAAAGTACGGGGCGTTGGAAACTAACCGTCGCGAACACCAGGGGATCATTCCAATTTGGCGGATCGCGGTTTACTCGTAACGAAGGGCATCGATCGGATCGAGATGGCTGGCGCGACGCGCGGGGTAGTACCCGAAAAAGACGCCAATCAGCGCGGAAAAGACGAGTGAGACAATTGCCGCCTCGATGGACACCATGTACGGCCAGGAGGCGGTGGGAGTCAGCCAATTGACGAGCATGGTCAACCCGGCGGCACCCACCGTTCCCAGGGCAATTCCGAACATGCCCCCCATCGACGAGAGCAGCACGGCTTCGATGAGAAACTGGCGGAGGATATCTTTCGACTTGGCGCCGATCGCCATGCGGATCCCGATTTCCCGCGTCCGCTCGGCGACCGAGACGAGCATGATGTTCATGATGCCGACGCCGCCAACCACCAACGAAATCGCGGCAATCGCCGTCAGCATGATGGTGATGGTTCCCATGATGATGCGGAGCATCTGTGCGATTTCGGTCGTGCTCTGAACGCGGAAGTCCGGTTCGCGATCGGGACCGATGCCGTGGCGATCGCGGAGCAGGGCTTCGACTTCCTTCGCGGCCGTCTGGGCCAGGTTCGAACTGGGAGACGAAACCAGAATGGCATCGACGCCCGATCCGGCTCGCGAACGAAGTCGCTTCGCGGCCGTGGTATGCGGCAGGACGATAATGTCATCATGATCCTGACCGAACATGCTGACCCCCTTGGCCTCCAGCACGCCAATCACCTGGAACGGAATGTTCTTGATGCGGACGCTGCGGCCGATGGGGTTTTCGGATTGAAACAATTCGCGGACCACGGTCTGTCCCAGGACGCAGACGGTATTGGTCGACGAAATGTCGCGTTCTGACAGGAAGCTGCCCCCGGCAAGATTCCAACTGCGAACGACCTGGTAGTCGACACCGACCCCGAAAATTGACTTGGGGTTCCAGTTGGCGTTGCGGTAAACAACCTGCGCGCCGGCGGAGACCAGCGGCGAGACCGCGTTCACGGCCGGGCAGGAACTCCGAATGGCGTCGACATCGCTGATATCGAGCGAACCGGCATCAATCGTCCGGATACCGCCGCGTTGCATGGCGCCCGGCAGAACCGCCAGCATATTGGTGCCGAGCGTCTCCAGTTGCGACTCGACCAGTTTGCTGGCGCTTTGCCCGAGCGAAACCATGGCCGTGACGGCGGCAATCCCGATCACGATGCCGAGAATCGTCAGCCCGGCGCGCAGGCGATTCTTACTCAGCGCCCTGATGGCAATTCGAACTGTCAGCCAGAATTTCATGGTCGTCCGTCCGAGACATTCGCATTTGAAAAATCAGGATCGACATCTAGTCCGCGATCACGGCACTCACGACACGGTCGCCTGGCTTGAGGCTGGACTTCTTCAGTTCAGTCATCTGGTCGTTGGAGTCGCCGATCTCGACTTCAACGAAACGCAGCAGGTTCTTGTCGGTTACCCAGAGCAATCGCTTGCCCGTCACGCCAGGCGTCTCGCTGCTGGATTCCTCCGCGCGCTCGACGAACTGATTCTTGGCGGCGGTCCGCTGCAAGTATTCAGCCCGCTGATCGGGAACCACGTGCTTGGGATCGGGAAGAAATCGCAGGGCGTTGTTCGGGACGAGCACGGTATCTTCGATCACGGACACTTCGAACGCGACGTTCGCCGTCATCCCCGGAAGCAACTTGAGATCGGGATTGGGAACCGAGACGACAACCGGGTAGGTCACGACGGCCTGGCGACCGTCGGCGGCGGAGCGGATCTGCTCGACCTTGCCTTCGAAGACGTCGTCCGGATAGGCGTCCACCGTGAACTGAACCGGACGATCTTCCGAGAAAGCCTTGATGATCGTGCCAATATCCGCCTCGTCGACCGAGACGAGAATACGCATTTCCTGATCCATGTTCTGGGCGATCTGGAACAGCTCCGGAATCTGAAACGATGACGCCAGCGTCTGCCCCGGCTCGATCTTGCGATCGATCACCACGCCCGCGACGGGAGCGCGAATCTCGGTGTACTGCATGTTCGCTTGTGAGTTCTGCATGGCCGCCTCGGCTTGTTTGACGTTGGCCGCGGCCACTTCGAGCTGTGCCTCGATCGACAGACGGTTAAAGCGTTTCGCATCCAGTTCGGCGCGCGACACGTACGATTCATTTTCCTTTTGCACCGCGAGCGCCCGCTGCTCGTCGAGTTTGGCTTGCTCCAACAGCACTTCGACACGTTTCTGGTCGGCGACGGCGGTCGCATGAACGGCTTCGTCGCGGGCCGCGATTGCCGCATACGTCCTGGGGTCGATGGTCGCCATGATCTGGCCCTCCTCGACCTTGTCGTTGAAGTCCACGAAAATGTCCTTCACGGGGCCGGACACGAACGAGCCAACGCTGACCGTGAGGACCGGCTTGATCGTGCCGTTCGAGCGGACGACCGAGACCAGGGATCCTTCCTTGATTTCCACCTGCTGAAACGTCGGGGGCGCCCCCATCGGCAGGTAGTCCATCCCGTGGTTGTAAATCACGTAACCCAGTCCGGCACAAATACCGAGAGCGACTAACGACTTAATCGCGAACCACATGGCTGGCCACTCGCTTTTTCAAGGAATGCATAAACAGTAAGACGGGACGCCACCTTCGAGCGGCATCGCGAACCGGGCCCGTCACTCGCGAGCCCCGTCCATCGCGTTCAAGAGACGCTTCGCATTACGATTCGGACCCGTCGTGTCCTGAACCGGAATTGCCCTCTTTCGATCATAAATCCGTAACTTCCGGCGATTCAACGACCCGCTCGCGTCGACGAATTGACCGTCGGCGTCGATCCGATGCCAAAACCGGATCGCACTCCGCGTGCCTGGTTGTTGATCCTCGCAAATTCAGCAGACACCTCCCGGAGACTCGACGCAATCCCGTTCGAACGATTTCCAGCGGGATGCCAGGGATCGGGGTCGGATTCTGGCGCGGTTGCCTCCCTGGTCGGCACGTTGACTTTTCGCCACAGAGGCGAGCCGCCGAGCCCGCCGACGGCGGACGTGTTCAGGAAATTTAGCGCGCTCGTCCCCGTCTGCCCGAACGCAGGTCAAACCCGTTCAGAAAGGCGACATTTCGCGATTTTGGTTGCGATCGCTGCGATCCGAACTCGCTGATCGCAACTCCGCGAAACTCGTCGAATCGTGAACAAACTGGCAATGCACGCGCCCCCCAGGCGGCTTGATAATCGCGCTGGCCGGATGTGAGCCCCTCTCAAATTCCAGCCACTTTCCAACGGCCCCGCCACTAGGAATCGGGGACCGAAAACAGGCGAAACCGCCTGCACTCGCTCGCCGTAGCGGATGGCGAACACGGACGAATCGACGGGCCGGACGGAGTCGATTGGGATCGCTGGAATCCTGACTTGGACGTAATCGTTCATGGCTGAAACCAAGACTTTCGATGCGACGCGACTGGCATCGATTTCGATGCTCGACATTCTCGCGCGGCGAGCCCGCGGTGAAGAAGGTCGGCGTGCGTTTTCGTTCCTGCGCCGCCCCGACGGCGACTGCCTGTCGATCAGCTATCGGCAACTTCACGAACGATCGCTCCAGGTGGGCCGAATGCTCGCCTCGCGAGGACTTCGCGGCGAACGGATCGTTCTGCTCTACGACTCTGGCTTTGAGTTTCTGGAAGCCCTGTTTGGTTGCTGGGCGGCGGGCTGCGTGGCGGTTCCTGCTCCGTTGCCACGCCCCAAGAAGCGCAACGCTCGCCTGGAAGGAATTCTTGCCGATTGCCAGGCCGCGGCCATCCTCTGCACGCCGGAAACCCGCTCTCACCTGATGCTCCCCGCCGAGTGTCAGACAGTCCAATTGCTGACAACGGAAGAAGCTCACGAACGTCCAGCGGATGCGGAACTTCCCGAGGCCGCTGCCGAAGTGGCCGTGCTCCAGTACACATCGGGTTCAACCGGCAGCCCCAAGGGCGTGCGGGTCACGCACGAGAACATTGTCGCCAATGTCACGGCGATGGCGGATCGACTCGGGTGCAGTGAAGGCGACGTCGGTCTGACATGGCTCCCCTTCTTTCATGACATGGGACTGATCGGCGGGTTGATGCTCCCGGTCTTCGCCGGCTTTGAAACGGTCATCTTTCCTCCGGTTTGCTTCATCGAACGACCGCTGTCGTGGCTCCAGGTCATTTCCGATTTCCGCGTCACGATCACCGGCGGTCCGAACTTCGCCTACCAGCTTTGCGCGAAGCGCTCTTCAGCCGATACGGTGTCGAACCTCGACCTGTCGTGCTGGCGCGTCGCCTTCTGCGGCTCGGAGCATGTCTGTCTCGATACTCTGAACCGCTTTGCGCGCGAGTTCGCGAGTTCTGGTTTCGCCCGGCAAGCCCTCCTGCCCTGCTACGGGCTCGCCGAGGCCACTCTGTTCGTGACGGGTCGCCCCCGTGGGATGCAGTTTGGCGCTCAATTCGTTCATCGCGATTCGCTGAAGAGGGGCGAAATCGTCATCCGCCGTCCGCGCAATGGGCTGGAGCCGAATTCAACCGACTACAAGCCAATCGTCTCGAATGGTCCAGTCGCGGCCGATCACGATGTCGTGATTTGCGCGCCCGAAGGAAACGTCCGCTACCAGGGGAATCGCGAAGGCGAAATCTGCGTCGCGGGTCCAAGCGTCACTCCCGGATATTGGACCGCCGAGCATCGCGTCGCGACCATTCCGGGTGAAGATGGGACGTCGAAGACGTATCTGCGCACCGGAGATCTGGGGTTTCTGCACGAAGGCGAGTTGTATGTGACGGGCCGCCTGAAAGACCTGATTATCGTGCGCGGCGTGAATGTCTGCCCGCACGATATCGAGGCTTCAGCAGCTCGCTCGCACAGTGCGATTCGTGGCGGCGGCGTGGCTGCGTTCTCGATCGGTGAACACGGTCACGAAGAAGTCGCGATCGCGGTCGAGATCGAGCGAACGCGCGTTCGCGATCTGGATCTCGAATCCCTCTTCGCGTCGATTCGCGAGACCGTCGCCGAGGACGAAGGGGTCTCTCTGAAATACATCGCTGCGGTCAAACCTGGCCGCTTGCCACGAACATCGAGCGGAAAACTGCAACGCGGCCGCTGTCGGTGGCTGGTCGCCGAAGGGGGGTTGGAAGGCGTGGTGGGCGAATGGCGTCGCCAGGAAACGCCCATGGCCACGCAGGCGCTGCTGAAATCGCCCGCTGGTTCGTCCGTCTCGACCATGAGCCTGGGCGGCCTGGTGACGCGTGAACCGCATCGCGATCTCTCACGGCAGGAAGCGGCCGTCGACCGCGGTCACCACCGTAAGGCGCGTGTCGAATGGGAGGAGCCGATTGCCGTTGTCGGCATGGCGTGCAAGTTTCCGATGGCGGATTCGATCGCCGCGTTCGACAGCCTGCTCGCGGAGGCCGGGAACGCCATCACGAACGTACCGCCGGAGCGCTGGAATCCCGCCGACCATGCAGGACCAGAAGGTGCCGACGCAGCTCTGCGGCATGGTGGGTTCTGCACCGACATCGACCGGTTCGATGCGTCCTTCTTTGGGATCGCGCCGCGCGAAGCTGAAAAGCTCGACCCGCAGCAGCGGATGCTGCTCGAAGTCAGTTGGCAGGCACTCATTGACGCGGGCCTGGCTGGACGACAGCTGCGCGATTCGCAAACCGGCGTCTTCGTGGGCATCGGCAACAGCGACTATTCCAAGCTGACGATTCTGTCGGCTCCGGGATATGCCGGCGTCGATGCTTACTCGGGAACTGGCAACGCGCTGAGCGTGGCCGCCAACCGGTTGTCGTATCTGTACGGGTTTCGCGGTCCCAGTTTGGCGATCGATACGGCCTGTTCTTCGTCGCTGGTCGCCCTGCACTATGCCTGTCAGAGCCTGCGGCTGCGCGAGTGCAACGCGGCCCTGGCTGGCGGCGTCAATGCCCTGCTCTCTCCGGCCGCATCGCTGGCCTTTGCAAAGGCCCGAATGCTTTCGCCCGATGGCAACTGCTATGCGTTCGACAGCCGGGCTAATGGATATGTCCGTGGTGAAGGCTGCGGCGTTGTTGTCCTGAAACGTCTTAGCGATGCCCAGCGCGATGGCGATCGCATTCTGGGCCTCATTCGTGGCACGGCCGTCAATCATGTCGGACATGCACGGGGGCTGACTGTTCCCGATGCCCAGGCTCAGCGCGAAGTCGTCATGACCGCCCTCAAACATGCCGGCATCCGTGTCGATGAAGTCGGCTATGTCGAGGCACATGGAACCGGAACACCGGTGGGCGATCCCATCGAGTTCGCGGTCCTCAAGGACGTTTTCGGCGGACGCAATACGACGGATGCCTGCTACTTCGGCTCGGTGAAGGCGAATATCGGTCATCTCGAAACCGCTTCGGGCATCGCCAGCCTGATTAAAGTGCTGCTGATGTTCGAGCGGGGTCGGCTCTACCCCCAGAGGAATCTCGTTCAATTCAATCCCGACTGCGATCCGCAGGGAACGCGGCTGGTGCCGGCGCTGCAGGCAACGCGGTGGCCGGAGTCGGGACGGTTGCGCTTCGCGGGCATCAATTCATTTGGCTTTGGCGGGGCGAATGCCCATGCCGTCCTCGAGTCGCCCCGGTTCGTCCCCGATCCGCCCGTCGGACCTTCCATCGCGGATCGTCCGGTCACGTTGCTCTCGGTTTCCGCGCACAGTGAAGCAGCCGCGCGGCAGGTGGCACGCGATCTGGCCGAACGGCTCGATCTGATTCCCGAATCGTCCCTTGGCGATTTCAGTTTCTCGGTCAATACCTCGCGCGACACGGCCTCGTATCGCGAATTGATCGTCGCCGCCAACAAGGACGAACTGAAGCAGGAGCTGCTGAAACTCAGCGAACGCAAAGGGGCGTTTGCTCCGATTTCGCCCCGAGCCCCCCACGCGGCCGGTCCGCGCATCGCCTTCCTCTTCACCGGGCAGGGTTCGCAGTACGTCGGCATGGGACGTGAACTGTATAACTCCGATCCAACCTTCCGCACGCTGCTGGATCGCTGCGACCAGCTCGCCGTGGAATGTCTGGGTCGGCGGCTGCTCCCGATCTTGTTCGGCGAGGATGAAACCGGCGCGAATCTCAACGACACGCAATTCTCCCAGCCGGCTCTGTTCGCCCTGCAATGGGCGCTCGGCGAAACGTGGCGGCGGTGGGGTGTCGAGCCGACCGTCCTGATGGGCCACAGCGTGGGCGAGTACGCGGCGGCCTGTCTGGCAGGCGTCTTCACCGTCGACGAGGGCTTCCGCCTGATGTGCGAGCGTGGCCGCCTGATGGGCAGCCTCGCGAGCGGAGGCGGCATGCTGGCGGTCCAGGCCCCAACGGCCCTGGTGGAGTCCGCGCTCGGCGAGTTCACGCACGAGCTTTCGATCGCCGCTTATAACGGCCCGCGGCTGTGCGTGGTGTCGGGACCGAAATCGGACCTCGATCAACTGGCCGCTCTTCTCGCGGAAAAACGAGTTCCCTGTCAGCCATTGGAAGTTTCCGGCGGGTTCCATTCCGTGCTCGTCGAGCCGATTCTCGACGACCTCGAAGACGCCGCGCGGGGCGTGACGCACCGCCCGGCGCAGATTTCGCTCATCTCCAACCTGACCGGCAGCGAAATTGGCCGTGAGGAGCCGATCCCGCCCACTTACTGGCGGCGACACGCCCGCGAAGCCGTTCACTTTGAACGAGGCATGCGAACGCTCGTGGAGATGGGCGTTGAGTGCTTCGTCGAAATTGGACCATCGCCCACGCTCGTCACCCTTGGACGAACTTGCGTCGCATCCACCCGATTGCGGTGGCTGCCGTCTTTGCGGAAAGGCCAGGGCGACTGGCAGGTGATGGCCAAAACGCTTCAGTCGCTGGACGGCCTGGGCGTCTCGATCGACTGGCGTGCCTTCGAAGGAACAAGGCCGCGCACTCGTCTGCATCTGCCAAGTTATCCCTTCGCGCGGGATCGGTACTGGCTGAAAGAGGAGCAGGCTGCCAACGGCGTGACTCCGACCGGCCGCTCGCGGAACACGAGTGAGGCGAATGTCACTCCGCTGGGTGACGATGGTGTCGCTGTCGAAGCTACGCGGACGTTCTCCAGTGGCCGCGCGACGCTGGCGGACATCATCGATCTGGGCCTGACCACCGCGCGATTGCGGGGCAAACTCGGGACGATCGAGTTGCGAGACGTCACGCTGCCGAGTTCCCGCGCGCCTGTCGCCGACGCATCGCAAACCGCGACACTTCGAGTCGAAAGTCTCCTCGACGAGAACGGCGACGATTCGCTGGTGATTGAGGCCCCCGTGCAGGGCGGCGCACTCCTTCAAACGATTGGCCATGCTAGAATCGCGACCCAAACAGATTCGCGCTGGAGCGACTGTTCCATCGCGCCGTCGTCGGCCTCGATGGACTCCGAGGAACTCGCCGCATGGCAATCGCTGTTCGTCAGCAATGCTTTTAAGGTTGAAGTCCTCGGATTCGACAAGACGTCTATCAAGTTGCATCTCCAGCCGAGCCAAGAACTCGCGGCAGCCGTTGGCGATAACCCGCCGATGGTCCTCGCAAGTCTCGGCTTGCAGGTGTTGGCACAACTGCAGCGTCGGGCTGAACCGACTGGACTTCATGATCCGGCATCGGCCGAGCGGGTTCTTGCCCGTCGCATGCCGAACGGAGTCATTCATTTACTTGCCGAATTATCGGACGACGCGGAACGAACCGTCGGAGCGTTCTGCTTCACCGATGAATACGGCGAACCGTTTTTCCTCTGTGAAGGGATACGATTCGCCGGACCGGAGACGTGTGAATCTCCAACGCGAATTCTCGTGGCGAGAACTTCCTGGCGGCGATCCGATCCCGTCACGATGTCCCGTGAAGGCAAGCCGTCGACAGCCGTCGATCGCTGGGTGATCCTTTCGGACCAGCCAGGCGAAGACTGCCAGGGCGTCTACTGGCTCGGTTGGAACGACGATCTGTCCAACCTGAAGAGCTGGCTGACGAGTGGCTCGGAGTCGAAACCCGTTGGGTTCGCGATGTCGATTGACTTGGCGGACGCAGAGGCATCCATTGTCGCGGAACGCCTGGCTTCGTTCGTGAAGCAGCGATTCGAACTGGACAAACTGAGCCAGGCGGCTGGCCCCGTTGCCGTGATTGTTCGCGGGCTCGCACCCTTTGAAACCGCGACGGCCGACGACCTGATGGCATGGCTGACTACTGAGTTGAATGCCGGTATCCAACAAGGAGTTCGTCGCGAACCGCGATGGATTTCTGTTTTCGAAGCGTACGTCGAGCGCCGATCGCTGGGGCGGCTCCTGCACGAGTTGCGCCTCGGTCAGAGTCGCCACGTCGTGCTAGAGCAGGACCGGCGATGGATTCGCGAAGTTCGGCTGGCGACCGACATGGCAACGCCGAGGGCTAACCCATGGCCCGCCTATCTCCTGTGTGGAGAGATCGGGCTGCTGTCGGCTCACGTCGCGAATCGTCTGGCACAACAGTCTCCCGGTTGCCGTCTGGCGGTCGCGGGCGACCCGCTACCGGAGTTCCTCGACACGCTCGACGACCAGATTGACCTCGAACCGTTCCCCCCCGTGGGAGAGACACATACGACAGTTCTCCATGTTTCACCTCAAGGCGAACGGACAGAGGATGCGACATGCCATTTGCCCGGCCTGAACTTAGACTCGGTGCGACGGGTCTCGATTCGCAAGCGGAACGCGGGCGAGGCGATCACGAGCGAGCCCGCATTGCTCTCGGCCGATTTCACCATCGACTGTCTGGCGGCATCGGACAGTTCGATCGACACGCCGACGGAAGCAGCCTTCGCGAATGCCATCGTGGAAATCGCCACAAGTTCTTCGAGTGAGCCGAACACGGTCTGGCTGATTGGCGAAGCCAACGAGTTACACACGGAAGCCATCTTCTGGACCGGTAATCAGTCTGACGGCAAGACGACCGGTGCTCCGAAGGCGAGCGAACCGGCGGAGGTAGCCTGGTTGTCGACCCAAATGCAGGCTGCTCGCCGCGACCAGCGTCAGCCCCTGTTGCTCAATCATTTTCTCGATCTGCTGGCCCGTGTCACGAACCAGGAACGGCACCGCATTCGTCCCCAGGATCCGATTCGCCGACTGGGCCTCGATTCGCTGATGACCATCGAGTTGAAGAACGCGATTGAATCGAGCCTGGGAATCACGCTCGACCTGACCGTGCTCTTCCAGGATCCCAGCATCGAGCAACTGGTTGCCCATGCTCTTCAGGCATGGGAACGCATGCAGCATGCGGCGACCGCGCCATCCACGACGACCAAATCCCAGACGCCGGTAGCGGCGGGAGGCCGGCCATGAAGCCAAACCGTAAAGTGGTCGTGACCGGAATGGGAGCGATGACCCCCTTTGGCCATGGGGTCGAGCCTCTCTGGAACGGCGTGAGCGCGGGCCAAAGTACGGTGCGAACGATTCAGTCGTTCGAGACGACCGGCATGCCTGTGAACTATGCGTCGGAAATGGACGACTTCGACGCGGCGGAACTCGTGGGTCGGGAACTGCCGTCCACGCGCGACAAGTGCCTTAAAATGTCGTTTGTCGCGGGGGCCGCCGCGCTCAAGCAGGCCAACTTGTTCGATCGAGACTCGCGCCCGTCCGACCTCGCGATTCAGACCATCGTCGGAACGGCGCTCGGCCCGTGTTATGAGGCCGACTATTCGTATGGCTGTTATTTCAAGCAAGGCTGGAAAGGGGTCCGTCCAACCACGGTTCCCAAGAGCATGTTCAACAGCTATGCCAGCCAGCTTTCTGTCGAATATGGCCTCACCGGCATGAACCAGACCATTGCGTGTGCCTGTGCCTCGGGTGCCGCTGCGATCGGTCTGGCTGCTCAGTTGATTCAATTCGGCCTTGCCGACGCCGTCCTGACCGGAGCGGTCGATTCGCCGCTTTGCGGAAGTATGTTCGCGGCCTGGACCAATCTGAGAGTGTTGGCACGGCACGAAGATCCCCAACGGGCGGCGCGTCCGTTCGATCGCGACCGTAACGGCCTCGTTTTGGGTGAAGGAGCCGGGCTGCTGGTGCTCGAATCCGAAGAGTCGGCCCTTCGTCGCGGCGCCACGCCCCTGGCTGAAGTGCGCGGTTATGGGTCGTCCAGCGATTCTTCTCACCTGACGGCTCCCACGGTCGACGGCCCGGTGCGAGCGATTCGACAGGCACTCGACCAGGCGGGACTGAACCCCGACGACATCGACTATGTCAACGCCCATGGAACCGCGACTGTCGCGAACGATGAAAACGAAGCCCGCGCGCTGAAGGAAGTTTTCGGGGTTCGGGGAGCGTCGCTGCCCATCAGTTCGACGAAGTCGATGCTCGGCCATGGCATGGGGGCCAGCAGCGCTCTCGAGGCGATCATCTGCGTGGAGGCACTGCGGCATCAGCACGTGCCCCCCACGATCAATTGCGAAAATCCCGATCCGGCGGCCGAGGGGTTCGACCTGGTGACGGGAGAGGGGCGTCCTCATCGGATGCGTCATGCGTTGTCGAACTCGTTCGGCTTCGGTGGCGCGAACAGTGTCCTTATCGTGAGTGGATTGACATGACCGTTCCAACGCGACAGACGATTCTCGATCAACTGACTCACTCGGTGCGCAAGCTCCGAGGAAAACGGGTCGAAACTGCAAACCTGACCGAAGACGCGCTCCTGGGAGCCGATCTCGGGCTCGACTCGCTCGACATGCTTGAAGTGCGCTTCGACATCGAAGACGCCTGGAAAATCGAGATCAGCGACAGCGAAGCCGAAGCCCTGTCCTCGGTTCGCGACGTCGTCGACAAGATCCTTGCGAAGTGCGAAGCCGCGCAGCCGGTCTGACGCGAGCTTTCGATGACATAGGTGTCGGCAAGTGTTTCCAACACGAACCCGAAACGTACGGCAGTTTTCGACAAATGTCGCGAGTGCCGAAATGGACCTTCCTTTTTACGCAATGATTCGAGACCGCTTCGGGGGGCACCTTATTTGAGGTCAGCCTCCGATGGAGAGACGGACGTGGAGACGGCGATACTCATGCCACCGGAAACGATGCGACGAGAGTTCCACTCCGAGAAGCGGGTTCTCGTCCTGTCGTACTCACAAAGCGGCGACGCCGCCCGGTGCGCGGCCGAGCTTCTGGAACCGCTGCGACGTTCGGGCGTCCGGCTGACCGAAGTGGAGATTCGCCCGCTGCGCCCCTACCCATTTCCTTGGGGGAGTCTGCGAAAATTCTTCAATGTCATGCCCGACTGTATTCTCGGGAAGACGCCGGAGATTGAGCCCCCGGAGATTGACGAAGACGTCGAATGGGATCTCGTCATTCTCGTATACCAGGTCTGGTTTCTGGCTCCCTCGCTCCCGATCCAGGCGTTCTTACGGCATCCCGCAGCCAAATTCCTGCGAGGATGTCCGGTTGTCACCCTGTCCGTCTGCCGCAACATGTGGCTGGCGGCAGCCGAGCGGATGAGCGACTCGCTGCGGCGGTTGGGAGCCCATCATGTCGACAATGTGGTGGTGACACACCAAGGTCCGATCTGGGCGACATTCATCACGACCCCCCGCTACCTGCTCTGGGGCCGTCGCGACCGCCTGTGGAATCTCTTTCCCGAACCGGGCGTCGGAACGGCGGAGTTGTCCCGCGTGGCGTCGTTCGGGCGATCGTTAGCTGCACAATCTTCGGAATTTGAACCCGATCGCCGGGCCCCTTTCCTGTCGGGCCAGGGAGCGACCCGGATTGAAGAGAAGTACATTCTCCCCGAACTGATCGGACGACGGATGTTCCGCCTGTTCGCCCGTCTCATCGAGCGGTTCGAGAGCCTGGGAGGCCGGTTTCTGCGCGGTGTCGGGGTCTATTTATTTGTTGCAACCCTCGTAGCCGGAGTTGTCGTGGGCATCCCTGTGCTATTCGCCTTTCGACTGCTGTTTTCCCGATTGCTGTGTCCATTTCTGCGCGGCTACAAGGAACGGATGAGCGGCCCATCGGACCGTTTCCAGGTAGGCACGGAGGATCCGGTTCATCGATTGGCCGACCATTAAAGGCTGTCTGCTGAAACAGACACGCCAGCCAGGATTTGATGGATTTCCATTGAGTCGCCCCCGTCGGGCTCGCGGGAAGACTCACACCGGCAACGATGCGAGACCGCCTGTTCTAACTGCAACGAATGCGACGGTCGCAAGGATCCTGCCGTCACGAGTCTCGAAGTTTCCAATTGAGTTTGAGACGAATCCATGATGGAAGCGTACATCAGCGGCGTTGGCATTTTTCTGCCGAACGATCCGGTTGGCAACGAACAGATTGAGTCTGTTCTGGGCCAGATCAACGGTCGTTCGTCGAAAGTGAAAGACTGGGTTCTTGACTACAACAAGATCAAGACCCGGCACTACGCCATCGATCCACAAACGGGCCTTCCGACACACAGCAACGCCCAGATGACCGCTCTGGCCATACACAATTTGCTCAAGTCGCAGGGCATGGCACTGGACGAAATCGCCTGCCTGGCGTGCGGGACTTCGAGCGCCGACCAGATCATTCCGAATCACGGCGTGATGGTTCACGGCGAACTGGGCTGTCCCCCCTGCGAAGTCATCGCCACCACCGGGGTCTGCTGCTCCGGCATGACGTCGATGAAATACGCGATCATGAACGTCATGTCGGGCCTGGCGCCGAACGCCATCTCGACCGGATCGGAACTGGCCTCGCTCTCGTTCCGGGCCAGCCGCTTCAAACCACAGATCGATCGCCTCGTCAGCGAGTTCAACGCGGAACCCACCCTGGCCTTCGAGAATGATTTTCTGCGCTGGATGCTCTCCGACGGGGCCGGCGCCGCTCTCATCACTCCCGAACCCCGGCTGAACGGTCCCTCGCTCCGCATCGACTGGATCGAAATCCGCAGCTTCGCCAATGAAGCCGAAACCTGCATGTACTATGGGGGCATTAAAACAGCCGACGGCAAACTGGAGACGTTCCGCAAAGTGGACGACCCCATGGAGCTTGTCGGAGCCGGCTATCTGAGCCTGGCCCAGGACGTTCGCGTCCTGCGCGAAAAGCTCCCTTACTCGGTGCGCGAGACATTTCTGTACTGCCGCGAAAAGCACGGGCTATCGGCCGACGAAGTCGACTGGATCCTGCCGCACTACTCGTCGGAAGGCTTCCGGGAGCCGCTGCAATCGGGCCTGGCTGAAGTCGGGTTCTCGCTCCCTGATGACCGCTGGTTCACGAACCTGCACTCACGCGGGAACACCGGCTCCGCGTCGATCTACATCATTCTCGAAGAATTCCTGTCGTCGGGTCGGGCGCAGCCCGGCGACCGGGTGCTGTGCTTCGTCCCCGAAAGCGCGCGGTTCTCGAACTGTTTCATGCATCTGACGGTGGTCTAGAGCATCGTAAATGTTCAGAACTCAGTCGTGTGCCACTGGCTCTGCCAGTGCCTCCTATTTCGTGCGATCGATTAAAAGCACACTGGCAGAGCCAGTGGCACACGAAAACTAAGCCATAACAAACCACGGACCGATGCGGTGGACGCTCGGCACGCTTTCAGCTTCCGCACTTGCCGATCACGGTGCCGATACTCCAACTCTGGATCTGTTGAGGACTGCGAATGCCGCGGCGTATCGCTATTACCGGGATGGGAATCGTCAATTCGCTCGGCAATTCCGTCAGCGAGGTGACGGAGTCCTTGCGCTGTGGGAAGTCGGGAGTCGAGATCGTTCCCGAGTACCGGGAACTGGGCTTTCGCAGTTCGCTGGCGGGTACGCTCAAGAACTACACTCCGCCCGCAATTGATCGCATCTATCTCCGGCAGATGGGAGACAACGGACTTCTGGCCACCGCCGCCGCTCAGGAAGCGATTGCCGATGCCGGGTTGTCACCGGACCTCGTGCAGAATCCGCGTATGGGAGTCGTTGTTGGCAACTCGGGGACGTATCGAGAGACATATCAGCTTTGTCATCAAAAGAAGGATCTCGGCAAGAAACTGACGGGGCTCGCCTTGCCCCGGAGCATGGCCTCCACGGTTTCCGCGAATCTATCGGTCCTGCTGAAAACCCAGGGGATCTGCTTCACCGCCAGCGCTGCTTGTGCTGGAGGAGCGGTGGCCATCGTCCAGGCCGCCTGGGCCATCCGGCAGGGCCTGCAAGACCGAGTCCTGGCGGGGGGCGTGCATTGGGGCTCGTGGGAGTTCGATTGCCTCTTCGATTCTCTGCGCGTTTTCTCACGGCGTGAAGACTCCCCCACGGAGGCTTCGCGACCGTTCGACGCGAATCGCGATGGCCTCGTTCCTTCAACCGCCGCCGGGATGCTCGTTCTGGAAGACCTGGAACTGGCCGTTGCGCGAGGCGCCACCGTTCACGCCGAGCTGATCGGCATCGCGATGAACTCGGACGGCTTTGAAATGACCAGCCCATCTGGCGAGGGAAGCGAACGCTGCATGAAGCTGGCGCTCGAAGATGCCGGAATCACGGCCCGCGATGTCGCGTACATCAACGCACATGCCACCGGAACCGAGGTCGGCGATGCCATCGAGGCGCGCAGCCTGGGCGCCCTCTTTGGCGATCAGCCGTTTGTCAGCTCCACGAAGTCGATGACCGGTCACGAGGTGAGCGCGGGCGGAGCGACCGAACTCATTTACACCGTGCAGATGATGAAGCACGGCTTCGTTGCTCCGACGATTAACCTCGAAACCATCGACCCGGAGTGCGCGATGATCCGCCATGTCCCGGGGCGTTCCATCGCCGCGGAACTCCCCATCGCCATGAGCAACTCGTTTGGCTTCGGCGGAGTCAATGCCGTGCTCATTGTTCGCCGGCCATAGTCGTAACTTCGATTCTGGCGAGGCCCTCACTCCCTCCGAGTTCTGGCAATCTTCGTGAGAGCGCGATCACGATTTCAGATCAGCGGCGATCCGGTTCGGATTCTCGTCGCGAGCTTTGCTCCCAGCGGTCCCGCTAACAGAGACGTCAGCAGGAACACGTCGCCAATCCAGGCGGTAATCAGCATTCCAGCCATCATCCAGCCAAACCGGCTCACCAGCAGCAGGTCGGCGAACAGCAACATTCCCAGACCCGCGGCCGTCATGAACGCGGTCTGCCAGAGAGGTTCTCCGGAACGGCCCAGCGACTGGATCGCCGCCTCCCGATGAGACAACCCCTGGCGAACGCCCTTCGCGAAGCCAGCCATCAGATGCAGCGTGCCATCGACGGCGATCCCCAGGCCAATCGACGCGGTCATCATCGTCCCCAGATCCACCACCCCCCCGAACCAGGAAAATCCCCCAAAGACGATGGCGATCGGGAAGAGGTTCGGGATCATCGCGGCGATCGTGCCGGAAACGCTTCTTAGCAGGAACAGGAAGATGGCCGCGATGACCGCCATGGTCACCAGAAAGCTCACGATCAGGCTTTCCAGAACGGCCTGTTGTGTTCTCAAGAACAAGGGCACATGCCCGGTGACGATCGCCGAAGCGCCATCGAACCCGCCAAGCGCCGTCCCTGCCTCGTTGGTGACGTCTGTAATGAACGTCGCATAGTCGAGATCGCTCAGAACATTCACCTGTGCGGTAATCCGCCAGATTTCATCCCCATGCCGGGAATACTCGTCGTCACGCTCGACAATCTGAAAGAACGATCGGCTTTCCGGGTAGTCCCCTTCCTCCAGGCGACGCCGGAATTCGTCCGCCGTCTTGAAGTAGCGAATTCGCTGAAGCGCCGACGAATCGGCCCCCGGACGCGCCACGGAGGGGCGAAAGTCGGCGAGCGACAATGAGCCACTGACATCAGGGTGCTGATCGATGAGCCGCTGAACGTCAACAACACGTTCCAGGCGATCGGCAAAGTGGCTCGACTCCCGCGCCGCCTCTTCGAAACGGACGACGACCTCGATCGGCACGATGCCGCTCACCTCTCGCTCCAGGAATTGGTAGTCCTGAATAATTCGCGACGTGTCCGGAAAGTACCGGATGATTTTGGTCTCGGTCTTGAGCTTCGACAGCCCCAGGCCCGACACCACCATGGTGAATAGAATGACGCCGCTGACGAGTCCCGGACGGTGAGCCAGCCAACGGCCGATTCCTTCCCAGCGCGAGCGCCGCGACTGCGTCGCCGGGCTCGCCGGCTGACGAAAAATCAGCAGTAACGCCGGCAGCATGGCCAAAGCCGCCACCAGAATCAGCAAACACCCGATGCCCGAATAAAGGCCGAATGTCTTCACGGGAATCAACGGACTGGTCCCCAGCGACCAGAGACCGATCGCGGTCGTTACGCTGGCCAGGACGCACGGCAGCCAGGCTTTGCGGATCGCGATGATGGCAGCCTCTTCCGGCGACGCGGCGTCCTCGGGGTGCCAATAATTGACAAGATGGACCGCGCCCGACAGCGCGAGGACGAACAAGAGCGCCGGCATGATCGTGGTGACGAGATCGATATGTCCTCCCGTCAGTCCGACGACCGCCAGGCTCAGCATGACTCCATAAATTGAGACTGCCACCAGCTTCAAGGTCATGCGGATGCCGCCGCATAAGGTCACGCAGATCAACAGTCCCACTACAACCGAAGCCAGCAGCGGCGAACGCCCGGGAAGCCACCACAGCGGCGCCGATGGATTCCAGGCCGTCTGACCGACTTGCAGATCGAGTTGAGACCGCGCGACGGGGCTTCCCCCCAGAACCAGGTCTTCAGGTGGCACGCCTGCCTCGCGCGTTGCCGTGCGAATCGATTCGACAGCAGCCGCCGCTTCTCGGGAGCCACGGGCCGAGAGGGTCGCCAGCATGGAGACCGGTCCACCTCGCCCCTCCCGGTCGATCATCAGGCCGCGCAGTCGCTGCACGGCGTCTTCTTCGGTGACGTTTCGTTCGGTGATCCGCGCGACCAGGTCGCGCGGATCAATGACCGATTCGATAAATGGGTTGTCCGTGCCGAGCCGACGGGCCACCTCTTCCAACCGCTCGTCTGTCAGCGAACTGCCGCGCCAACTGACGACGACGCGATCTTCGGGCGGAAAGTGAGCGTGATACCACTTGAGCTGGCGCAGTCCGGGATCGTCCTCGGGCAGCCAGTGGTCGACATCGTTGACGATGCGCAATCGCGAGAGACCGATAAAACATGGCCAGAGCGAAAGGGCCGAAACGACAAGGACAAGCACGGCCAACAGGCGCGTTCGCCGTCCGGGAATCGGGTCCGGCGATTTCATCGGCCGGGGTGTCAGAAACGGCAGCGAACTCATGTCCAGGGGGCCTTCGGCCAAACTTCCATGGAACGACGGGCACGATCCCGGCATGACACCGATCGACCGAGATCCCGAACAGAATACAAACGCACACATTCACAGCCGGTAGAACAGGCTGCTTGAGAGAGTCTTGCCACCGCTGGCCGTGCGTGTCGGAACTCTTTAGCGGCAAAACGGCGCGATTGGGAAATTCGCTCCGGTTGTGTGCGAAATACCAGGAACTCCGGTTGGGTTGAGTGCAATGGAAGGTATTGAGCGGGCAGGGGTTTAGAGCTTGTGAGTGAACTTACGGGAATTCTATTTGTGACAACGCACGCAAATTCGGTAATGTGGGTGACATGGATGATGGCAACCGTTTTTTTCGGTCAGGAAATCTGCTGATGTCCGGCGAATCTTCTTCGGCAGCCGCCTCAATCGATCTGGGAACGGGGGCACTTGCTTCGCAGACGCCGCATGTTGTTTCGATTTTGCCACCCACGGACGAAGCGGAATCGGCCGCTGTGACCGAGACACGCCCCTACTGGACTCGCGGACGGATCGCGGGCGTCGCGGCCGTGGCTGCGGTCATTAGCATTTTGCTCTATTACTCGCCGCAAATTGCCGAGCGGTTTCATCTGGAAGCCATCCGCGATATGGCCCGTTCGAGCGGTCCGTTCGGCATCCTGGTCTTGCTGGGTTTCTACGCCGCGCGCGATCTTCTGCGACTTCCCCTGGTGCTCCTGGCGGCGGCTTCCGTTTCGGTTTACGGCTACACGGTGGGGGGCCTTCTGGCCTACTTCGGCGTCTGCCTGTCGGTCACGTTGACGTTCCTCGTGACCCGCCGTTTCGGCCCTCCCGAGAAAGTGATCCGTCGCGGCAAGTGGATGAACTACCTGATTCAGCGAGTCCGCCATCGCCCGGTGATCACCGTGTTCATCGCCCGCAATCTCTTTCCGGCGGCGACGGCCCTGAGCGTTCTCCTGGCTCTCACATCCATCCGCTTCCGCGACTATTTCGTGGGCAACGCGCTCGGACTGATTGGCCCCACGTTCATTGCCCTGCGCCTGGCATCGTGGATTCTGGGACCGATCTGACCGCCATGGGAGAATCCCAGGGCGATTGGAGCCTCTTCACGGAACTCTTTTGAGCCAGGCCACGATGCCGCGCTGCGGCATCGCGCCGCCACGCCACCTCTCTTCGATGGCCATCAACTTCCGAAAAGGACGCCGAAATTCACGGCGTCGAACTGGTTCCGCGCGCTTTTGGCCTACGCCGACACTTTGAAAGTCCGGCCGTGAGGCAAAGCGGCATTCTCCCGATGTAAACGCTGCGAACCGAACAATCGAATCGTTTCGTGCTCCGTTGGTTCACGGCGTTGAATCGCGAATTGACAGCCCCTTCCGCCACGCCGGAAGATCGAACGAGACGATGCGATTCGCGTTGGCGGACCTCGCCGTGCTCCTGCCCCGGCGGGCGATCGATCGCGGTGACGAATGTTCGCGACGGCTAATCAATTGATGCGACGGACCGAGACGATGAGACGGAACGACGCCGATACTCCTTACCTCGACCGCCTTGATGGCGTGACGTACGAGCCGGTCTTCATCATGGGAGACCATCGCTCGGGAACGACGCTGCTCTATCAACTGCTGCGCGACACCAACGCCTTTACCATCACGACTGCCTACCAGGTCATTCGCTACGGAGAACTGCTGGCCAACCATTTCGCCGGCCGCACGGAAACCGCCCAGCAGGAACTCAATCGCGAGTTTCAGCAACTGAGGCTCGACACCCGCGTCATCGACGAAGTGGCCCTGAATGCCGACACCCCGGAAGAATACGGCCTGATTCTGCACGCTCTGACGCGTCAACTCACCCTCAGCCGAAAAACGCTCCCGGCCTTTGACGAACTCTGCCGGAAAATGCAGGTGATCTCCGGCCACCCCGAGCGCCGCCTGCTGCTGAAGAACCCGTGGGATTACGGCTGTTTTCTCGATGTTCACGAGCTGTTTCCCCGCGCGAAAATGGTCTTTATCCACCGCCATCCACTAACAACAATTAATTCGCAGCTCAAGGCGATGCAGAAGAACTGGACCGATGGCAACCCTTATACCTGCCTGCTTTCGCCGACATTCGCGAAACTGCAACGGCGGGGAATCGTCAAGCGGTTCATGCGTTGGGCGACGAATCCGGAGTCGCGCATCCATTTGGCGAGGCATGCGGTTATCCACAGGGCTGAACGCGCCGCCGACTATTACCTGAAGAACATTTCCCGGCTTCCCGCCGAGACGTACCTCTCGGTCCGCTATGAAGATTTGTGCGAGAACGCCGATCGGGAAATCGGCCGGATTCTCGACTTTCTCGCGGTCCCCCCGGTGACGGATCGGAGCTGGCAAGGCGAGATTGCTCCGCGGCCCGTGCGTCTACTGCCCGGACTTGCCCGCGCTGGCGAGTCCCTGGCCCGCCGCTTTTCGACGTTCTTGTCTTACCACCATTACGAAACATTACCGCGGTAGCGCCTGGGCGATCGGACGGTATCTCGCGATACATGGACTGGCAGAATCATGGGTAAACTCGTCTTCTTCAACGTCCCGGCTTACGGACACCTGAATCCGTCGCTGCCGATCGTCCGTGAACTGGTCGATCGCGGCGAACAGGTCGTCTACTTCAATCACGAGTCGTTTCGCTCCGCGATTGAAGCCAGCGGAGCCGAGTTTCGCCCGATCCCCAACCTGATCGGCCACGACTTCACGCGCCGCAACAAGACATTCGTCCATCTCGTCGAAGCCCTCATGCGACAAAGCCAGGCCTGGCTGCCAACCGGCCTGCAAGAGTTCCGCGAACTGGGCGATGTTGACCTTGTCATGCACGACGTGATCTGCCCCTGGGGCCGCTTCGTCGCCGAACTGACACGGACCCCGCGGGTCTGCATGAGTTCGACACTCGCCATGCATTCGAAGCTCCTCTTGAAGGGCGGATCTCCGGCCAACCTTCCTTTCCTGGTCACGCGGGGCTTCGGTGCTTTCTTCCAATACCGCAAGATCGCGCGGGACATGGCACGCACCTATGGGCTGACGAAGCTGAATCCGTTCAATCTCGTCACCAATCACGGCGAATGCAACATCGTCTTCACGTCGCGAGCCTTTCAGCCCGAAGAATCGCTTTTCGACGATCGCTACCACTTCATCGGCCCCAGCCTCGCTGAACCGAAGGCAGAGGCGACCGCTCCACCCCCATCGGATCTTCCCGACAGTCCCCTGATTTTCCTGTCGCTCGGGACAGTCTTCACCGACCTGATGCCTTTCTATCGGGCCTGCATGCGAAACTTTGCCGAGATCGGCATGCCGGTCGTCATGGTGGTCGGCCGCAACACCAACGTCGCGGAACTCGGTACGCCTCCCGCCAACTTCGTCATTCGGCCATTCGTCGATCAGTTGGAAGTCCTCAAGCGAGCCCGGTTGTTCGTCACGCATGGCGGAACCAACAGCGTGATGGAGTCGCTCTACAACGGCGTTCCCCTGCTCGTCCTGCCGCCGACATCGGAACATGCCTTCGTCGGCCGCAGCGCGACTGCCAAGGGTGCCGCCCGCATGCTCACCATGAAAGATCTCGAAGGCATGCGTCTGCGTGCCGCTGCCGACGCGGTTCTAAACGATTCGAGCTACCGCGATGCGGCCGAAATGCTGCGGAAGTCGTTGCATGCGGCTGGCGGCTTCCGACGCGGGGCCGATGTCATTCAATCGTATCGCGATCAGGTCAAACCCCGTGTTGCCGATCTGGTCGGCGTGTAGCGCCATTGTTCTCGCGTCCTGAACACCGATTTGTCTTCGCCACGTTTTCGGAATTGCGAAACACCCATGAAATTGATTGTCACCGGTTCCAGCGGATTGATCGGCTCCGAAGTCGTCGCCCACTTCTGCAAGTTGGGTTGGGATGTTCATGGCTTCGACAACAACATGCGGGCCGACTTCTTCGGCCCCGGCGGCGATACATCATGGAATCGAAGCCGTCTCATTGAGACGTTTGCGAACTTCACCCATCACACCGTCGATATCCGCGACCGCGCGGCCCTGAAGACGCTCGTGGCCGATATCGGACCGCGTGCCGTGCTGCACGCCGCCGCCCAGCCCAGTCATGACCTTGCCGCGAGCCGCCCGTTCGATGACTTCGACGTCAACGCCGTCGGCACCATGAACATGCTCGAAGCGGTTCGGCTCGTGAATCCCGACGCGGCATTCGTTCATCTGTCGACAAACAAAGTTTATGGCGATGCCCCGAACGAACTTCCGCTCGACGAGCATGCGAAGCGCTGGGACTACGCTCGGCAGGAAGACTGGAACGGCATTCGTGAAGACATGCGAATCGACCAGTCCACGCATTCGCTTTTCGGTGCCTCCAAGGTTGCCGCCGACGTCTTCGTCCAGGAGTACGGCCGCTACTTCGGCATGCACACCTGCTGCCTTCGCGGCGGCTGTCTGACCGGCCCGAATCACTCCGGCGTCCAGTTGCACGGCTATCTCAGCTACCTCGTGAAGGTCAACCTCGAAGGAGGCATGTATCGCGTCTTCGGCTACAAAGGCAAGCAAGTTCGCGACAACATCCACTCGCACGATGTGGCCTGCTTCGCGGAACGGTTCTTTGATTCCCCCCGCTGCGGCGAGGTCTACAACATCGGCGGCGGACGCGGAAATTCATGCTCCATTCTCGAAGCCTTCGATCGCGTCGCCCAACTGACCGGAAAGCCGATGCGATACACCTATGAAGAAACCAACCGCCGCGGCGACCATATCTGTTACATCAGCGACCTCGACAAACTGCGGTCTCACTACCCCGGCTGGGACATCACTCGCAATCTCGATGTCATCTTTGAAGAAATCGTCGCCTCGTGGCGCACACGGCTGACCGCTTAATGGTTTGACACGGCTTAATTCTCGTGTGCCACAGGCTCTGCCCGTGTGCCTTAAGTGAATCCCACATAACAAGCGGCACTGGCAGAGCCAGTGGCACACGCGACTGATCACAAAACAGTTCTTTAATTACCGGATTACTCACTCGTACTTTCGGAGCAAGGTTTACCATGGTTCAGGCTGCCCAGATGCCATCGTCGCTGGTCGGAGCTACCGCGCGGGCACGCAGCGAGGTGACGTTTCCCAACTTCTGGTCCAAGCTGCTGTTTCAGAAAACCTTTCAGCGACAGTACATCGTCCCTGAAAAGCCCGATTGGTTCTTCGAGAAGTCGATGCAGTTCCTGGAGCGGTTCGTCATCCGCCCGGATATCAGCGATATTCGCGTCGAGAAGCCGATCTTTCTGATAGGGCTGCCCCGCTCCGGGACAACGCTCACTTCCGATCTCGTCTGCTCGCATCCGCAGTTGGGATACATCACCAATGCGATGCATCAATTCCGCTCGGCGTTCTGCGCCGTGGAGGTGATGCGAAAACTGCTGCACATCGACGTCCGCGGCGGCCGCTACCTGGCCGACACCGTCGAAGTGAGCGCCGGCAGCCCCAGCGACTCCGTCTGCTTCTGGGGCGAATGGCTCAAGTACGGCATCTATGACTACGACTTCGTCGAGAGGAAGCTGGCCGACTACTCGCAGTCCGATCTCGACTTCATGTATACGCAGATCCGGAAGATCCTGTGGTGCTTTGGTGGTCAGGACAAGCGGTTCTGCACCAAGAACCCGATGCTCATCCCGGATGTTCCGGTTCTCGCTGAAATGTTCCCGGACGGGAAGTTCGTGCATATCATCCGCGATCCGCGCAAATGCGTGAATTCGATGCTCAAGATCTACTGGCTCGAAAAAGAGCAGTTCGAGTTCATCGAGTCGCAGCGGCCGCATGGCATCTGCAACCAGGGCGCCACCATTCCCTATCCCCGCGTGCGGCACATGAAGGAATGGCTCGACGAATTCGGCCCGGCCGACATTCGCACAACGGCTCATATCTGGCAGGAATCAATCGACTACCTGCAGGAGAGGAAGCCCTCGCTGCCGAACTATTACGAGATCCGCTTTGAAGATCTCCTGGCCAGCCCCCACGAAGAAATGTCGAAGATTTTCGACTTCTGCGAACTCCCCGCCATCACGAAGGATAACCAGAAGTACTGGAATCGCATCGACGAAGTCGGAACCGTTCGCCACAAGAACGAGTACGGCGACTTCAGCGAGATCGAGGCGATCTGCCGTCGCGGGATGGAACAGTACGGTTACTGCTAATCGCGACGTCTTCTTTGGCAGGTCAGAGTCTCGACAGTCATCCAGCGGAAGCGTGGTCGCAAAGATGGTGGAACGGGTGGTCATCACCGGCATGGGAATCGTCAACTGCCTCGGCCGAGGCGTTGAAGCGGTCCTGTCCGCGCTGAAAGAAGGCCGCTCCGGAATCGTCCATTGCGCCGACTATGCCGAGCTGGGGCTTCGCGGCCAATTGGCGGGACGCGTCCCCGACCCGAGTCCGGAACTCGTCGGCCGCAGCGCCTCGAAGGGGATGGGCCGGGCCGCTTTGCTGGCTGCGGATGCCGTTCAGCAGGCTCTCACGGATGCCGGCCTGACCCCCGACGACTGCAAATCGCCGCGGATGGGTCTGCTCGTTGGCAACGGCGGTCCCATTCAAGAGGTTTATCAACTCTGCCACCAGAAGGCCAACCTGAAGAAGAGCCTGACCAGCTTTGCTCTCCCCCGCGCGATGGCATCGACCGTCTCCGCGAATATTGCTTCGTGGCTTGGCGTTCAAGGCCCCTGCATGACGGCCAGCGCCGCCTGTGCCTCCGGGGCGGTGGCCATCTCGCAAGCCAGGGACTGGATCGCCGCTGGTAAGGCAGACCGCGTGATCGCCGGGGGCGTCCACTGGGGATCCTGGGAAGTTGACTGTCTTTTCGACGCGCTGCGAGTCCTTTCGCCGTCAAACGAAACCCCCATCACCGCGTCTCGTCCCTTCGACGCGAATCGCAATGGGCTGGTCCCTTCGTCGGCAGCGGGATTCGTGGTGCTCGAACGCGAGTCGCTTGCCCGCGATCGAAACGCCTTCATCCACGGCGAATTACTGGGCGCCGCGATCAACTGCGACGGAGCCGACCTTGTGAACCCCTCGGGAGAAGGAGCGCGGCGCTGCATCGTCGCGGCTCTCGCCGATGCGGCGGTCGCTGCTGAAGACATCGATTACGTCAATGCCCATGCGACTTCCACTCCTGTCGGCGACCAGGTCGAAGCCGAGGTCGTTCGCGGCCTGTTTGGCGACCGGCCGTTCGTCAGCTCAACCAAGTCCATGACCGGACATGAAGTGGCCGCCGCCGGTGCCACGGAAGCCATCTATACGCTCCTCATGATGCGCCACGGATTCGTCGCCCCCACGATTAACCTCGAGCAGGTTGGCGAAGGCTGCGAGGGCTTGCGGCACGTTGCCGGCGAAGCCCGCCCAGCAAACATTCGCACCGCCATCAGCAACTCCTTCGGATTCGGGGGCGTGAACGCGGTTCTCGTTCTGAAGACAACGCCGTGACTGACTCGCGGTCAGACCAGCTTCACCCTCGAGACGTGTAGATTTCCGTGATCGACTCGCCACCCCGACTGTCCAATCCACCCACGGACTCTTGCCGAAGAATTCGGCAAGTTTGCACGCCGGGTCGCGCGGCCATCGTTCGACTGATTGCCCTGTTTCTGATCGGAGCATTGATCCCTGAACGCCCCGCGTTCGCGAACAATATCCTGCTCATCATCGCCGACGATCTGGGGGCTTCCAAACTCGGCTCCTTTAGCGGCCATGCACCGGGCGTCCGCACCCCGCATCTGGATCGCCTGGCCAGCGAAGGAGTCCGCTTTCAATCGACCTGGGCCAATCCACTCTGTTCGCCCACCCGCGCGCTCCTGATGACAGGCCGCTACGGCTTTAGAACGGGCGTCACCAGCGCGATTCAATTTCAGGGATCCAACTCGCTAGGCGTCAGAGAGGTCACGCTTCCCGAAATTCTGCACGAAGCGGGCTATAGCTGTGGACTGTTCGGCAAATGGCACCTGGGAATCAACAGTTTTCAGGGGGGCGTGCGAGCGCCGAATGTCGCGGGGTGGAACCACTTTTCCGGAGTGTTGGGCGGGGGCGTGTCGAACTATTCCCGGTGGCCTCACACCACGAACGGCGTGACTCGGGAGAACCGCGGCTACATCACGTCCGTGCTCGTCAATGATTTTCTCAACTGGGCGGGACGGCAACGCGGCAAGCCCTGGTTCGCCTGCCTCGCCTTCAATGCGCCACATACCCCTCTGCACGTTCCCCCTTCCAATCTTCATACGGGTGATTTACGCGGGTTGAATCCGCGTGTTGATCCGCTTCCTTTCTTCAATGCCATGCTGGAAGCGATGGATACGGAGATCGGGCGTTGTGTCGCGTCGCTACAGGCCAGTTCTCCCGGAACCACGATCATCTTCCTCGGCGACAACGGGACCGCGGGAATCGCGGCGAATCCCGATGAAAACCCGTTGCGGCTTAAAGGGACGGTCTACCAGGGTGGCGTCCACGTCCCCTTGTTCATCCATGGGCCCCGCGTTCAGCAGCCCGGTCGCGACGTGCCGCATCTGGCGCATGCCGTGGATCTGTTCGCCACCATCATCGAATTGGCGGGGGTTCCCTTGCCCGGCAACATCGATTCGACGAGTCTCGTGCCGTATCTGATCGATCCCATGGCACCGCCTCAGCGTCTCTACCTGTTCGCTGAAACCTCGATCGATCCATTCCCCTGCGACTCGACTCGCGTGGGATGCCAACGGGCGATCCGCGGCGAACGATTCAAGCTGATCCAGAATATCGGCAGCCGAACCGGCAACGACCGTGACGGCCCATCCGATCTGGAGCTGTATGACCTGATTCAGGATCCGCGCGAAACGAATAATCTTCTGGAAGGCGTCGAGTTCCCGGAACATGAAGCAGCCTTCGAGGACTTGTGGATCCGCCTGCGACAGCATCACGCCGTGCCGGAGCCCATACCCGATTCAAGGCCGTTCGAAAAAGGCCAGAGACGATGACATCCATCAACGCCGTGGAAGACGACCCGCGGAGCGTGGATTCGACGACAAGGAATCCGGTCGGGCAAACGGAAGCGGAGCTCCTCGCGAGACTCGATCAGACCGAGTGCGCGCCGGTCTTCCTGTTGGGAGCGTTTCGATCGGGCACCACGCTGTTGTATCGGATGCTCGAGGAAACCCGCTGCTTCAACATCACGACGGCTTATCACGTCCTCAACTATCGGGATCTGCTGACAACACATGCGGCTGGCCGCACCCGGTCCGCCAGGGACGAACTGACCCGGTACTTTCGCGAACTGCATCTCTCGACACGGAAACTCGACGCGATTGAACTGAGCGCCGAGATGCCGGAAGAGTATGGCTTCGTTCTCGTGCGGGAACTCCGGCAGCGACAGATTAACCGCAAGTCGCTTCCCAAGTTTCTCGAACTCTGCCGCAAGACGCTGGCGATCTCCGAGGCGCCCGAAAAGACGCTCCTGCTCAAGAACCCCTGGGATTTCGACAATTTCCAGCAGATTCGCGACTTGATCCCGCGTGCACGCTTCGTCTTTCTTCATCGCGATCCGATTGACACCGTCAATTCGCAGTTGAAAGCGCTCCGCCAGATTTGGCACGAAGGAAATGCTTACGCCCAGATGCTCGGAGGCGAACGCGGCAAATGGCTCGACAACTCCGTGGTCCACGCCCTTCTCAGTTGGGCGACCGATCCGACCTCGCGAATACGTCTCGCGGAACGACTTCTGGTTCGCTATGCCACGCGTTGGACGACCGGGTATCTCGATCGGATCGCCGCGTTGCCCAGGGACTGTTACCACGAGTTGCGGTATGAAGATTTGTGCCGCCAGCCGAACGAGTCGATTCACGAAATCATGACGTTTCTGGGCGAGCAGCCAGAAAACGTCGTCGATTATCGCAACGAGATCGCCGTGCGCCCGACTAATCTGCTACCGGGGCTCTCGGCTCGCCAGGCAGCGCTCCAGCAGAAGTTTGAGCGCTATCGCCGGGCCTGGGGTTATACCGGGGCCGCGACGGCTGTCCGTTCGTAGGCCGCTTCGATCACGTCCGCGGCGGAACTGGCACCGTCTTCCGCGCGAAGCCGGGCTCCCAGTTCCCGTGCGTTTCGGATCAGCTCTTCGTCGGTCACGGCCTGCCGCAGGGCGTCCGCCAGTCTCGTTTCCGTCAATGCTTTGCGAGGAATCGGCTTGGTGGCGACGCCGGCCCGATGCAGCCGTTCCGCCCAGAACGGCTGATCCATGAGAACAGGAGTCGGAACCGTCGGAACGCCAGCTCTTAGCCCGGCGTGGGCCGTCCCGCAGCCGCAGTGATGAACCACTGCCGCCATGCGCGGAAACAGCCAGTCGTGCGGCAGCGACTCGCCGACGTAGACGTTTTCGTCGTGTGACGGCAGTTCGAGCCCTCCCCACCCCTTGAGTAGTACGGCTCGCACTCCCGCTCGAGAAATAGCCTCCAGAACCAGCTCCGCGAGCCGCCGAGGATTGCGCGCCGGAATGCTCCCGAACCCCACGTAGACCGGCGGGGCACCTGCATCCAGAAAGCGAACCAGGTCATCTGGTGGAGTCCAGGCTTCCGACTGGTTCACGAACGGATGGCCCACGACCCGCACATCCTCTGACCAATCGTTGGGACGTGGCGACAGCAGGGGAGACCAAAGCCCGGCAGTCGGCAGACGGTTGTGATGAATCGCGTGGATGCGGGACCAGTCGAACGAGGACGGACGGAACTCATTCACCAGCGAACGCACGTCGCTCGAAAAGACCGGCCACGTCGCTCCTTCCGAAAGTGAGTACGTCATGCGGTTATAGAGAGCGCCCCACCGCCGTTGTGGAAAGAACACATGTGGCTGTTCGCCCGTCGCGATACCCGGAGCCGACAGCGTCAAGACAGCCGGCAAGTTGGCAGCCGTCGCGAGAAACGCCGCGACCGCGCGTCCCGGGAACGTAAATGTCAGGAGATCGAAATCCGACACGTGGGACAGCAGATTGGCCGCCATCGTGTGGAACATCGAACGACGGGCTCGCAATGCCGACCAGGCACCACCCCAGGAAACGCCGTCGTGATGACTCCGGTTGTCATCGGCTTTCCCGCGTAGCGTCTGCTCGGCAGCAGCCCGAAAGTCTGCTCCGGTTGGCAGAAACGAAGCCCCGTTTCCTTCGACGAGGTTCGCGAAGTGATCCGGTGCCGCGACAAGGGGTGAATGACCGCGCGCGGCCAATGCCTTCGCGATCGCGACGATTGGCAACACATCGCCGGTCGACCCATGTGCGAACAATAAAACCTTCATACCGATTTCTATTCCGCTAGTTCGACGAGTGAACCGGTATCGCGGCGTCCGCGAGACTCGAAGGCCGATCGTCGTGAACAATTTGGTCGACTTCACGGCCGAACCGCTTGAGGACGCGCGCAAGACGCTCGGAGTCAAAGCACGATTCGAAACCGCCCGTGGACACTCGCACGCGATCACCAAGCCGCGTCAGGGCAAAAGGAGCAACTCCCGGAATCCGGGGCAGATTCCCCGCCGCGAGAATGCCAGTGGCGACCGCTTCACCGAACCGGATGTTGCCGGTGCTTGCTTCCATCGACGTCATGACGACCATCCCGGGGCCGGGAGGACGAGCCATCCGCCGCATTCGCATCCCGGTCATGCGCTTCACCAGGGCATACGGCAGCGATTGAAAGACCAGCCGCGCCGGCCATAAGCCTTCGATCGTCAGTCCGGGAGAGACCATCCCCAGGTAACGTCGCGACGACTCCTTCATCTGAATCAGAAACCGCTCCAGCGTCTCTTCAAACGGTTCATCCGCCTTTCCTTCTCCCAGGAGCAGGCTGCCGCCGACGAAGTGAGCCAGGACGTTCTCCGTCGCGTCCGGAAAGTAGGTCCGTAGAGAAATCGGCATCATGATCGGCAACGGTTTGTCGTGCTCGGCGGGGAACTCGGCCCGCAGTGCCCGATAAATGGCCGTGATGAGCAGCACGTTCACCGTCGCGCGCCAACTGCGGCCCACGCGCGCCAACTGCTGGCACGTCGACTCGTCGATCGTGTGGGTCAGGTGAAAACACGATTCCGGCTTCCCGACGGGAAACGGAAACGACCATGGGCCGAAGGACATTGCCCGCCTGACGAAACGGGGAAGATTCCTCCACAGGACGCGACGATCCTTGGCGGGCAGTCTTGAAAGAACCGTGCGGTAGCCGCGATCGCCGACGTCAACGGGTGGCAGATGAAATCCGGAGTCGCTGAGCAATCCGCTGTAGGCTGCCGACAGGGCCTCCAGGATCATCATCGCCCCGCCACCATCCGTCAGCATGTTGCAGACATCCAGCACGAGGACATCCGTTTCCCCACGAATCAGCCGCACGCCATACACGGGATCGACGCATGGATCGCGCCGCCGGTTCACGAACTCATTGATCGCGCGATCGAGGTTGCTGTCGGAACTTTCCGTCAGCCACGTCACATCGTCGATGTCGACCCGTCGCTCCCAGTACGGTCGAAACCAGTGATCGACATACCGGCAACCCAGAAGCGGGAACACGTCGACGAGATGCCGCGCCGCGGCACGCAGCACGTCGGCCCGGACCTTTCCGTTCAATTCGACAACGAAGGAGCTCCAGCCATTCGCCATCCGGCGCTGGCAATATAACAGCCGATCCGAAACGGCCGCGGGATAGAAATCTGGCTGCCTCGTCATGGTTTCCTAAGCCCGCTCAACAGGGGACTTCCCGTTTGGATTCCGCTGCCGCAAGTACCGTCGCGTTTTTCGACAGTTCCGCCATCTCCTCGAGGGCACGCCGCATGCCGTGCAGCACTGTCTTCGCCTCCTCCGCCGGCATCAGTTCATCGCTTGTCCCCAGCACGAGCGTCAGCCGTCCCTGGTAGCGACTCGCCACCACCGAGAAGGCGAGCTTTCGGAACAATGGACCGATCGCGTGGACGTCGAGCGCCGAACAGCCGTCGTAGCGAAAGCTGTCCGGGGCAATTTCGCCAATCATCGACAAACTACAACGCAATCCTTCCGGCTCCCCGCCCCTTAGCAAGTTTCGCTCGACTCGGCGTTTCAGGGGCGCGAACGGAATCGCGGCAACAATTTGTCGGAACGGTCTCATCGATAGCACGGTGGCCGGACTCAAGAGCCCCAGGCATTTCGCCTTATGCAGCTCACGATACTGCTCGTTCAGGCCGGCCAGGATCGCGGAGAGATCTCCGTCAACAAGTCGCGGTGAACAGAGACGGGCTGGTCCCGACAGATTCGCACACGGCGATTCCGACTGGGCATCGCCGCGCAACAGATGCCGCTGATTGACCGTCAGCGTCACCATCGGCCCTGTCTCATCACGGCTCGGCCTGAGTCGCTGTAATGCTGTTGAAAGCGCCGCGAGCACGACGACAGTCAATGTCGCGGCGTGACGCCGGCCGAACCGCGCGGCTCCATCAATGGTCTCCCGATCAATCGTTTCTCGCGCGATATCCCACTTGCCAGTCGCAGTCTCACAATTCTTTTGTGAAGCAGATGGCCATAGCGGTCCCGATTCACGGGATTGCCAGAGTCGTCGTAACAGGTCACGTCGTTGCCTGCGGTTGAGTTCAGCCAGCAGCGGCCCCGAATCGCGGGGTGCCAGATTACTGGCCGGCGGAAGCACGGGCTTCAGGGCAAGTTCGTCATAGAACCGCCGAACAATCTCGCAAACTTTCCCGAACGAAAAGCCGTCTCCTGCGACATGGCTCATCTTCAACAGCAGAACGTCGCCCCCATTCCGGACCAGGCGGGCTTGCAAGAGCGGATCGTGTCGGGGATCCAGTTCGGTCCGTTGAAATTCGTCGATCGCCGCGTCGACATTGATCGTCTCGACAACATCGCAAAAGCTGAGCAGTTCAAGATCGTCTCGGCGTACCCACCGCGGACGATACCAGCGTTCCTCGAAGCGGCACCCCAGGACCGGTTCGGCATCCATGGCCAAGCGAATCGCGCGCGACAATCGAGCCGCATCGAGCATTCGATCAAACCGCGCGACGATCTGTGCCTGCTGCGAATTGATGCCGCGCAGGACGAACTGGGCCAGGTCGCCGGGTGTCGCGGAAAAATGCCGAGGAATCCGCACGGCGGATGTGTCCTTCCAAACGGTGTCGACAAGCTCTCTCGCCCGGCCGGGACAGTGCCCGGCAAGACGCTGAATTCATCGAACCGCGCCGACAGGGGATGACACAACATGAAGCCGATCGGAACATCATCGGTCTGAGTGGACGCAGCCGAATGGCGCGATTGTTTCGGACTTCGCACGATGTTGCGAAATTGACACGCGCCACCCGCGCGCCGCCTACACCATGAAAAACGTCGGCTCGCCGTCGGATGGCATTTCACTCGGCGACAGGCAGGTCGCGATTAGGCGATCGGGGCGATCCTGTCCGCAGAAAACGCGGAAAGTCCCGGCTCCGAAGACCGGCGGCCGGAAGCGATTTCCCGAAACCCGAATGCAGTAAAGCGGCAACTCGGTCGCTTCATCGACAACCTGCACCACCGGGTCAACCAGATCGCCAAACCGCAGCTCCGGCAGATAGCCCGTCACCTTTCGGCCATCATTGTCCGCCATCGCGACGGTGATCGGCCATCCCGGAAACTGGGCCGAATCTCCCTGCGCCACATCGCAGAATCGCGGCCAGCACTCAAAGGTGACCGTCTTCTTTTCTCGATCAAACCGAGCCAGTCCATAACCGTCCGCCCGTTTCCGTTCATCCGATAGATCTTCGGGATTGGCGTAGGCCATCATCGAGATTCGATTGCCCAGGCCATCGAGGAAGTCGCCGGTCCAGGGAAGCGGAGAATTCGGAACCGGGTTCGGGCCGGTCTTCTCGTCCAAGGGATGCCACCATCGTGCATAGATCGTGTTCACGAGCGCCGGACCCGTGAAGCCGTACGGGCCATCTCCAAAGTCGTCGATGCCGTGTTTCACAACAACAGCCAGGTGCTGATCGCCGCACAAATGCACCGCCCGGGCGCGGCGAATCAGTTCCAGCGCACGGCGTCGGGGAGTTTGCGGCCAACCGTTGCAGTCGAGGTCGGCCAGCAACCGGTTGTCGATCGTTCCATGAATGTGAACCGCCCCGCAGAACGCGGTCTGCGACAAGACCGCTTTCATCTGGGCTCCTTCCCAGTCCTGCCCCCAGTCTTCCAGAAACCTTTCCTGACGAGCCCCCAGGAGTTCCAGTCCAGGCAGATCGATCGAATGGGGATCGTAGCTCGGATCGTTGATGTGGTCGGGCCGCGGTCCCATTTGCGGAATCTTCCCTGCCGGTCCCGTCTTGAACTTTCGATCTTCGAGTATCGCGAAATCGATTCCGCCCAGGACATACCGCGTGAAATAAACCTTGATGTCGCGGTTCACCGGTTCGGGATCGACCGGATCGGGGAGATGCCACGATTGTTGCCGCTGGACCTGGTTCACATACGCGACGGGATAGCGGTACCCGCCATCCGCGTCGCCCGGAATGGTCGATTGCTTGCCGGACTCGCCCCACACGTTGCCATGACCCACATCGTGATCGTCAGGAATGCAGATCGTCGGCCGATCGCGGATCACGTCGCGGTACTGCAAACCAAACTCGATCCAGCCCGCAGTATGTTCGGTATGGCGATACGTCTGGTCGCCGCCGAAGAACAACAGGTCGGGATTCTGCTTGCGGAGGTTCTCGACGATTTCCGTTCGCGGACCGTTCGTCCGGCTGGAATTGCAGGACAGATTCGCAACAGCAATTACGTTCTGATCGACGGGATCGCGACGGATCACTCCTTCGAACATGGCCGCGGCGCCATGCCGAACCCGGTACGGAACATCATTGCTCCCATCCCAGTTCTCGACCCGAAAGTGGGCATCCCAGCCGGGATACAGGATCTCGCCGCGGGCCACTTCCTGCCACGAACCGTCCTGCATGATTTCCAGCCGTGCTTCCCGCTCTTCCCCGGGTTTGAGCGGAAACAGTTGCGCGGACATTTTCAGAACCCCGTTTTGATGCAGGTACATCGCAAAGGCGATCACCTGATCGCGCGGTACATCCATTGCCGGCGGTTCCGTCCCTCGTTGGGATTTTTTCTTACTGTTCGCGGGCGGCCGCTTGTTCCACCATTCTCCCGTCGTCAGCGATTCCAGATTCGGAAACTCGGGGCCAAACGGCTGGGCTCCCTCCGCCCCGGCGAAGAGTTCCCCACCAAACGTGAGAGCACCCAGGCCCGCTGCTGTCGCCTTGAGTGCGGTCCGTCGATTCATCTTCATAATTGATCTTCCGGCACAGCGCGACGTCTCGCGCGATCATCGTTTGGAATCCGAGCGTTGTTATTTTTTAGCCTTAGCCGGCCTTTGCGGCGGTTCGGCTGGAGGCGTCAGCCCGTCATCCGGCTGATCCCACAATCTCCATGGATCATCGAGCCGCCGCATTTCCGCCAGCAGCAGCCCCTCCATCTTCTCGCGAATCTCTGCATAACGCGGATCATCCGACAGATCCCGCTGAATGGTCGCTGGACGATAGCCCGTCATCGCGCGAACAGCTTCGTCGTCATGTTCCACCAGCAACTCTTCGGGGTTGGTGGCTAGATTGAACAACTGCGTGCGCCGGACCGTTCCGTTCATTCCATCGTACTTGAGGAGCTTCCAATCTCCCGAGCGAACCGATCGCATCCCCGGCTTCGTGCCGCCGTTGTAAACGCCGTAGAGAACGTCACGAAGTCGGTCCTGCTTCAGTTCCAGAACCGGCCGCATCGATATCCCTTCGTTCGTTGATGGTGCTTCAATTCCAGCGAAGTCACAGAGCGTCGCCAGCATGTCGAGAAGATAGACGTTCCCGGCGACGCGTTCGCCGCGCGGCAGTCCGGGCCCGCTGACAATGAACGGCACCCGCCACGTGTGCTCGTACAGATTCTGCTTTCCCTGCAACCCATGACGGCCAATTGCCATGCCATGGTCGGACGTATAAATGATGTAGGTGTTCTCGAGGTCGCCGGTCTCCCGCAGTTGATCGATCACGCGTCCAATCTGCTGGTCGATGTAGGCACTGCACGCGAACTGGCGTCCGATCTCGTTGCGAATCGTCGCTCCATCACGTCGTTCCCAGACGCCGCTCACGGCCACTTCATCCCGAACATCCGCATGCCCGTTATTGAATGGGTGCCTGGGCAGCCAATTGATTGGCAGCGGCGGCTGGCGGGAGTCCAGCGCCGGAGGTGTTGACTCATCGGTGTGGTTCTTCGCCCCATACCGCGTCAGAAACTCCGGCGTTCCATCGCGTTCGTCGTGCGGATGCGAAAACCCGTAATAAATCAGGAACGGTCGCCGATCGGCTTTCGCCTGGCGTTCCTTCAAGTAGTCCAGCACGCGCTCGGCGTGCCAGGCACTACCCGTCTCGGGCGTGCCGCCCCGCTTGGTCTCGTCGTGCCTCACTTCAAACTGCCGGTTGGCCGCTTCGTAGCTGTTGCCCTGCTTGCAGGTCCGCATCGTGGCGTAGCCCGCGCGACGAAAGACCGCCGGTAGAGTCTGTTCTTCAAGCTTGTCCGGTGCCAGATTCTTCGCCTTGGCCTCAGGAGAGATTGGCAAATGCCAGACGGTCCGGCCCGACATGATCATGTGACGCGACGGCGTGCAGACCGCGCCCGAAAACGATCCCATATGATACGCCGCATCGACTACAACCCCGTTCGCCGCCAATGCGTCGATGTTCGGCGTTTCAAGAATTGACGACCGGTCGTAGACCCGCAGATCAAGCGGCGACTGATCGTCGACCACGATCACGAGAAAATTCGGAGCCGCCCCGGCCATCACCGCTGGAAGAAGGCAAAGCGCCGGCAGCAACACCGCGAAGCGGATCAATCGCAGGTTCCTGGGCCAGCCGGTTAGTCGATTCTCTGGAAAGCCATGATGTCGTGTCATGAAAAAAACCTGGGCAACAGTGTTGATGGTCAGGGTTGCGGCAGTCGGAGGGGCATCGGTTCGAAGTCGGTCGGCTCGACCCAGCCCGCCTTCGGCTTTTCGCCGCGCTGCCAGGCTTCGTGGAAACCGGCACCGTTTGTCGGGCGATATTCGTCGAAGACGTTCCCGCGTCCAAACTGGCGGGGATCGCCCTGTTCGCGGAGTTCGGCCTCCATCCGGCCGCGCAACGATGCGATCTGCTCGGCGAACTTCGTGTCACTGGCCAGGTTGCGCGTGCAGTCCGGATCGACATTCACGTCGTACAGCTCTTCCTCGGGGCGATAGCCAAAGTTCCATTGCCAGAACGCATCCGAACGATCCTGTCGTCCACGTTGAAGAATCAGTGTCTTCGTCGGACTGCCGTCGGTGTCCAGGTATCCCGTTTCCGGATTTCCGGCCGGCCAACGCGAGGGTTCATAGTTCTTCAGATACAAAAACTCGGTCGTGCGAATTCCCCGAATCGGGTAACCCCAGTCATGGGGGCGACCGACGTCAGTCCGCTCTTTACCCAACAGCACATGGTTACGCTCGTCGACGACTCGCCCAGACTTTGAACTCTCGAAAATCGGTCGCCAACTGGATCCGGTGATTGCCGCCATGCCGCTTTGCGCGGGATCGATACCAGCCACATCGAGAATGGTGGGTGCAATGTCGGTGAAGTCCACGAAATCGCTGATCGTGCGACCGCTTCCCTCGATTCCCTTGGGCCAGCGAATCGCCAGCGGGATGTGATTCGAAGCCTCGTACGCATAGCCTTTCACACGCGGAAACGGCATGCCGTGGTCGCTCGTCACGATCACGAGTGTATTCTCATCGAGGCCGCGCTCCTTGAGTTCCGCCAGCATTCGACCGAGGTGCTGGTCGACGTACTCCACTTCGAACGCATAGTCGAGCATGTCATGCCGCACGACCTCATCGTCGGGCCAGTAGTCCGGAACGCGGTCGATCTGCGACAGCGATTTCCCAGCCTTGCGCACTCCCGACTGATACTCATAGCCCCGATGAGGCTCGGCGGGACCGCACCAGAAGCACCACGGCTTATCCGCTGGCGCCTGGTCGAGAAACGCGGCGAAATTGCCGGCGTAGTCGTTATTGGACATGCCGTTTGTCGGCGGAGTCATCTTTTGCGAGTTAAACGGCTTGCCCGTGATCTGTCGGGCTCGCCCGTCGGCATCATTGGCAATCCCGGGGCCCCAGCCTTTACCCGTGATGCCGACCGTCCAGCCTTGCTCCATGAGCACTTCCGGCCAACTCTTGAACTTTGGCGGGAAGGCTGCCATGTGATTCCCGGCTTCTTCCAACTGCCATAGATGACGGCCGGTCAGCGTGATCGCCCGTGAGGGGGCGCACTTGGCCATCGGCGTATAGGCCTGGCGAAACAGCAGCCCTTCGCTCGCCAATTTGTCGAAAGCAGGAGTTTCGACCCAGGGTGTTCCGTAGGCCCCCGCGTGCAACCCCCAATCGTCGGCCATCACGAACAGAATGTTGGGGACGCTCGACTCTCCCCGCGCCTGCGAATCACTTGCGACGGCTGTCAGAAGCAAGACCATCCCGGCTGCCAGGCACGCGCGAAACATGGCGACGACTCATGAGAAGATGTTGGTCGACAGGGGGAATCGTGGCCCGACTCCGCACTGTCCGAGACTACCAACATCGCCGCACTTGGAAAACTGGCACGCTATTACTGCGGCGACCGACCTGTCTTGACGGGCAGAGAGGCTCGCGCCGAGCAGGCCAACGAGCCTGCGGTCAAAGCCTGGAAAGCTGTCAGGACAAAGTGGTCATACCACTACGCCAGGATTTCCTGGAGAACTCGTCCGCGGCTGATAGGAAGCGGGCGGCCCAGCGGATCATGAATTTCCGTCTCGGGCGCATAGCCGAGACAGTGGAAAATCGTCGCCGTCAGATCGGCGGGCGTCACGAGTCCCGACGCCGGCCACGCGGCCTGCGCATCGGAGGAACCCAGAACCTGGCCGCCGCGTATTCCGCCGCCGGCCATCGCCACCGAGAACACATGCCCCCAGTGCCCGCGTCCACCGTTTCCATCCAGCCGAGGCGACCGCCCAAATTCCGAGAGAACCAGGACCAGCGTTTCGTCGAGCCGGCCGGCCTGCTTGAGATCGGTCATCAGAGACGAGAACGCCGCGTCGAAGGGAGGAACCAGGACCGTCCGCAAACGCTCGGTCTCGATGGCGTGGCTGTCCCAGCACGGCGCGTTCGATGGTTCGTCGGGTCCGCGGAACCAGTTCACATGGACGAACTCGACACCCGCCTCCACCAGCCGACGGGCCAACAGACAACTCTGGCCAAACTGGCTGTGGCCATACCGGTCGCGCGTGTCGTCCGTTTCCAGCCGCAAGTCGCAGGCCTGTCGCGAGAGGGGGCTCGACAGAATTTCGAGCGCCTGGTCCCGCTGCATTCCGTAGCGGTCCCACCCGCGCACGCGGTCTCCTTCTCGCAGACGACCTTCCAACTGGTCAACCAGTGTGCGCCGCGTCCCCAGGCGATCAATCGACAGGTCAGCCGCGAGCCGGAAGTGAGGGATATCAAAGTTCGGCGAATTTGGTTCGCACCGCAGCAGCCAGGGATCGGCCCGACCACCCAGAAAACCAGAGTCCTGCCCGGGCCAGACTGAGTTGTCAGTATTGAAGATGTGATGCGGCAGTCGCACCGCGGGCGGAAGCAGACTGGGGCCGCGATGCAGTTCCTGCAGAACCGCTCCAAACGAGGGCCAGTTGTTCGGCGCGCCAGGATTGGCATTCTCGACATTGAGCGGCGCATGCGGCACGCCCGTCAAAATCTGGTAGCCGCTCGACGAGTGGGCGTTGTCGTTCGTCGCGACCGCGCGCAATAGAGCCACGTCATTCATCATCGCGGCGGTGCGCGGCAGCAGTTCGCTGATTTCGATTCCCGGCACCGCGGTCGCCATGGGACCATATTCGCCGCGAACTTCCCGCGGCGCCAGCGGCTTGGGGTCAAATAGAGAGTGTTGCGGAGCGCCCCCCATCAGGAAGAGCACGATGCACGACTTGGCACGCTGTTCGCGTCGCACGACCGGACCGGCCGACGCCCGACGATGCCACCCGACCGATCCCAGGACCGTGGAGGCCGCTCCCGCGCGAATCATCGCCCGTCGCGTCATGCCGTCGCACAATCGGGGGCTGCGATCGTCGATCGAGAACATGGCAGATTCCATCGTGTGCCACTGGCTCTGCCAGTGCGTTTTCAGTCCTTCATTCACGAAACGATGCACTGGCAAAGCCAGTGGCACACACCCGAAATCTTCGACATCGACTGTATCGACTGTGTCTTACAGCAATTCCTGGATCACGTCCCCCGGTTCCAGCGCGGGTGTCGGCCGCCCGCGATGATCGAGGAAACTCGCCTGCCGGTCGATCCCCATCAGGTGGAAGATCGTGTGATGGAGGTCCGGAGCCGAGACGGGGCGATCGTGCGGCACTTCGCCCAGGCGGTTCGTGGAGCCGATGATCTGGCCGCCCCGCGTCCCTCCACCCGCGACCAGGCAGAACATCGCATTCCCCCAGTGATCGCGTCCCGGCGTTCCCATGCTCATGGGGGCGCCGCCATTGCCGCCATCGTTCATACGCGGCGTCCGGCTGAACTCCCCGCACAGCAGGACCAGCGTCTTGTCCAACAGCCCGCGATCCGAGAGATCGGTGAGCAGTGACGAGACACACGAGTCGACCATCGGCAGGTATCGCTCCATCCCGGACTTAAGATCCCAGTGATGGTCCCAGCCGCCGAAGTGGCACGTCACGAAGGTTGTACCCGCTTCGACCAGTCGCCGTGCCAAGAGCGTGCTCTGGCCCCACGAATGCCGTCCGTACCGATCGCGAAGTTCGTCCTTTTCAGACGACAGATCGAACGCCTTGCGGGCTGACTCGCCCGACACCATTTCGTATGCCATCCGGTCGAAGCGATCCATCTGATCGAGGACGCCCGAACCTTCAACGTCGCGCCGCATCCGGTCGAACTTGCGGGCCAGAGCCGCCCGATCGTCCAGACGCTCAATCGAAACACCGCCCGGCAGATTGATGTTCTGCACCTGGAAATTCGCGTTGTTCGGATCGCCGTCGGTCTCGAAGGGATTGTGCGAGACTCCCAGATAGTTGCCTCCGAAGTATCCCGGACGCAGGCCGATGCTCATGCCATACGGAACCGCCACATACGGAGGCATTTCCGGGTTCCGCGAACCGGCGAGTTTCGTCGCGAGAGAACCGATGAACGGATACTTGCCCGGTGTATCGGCTCCGCTCGCGCCGGGGCGTCCCGTCAGAATGATGTGACCAGCCGCGAAGTGATCGCCATTCTCGTGATGCAGCGAGCGAATGATTGAAAACTTGTCCGCGCACTGCGCCTGCTTCGGAAACAGTTCGCCGATCTCGAACCCGTCGACATTGGTTCGAATCGGGTTCCAGATCCCCCGATACTCGGCTGGCGCTTCCGGCTTGAGGTCATACAGGTCCATGTGGCCCGGACCGCCATCAAGCCACAACAGGATGACCGACGTGTCCTTCGTCGAACCGTACCGGGCCAGCGAATCTTCCTTCGCCCGCAGCACATCGCCAAGACTTGCGGTCGCCAGTCCGGTCAGCCCCAGCTTCAGGAAGCTCCGGCGGGATTGACCATCACAGTACCGTCGCGACGATCGGCTCAGATCGACCTGGAGCATATCCGCACTTTCCACGAACCGACGAATCGCCAAGGTGCTCGACACCGAGCCCCGGCGACCCATCAACACCCGTTGATTCTAAGTTTCGGCTGCCGGTTGTGTCAATCAGCAGAAGAAGCCGAACCCTCGAGGTCCGCACCCGCCAGACCAGCCGATTCGGAAGTTTGGGAGGTTTGGCGGACCTGCGTCAGTGCGATGATGCCGGTTGCAACGACAACAATCGCCGCACTTCCGGCCAGCCACTCCCACGGGAGGTGCGTGCGCTGCTCCAGGCCAATTCCCCAGCCGGTCAACCGGTCCTTGTAAAAGTCGATCAGAATCAACAGACCGTTGTGAGTGGTGTGCAGGATCATTCCCGGCAGAACGCTTCCGGTTTTCAGGCAGACCCACCCGAGAGCGAGCCCGAGCGCCGTCGAGGGGAGCAAGCGCTCAAACAGCAACGTGTCGCGCACCAGCACATGAAACAGGCCGAACGCAACCGACGAGATGGCCAGAACAGCCCCGCGACTCATACGCTCTTTCAGTCCGCCGACAATCACTCCGCGAAAAAAGAGCTCTTCCCCCACCGCCGGCACCACGGCCAAGGCAGCTAACCTCGCGCCGACGGGAACGCTTTCCAGGTCAGCGCGGATCGACTCGAACAGCTTTTTGAGGAATTCCAGCCGCTCCGGCGAGAGCGTCAGCAGTTCCAGTTCGTAGACCCACGGCCACAAGCTCAGCCCGAGCAGTCCCCCGCCGAGCACGGTTAGCATCTTCGGGAGTTCGAGCTGAAAGCCCGTTCGCAGGTTGACCCGCCGCCACCACAACACGAAGGCCGGAAATCCGACAAACAGGGCGAGTGAGACCAGCGACGAGAGAACCAGCCGACCGGCGAACGTCCAGCCCTCCTTCGCGAAGGCCGCCGGAATCCCGCTGACCAGGACAAAAATGGGAACCAGCGCGACGAGCATCCCGAGAGTTTCACCCAGAGAGGCACGAGCACGGTGCTGGTTCGGCCGCTGCCACAGATCCTGCCAGCTTCCCTGCCCTCCCTGTAACAGGGCATCGGCTCCAAAAATTCGCGAGGCCGCCATGAGTGCCAGAATGGTGTAGACGAGCGTTGAGACAAGCACCACGCTCCCCCAGAGAACATCCAGGCGGCCTTCCAACAGGTCGCGCGTCGCCAGCACGAGGTTCGCCAGCGGCAGCAGCGACAGCCCCCACCCCAAATCGAGTCCCGGCGTCAGGCTGAGAATGCCCGGCGCCAAAGACACCAGCATGAGTGGGATGAGATAAGCCTGCGCCTCCTTGAAGCTCCGGGCAAAACTGGTAATGGCCAGCAGGACCGCCGAAAAGAACCCTGCGAAAACGACCAGCAGACATAGAATTTGTCCGAAGAGCAGCAGTGTGAGCCCACCACTGCCAAACAACAGACTTTGCAGTCCCGTTCCAAACAGTGTCGCGGTCATCGCGATCAGGTTCGCCACAGCCGTCATCAGAGCGACGACCAGCACCGCGACGTATTTGCCCAGCAGCACCTGCTGTCGTGGAACCGGGGCCGCCATCAGCGGTTCGAGCGTTCCCCGCTCGCGCTCGCCGGCCGTCAAATCGATGGCGGGATAGACGGCACCCGTAACCGTCATGAGGAGCAGGACCAGCGGAACAAGCGTTGCCAGCGAAAACCCGGATGGCTTTTCTCCATCGACCACCACGGAACGCCGCGTCACGTCCACCGTCGGAGGAATCGGAAGGCCCTGCTGGCGAAGCTCGCGACGCAGAGTGCTGAAGTTGAACGCCCGCAGCCGGTCTTCCACGAACTGCCGCGCGTCCCGTGATGCAGGAAACGACGCATGCGTCAGCAACTCGGCTTGCAGAGAAGTGCCCCCATCCCCGGTCGGTTTCTCGAGCAGCACGACTCCCAGATCAACAACGCGATTGGCAACCAGACGCTCGACATCGAACGAGTCTGCTCCGTCGGGGGGCGCGACGATCGAGACGATGGGGTCATCCAGCGTTCCCCGGGGCGACTCGTCTCCACCATTCCCGGCATTCCCACGCCCCAGAGCCCGTGCCCCCTGCTGCATCATCCGCGTCAGGAGTTGCACCTGTTCGTTGTTCGCCACGCCGATGTGGTACTCGACCTTCGCGGTCGTCCCCGCCTGGCTGACGGCCAGCTTCTGGAACGCGATGCCGAGTAGCGGATAAACCAGCAGCGGCATCAGCACCAGCGTCAGAATCGTGCGGCGATCGCGCAGAATCTCGCGCAGTTCCTTGATCGCCATCCGCATCCAGCGCGGCGTCCCCCAGGGCGATGCCGAAGCGACGTCCTGCGTCATGGCGACTCCTCCGCCATAACTTCATGCAACGGCGGACGCCCCATGAGCAGCAGAAACATTTCGTACAAGGTCGAGCAGCCGGTCGCCGCCTGCAATTCGGCGAAAGTCCCTTCGTGCCGCATTCGCCCGTGCTGCAACAGCCCCATCCGGTCGCACACGCCCGACGCTTCATCAAGGCGATGCGTGCACAGGACCACGGCTTTTCCGAGTTCCCGTAAATGGCGGATGTACTCGAAAATCACATGCGTCCCGACGACATCCAGCCCGCGAGTCGGTTCATCCAGCAACATGATCGGCGGATCATGGATGAGCGCGCGAGCCAGCGTGACGCGCTGCTTTTGACCGGTGCTGAGTACGCCACACCGCCGGTCGAGAAACGGCTCGAGTCCCAGCACATCGGCGAGTTGACCGATCCGCTCGCCGGTTGCGGCCCGCGGCAGATCATACAGATCGGCGAAGAACCAGAGCGTTTCGCGGGTCGTGAGGTAGGGATAAAGCCCCGCGCTTGCCGACACCAGCCCGATCGATCGTTTGACCGCTTCCGGACTGGTCGACACGCGATGGCCAGCCGCCACGACTTCACCGCTGCTCGGGGCCAATAGCCCCAGAATCATTCGCAGCGTCGTGGTCTTGCCGGCTCCATTCGGCCCGAGGAGACCGTACACTTCGCCCGCGCCGACTCGAAAGGAAAGATGATCGACGGCCAGCACCGCTCCCGGTCCCGAACCAAAACGGCGCGTCAGTTCGGCGACTTCGATCATTCCGCGTGCTTGATTTTCGTTCGCTGGATCCAGGCCACCTGAGAGATCGACCGGCGGCAACTCACCACGCGACGTCTCACTCGCCCTCTTTGGGAGCGTCAACAACCACCAGCGCATGGTTGGGAACGTCGTACTCGTACTTCTTGCCGCCAGGCAGGACCGGCAGCCGGATGTTATTCGCCTTGATGATCTTTTCCATGAACTCGTCGTATGTGGCCGGGTACTTGCCGTGTTCGGCTTCGTACAACCGCAGGGCATAGGCGATTTCGTTTTCCGAAAGCCTCTGAACCATCGGCCCGTAGGCGGCGACCGGCGCCGTGATGGGATCCGTCGCCTGAATCGTCGGCTTCACCACGGCTTTGCCATCCGCCGGATTGAACTCGCCGATGTCTTGCGTCGTTTTCCCAATAACGGGGCTGTCCTGCTTTTTGACCTGGTTCTCCAGCGACTCCATGCATCCGGTCGCACAGCACAGAACGACGATCACCATGGCTCGACGCATGGGGTTTCTCCAGGCTTTCATCCGGACCAACACAGGGCACTTCTCGCGATTCAGTCTAGCCAGTCCGGCGGTGGGGACAACCAGACCGAAGTCACGCGCGCTGCTTTTCTTTCTGGCGCTGGTCCCGAACCGCCAGTCACTGCGTCTATAATTGCCAGGAAAGCCAATCGTATTTCCCGCAGCCTCGCGGAACTCGGTGTTGACCGTGGAGATGGGGGCTACAACGGGCGTTTTCCACACCGAGGATTTCATGCAATCAGCCCCCAAGCCCGCGGCACCCACCGCACAGTCGTCCGCCGCGCGCCGTCGTTCCCGATTCCTGGTCTTCGCGATGGCCCTCGCTCCGTTGGCTGCTTTCGCCGCCATCGTGGCGTTCACGATCGGTGTGGGCGGAAAACTGACTCCGATTCGTCCCCATGCGGAATTTCGTGTCGCGGGTTTTGAAGGAACCGGCAACCTCGAAGAGAGCGAATCATTCACGGTCGGACCGAGTTGGGATCTCCGCTGGAGTCACCACGGCACCATCCAGCAGATTTGCTGGATCGACGAGACCGGCGACGACGAATGCATTGTCGCCATGCATCGTAAGCCGATTCGCGAGGAAGGTGGCGTGAACGTGACGAACGGTGGCCGCTACCACCTTCAGATTCAGGCGGACGGACCGTGGAAAGTCGAAGTCTTCGAGTTCCCGGACAACCGGCCCGTCGCCGCTCCCTGATCGTCGAATTCGCCCATCGGATCAAAAAACGGAGATTTGGACTTCGCAGATCCAGACGAACGTTCCCGCAGATGAGGTGTCATACCGATGACAGGGGGCGGGATTGAGATGGGTGAACCACGAAAGAAGTATGTCGCAAGAGCGATCACTGGTGTTGGTTGGCGTATCTGGAATCGCCAGCAACAAAAGTGGTGGGGAAACGCCTTCAAGGCTTATCCGGAAGAGCTACTCAACGAATTGAACGGGGCAAATCGACCAGAACGGATCGTCGAACTCTCAAAACAGAAGTGATCGAGTCAAAGCGGGTCTCTCAAGTCCTCCAAAAAAAGAGCCCAGCCATCGCGGCTGGGCTTTTTCGGTATCAGGCGACGCAACTCACAATTGCGGCTAGTCTTCCGACTCTTCTTCTTCCTCTTCCTCTTCTTCCCCGTCATCTCCGCCAAGCTCTTCGCTGAGCTCGTCTTCGATTTCCGCCTCTTCCTCGAATTCGGCGGCGAGTTCTTCCGGCGCTTCGTCCAGAATGTCGTCGTCCGGATCGGCCGGGGCGAGATTCAGCTTCGAACTCGGTTCGCCGAGCGGCTCTTTCAGCGGCTGAATGAAGTACAGCTTCTTCGACTTCTGACGCAGCGCCTCGATCCGTTCCTCGGCTTCGGCAAGCTGGTCGTAATTGAACCGAGCCTCTTCCTTCATGCTGCCGTTGTAGATGATCCAGACCAGGCGCTTGCGCACCGGGGCCTTTTCGCGCGTACGCTTGGCCCGGGTCGTCGTCGCCTTCTTGGTGGCCTTTTTGGGTTTTTCGACGGACTCACCCCGGGCTTCCAGGGCTTCAGCCTGTCGACGTAAGTCCATTCGGCTGGATGCTTTACGCGCCATAGCGAATTCGTATTCCCAGTAAACAGCGGTCTGGACGTCGCACGACGCCCGCGATTCAAAGTCCCGGAGAATAGCAAATCGGCCGACCATCTGCCAGAGTCGCGAACACCGCTGCCGTTTGTTCTCTTCGCGACGGCTCGCAAAGCGTGTCCATCCCTGGAACGGCAGTGATCTTCGCGACCTCCTGCCACGTTTTCCGGGCGACTTGACAAATGGCCTTCTTCCACGTGTTTTGACTCCAACAATGTCTCGTGACGGTCCGCTGCTGCCTCCGCCGATTCCGGATCTCGAGAGCGAGTTGTGTCGTCTGCTCGACCAGATTCCGGTCGATCGAGTCACGACCTACGGCGAACTGGCGACGGCTCTCGGCGATCGTCGAGCGGCCCCGTGGGTCGCACGATCTCTCCATGGACGGCCAACCGCCGGAATGTCGATGCTCGAACATCCCCGCGCGTGGAGCGTCGTTCGTCGCGATGGATCGCTGGGGGTGGCGCGTTCCCCCGAACCAGAACTCCTCGCCCTTGGTTATCCCGCGCCGTCGCCCACAAACTGGCTGACGAAAAGACGCTGGGCCGAGTTCGTCACCCGCGAGCCGCTGCGGGATCTGATTGAGTGGCAGGACGCCCTCTCGTTGCGGGACGACCAGCCCGACCGGTTGGGAGCCGTGAAGACCATTGGCGGATTGGATGTTTCGTACGGAACAAACTTGGCTGTGGCTGGACTCTCGATCATGGATTTCCCATCGGGTGAATGTCTGGTGCAAAAGACGATCGCTCGTCGACCGGCCTTTCCCTACATACCGGGCTACCTGTCTTTTCGCGAATTGCGTCCCATGCTCGAAGCAGTGCGGGAAGCCGCGGCGATGGGGCATCGCGCCGATGTTTGGCTTGTGGATGGCAACGGGCGTCTGCATCCGCGCGGGGCAGGCATTGCCACTGCGGTGGGACAGATGCTGAGACAGCCGACGATCGGAGTTGCGAAATCCCTGCTGTGCGGGCGCCTCGACAAGCCCGACGCGAAAGGCTGTGCTCCCATCCTGGATCGCGAGGGTTCGCCAATCGGTATGATGACGACAAAGCCGGGACGGAAGCCGCTGTATGTTTCGGTCGGTTACGGGCTGACGCTTTCCCGAGCCGTCGACATTGTTCACTCTGTCTGGAGACAACATCGACTCCCCGAACCGATTCGAATCGCCGATGGCATCAGCCGCCGGCGCGCCAGGCTCCCGGCCGAAGATTGACCGACGTTTCCAACCCGGGCGACTACCCGAAAGTTCACGCATGATCTGGAATCAGGTCCGCAAGTGGTGGAATCCCGCGAAAGTCTCGGAGGAGGACTGGGAAGCGCGGCGCGTGACGCTTTTGGCCCGCGCTCCCATTCCCGTCTTCTGGCTGATGGGCAAGACGCAGAGCGGCAAGTCGTCGATCGTCAAATTCCTGACCGGAGCCGAACAGGCCGAGATCGGACGGGGTTTTCGCCCCCAAACCCGCACGTCCAGCCTGTTCGACTTTCCCGACCCCGAGGAGCCCATCGTGCGCTTCCTGGACACGCGCGGCCTGGGAGAAGCCGGCTACGATCCCCGGGAAGATCTCGCCGCCTTCAACGATCAGGCCCATGTGGTGATCGTGACGGTTCGACTCGTCGACCAGGCGCTGGAAGAGGTTCTCAAGCATCTGCGCGTGCTCCGGGCCGCTCGAAACACGCGACCGATCGTCCTGGCCGTCACGTGTCTGCACGACGCTTATCCAGGAGAACAACATCCGGCGCCCGACCCCTATCCGGTCGATCCACTCGCGTCCGGCTGGCCCGACTCACTGAACGAGGATGTTCGGCGGCTGCTCGTCGGACATCAGCAGCGTTTCGCCGGACTGGTCGATCGCATCGTGCCCGTCGATCTCACCCGACCCGAAGAGGGTTACGCGGAAGTCAACTTTGGCGGCCACCGCCTGGAAGAAACCCTCATCGACTTGCTGCCCGTCGCCTGCCGACAATCGCTGGCGCAATTGCGCGACGGTCTGGAAGTGTTGCGAAGCGACCTGGAGCGCAAAGCGTGGCCGCACATTCTGGGAGCCAGCACGCTGGCCGCGAGCGCCGCGGCCGTCCCCGTCCCCTGGGTGGACATCCCGGCCGTTCTGGCGGCGCAGTCTCACATGGTCTACCGCATTGGCGCCCTTTACGGGCAGTCGCCCGATCGCGACCTGGTTCTCAAACTGACCACGGCTCTGGGAACCCGCATGTTGAGCCGGCTGGCGCTGCGGGCTCCCCTCAAGGCCATTCCGTTCGTGGGAATGACCGCGAATGCCGCGCTGACCTTCGGCTATACCTACGCGCTCGGCATGGCGTGCTGCTGGTACTTTGGCAAAGTCCGGCAGGGATATGTTCCCTCGCAGGAGGAACTGAACGAGGTCTGGTCGTCGCAGCTCGCGGAGGCAACCCGGCGGTGGCGCGCGGAACGCCGGCTGGTTCCGCGCGATCCGGCAATCGAGTAGTCGCGAGAGCGCATGCGGCGAATGGTTTGTCGATGTTAGAGATTCGGGCGTGTGCCACTGGCTCCGCCAGTGCCTCGTGTCGTCGCCGATCCATTTCAGGCGTACTGGCCAAGGCAATGACGCGCGAACATGAAGCCTTGACGAAGCACTATGGGAAGAGCGAATCGTTCCCGCCCTGACCCAGATCGACGAGTCGAATCAAGAGCACGCGCTGGCGGACGCGCCCGTTGTCGAGGTATTGGAACGCCGCCTTCCCCACGGTATCGGCTTCTTTCCCTCCCGAAGTGACGACGGCAATTTCGCCGACATTCAGATCGAGGGTGAATTCCAACTGGTGCAACACCTGGTGCATCTGGCCGGCCTGGTAGGCCCAGCCGTCGGTGGTCGCGGCCGGCCGCAACCGGGCGTCGCCATGATGAACCTCCGGCAGGAACGTCAGCCGCGCCCAGCCTTCCTGCAATCGATCGGGCCTCACGCGCAACACGGCTCGCGCCTGAGAAAAGGTACGTTCTTCGCTCTTGTCGCCGTCATGCAGCCTGAAGGTCATCGTTTCCCGGGGATCCCCCAACAGGATTTCCGAGTCCTGACCGGAGGGAATTCCGAGAAACCTCCCCGAGACGCGGCCTCCGGACGATTGCGAGGTCTCCGATCCCCGTGCTTCCAGGAGCGACTGAATCGACGGCGGCGGTGAAGCCCCGACATGGCCGACCCAGACTCCGTTCTGCTGGAGCCGCGATCGCTCGTTTCCCTTGAGGCAGGCCAGACGCCCGACCTCCTCCCACAACTTGCGCGTCAACACGGGATCGTCGGCCCATCGGTCGACCAGCAGAATCTCCAGTTGAATGGCACTGGCCTGCGGACGAATGGGGGCAAGTCCCGGCTTCAGCGACGAGCGAAACGCGCTCTCGCTCTCGGACCATTCGGGAAACAGCGTGCAGCCCGTTATGCTCCAGCCAATCAGCAGCACAATTCCCGGAAGCGGCGAGATCAGTCGACGGACGAACCCCGCTCCGCCTTCGCCAGCGGGCGAGCGACGAGTCGAAGCGCGACGGCAGCGAGCAGGCACGGCTTGGTCGGCAGCCACGGCCGGTGACAATTGCTTCTTGAGGTGGGGATTGGGAAACGTCGGCGGGGAGAGCCGACTCGCAAGACAATCGTGAACCACGATGCACGACTTTGACCGCATCGAGCCGTCAAAGCGCGCCCTGGCCCGGAACGACGACGGGTTCTAGGGGCTTTTCCGCATCGACGTCAATCCCAACTCCGGCGGCGAAAATCTTCTCTTCTCCCCGCAAGTTGCCGCCGTTAGAACTGGCTCCCGGCGTTTCACGTGATTCTTATTTTCCATCGCGTCGATTCAAAGCCCCCATGGCAGCCCCTGTCCATCTTCGCGCGGATCGACTTCGGCAACGCGTCGCCCGTCACTGGCCGCCGCGATCGATCTGCCTCATCAAGCCGAGCGCGCTCGGAGATGTGGTCCAGACACTGCCCGTCGTGGAAAGTCTCGCGCGACACTTCCCGACGGCCCAAATCACCTGGGTGATTCGCGAGGAACTGGCCGACCTGGTACGCGGTCACGCCGCGGTGACCGAGGTGTTGACGATGCCGCGTCGCCCCGCTCCCAGCGCCTGGTGGTCTTTGCTTCGGACACTGCGGTCGCGGCGATTCGACTGGTGTCTGGATTTGCAGGGGCTGTTCCGTTCAGCCGCGATGACGATGGCCACGGGCGCGCCGGTTAAAATCGGTTACGAAACCTCGCGAGAAGGCTCGCATCTTGCCGTTCATGGACTCGTTCCTCGTACCGACCGGCCAACTCCTCCAGCGGTCCGCAATCGCCATTTGCTCGAATGGCTGGGTTTGCCAGGCACCCTCCAATCGTCGGGCGTTGCACTCTCCAGCGCCGACCACGAATTCGCGATGGTCAACCTGGCAAATCTGCCGCGGCCGTTATTCGCGATTCAGTGCGGAGCCCAGTGGGAGACCAAGCGCTGGCCGGTCGAGAAATTTGCCCGTCTCGCGGTCCGCGCGCTCGAAACCTGGGGCGGCGGGATTGTGCTGCTGGGTTCGCCGGGGGAGCGCCCGCTGGTCGCCGAACTGGAACGCTCCTTGGAAGAAGCGACTCCAGGCGGCTCGCTGATGAACCTCGCCGGACGTACAACACTGAAGCAGTTGGCAGCGGTTCTCGAACACTGTGACTTCGTGATCTCCAACGATTCCGGACCGCTGCACCTGGCCGACGCGCACGGCGTTCCCAGCCTGGGGCTGTTTACCTGCACCGATTCCATTCGTTCCGGACCTGCCAGCCCGGTGCATGAACTCGTTTCCACGAGCGTCGCGTGCGCGGCCAGCTATCGCAAGAAATGCCCCCATTCGGGTGATGGCCATCTGGCCTGTCTGAGCGAACTCGATGTCGCTCGCGCCTGGAGCGGGCTCGAACGGCTCGTCAATCGTCACGGTGTGTCGCCGGCTGCCAACGGTCGGTTGCGATCGCGGCGCCGCTCCGCATGAGTTGATGACGCCGCGCCCGACCGACTTGAGCCAATCGGTAACCGTTCCCGTGAAATCTCTCGATTTGATCCGACTGCGGAAGGAAGGTCGGCTTTTTCGATTGTAGTAGTTATTTCTGCTGTCGCGCGGTTCTCTCACCGATTCAAAGAACGGGGGGAAAACACGCCGCCGTCGCCGCGACGGAAATGAGGGGCGCTTTCCCCGACAGTCCGCCTGGACTTGCGAATGGAGGGCGTCGTCCGTGTACGGAAAACCGATCATCCTTGCCGGAGTGGTCGTTTCCGCGATGTCCGGATGTTCCCATCTGCGCCACGGCGAACTGCATCGCTGCGGGATCGACTACAACACCGAACGCTGTCTGTCGATCCAGCATGAAGTCTGGAGCGAGCATCCGCTTCCCAAGAAGCGGGTCTGGCTTGCTCGCTGGGACATCAACGAAAACTCCCCGCCGGCTGTCATCGCCTCCGCGGAAAACGCCATCCCGGTCGACGGAGCATTGCCGACGGTTCCGCCCGGCGCGGATGAGAGTCTGCCTCTCCCTCCCGCGCCATCATTCACCGCTCCCCCGGCACCGGGGTACGGCGACGAGTTGCCGGACCCGTTCCGGGAATCGGCCCCCCCGGCCTGGCAGAGGCCACCCAGTCCGGTCCGGCCTCCCGAGCCGGGCCTGCCGGCGGATGAGACAGGTTCGCAGTCCCCGATTGCCAGGGCCGGTTTTCAAACGGTTCAGCAAGCCGGCCAGTCTCCGGTGCAGTCGTCAAACCAACCGGGAGAAATCCGAAAGCAAGCAGCGCCAGTCGCGCGCCCCCCGGCACCGCCACGAGGGGCGTTCCTGTTTCGCCATTGAGACGCGATTCTCAGGACCGTTCCGCGATTGCTAGGCAATCGCGCGAAGATCGGTCGACGACGGGCCTTCGGCCTGATGCAGCAGAGCCGACAATTGCTCGTTCATACGCTGTTGCAGAGACTGCATCTGGAGGGCGGCTTCCAGGAGCTCCTGCTCGCGACGAGCCATCGAATCGGCCCGGACCTCGAACGCTTCGGTCAACTCCTGAACCTGCGTCAGAATGCGTTCGAGCCGAGGAGTGTCGCCCTGCGTTTGAGCCGCCACCGTCTGTTCACCCAGCGCGGCTTCGATCAGCGATCGCATCCCCGCCAGCCGACCGTTTTCAAACGTCGCGATTTCCTGCTCTTCCGCCGCGATCAAGTCGCAGAGTTCTTCGGCGGACAGCCGTGAGATCCCGGTCTCGCGTACCGACTCCTCGGTGGCGACCTTCAGTCCGCGAACGCGAAACGCGAACTCGCTCCCGCGCACTTCGTCCCCGTCCCGCAAGGCCATCCGCCGGACGTTCTGGCCGTTGACCATGAGCTTTGCCGAGGGATCGAGCGACTCGATCCACACCGCCGCCCCTTGACGTCGGACGACGCTGTGGAGCACCGGGGCCTCGTCGGCCATCAATTCCAGATCGCTCGTGGCTGCTCGCCCGATCTGGAATTCGTCCCCTTCGACGGGAAGCATCAGCCCCTGAAAGGCACCGTCCGTGAACTCGAGGAACAGCCCACTCGCGGATCGGGCATCGACAGAGGAGTTCGGAACCTGCGCGCCGGGGGCGGATAAATATTTCGCCATGGAGAGTTCCCAATCCAGGAACGACGGGATTCAGCACGTCAATGTGCCGTGATTGTCCGAGCCCTTTCCTTTTCGGTTCTTCGGACGAACGGGCATGAGTCCCGGACGCGCTGGTGGTCGTCCCTCTCCGGCAGAATTCGCCGCCGCCTGTTTGCCGGGGGGCCTGTCGTGCCGCATGGCGAGACTTTGTCGACTTTTGGCCCCTGATTCAGAGCCGGTACGCGAAGTCCGGTTCTCCTTAACGGTTGTATCGCCATCCGCGAAACCTCGGAGAAACACCGACTCCCGACGTGGCGAAAGCGACGCGACTCGGAACGCCCGATTTGCAAACGCGCTGTCACTCCGGTCACAATCGCCAGTGTCCGACGGGAGAACTTCGCCAGGGGTTCCCCCCTTTGTTAGGTTCGAAACCAATCGACAGTACGTGAAACGCGGAATCTGCCGGCCGACTGGCAGGTTGTCCTGGCAAAGGTTGCCCCTCCCCTTCGGCTGTCTATCCCGCGAGTGAGAGTCACCTTTTGAACCATATGGGCTCGCGGGACAATTCGAGGAGTTTGCCGTCCATGAAAATGCTGTTCAAAACGCGCGAATTCGTCTCGCGCCTCGCCGGCCTGACCTTGTTTTTCGCGGTCGCCGCCCCTCTCTGGTCCGCCGACACGATTGAAGGGCTTGTCGGCGATCAGAAAGTCGTGAAGCTCGCCGACGGCTTCAAATTCACCGAGGGGCCCGCATGGAGCCCGCAGGGCTTCCTGCTTTTCAGCGACATTCCCAATACGTCCATCGTTCGCCATGATGCGGACGGCATTTCGACCTACCTCAGTCCCTCCGGTCGCGCGAACGGGTTGGTCTTCGACGAAGCCGGAAACCTGTACGCTTGCCAGGGAGGAGCTCGCCGCGTCGTCAAAATCGGACGACAAGACGGCAAGATTGAAGTCCTTGCCGATCAGTACGGCGGCAAACCCCTCAACGGCCCCAACGATCTGGCGCTCGACAGCGTGGGCGGACTGTACTTCACCGATCCGTACTACGGTCCCGACATGCCGCTCGATCAGCCGGTCATGGGAGTTTACTACATCGATTCCGCGGGCATCGTGACACGCGTGATCGAGGACCGCGAACGACCGAACGGCATCCTGGTTTCCAATGACGGCAAGACGCTGTACGTCGCCGAGCCGAACAAGGCTCAGCTCTGGGGATACCCGATCGAAAAGCCCGGTAAACTCGGTGCCGGGCGTCTCCTCTTCACGGGCGATGCGAAACTCGACGGTGGCGGACCGGACGGCATGGCTCTCGATGCCCAGGGACGCATCTATGCGACCTACTCCGGCATCGTGGTTCTCGATGGCCAGGGGAAATTGATCGGGCGGATCCCCGTCCCCGAACACCCCGCGAACTGCACTTTTGGTGGAGCCGACGGACGCACGCTGTTCATCACCGCGAGAACCGGACTGTACTCCGTGAATCTGTCGGCCACTGGTGCCGCGCCCGCCGCGACAGGACCACGCCCTCGCTCCAGTGTCACGGTTTCGGCGGCGCGCGAAGGAGGCGCTTCCGTCCCCGTCCGTCTGGTCAGCCAGCAGAAAGCCGAAGAAGGAAAGTCCGTCAAACTGGGCGACCTCAAACTGGTTACTCCGCCCTCGTGGAAACAGCAGGAACCGAACAGCCGCCTGCGCTTGGGACAGTTCGAGGTTCAAGCTGTCGAAGGCGACGCTTCGCCAGCCGAGTTGACCGTCTCGACATTTGGAGGCGACGGTGGCGGTATCGACCCGAACCTGACGCGCTGGGTGGGACAATTCGCCGAAAAAGACCGTGAATTTAAAGCCTATACGGGCAAGGGCGAGCAGGGAACATATTACCTCCTCGATATCTCCGGCACATACAACCAGCCGGTCGGCCCGCCGGTCCTTCGCCAGACAAAGCCGGTGCCGGACAGCCGGATGCTCGGAGTCATTCTCGTGATCGAGGGGAGCGGAAACTACTTCCTGAAGCTCACCGGTCCGGACAAAACCGTCGCCGCTCAGCGCGATGCCATTCGGAAATCGATCACGGCCGACGCGGATGCCGAAAAGGCGTACGAGTTGAAACAGTAGCATGACCTGCTGAATCGATCGTGCGACCACGACGGCCTCGCGGACGGATCAACAAAAAAGCTCCGGTTTCCCGATCGATCGGGAAGCCGGAGCTTTGTTCGTTCACGTGCTCATCGGTTGTGAGAACCTGTCAGTAGCTGAATTCACCGCCGATTCCGATCCCCTGGATAATCGCATCGGTGTAGTGAACGTCCTGCCGGAAGGTGGCCACCGGGTTGGGAGGCGACGAGGCATCGTAGACGATGTTCTCATACGGCCGGGTCAGCATTCCCGCCCACATGAAGTTGTAAGAGACGTACACCGAGAAGTTCGGAGCGAGGTGCACGCGAGTGAAGGCTTCGACATCGGCGACCGGTCCGAACGTGGTTTCCTTGTCGACGATCGACTGCTTCGCTTCGGTGGGGCTGAAGATCTGCTGCGTCGAAAGCCCGGCCTTCCACGTATTCACCCCCAGCATCACGCGAGGTGTCACGCCCAGGTCGAACCACTTCGACGTCAACTCGGCCCGGACGCCAAACTGCGGACCATAAAGGTTATTGCGGGCATACGAATCGATGCGCCGCTCGGTCTGAATCTGCGTCGCCGGGTTGGTCGAGTTGTCAAGGAACGTGTACTCGCCCCGCTGACGGAACTCCTCATCGAAGCTCAGGTAGCGGACCCCGAATAACGGGCGAAAGACAAAGTTGTCGTTGGGATTCCTGTCCTGCAGGATGAAATTCGCTTCCGATCCCCACGCCTGCGTCTTGAGAGTGGCCGCATACGAGATGTCATAAATGATCTGGTTGGCACCATTCTGATTTCCGCCAACCCCCGCGAACTGGGCAACCACGCGGTCAATCGGAAGACCGTTCACGATTCGCCCGGACGTATCGATCCAGCCCGAGGCATCGTAGGTTGCCGAATTCGATTCGAGCCCCCAGAAGTTGGCTTCGAAGGATCCGGGATTCCAATTCATCCCGAAAGTCGTCCGCACGCCGTTATTTCCATCGATGCTCAGATCGGTCAGCGTCGGAATGATTCCCTGCGCGTTGGAATTGCCGGTCGCCGGGTTGGTGACAACGAACGGTCGACGATACGAGTTCTCAAACGGCGCCGTCGAATAGGGTGGACGAGTGCGGCTGTTGCCCGGACTATTGAACTGCTGCGAGGTGATCGCCACCGGACCTGTCACCGCGGTGTCGCCTGGCGGGCTGATGCTCCAGCTCAGGTAATCCGCGCGAAAATAGGCATGGCTGAATGCTTCGATCAGCAGCGAGCCAAGCGGTCCTTCCTCGTACAACCAGCCGGCGTCATCCGGCAGTTCCTCGTAAATCGTGGCACCGGCAGGGATCGAGACCGGACCCGATTCGCAGTAGGGGTCATTGGGCAGTCCATAGAAGTAGGCTGGCGCCCCGCCCTGCATTCCTTGAGGAGGGGGCTGCGCGTCTCCCAGGTTTGGGAACAGTGCGGCGACCAGCAGCAGTGAGGCGCACGGAATCCGTCCGGACATATTCTGCTTCCTGCGTTGTGGCAACCCAGTCTTTGGGGGAGCCTCGCGGTGGTCCGGACCGAAGTCCACGACGCACCGACTTTACCGGCTGTAGCAGTGGTATCGGTCGCCCTGCCACAATGACTTGGCAGAAAATAACGGCTGTAACGAGAATTACGTTTCTGCGGGCGCCGCGCTCACCGCCGCGGCACGCGCGTGAAACGCATCAAACGAAATGTGAACTGAACCCGCCTGAACACGCGCAAATGACTTGCGGACAATTCATTCCAGACATCGAGCCGACGTGAAACGCGAACGAATCCATCGATTCCTCGAGCGCGACCGTGGGATCGCTCGCTCCTGAACGAGCGGGCAAGCGAGCCCCGATGAGACAATTGGACTTGTCAAGCCCACTTGTCGGTCGCGGTGGTCCTGCCCGAAGCATCGACTCGGCCCTCTGCTCACGTATGATCTTCCCCATGGCCGCCGTCCCGCTTCCCATTGACGCGATCCTCCCTGGACTGTGGGCCACCTTGCGCGAACGGGAAAGCGTCGTGGTTCGCGCCGGAACCGGTGCCGGAAAGAGCACCCGTGTTCCGGCCGCGCTCCTGGGGGAACCGTGGCTGGGAGACCGTGAAGTCCTGGTGCTGCAACCTCGGCGACTCGCCGCTCGTGCCGTCGCCCGCCGCATCGCCGAAGAACGCGGCAGCCGTCTGGGGGCGGAAGTTGGCTACCAGGTCCGGTTCGATTCGCAGGCGAGTCGTGATACGCGATTGCTGGTTGTCACGGAAGGAATCCTGATCCGCCGCTTGCTGGCCGACCCGTTTCTCGAATCGGTCGGAGTCGTCGTGCTCGACGAATTTCACGAACGGCATCTCGAGACCGACCTTGCTCTCGCCATGTGTCGCCGCGTGCAACAGACGGTTCGTCCAGACCTGCGGCTGGTCGTCATGTCCGCGACGCTGGCCGCGGAAGACGTGGCCGCCTTTCTCGACAACTGTCCGATCCTTGGCTGCGATCCTCCTCAATACCCCGTGGAAGTCCGCCACCTCGAGATCGCCGGCCATCCGACTCCTTCCGAGATGGCTGCTGCCATCCGGAGCCTCTCCGGTTCCGTCACGGGGGACATCCTGGGCTTTCTTCCGGGCATCCGGGAGATTCAGCGCACAGCGGCGGAGTTGGCCGGATCCCCCTTCGAAGTCTTGCCCCTGTATGGCGAACTTTCGACCGCGGCGCAGGATCGCGTTTTTCAACCCGCCGAGTCTAAACGAGTCATCCTCGCCACGAACGTCGCCGAGACATCGCTGACGATTCCCGGAATCGCCGCCGTTGTCGATTCGGGGCTCGCCCGAATCCGCGAGTACGATGCGCGCACCGGCCTCAATCGCCTGGTCACCAAGGCGATCTCCCGCGCGGCGGCTGCCCAGCGCGGCGGTCGCGCGGGGCGGCTGGGGCCGGGAATTTGCGTTCGACTGTGGAGTCTCCCGTCCGACGCCGCGCGACCCGCGTTCGAGACACCCGAAATTCACCGCCTGGAACTCGCGGGAACACTCTTGCAGTTGGCGACGTGGGGAGAAACCGATTGGCGGAGCTTCCCATGGTTTGAAGCTCCCCGGGAAGAAGCCGTTAGGCAGGCATACGCGGTGTTGGAACGACTGGGGGCCTGGTCGTCAGGCTCGCTCACACCGTTTGGAGGTCAACTCGCGCGGTGGCCTCTGGAACCGCGACTGGCCGCGCTCGTGGAATACGGTTGCGAACACGGGGCCTTCGAAGCGGCTGCCTGGGCGGCCATTCTGCTGTCGGAGCGCGGCCCGTTCTCGCGCGAGTCGGACAACGCCCGCTCGGGAGGAGTCTCCACGTCCGACATCTGGGACCGCGTCCTCACGATCCGCGCCTTTCAGGCCACGGGAAACCCACGGTCCGCGTTCGGTCCGCTCGATCCCAACGCGATTGCCACGGGCGAACGAATGGTCAAGCAGTTCCGCCGCATCGCCGGCAGTGCGGGTGAACAGCCCGATGGACCGCACGCCGCGGAAGTCGTCGCCCGCGGCGTCTTTCAGGCATTCTCGGATCGCCTCGCGCGCCGGCGTCCGAACGATCCCACGCGCGGCGTCATGATCGGGGGACGAGGCCTTCAACTGGCACGGTCGTCGGCCGTGACCGGTTCGGACCTCTTCGTTTGCCTGAATGTCGACGACGCGGGTTCAGAAGCCCTCGTGCGAATGGCTTCCGCGGTCGAACGCGACTGGCTTCCGCCCGACCGGTTGGAGACTCGCTATGAGCTGGAGGTCGACGCGCAATCCGAACGCATTCAGGCACGTCGCCGAGTCTACTGGGACGGGCTGCTGCTCGAAGATTCACCGACGTCGCCCCCCAATGACGAAGCCGGCAGACAGGCGATGCTCGACCTTGCCCGTCGCCACTGGCCAAAACCCTTTCCGGCGGAGAATCCCGACGTCGCCGGCTTTCTGGCGAGACTTCGCCTGGCGCGAAAGTCGATTCCCGATGTCGATTGGCCCGACTGGAATGACGACTCGCTCAAGGACGTCCTTGGCGATGTTCTCTGGGGCTGTCGCACCTTCGAAGAGATTCGCCGCGCGCCCTGGCTGGATGTGTTAAAGGGACGTCTAACGCCGGAACAACGGCAAATCCTCGATCGTGAAATTCCCGAACGCATCACCGTCCCCAGTGGCAGCCAGATTCGGATCGAGTACGCCGTCGACGGGTCGCCGGTTCTCGCCGTGCGCATCCAGGAGGTCTTTGGCTGGAGAGCAACGCCCCGCATCGCCCGGGGACAAATCCCTCTGTTGCTCCACCTCCTGGGTCCGAACCATCGACCGCAGCAGATCACCGATGATCTGGAATCGTTCTGGAAGAATGGTTATCCGATGGTTCGCGGCGAACTTCGTCGGCGGTATCCCAAACACTCGTGGCCCGACGATCCCTGGACCGCCGAGGCACAACGCGGCCCCAAGCGGCGAACCTGAACTCCCCATGACCAACCAGCCCGATCCCATGGCTTCCACAGCACCGGAAGCCCCGTCCGAACACCCGGCCACGCACTGGGATCGGGGCATCGCATTCCTCGCGGGGTCAGTGGTCCTCGCGGGGTTCGTCGCAGTGGCGACGGCCTCTCTCCCCCCGCGTTTTCGCTGGCTGGGTCTGCTGGCAGCACTGCAAGGCGTGGTCGTCGGATCGGGGCTGAGGCTCTGGCGCGAGCGAGTTTCGCTTTCGCATTCCCGCAGCGTCGTTCTCGCGGCGGCAATCCTCGGTCTGTTAACCTGGTGCGGCACGACGGCCATTCATGTTCGCGCCCGGATAGCCCAGTCGCAAGTGGCCGGTCAGATGATCCGCGAGTTTGCCGTTCAGGCACGCGATCAGGGGCTGCCGCAGGAGGATTTGTCCGCGCTTGACGACGCAACCCGCATGGGATCTCTCGGTCGCGAACTGCCTCGCTATTTGCGTGGACGGGTAAGCGGCTGGAAAGATCCCTGGCCATTTATCCTGTGGGCAGTGGAAGGCGGGCTGGCGGCATTCGCGGCCGCATGGTTCGTCCGGCCCGCGAAACAGGCGGCGAACGTGCCAGCATCGGGGCTTTAACGCTTCCGCCGCTTCGCCAACCGTTGTTCCTGACGTTCTTCGATCACCTTGGCGGAAACCTGCGGAATCGCGGCGATCAGCTTCTTCGTGTAATCGTTCCGGGGATTCGCATACACGACATCGGCCGGTCCGTATTCGACAATCTTCCCGGCATTCATGACGGCCATCATGTCGGACATGAACTTGACCACGCTCAGGTCGTGGCTGATGAAGATGTAGGTCAGGCCGCGCTTCTCCTGCAAATCCTTAAGCAGATTGAGCACCTGGGCTTGCACCGAAACATCGAGAGCCGAGACCGATTCGTCGCAGATCAGGAACTCGGGCTCGACCGCGAGCGCACGGGCGATGCACAGCCGTTGCCGCTGACCACCCGAAAACTCGTGCGGGTAGCGACGCAGGTGTTCTGGCAACAGCCCGACTTCGACAAGCAGTTCCGAAGCTCGATTGCGCCGATCCTGATAGTTTGCTCCCAGGTCATGCACACTCATCGCTTCGATCAACATGCCTTCGACCGAAATCCGCGGATTCAGTGAGGCGTAGGGATCTTGGAAGACGACTTGCATCCGCCGCCGCTGCCGACGTAGTGTGCCGCCCCGCAATTGCGACCAGGGCAATCCGTCGAACTCGACCGTCCCCGACGTGATCGGCGTCAGCCGCATCAGTCCGCGACCCGTAGTGGTTTTGCCGCATCCCGACTCGCCCACCAGCCCCAGCGTTTGGCCCTTATAGACGTCGAAGCTCACTCCATCGACGGCCTTCACGTAGCCGACGGTCTGCCGCAACAGGCCCGCCTTGATCGGGTAGTAGATCTTCAAGTCCCGGACCGAGAGCAGCGGCTTCGTCTCTTCGGGGACAAACTCGGTTCCCTTGGGAATCAGGGATTCGTCGAGATCTTTGGCAAGCGTCGACCGTGGCGGCAGCAGACGACCGCGACCGCGGCCTTCAATCTCCTTCAACCTCTCGGCGGACAACGGCTTTTCGATCAATTCCAGGCTGCCGTCGCTGTTTGTGCGCGTCTCCATATAGTCGAGCACGGTCGGCAGGCGTCGCCGGACCAGATCCAATCGTGGACGACACGCGAGCAGGCCCTTCGTGTACGGATGTTTCGGGTTGAGAAAGATCTCGCCAACCGGGCCGTACTCGACAATCTTGCCGCGGTACATCACCGCGACTTCGTCGGCGATCTCGGCAATGACGCCCAGGTCGTGCGTGATGAACAGAATCGACATCCCTCGTTCGTCGCGCAGCTTGCGAATCAGATCCAGAATCTGCGCCTGAATTGTCACATCGAGCGCGGTCGTCGGCTCATCGGCGATCAAAAGTTGCGGGTTGCACGCCAGCGCCATCGCGATCATCACGCGCTGCTTCTGCCCGCCCGACATTTCGTGCGGAAACGAATCGATCCGCCGTTCGGCTTCGGGGATCCCGACTTCCCGAAACAATTCGATTGCCCGGGCCTGGGCTTCTTCACGCGACACTTTTTGATGGAGCAGAATGGCTTCCATCACCTGGCGGCCGACGCGATAGACCGGGTTCAGCGACGTCCCCGGCTCCTGAAAAATCATGCTGATGTCGCGGCCGCGAATCTGCTGCATGTCGCGGGACGGCAACTTGACGAGGTCTTTCCCCAAAAAAGAAATCTTGCCCGCCTCGATCTTCGCTCCGACGTCCGGGAGCAGCCGCATGATCGAGAGCGACGTCACTGACTTCCCAGACCCCGATTCCCCGACGAGCCCGAGCGTCTGACCGGGGGCGATCTTCACGCTGACGTTGTCGACCGCTCGCAGCACCGAGCGATCCGTCGAGAATGTCGTCGTCAGCCCGCTGATCTCCAGCAGGGCGGCTTCCTCGGACATGGGCAAACTCCATCAACAGCCATCACGGCCAGGCATTCCTTCGATCCCGGCGAACCTTGCTTGTCCTCGAACACCGACGGGTTGTCAACACCGCCGCGATTCGTCACGGTGTCAGGCATCAACTGACAATCCACTCGCGACCGCCTGCCCGTGATGGCGGCCCTCAATTCTATCCGGAGAGCTTCAGCATGCGTGGTCTGGTCCGATCGATTTCGGTCCTTCTGGTTCTGGGAGCGTTCGCGGTCGGTTCTCCGAGCCGCGGTCGGTTGGACGCTGCTCCACCAGAAGCGGGCAAGCAAGTCGCGAGGGCGTTCCTGCATCCACGCGATACGACTCAGAAATTCGGATACTACCTGTACCTGCCAACGGACTACGTTGCGGGGACTGAAAAGAGTTGGCCGCTCTTGCTGTTCCTGCACGGAATGGGGGAACGCGGCGAGCAGCTCAGTCTCATCAAGCGGCATGGACCGCCCGCTCTGGTCGAGCGAGACCCGAAATACCCCTTTATCGTCGTCTCGCCACAATGTCCGGATGGGCAGATGTGGAACAGCGACACGCTTAGTTGGCTGCTTGACGAGATCGAAAGCGACTTCGCCGTCGACAAGAAGCGAATTTATGTGACCGGTCTCAGCATGGGGGGCTTTGGCACCTGGTCGCTCGGAGCCAGCACTCCAAAACGCTTCGCCGCCATCGCTCCCATCTGCGGAGGCGGCCGCCCCGAGTGGGCCGATCAGCTCAAGCAGGTTCCGATCTGGGCCTTCCACGGCGACCAGGACACGGCCGTCCTTCTGCATGAATCGCAGCGCATGGTTGACGCCATTCAGGCCGCCGGCGGCAATGCGAAATTAACGATCTACCCCGGCGTCGGCCACGACAGTTGGACCCAAACCTACGCCGACCCCAAATTCTACGAATGGCTGCTCAGCCACGAACAGAAATAAACGACTCATCCATGAAAAGCCGCCGACGCCGTCGGCGGTCTTCCCACCTCCGCAAAGGAACCATCCCGTGGCCATCTCAGACGCATTTCTCCCCGAACTCGATTTCGAAATGGCAACCACCCGCCGCGTTCTCGAGCGAGTTCCAGACGACAAACTCGACTGGAAGGCTCACCCAAAGTCCAACACCATCGGCTGGAATGCCAACCACCTGGCGGAAATCCCAGGTTGGGTCGAGGGGACGTTCGCGGCCGATGTCTGGGATGTTAACCCACCCGGCGGGGAACCCTATCAGGCTCCGAAACTTGGCAGCCGCCAGGAGATTCTCGACCTGTTCGACGCCAACGTCGCGGCGGCGAAGAAATGCCTCGCCGCGACGCCAGATGCGGAGTTCATGAAGATGTGGTCGCTGGCAAGTGGCGGGCAGACATTAATGACCATTCCCAAGATAGCTGTTATCCGCACCTGGGTTCTCAATCACACCGTCCATCACCGGGGCATTCTGACCGTCTATCTGCGGCTCAACGACATTCCCGTGCCCTCAATCTACGGCCCCTCCGGCGACGAACAGCCGGGGTGATCCCCAAAGCCGGCCATGCCATCGCCGGTCTTCGACATTCCGGGAACTCTCTGGCCGCCGCTAGCGTCACGAAAGATAGCCTCGTGCATCGCGCGGGACTGGTGAGCGCGCGTTCTCAGCGGCCCTCAATCCTCGAAGCTCAGGAATTCCATCATGAGAACAACTCGTGTCAGACAAGGGTTCGGGCTGCTGTTCGGACTCGCCATCTGCCTGGGCTTGGCGGGCGACTTGGCTTATGGAATTGGGTTCGTCCTCTCGGAAACCCGCGAGCAGTTGAAGCTCGACTACACCGTCGAGGCCACCGACCATGGCACGGACCGCGTGACTGTCGTCTTCACGCTCGTCGATGAAGGCCGTTTGAAGCCGCTGGATGAAGTACGGTTAGTCATCCCAGCCGAAAAGAAGAACAGCGACGGCAGCTACTGGATGGATCTGACCGTTGCTCTCGAAATGCGACCTCAGCCGGATGGCTCCCGAGTCGGCCGGATTCATCTCCGCCGCGACTGGGCCGCACGGGGAGAGATCCATCTCGACACCCACACTCTGGACGGCAAGCTCGATCCGCTGACGCGCCTTCACCACGTCATTCCGTTGAAAGAGACCGTCACGAACGCCGCGAAAGCGTCGAGAACCTCAAACTGAGCCCTCGGCCTTTGTCCCGGAACCCCATGATTTGCGAGACGCGCAAGAAAAAGGCCCGCGGCACATGTGCCGCGGGCCTGATTTCATCGTGGGACGAACAATTCCGGAAAGCTACTTGTTGTTGATCGTCACGCCATCAAACGTGTCGGTCCGGAACGGTGAAGCCGGGAGTCCTTCCGCATTGTAAAGATTGCAGTCGGGATTGTTTCCCCAGCCATAGCGGACGGCGAAGGGGGCCTTCACTTCCGGCGAACTGACAACGACGGTATTGCCTTCGACTTTGGCATCCGCCCAGACCCACTTGCGATCTTCGCCGCAGATGGCGAATCCGGTCAACTTGTCGCCCTTCACGACCAGCCCGCCGCCGACATTGTGGAACTGGAGGACAATCTTCCCGTCCTTGCGCGACAGCGATTGATAGGTCGGCCCGGTCCAGACGAGGTCGCGGCCGTAGGCGACGTGCAGAGCGCTGAGGGCCAGACGCTTGCCGACATCCTGCTTGTTCTTGGGATGAATGTCATTGGCTTCGCCAATATCGATGATAACCGCCATGCCCGTATGCGGCAGCGATTGCGCCGTCATCAGTTGCGCCTCCCGAAGCTCGGCCCAGGCCGATTCCGTCGGCTGTTCGTCCTTCTTCATGAAGTTGGCCAGTTGCACCATGAAGAACGGAAACGGCCCCTGTCCCCAGTGGTTTCGCCAATCGCCGATCATGTCGGGCATCAGCGTCCGATACTGGTAGGCGCGGCCGGCGTTCGATTCGCCCTGGTACCAGATCGCTCCCTTGATGGCATAAGGAACCAGCGGTGCAATCATCCCGTTGTAGAGAACCGAAGCCCGATTCGGATTGTTGGCGTTCTTGGGATCGGCATTCGCGGCCGTTGTCCGTTCGAGAATCGGCCCGTAGTCTCCCTTGGAGGCGAGCATTTCGTGGCTCGTCCACGCCTCGGCAACCGTCCCCCCCCAAGCCGTATTGATCAGACCAATCGGTCGTCCCTCCAGCCCTTGATGCAGAGCCCGACCGAAGAAGTAACCGACCGCTGATTTGTCAGCGATCGTCTCCGGACTGCACTCGACCCATTGCCCCGTGCAATTCTCCTGGGGTTCTAGCGCCGTCGCCCGTGACACCTTGAAGATGCGGATTTTGGGATGTTTGGCGTTGGCGATCTCTTCCTGGGGATTGCCCGACGCGGCGACCGACCACTCCATGTTCGACTGACCGGAACAGATCCAGACGTCGCCCACGATGACGTTTTCCAGCGTGATCGCATTCTTGCCGGTAATCGAAAGACTGACCGGGCCGAACTCCTTGACGGGCGGCAGCTTAACCATCCAGCGGCCGTTATCGCCTGCCGTCGCTTTCTTCTGCGAATCGCCAATCTTGACGGTGACTTCCTCGCCGGGATCGGCCCAACCCCAGACAGGAAGATCGATGCCCTGCTGCAAACAGGCATTGTTCCCGAAAATCGCGGGCAACCGGACATCGGCCCGCGCGATATTGGCGGCGGGCATCAACATCAGGGCGGCGATCAGCAGTCTTCGACAGATGCGCATCGTGATTTCCTCAAACTGTCCCGAAATGGGTTTCACGGATTCTTCACGACCCAGTCATTAGATCGGAAACCGTGGATATCAGACCAAAAAACGAAGCTAACGCCGGGGTTACGTCGAAACAAGGCAACCGCGAAAGGGTTTCGCGCGAACTTCCCCGACAGGCTGCTTGTCTTCATCCGGACCACGCCATAACCTCCGTGACCCCGGTGCGCCTGGAACATGAGTGGCGCCCGAACGCCGTTATCAGCGTTGCACGGCGATCCCGAAGGAGTCACGCAGCTCGTGTCCGACCACCATTCGACGATCACCGACCTCACGCACGCCCGACCTGGCAGCTACCGCGAACTGATCGCGATTGCCTGGCCGCTCGTCCTCAGCAGCGGGACGCAGGCCATTCAGCACATTGTCGACCGCATTCTGCTGACCTGGTATTCGCAGGAGGCAATGGCGGCATCGCTGCCGGCGGGGATATTTTTCTGGTCGGCCCTCAGCTTACCCTTCGGCACGGTCATGTACGTCAATTCGTTCGTCGCCCAATACGAGGGTGCCGAACGCCGCGATCGGGTGATGGCTTCCGTCTGGCAGGGAGTGTATCTCGCGGTCGTTGCTGGACTGTTGCTTGGAGCACTGGCTCCTCTGTCTGGCTGGCTGTTTGAACTCGTCGCGCACGGCGACGCGCTGATGAAGCACGAGGTCGACTACTTTTTCTGGTTGATGATTGGTTCGCTGCCAGCGCTTCTGTCTGCGGGGCTGTCGACGTTTTTCAGCGGGCGCGGACAGACCAACCTCGTTCTCGCGGTCAGCGCGTCGAGCGTCGCCATAAACATCCTGCTCGACATCGTGATGATTTTCGGATGGGGATCTTTTCCCGCTTTGGGAATTTCCGGAGCGGCGATCGCCACCGGTTGCGCCAACATCTTCGCGGCCATGATTTACGTCGCGCTGTTGTCGCGCCGGGTTGTCGTCGCCACGTATGGAACCTGGAGCAACTGGCGATTCGAGCCTGAACTGTTCCGCCGCCTGCTCCGATTCGGCCTTCCCAACGGATTGCAGATGTTTCTGGATGTGGCCGGGTTCAACATTTTCATGGTGGTCATCGGCTGGATCGGCCCGCGCGAGCTGGCCGCCACCAACATCGCCTTCAACCTCAATACGCTCGCGTTTATCCCGGTGCTCGGAATTGGAATCGCGGTTTCGACACTGGTGGGCCAGCGCATTGGTGAAGGAGACCCGGCCGTCGCCGAACAATCGGTCGGGAAGGGTGTCAATCTCGCGATGCTCTACATGGCCGCGTGGGCCGTCGTGTACATCGCCCTTCCCGATCTATTGCTGCTTCCCTACGGGTGGAAGACGGCGAATCCCGAAGAATTTGCCGCGACCCGCCAGACCGTGATCGTGTTGCTGAGATTCGTGGCGTTCTACTCTCTCAGCGACGCCATGGCGATCGTGTATGGAGCCGCCATTCGCGCGGCGGGCGATACCCGGTTTTCGCTTGCGGTGACAGTCCTCTGTTCAACGCTGCTGCTCGTCACGCCGGTCACGCTGATCGCGTGGCTTTGGGAGCCCAGTCTGTTCTGGAGCTGGGTCTGGTGCTGCGCGTACGTCGTGGGAATGGGACTCTGCTTCTGGCTGCGGTTCCGCCAGGGCGTCTGGAAGACGATGCGCGTGATCGAAGCGGAACCTGCCGCGACGGAGACCGACGGGAATCGAACCGATTGGGCCGGGAAGCCACGCTCGCAAGCCGGGGTTCTTCCGCTCAGCGAGTAAATGCCCAATCCGCGTGTGCCGGCGCCAGTCCAAAGTGGGGCGCTCGCGTCGCGGCTGTCTCCGACGAGGACGTTGCCGTTTCACGGCTAAGCCATCTCAGGGTCTCGAGACGGCTGATGATGCCCACCAGTCGGCGGCCTTCCACAACGGCAAGGCGGCGGTGACGAGATTCTCGAAATAGCCGCAACACGTCTCCGCTGGTTGCTGTCGCCGACACGATGGCCGGACATCCGGCCATCCAGCGACCGACCGTTTCCTGGACGATCGGTCCAAGGAGGCGGGCCTTAATCAGATCGTAGTCCGTGATCTGTCCTTGCAACTCTCCCTCCGGAGAGATGACCAGCACCTCGGGCTCGCCGCGCCGAAGCATCACAACCTCTGCCTCCGCAAGAGATTGCGACGGGAACACAGTTGCCAGCGCAGGGCAGGACACGTGCGAGAGCCACGACATGGGAAAACCTTCCACGAGAACGCGGTCATAAGGCCCTTCTGCGGAAAACGTAGGTTGCTTTTTGGCATCACTACGCCGGCAACCCAAAAAATGTCGGAGAAATTGCCGAGGCGAGACCAAGCAACTGACGTTTTCGTCGATGCCTCCGCCGCCCGAACGGCAGAACCCGCCGAACTTGGTGGCGTGGGAGGCCAGAATTCCTTGCAGATCGCAAATCCGGCGTCTTCCGGCAGGAGCTCCAATTGCTCCGCCGTGAACCCCTCACTACAACGCCCCCGCTAGTCTCCCCATGCCCTATTGACCACGAAGATTTCACTGACGTTCGGCCTGTGGCCGCGGCGCCTCGTCGTCGCGTGTGTCCCAGCGAGGTGACTCCATGCGTTTGAGTTTGTCGCAATGTCGACCCGGTTGGGGGTCGCTCCTGACGACACTGTGGTTGTCGATTCTGGTAACAGCACCGGCCGCGACCGGCTGGGGCCAGGAATCCGGCGGCGAATCCGGACTTCCGGCCTCGCTGGGCGATGGCGGCCTGCTCTTCAGCGACACGATCACCGGCAAGAGCGGGAATGCTCTTGGCGGCGTCTTCCGTGTTGGCGTTGAAACGGGCGAGGCTGTCGGCCGCCAGGACACGATCGTGCCGTTCGAGTTCATGCCGTACGGCTTCGTCTTCGACGACGAAGGCATGATGTTCGGCGACTTCCGGGTCTTCCGTTCGACACGGGATGGCTGGGGCGCGAACGTCGGTACCGGTTACCGGCACTATCTGTCGACGTACGATCGCATCATCGGTGCGAACTACTACTACGACTACGACAACACCAGCGGCGCGCTGTTCCGGTCCATGGGCTTCGGCCTGGAAACCTACGGCGAGCTCTGGGATGCCCGTGCCAACGCCTACTTCCAGCACGGCAACGAGCCGCAGCTCTTGTCGGCTGGCGTGGTTCCCGGCAGCGCCCGCTTTGCCGGCTACAACGTGCGTTTCGACATCGAACGCGTGTTCGGCGAGGCGATGAGCGGCGTCGACTTCGAAGTCGGCACGCCCCTCCCCGGCCGCATCCTGAAGAAAATGGACGCACGGGTTTATGCCGGTGCGTACCATTTCCGGACCGATTCCGAGAACAGCATGTGGGGCTGGAAGGGGCGGTTGCAGGCAAACGTCATTCCCAGCGTTCAACTGGCGCTCGAAGTCACGAATGACAAAATCTTCGACACGAATGTGGTGTTCGGAGCCCAGTGGAGCTTTGGCGGCTATCGCCAGCCCGACGGCGAACCGAAGTCCCAGAAAGACCGCATGACCACGCCGGTCCGACGGTTCTATAACGTCGTCGTCTCCCGGTCGTCCGTGATCGAACGCGATGTGGTGGCCGTGAATCCGCAAACCGGCCAGCCGTATCTCATCGAACACGTGGCCAGCTATGCCGCTCCGGGCGGAGATGGCTCGTACGAGAACCCCTTTGACGAAATCACCGACGCGCAGGCCAACTATTTCATCGATGGAATCCCCGGATTTACCGCTGGCGATCTGGGGGCGGTCCCCGGCGACATCATCTATACCTGGGCCAACAGCGTCTTCGATGGCGGCGCCAATGCGGTCGTCACGCTGGAAGAGGGTGTCCGGCTGCTGGGTGAAGGCGACCTCGTCCGTCACCAGGTCTTCCTGCCTGGCATCGGTTCGGTCGACCTCCCGCGTGCGACCGCTTTCTCGAACCGTCCCATGCTCATCAACGGGATCGGCGACGGCGTGACGCTCGCGAATAACGCCGAGTTCAGCGGCTTCGTTCTTGGCGATCCAAACGATCCCACGACCGGTCCCACGGGCGCCGGCATCATCGGCGCCGGAGTTTCCAATGTCGTGTTGCGCTACAACGATATTAACAACCCGGGCGGCGAAGGGATTCTGCTCACCAATACCGTGGGGCTCGTGGACTTCCAGGGGGTGCAGATCACCAATCCAGGGGAAACGGGCCTCGACGTGATTGGCGGCGGAGGACAGATCACCTTCTCCGACGATGCCCTCACCCTGCGGCCTGGCTTCATCCGCAAGACGGGCGGAACGGGCTTCGGTGTTCGGGTTCTCAATACCGACCCGACTCCGGGCACGCGGGTCGACCTGTTCCGATCCGCGCAGCTCATTTCCGATCTCACGACCACGGGCGTCGACGGCGTGCGGATCGAAAATGCGGGGACGCAGCAGGTCACGATCGGAAACACGAACATCGCTTCCGCTCCGAATAACGCCATTGCCGTGCTCGCCGGAAGTGGGAACGTCAACTTCGCGGGCACGCAGACGATCAGCCAGCCTTCGGCCGTCACCGGTAACGCCGGTAATGCCATTCTCGTCTTCGATCGCCCCGCCCTCACCAGCACCGTCTTCCAGCAGAACGTGAATATCACCGATCGCAACGGTCGCGGCTTGAATCTGTTGTCCAACGCCGGGACCGTGAGCTTTAACAGCCCGGTCTCGATTACGGCCAATACCGCGGCATTGCCAACTGTCGCGGCCGTGGAATACCAGGACAGCTCCGGCAGCGTCTTCTTCGGCGGCACCAGCAGCCTGACGATCACCGGCGGCGCGGGAACCGGGATTGCCATCGGCGAACTCGGAACCAACAACACCGGCCAGTTCCGTGTCAACGGACAGACCAACATCAATAGCATCGTTGACGGAATTGTCATCTTCAACGATCAGTCGCAGATCCGGTTCAATGGCGTGGCGATCGACGATCGATCGGGCGTCGGGATCTCGATTGTCGACCACTCCGTGGCAGGAATTAATTTCGACGGCACCACCACCGTGGCGAACTCTCAGGGAGCCCAGGTGACAGCCGTCAATATTCAGAACAACAGTTCAAGCGTCGCATTCAACACCCTCGCGCTCACCGACTCGGAACTGTTCGGATTGTTCATTCAGGACAACCCGTCGTTCGTCAGCATTCAGGATTTCGACGCACAGTCGAATTCCGGACCAACGTTGTTCGTTCGAAACGCCGGGGTCGTCACGCCTCTCGCCAACGACCCGGAATTCACCACCCAGACCAACGGCGGCTTGCAGATTCTTGACGGAGATATCGATGCGACAGGCGGCAGAGCCGTCGACATCCAGGATTCGGTCTACGACATCAACCTCACGAGCGTCTCGTCGACCGGCGGAATCAACGGCATCCGGCTTGTCACGAACTACGGTTTCGGCAGGGATCAGGCGGCCCAATTCTTCGTCACCGGTTTGAACGGGGCTCCGGGAACCGGTGGTAGTATTCAGAACTCACAGGGGGCCGGCGTCATCGCGACGGACACCGGAGTGGTCAGCTTGCAGGCCATGACTATCCAGAACTCGGGCGGCAACGGGATCTTCGCCAACAACACCGGCGCATTCCTGAATGTGGCACCGGTCTACGCCACGCAACTTGAAGTGTTGGGTAGCACCGTCCAGGGGAACGGCGCCGAAGGCATCCTCGCCGTCAACCTCCCGATCGTGAATATCGAAGACAGCATCGTCTCCAACAACACCGGCTCGGAAATCTCGCTGTTGGCTTCGATCGGACCGTTGAATAGCGGTGACCTGAATGAGTTCGACGCCAACTACTTCTGGTTCCTCGACGGCAACACGGTTACCGAGGCTCAGGCCGGCGTGGCGGCTATCTTGGCCACGTCAACCAACACCAACACCAACGTGCAGTTCGACGTGATCAACAGCGTCTCGATCAACCATTCCGGCGCCGGCGGACAGGCCATTCTCGCGACTGCCGGCGGCGACTGGGTCTCGCTGATCGGAGCCAACACGATCAACATGACCGGTGCCGGGACCGACGGAATTGTCTTCCAGGGGAACTCCGTCACCTCGAACACCACGTTGCAGATTCTTTCCAACGTGATTACCGGGACGACGGCTGCTCACACCGGGATCGGCATCACGACGCTGGGCGCGGCGAATATTGATGTCGGCAACGCGAATGGTCTGCCTGGAAACCTCATTCAACTCACGGGCAATAACAGTATTAACGCAGCCGCCACGACGATCGGCATGAACTTCAATCTGGGTGCCAATAACAATGTGAGAGTCTTCAACAACACCATCGTCATCAACGATGACGGTGGCCAGGGAATGGTCTTCCAGTCACTCTTCGGTCCGTCCAACGTCATCGTGAGTGGCAACGACATCACCGTGAACGGCCTGTTCGGGTTCTTCGTGGAATACGGCATCCGCTTCCAGACTATCACCGGCTTAATCAACCTGTCCGGACCGGTGAACAACAACGTCACCATCAATAACAACGGCGGTACGTTCTTCTTCTTCCAGGCCCTCAACCCAGGCCAGATCAATGGCCAGATCCTTGTGAACGGCGTTGCGGTTCCGTAACCCGTCGCGAGAGTTCGTCAGAACCGCGAAATCCACGGTCACCCGAAACGGCGACCGTGGATTTTGTCTTGATGGAACTCAGGAAATTCAAAGTGCCGTGTGCCACTGGCTCTGCCAGTGTGTCTTGAGCTTCCGTCAAAACCCGGTTGGTGGCTCGGAAACACCTGGGAACTCAGGAAAGATTCGGACGTCCAGAGGGTTTTGACGGTACTACTTGAGAAATTCAGCGATAACAAGCTGCTGCACTGGCTCTGTCCGGGATCCACGAACGGGAGGCCCTGTTGGCCCTTTAGACAGTGTCGACGCCCCGCAGCTCTTCGATCGCCACCCGAATGTCGCGCAGCGTCACCGGTTGAGTCAGCACGCGCGAGAAGTCCGTGTCTTGCAGCTTCTCGCGATAGCCGTTCAGCTTGCGAGACAATGCCAGCACCAGCACGGTGCGCGCCTTCTGGCACCGCATCTTCAGCGTGTTGTAGACATCGACGACATCTTCGCCGACGGCGTCTCCCATCACGACGAAGGCAGTGGGCGGCGTGGGGGAGAGCCGTTGCGCCGCCCGCTCCACGCTTCCGAGAATCAGCACCCGGTAGCCGCGGCTGTTGAAATACTCCCGGAGCGAGTCCTGCTGCTTGGGCCGCGCCTCCACGCAGATCAGCGTCGGCTGCGCCGCTTCGGTCGATTCAGGCGAGCTTGAAGACGAGGACGACTGTCCGATCGCCATCCGCAAGTCAGCCAGAACCTCTGTCGGCGACTGATACCGCTCATTCGGATTGACATGCATCAGCCGGTTGACGATCTCGGCGATCGGTCCGGGAATTGTCGGATCGACCGAACGGATCGGACGGACATCGCGATAACGCGAGAACTGCTTGCGCTCCGCGAGGACGCGCGTCGGGGGATAGGGGGGCACACCGGTGAGCAACTCGAAATAGATGGCCCCCAGGAAGTAAAGGTCGCTGCGGGGATCATTGTCGGGCGCGCCGGAATTTCGTTCGAGCGTGGCATATTCGATCGCCCGGTCGACCTCCTCTTCCAGGGCTCCCGACGAAGGGTCGGCTCCGGCCAGCCCGAAATCAACGAGCTTCGCGACGCCCTGCGCGCTCAGCAACACGTTGGAAAGCTTCAGATCCCGGTGCGTGAAACCTTGAGCGAGGGCATATTCGAGCCCCTCTGCCATATCGATGACGTACCGCGTGGCTTCCTCGGGTGAGAACTTGTGGCGGATCTTGAGGAAGTCGCGGAAGTTTCCCCCTTCCACGAACTCCATCGTCAGGTAGTGCAGATCCCCGCTCGTGCCGACTTCATGAATCGGCACGATATTCTTGTGGACCAGCCGCTTGCCGAGTTCTCCTTCGCGACGAAACAACTGCACGGCTCGCGGGTCCGAGGCGTACCGCTGGCGGAGCACCTTGACCCCGATCATCGTTCCGTCTTCGACGGAGCACGCCCGAAAGACGCGCGCGAAGCTGCCCGAGGCGTTGCGATACAGCAGCTTATAGGGCCCAAGTCTCAGGCCATCCGTCTCGCCGCGCGCCAGCTTGCCAGATTGGTAGGGGGTGAGATATCCGCGGCTTTCGAGGCTCTTCAAGAGAGCTTCGCAGCCGGCATTCCCATGGCCCAGCGCCGCGCGACACTCCGCCAACTGCTGCGGGGTCACCAACTTCTGTTGCAGCAAGGCGTCCTGGAGGTCTTGCAGGCGGGAAAACGACATGAGCAGACCAACGCGACCAGAAGGCGAGTGGCAAAACTTTCGGATCGAACGTGCGGGTTCGTGTCACGGCAAACCAGCCGACCCGGCAAGCACCACCCAGAAACGATTCGGCCCGCCAAGACTGAACACGGCTACCCTATCCTAACGCACATTCCCTGCTTCGCAAGGACCGTTCCGGGATCATTCCATCGGCTGTTTCGGGTACGTGAACGAACGGCCGCACAAACCGAATTCCACACCGAATCTTGTTCCTGGATCAAATTGTTTTGAAACCGAAGTGCCGTCCCACCACGGACATGCATTCCCTGTTGCCAACGTCTAGGATGGTGGGAGAAATACTGAGAGACGGTGGGTGGTGGTCAGTGGCGAGTGGTGCGTGAAAAGCCAAAATCCAGAATGGCCGGAAAACCGCCGCAATGGCGTTTCGCGGTACCAAGGATCGGCGATTTATGGCCAGCGGTTCCTTTTTTGATTCTGACATCCCTGCAAGCTGAGAGCTTTCTCGACGCGCGGTCAATCCGCCATCGGAAAACCCGAGGACCATGGAACATCGAGTGACACTTCCCTCCGGGGACGAAGTTGACCCCCGATTCGCCGCGGGCTTCCCTCAGCCGCCCCCGCGCGTTGAGTTTCCGGCTTGGCTTCCCCGGTTGGCCCTGTTCCTCTTTCTGGCCACCTGCGCGAGCACCTTTCTCACCACCGCGCTGCCAGGGTGGCTGGAAGCCGTCCGAAAGGCGGCTCCAAATCCCTTGATGGTGGGGCTTTGGGACGGTCTCGCATATGCCGGTCCGCTGATGGCCATTCTGTTGTTTCACGAACTCGGCCACTATGTGCAGGCCCGCCGCTACGGTGTCGCCGCGACTCCGCCGCTGTTCATCCCGATGCCGCTCATCAGCCCATTCGGCACGATGGGGGCGCTGATTGTTCAGGCCGCCGGGCAAGCCAACCGAAAAGCGCTGTTCGACATTGCCATTTCCGGGCCGCTCGCGGGTCTCGTCGTGGCGATTCCCGTCTGCTGGCTGGGAGTCTTGCAGTCGACGACCATCAACACCCTGGAAACTCCTCCCGGTCAGGACGTCACCCTATTCGGCGATCCGCTGATTCTGCAGTGGATGTACAACGCCGTACATGGTCCGCGGCCTCCGGGTCACGAAGTCCTCCTCAACCCGGTCCTCTTCGCGGGCTGGGTCGGAATTCTGGTGACAGCCCTCAATCTGATGCCGCTCGGCCAGTTCGATGGCGGACACATTCTTTACACGCTCATCGGTCGCCGGGCGCATGCCGTCGCCCTGGTCTTCGTGTCGATCGCGGTCGCCTACATGATTCTCGCGAATTATTGGGCCTTCAGCCTGATGATTCTTCTGGTGTTGCTGTTCGGCGTGCGGCATCCCCCGACGGCGGACGACTCGGTCCCGCTCGGTTGGCCCAGAATCGTCGTGGGCTGGCTGACGCTCGCCTTCTTTTTCGTGGGAATGACGCCGCGACCCATTGATCAATTCAAATCTTCCGATCCCGGCGCGGCGCCGGCCGTATCGGAACTCGTGACCGAATTCGACGGGTCGCGTTAACCGCTGTCGACCACGTTGTCCCCTGTTGACGGGGCGAGTAAAATACCGGAGTTCGGTTCGAGCGTTGCCGCAGGACCCCACGCCATGCGCATTTTTCACGCGATGGAATGCCCCGATGTCTCGAGTTTCGCCGACTGACTGGTCGCACTTCGCGCGAGGATCGTCCTCGTTGCGGGTGTACCTGTTGGGAACGGTGGATTTTCAGGCGTTCCAAGCATTGCAGGAAGTTCTTGCGGAAGAAGTCGCTGCGGGAAACGGTCGCGAAGGCGTCCTGCTGGCCTGCGAACATCCCCCGCTCGTCACGATCGGCCGCGGCGGCAGCCTCGCCGATATCCAGGTCGATGACCGGGGCTTGGCCAGTCGACAGCTGACCGTCCGCCAGGTTCCCCGAGGCGGCGGGACCTGGATTCATCGTCCTGGCCAACTCGTTCTGGCTCCCATTGTTCCACTGGATCGCCTCGGATTGAATGTCGCGGCATTTCGCGACCGCTTGTGCGAAGCCGTGCGGCTGGGCGCGGAAGAGCTGAAGATTCCCGTCGAACAAACAACCGCGCCGGCGGGCGTCTCGGGCCGCTACGGGCAATTTGCGTTCATCGGGACGCTGGTCCGGTCGTGGGTCAGCCACTACGGCCTGTACATCAACGTCGCTTTGCCGGAGGGAACCACCAAGCCGGTGCGCTGGGGGGCGGCCGACGAGCGAGTGACGTCGCTTTCCGACTTGCGACATCGTCCCGTTGCCATGCCAACGGCACGGGAAGTCTTTGTCCGACGGCTGGCCGCGGCATTGGGTTACGAAACTTATCACCTGTTTACCGGCCATCCGCAGCTCAGGCCGACTTGGCGAAAGTCGTATGTCCACACTGAAGTTTAATATTATCGATGTCGACGGTGCTTTGGGAACGGCGACTCCGGCCCCAGGTACGCGACTCCGGTTGCCAAAGTGGTTGAAGCGCCCACTTCCCGCTCCCGGCATGGCCTATACCGACCGGGTGATTGAAGACCTGAAGCTCGAAACGGTTTGCGAGAGCGCCAAGTGTCCCAATCGCACCGAATGCTGGTCGAACCAGACGGCCACGTTCATGATCCTCGGGAACGTCTGCACGCGTCCGTGCGGTTTCTGCTCGGTCCCCAAGGGAAAAACGGAAGTCGTCGAAGCCGATGAACCGGAACGACTCGCCGAGGCGGCCGAACGGTTGGGACTGACGTACGTGGTCATCACCTCGGTCACGCGCGACGACCTGGCCGACGGCGGAGCCGATCACTTTTACCGTTGCGTGCTCGCGGTTCGCGAACGCATCGGCGCCCAGGTCGAAGTGCTGACGCCGGACTTCCGCGGCAATCGTAATGCCATCCGTCGGGTCCTCGAGGCCCGGCCCGATGTGTTCAATCACAATACGGAGACTGTCCCGCGACTCTACAACCGGGTTCGCCGAAACTCGGTTTACCAGCGAACGCTCGACCTGCTCAAGCAGGTCAAGGACGAAGCCCCAGAGATGCCCACGAAAAGCGGGCTCATGCTGGGCCTGGGTGAAACGCGGGACGAACTGCTGGAAGTCTGTGCCGATCTGCGAGCCGTCGGCTGCGACATGATTACCCTCGGACAGTACTTACAACCCACGGCCGCTCACCTGCCGGTCGAAAGGTACCTGCCTCCGGAAGAGTTCGACGAAATCGGCGAACTGGTCCGCAAGCTGGGCTTTTCGATGGTTGCCAGCGGCCCCTTCGTCCGGTCCAGCTATCACGCCGGGGAAATGGCCGCGGAACTGCATCTCACCTGATCCCGGTGCACGGATCGCGTGATCGGAAATTCAGGGAGGCTATTCGAATGGAGTCGTCCACACCCGTCGTGGTGCCCGAATTCGGGCAATCGCCGCAGGAACCCGTTACGCTGAGCCTGTGGCTGGTCGACGAAGGCTCGGAAGTCATCGCGGGGGAAAGCGTGGCCGAACTGCTGCTGGACGGCGTGATCTTTGATCTTGAAGCCAGCGCGAATGGTCGCCTGGCCCGCATCAGTTCCCAGCCGCGCGAACGAGTCCATTCCGGACAGACGATCGCATGGATCGATGAAATCGCCGCCGAAGGCTGACAAGCCGCATTGTCGCGGCGTGACGGTCCCAAGAATTCAATCTCTTCTGGACGACTGCCAACGGATATGCCAGCCAAAGACATCGTGATTCGCGGTGCCCGAGAGCACAACCTGCGCGACGTCAGCCTCAGCCTGCCCCGCAACAAACTGATTGCTCTTACCGGCGTGAGCGGTTCCGGCAAAAGCTCGCTGGCTTTTGACACGTTGTACGCCGAGGGTCAGCGGCGGTACGTCGAATCGCTCTCCAGTTACGCGCGGCAGTTCCTGGGGCAAATGCCCAAGCCCGATGTCGATTCCATCACCGGCCTGGCTCCGTCGATCTCCATCCAGCAGAAAACCAGCGGACGCAATCCCCGCAGCACCGTCGGCACGATTACCGAAATCTACGACTACCTCCGCGTGCTCTTCGCGCGGATCGGGACCGGCTACTGCCCGAACTGTGGCCTTCCCATCACCGCCCAGACGCGCGACCACATCATCGACACACTCG
>JAHBXV010000020.1 GCA_019636285.1 Planctomycetaceae bacterium
CCTAGCGTTCGTGGTACTGCCCGCGATTGGGAGAATCGGCCAGACCCAGGAGGCGATCAATCCAGATCTCGCGCTTGTTGGGCTCGGTGGAGGCGACGAACTCGGCGATTTCGTCGGGTGTCGGCAGTGTCCCGGTGACGTCGAGGAACAGTCGTCGCAGGAACGTGTGGTCATCGCACAAGGGGGACGGTTCGATCGACAACTCGCGAAACTTGGCAACGGCCAACTCGTCGACGAAGTTCTGATTCTTCCAGTCGGCCAGATCGATCGTGCGATCGAGCGGGACGGCAAAGTCGGCGATCGCCGCTTCGCCTTCGAAGCGAATCATGACGGGGGCCTGACCGGTGCCCACCACGCGGACGTAGCCGTCCGCGTTCACGGTGACGAGATTCTCATCGAGCGAGTCGTAACGGCACCAGGCCGTGACATCGCGGACGGTTCCATCTTCGTAAACGGCATCGACCCGCAACTGCTGCTCTTCGCCGACGCGGGCGTTCCGCTGATTGGGATAAACGTCCAACCGTGTCATTCGGCGCTCCGCGGCCGGAGAGGGCTTGGCCCCTTGTTCGATCCAGGCGGCAACCAGTTCGTACTCGCGCGAGTTCGGTTCCAGGCGACGGCCCCCGGCATGGGGAATCTGCATCGTCGGTTTTCGCAGCAAAAGGCTTTCGCGGGGACTGATCGTGTTGATGCGTCGGCCGCGACCTTCGCGCGTCATGGCCGCGTGATCGACAAGCGGTTCGAACCCGAAGACCGAAAGTTTGAATCCCCCCTGACCATGCTGGGCCGCATGGCAGGCCCCCATGGCACAGCCATTCTTCACGAGAATCGGTCGCACCTGTTCGATGTAGTCAACGCCTGGGCCGTCGCCAACCAGTTCGACCGTCACGGGAACTTCGCGAGTGCTTCCCGCGACCGTCACCGTCAACGTCGTGGCACCGTTGGCGACCGGTTGCACGCGGCCCGTGGGTGTCACAGTCGCGACATTCGGATCGGCCGAGGTATAGGTCGCCGTTCGTGTCAGGTCGGTGCGTCCGTGCGGACTCCCGTCGGCGGAACCGGTAACGACGAGTTGCGTTTCGGCAAATCGCCCGCGTAGCCCGACCGCTTCCGGAGCGATCGACCAGTCGCCCCCTTGGGCGAGGCTCCCGCTGAGCGCCACCGTCAGGATGGCCCAGACCAGGCGTGAAGGTTGCATCATGAAACTGTCTCCCGGAGTTCGGGCACGGTGGAGATTCGGGCGGGAAACCAAGGCGGGAACAAATCAACAAACATTGTTGCATATCGGCGGATCAATTGCCATCCCGTACCGTTTTGTCGCGCTGACTCGAATTGCTCCGCGCGGGGCAGTTCCCCAATCAATTTCCCTCGAATGACCGCTGCGGACATCGAGACCGGGAAACTCAAAACCCCGGATGTGGAAGAATTGGACAGTCCTGCCGACCGCGCCGGCGCGAGCGTGGAATTCAACGCTCCTGTTTGCGCCAATCCCCGAGTTCCCTTGAGTTGCCGTGACTGCCGGTTACGATGGTGCCCGGCGGCCGCCACAGGCAAAAGCCGCAAGTGTTTTTCAGCGCAAGAGTTCTGGGATTCATCGAATGACGCCATCGCGGCCGGAACTGAACGGGCCCCGACCGATTCCGTTTCAGGCACCGCAAGGTGATCTGGCGATCCTCGCCGGTTCGGCGAATCCGCTGCTCGCCCAGAATATTGCCAACAACCTGGGGGTCTCCCTGATTCCCGCCCGGGCGCATGTTTTCAGCGAAGGCAACGTCTTCGTTCGCATCAAGGAAAACGTGCGCGGCCGCGATGTGTATGTCATCCAAGGTTGTCACTTCCCCGTGAATGACAACTTCATGGAACTGCTGTTCTGGATCGACGCGCTCCGTCGGGCCAGCGCGCAAACGGTGACGGCCGTCATCCCCTTCTTCAGTTACGCCCAGGGGGACAAGAAGGACGAGCCGCGCGTTTCGATTCGTGCCCGTGTCTGTGCCGATGCCATTGAAGTGGCGGGAGCCGATCGCGTCCTGACGATGGACCTGCACAGCCCGCAGATTCAGGGATTCTTCCGGGTTCCGGTCGACCATTTGTATGGCCGGAACGTCATCTGCGAACACGTTCGCCGGTTGGGACTCAAGAACCTGGTGGTTTGCAGTCCCGACGTCGGTTTCGCCAAGGGCGCGGCGGCGTATGCGAATCTGCTTGGCGTCCCTGTCGTCATCGGGAATAAGCAGCGGACCGATCACTCGGAAACCGTGCAGATTCTGGAAGTCATCGGCGATGTGAAGGACAAGCATGTCCTGCTGGTTGACGACCTGACGATCACCGGCCGCTCGCTCATCGAGATGGCCCGTGTGCTCAAGCTGCGCGGCGCGCTCGACATTTACGCGGCTGTGACGCACGGCGTGCTCTCGAAGGGAGCCGCCCCGCGAATCGCCGAGAGCGACATCAAGCGCATGTTCATCACCGACACGATCGAGTCGAGCTTCGATCCCCTGCCGCCCAATATTGAAGTCGTCACGGTCGCCGGCCTGTTCGCCCAGGCCATTCGTTCGATCCATGACCGAACCAGCGTGAGCATGCTCTTCCCCGATGGTCGTCCCATGGTCCCGTAATGGCGATCGTGTCGGCCAAGCTTTCTTCGCCCGCCCGCCGAGCCTGTGATTTTCCCATGTCCGCTCCCACGCCGATGATGCAGCGGTACCTCGAAGTTAAGGCCCAGCATCCGGGGGTCTTGCTCTTCTTCCGCATGGGGGATTTCTACGAGCTGTTCTACGAAGACGCCGAGATCGCCGCCAAGGCGCTCGGGCTCACGCTCACCAGCCGCGATAAGGGTTCTTCCAACCCGATTCCGATGGCCGGGTTCCCCTATCACGCCCTCGACGGCTACTTGCAAAAGCTGATTCGCGGGGGTCATCGGGCCGCCATCTGCGAACAGATGGAAGACCCGAAGCTCGCCAAGGGGCTGGTCCGCCGTGAAGTCACGCGTGTCGTCACTCCTGGAACACTTACTGAAGACTCACTGCTCGATCCCCGCGAGAGCAATTTCCTCGCGGCTGTGGCGCCGGGTAAGACCCGGTTCGGCATCGCCTGGCTGGAGCTTTCATCCGGACGGTTTCTGGTCAGCGACGTCGCGGCTGGCGAACTGTCGGATGAACTGGCCCGCATTCAACCAGCCGAATGCCTGCTTCCCGAGCGGACCGAGGAGTTCGCCGAACTGCGGCAGCGACTTGCAGGGACCGTGGTCTTCAGTGAACGTCCTGCCTGGTCGTTCTCGGCCGCGACGGCCCGGCAACTGCTGCTCGACCATTTTCAGACGAAGACGCTCGACGGCTTCGATCTCGAGGAATCGTCGCCTGGCGTGACGGCCGCGGGGGCCTTGCTCGACTATGTGCGCGAGACGCAGCGCTCGTCGCTGGGGCATCTGGTTCGGCTGGAAGTCCACCGACGCGGCGACTGTGTTCGTATCGATGAAGCCACACGCCGCAGCCTGGAACTGACACGCACGTTACGCGATGGCGAACGCGGCGGCAGCCTGCTGGCCGTGCTGGATGAGACCGTCACGCCGATGGGCTCGCGCTTGCTGGCCGACTGGGTGGCCAATCCGCTCACCAGCCTTCCCGCCATTCATGCGCGGCAGGATGCGGTTGAAGAACTCGCCAGCGATGGATCGCTGTGTCGTGACGTTCGGGAAATCCTCGGCACTGCGTACGATCTGCAACGGCTCACCGCGCGAGTCGCCACGGGGCGCGCTTCGCCACGCGATCTGGGCTGCCTGTCGCGCACGCTGGGGCTGCTTCCGCGCCTCAAGGCTCGGTTGGCCGAACGAAAGGCGGCGCGGCTGGCGGAACTGGAGCAGCGCCTGGACCTGTGTCCCGACCTTCGCGCTGCAATCGATGCCGCGCTTGTTGATGATCCGCCGCTTTTGTCCAGCGACGGCGGCATGATTCGGCCCGGCTATCATGCGGGTCTCGATGAGCTGCGCGATCTCGCACGCGGTGGCAAAGAATGGATTGCCGCCTATCAGCGGAAGCAGATCGAACGGACGGGAATCACCAATCTGAAGGTCGGTTACAATAAGGTCTTCGGTTACTACCTCGAAACCACGTCCGCGAACGCCGACAAGGTTCCCGAGGACTTTATTCGCAAGCAGACGCTGAAGAACCAGGAACGGTTCATCACGCCCGAGCTGAAGACCTACGAAGACAAGGTTCTGCGGGCGGAAGGGCAGTCGCTGCAACTGGAGCTCGAACTGTTCGCCGCGCTTCGGGAGAAGGTGACCGCGCAGACGCTTCGTTTAACAGAAAATGCAGCCGCGCTCGCCGAGATCGATGTTCTGGCGGGCCTTGCAAGTCTGGCGGCCGGCGGGCGTTATTGCCGTCCGGAAATGACCGACGAACCGGTCCTCGATATTCGCGAGGGACGCCATCCGGTTCTTGACCGGCTGCAACCTGCCGGACAGTTTGTTCCCAACGATATCCGTCTCGGCGGAACGTGCGGGCGGATTCAGCTCATCACCGGGCCCAACATGGCCGGGAAGAGCACCTACATCCGGCAGGCGGCGCTCATCACGCTGATGGCCCAGATCGGTTCGTTCGTTCCGGCGAGCGAAGCCCGCATCGGTGTTGTCGACCGCATCTTCGCCCGTGTCGGGGCCAGCGATGAGCTGAGTCGCGGCCAGAGTACCTTCATGGTCGAAATGACCGAGACGGCCCGCATCCTGAACGCGGCCACCGATCGCAGTCTTGTGATCCTCGATGAGATTGGCCGCGGGACCAGCACCTACGACGGGATTTCACTGGCCTGGGCGATCACCGAATACCTGCATGACGTCGTCGGCTGCCGGACGCTGTTCGCCACCCATTACCACGAGCTGACACAACTGGCCGAATCCCTGGGTGACGTGCGGAACTGGAATGTCGCCGTGCGGGAACAGGCCGATGATGTTATTTTCCTGCACCGCATTGTTCCGGGTGCGGCCGACAAGAGTTACGGAATTCACGTCGCGCAGCTCGCGGGGGTGCCGCGAACCGTGCTGGATCGCGCGCGGCTGATTCTGGAACGCCTGGAGAACGATCACCTCGATGAGTCGGGAACGATGCGGCTACCCGAGCGGAAGACGCAGCGGCACTCGGACCGGCAGTTGCTCCTCTTCGCGCCGCCCGAGCACCCCATCCTGGACGAAATCCGCCAGATGGACCTCGACTCGCTCACGCCGCTGATGGCGCTGCAGGAGCTCCATCGCCTCCGCGGCGAACTGAAATAAGCGCCCACCCTTAGCCGCGACCCATCGGGGAGCGCTGCCTTCGGTCTTAATTCGGCGCCGGAATCTTGCGGCCGCGCATGCGATCGATGGCCAGCAGAAAAATATCCTTGAGCGCCCGCACGACTTCCTTGCGGTTGATCTTCGAGGCTCCGGTCACACGATCCTGAAAGACAATCGGCACTTCCTCGAAGCGCGCGCCGAGCCGTTTCAGGTGGTAGAGGATCTCTTCCTGGAACGCATACCCTTGCGACCGGAAGTGGTCGAAGTTGACCTGCCGCAACAGTGACGACCGATAGCAGCGAAAGGCTCCGCTGCAATCGCGACACGTCAGGCCAAGAAGCAGCCGCGAATAGACATTGACCCCCTGGCTCATGAAGTGTCGGAACCAGGGCCAGCCTTCGATTCCGCCGCCGGGAATGTAGCGAGAACCGATCACGACGTCGGCTCGATCCAATCCCGCCACGAGTTGTGGCAACACCGCTGGCGGATGGCTGAAATCCGCGTCCATGTTCACGATCGCGTCGTAGCCCTGTTCCAACCCCCAGCGGAAGCCGTTGATCGTCGCGGCCCCGAGCCCGGCCTTTTCACGCCTGAGCAGCAGATGGACGGCCGGATCATTGGCGGTCAGCTCGCGGACGAAATCGGCCGTTCCATCGGGCGAACTGTCATCAACCACAACGATATCGGCTGCGGGCAACGCGTTTCGGATCGCGGGGATCAGCGTTTCGAGGTTTTCCCGCTCGTTGTAGGTACACAGTGTCACCAACACGCGAGGATCGTTCGCCGCGTTGTCCGGAGAAGAAGCAGTCATTGGAGGCAGTCAGCAGTAAATTGAGGCGAGCGGGGTGCCACTCTACGCTGTTACCCCCTACGGTCTCGTTCTCAAGCGGAGTCTGGGAATAAGGACAAGGTTTCCTGAGGGTGGCACGCCCTGAGGCTTTGGGAAGGGCGTGGTTTTCACCCATTTGCCACGCCCTTCGAAGACTCAGGGCGTGCCACCCGACCACGTGTCTGCTATAGGAAGACACTGGCAGAGCCACTGGCACCCAAAGCCGCCTCGGAATGGCGACAAAGCACTCGTCTGGAACATTGGCGCGCGAGCCCGACTCAGGGCAAGGCAGGCCCGAGCGATTCCGTTACCCCCGGCAAGGCGGGAACCTCGGGTAGGGGTGGTAGCGAATTTAGCGGTGCCGGCGCGGGAGCCGGCGGGAGGGCCTCGAGGTCGATGCCGGGCTCGGGGGGCGTCGGCAGCGGCGGCTGCGGCTGTCGCAGGTCATGGACTCGCGGCTGAACCGGACGAGGCCCGACCGACGGAGGCAATGCATTGGGTCGCTCGACCACGGGGGGCGCCACCGGAGCGTTGGCGGGTGCCTGTTCGGGTGCCAAGAACGCGTGGAAGTGTTCGCCCCGACCAGCCAGTCGGAATCCCGTCTCGAGGAACTGAATTCCGCGCGGGTCGCCGTCGAAGTGGAGCACGGCCCCCATCAGGAACAGCCGATCCGGATCGCGAATGTCCTGGCGCACCCAACCGGCGAGGTTTTCCAGGAAGACCAGCCGCGTCTGCTGATTCTGTTCGCCCAGAATCTGGGCCAGCGTCGGCGACGCCTGAACGAGGGCACGATCGAGGTGAATCGCCCGCCGCAGTTCCGCGACCCCCGTGACATAGTCGCGAATCGCCATCGAAGCAAACGCGAGACGAAAATGGGCATCGGCCCGATCCTCGGCCGCCGAGACGGAGCGCCGATACAGCGAGAGGGCCTGCGCCCATTCCTGGCGCTGCATCCGCTCGTCCCCCTGCCGCTGCAATTCGAGGCTGCGGAGTCGCGCCTCGTTCGACGATGGCGCCACCGGCCGCTGAATCGGATCGGGCTTGAACTCGGGGAGGTCTTCCCCCCAACGTTCGGCGTTTTCTCGCAATCCGTCCTGAATCACCGGATTGAGAGCCATGTTTGGCCCCATCGTCCCGAGCGGATCGTAATTGTAACCCGGCAGCGTGACGACGGGATAAGTGATGGGTCCGGCTGGCACCGCGACGGTATTCACGAATCCAAACGCCGGAACTGGCCACTGCCCCCAGAATGGCCCCTGTCCCCAGAACGGGCCGTAGCCCGACCCAAATCCATATCCAAAACCGTTTCCATAATAATACGGCGATGGCGACCCGTAATAGACGGGGAAATAGCCTCCGCCGCCACTCGCCCCCGGCCATTGCCCGGTACTGGGGACGCTGCTGCCATATTGCCGGTTGTTCATGCCGCGAAAACCGACCGAGGCTCCCGAGCCGGGCTCACCCATGACGGGGGATCGTTGGGCGTCCGCCCGCCGCGGCCCCGCGAACGCAACGAACATGGCTGCCACTGTCATCGCGGACACAAACCCACGCATCGCCTTCTCCTTGAGGGGGGCCTGCATTCATCGCAGGTCATTCTAACGCGCCGACAGCACCAACAATCCACCAAATCCTCGCGAAACCGCCGCTGATTGATCGCGATCACATCACCGATTTCGGCGGTTTCCGAACGCGGTTCTGCCAAAAGAGGCGATCGGTTGTCACCACGCCCATACGCAGCGCGCAGTTGAGGCACAGCTTCTCGGTTTCACCCTCGAGATAGATTTCGCCGTTCAGAATCAGGTGAAAATGAGTGTCGCCGGGTGTCTTTGAGTAACAGTACTGTCGCTCGCTCCCCATCTTCACGACGGCCCGCCAGTCTTCGGACGAGGGGACATACAACCGGCAGTCGGGCGTTGCCTGTGGTTCCTCGGACATTTCACTACCCCTTTCCCCGCGAGACAATGCCTCGCGGGGTGTCGACGCCGCGCAGCTTCGTTTACAGCGTCGGGAGGTCGACATTCAATTTCAACGCCAGATCGGCGAGCGCCTTCCAGTTCCCGTCGTCGATCGGAATCCCATGCGCGCGACGGTTCTGCATCGCGCGGCGTTCCGGATCGCCGGGAAGGAAAATTTCCTCGACACCGTCGATTCGCGGGACTCCGCGCACATACTCTTCGAGCCGGCCGATTTCGTCGTTCAGGTGCGGCAGCCCGCCGAAGAATTCCGGATTGAGCACCAGGAAGAACGCCGCGTTGCCGATGGGCGGCGGCGGATTGGGATAGGCACACTGCCCGCCGGAAATGGCGCCCGAGAACATTTCCACCATGAACGCGAGGCCAAACCCCTTGTACGCCTGGTCGCCCCCCAGCGGAAGAATCGTTCCCGGCGGATCGCCATACAACTGGTTCGGATCAATGGTCGGACGTCCGTCGGCATCCAGCAGCCATCCGCCCGGCACGGTCTGACCGGCGATCTTTTTAACGCGAACTTTCCCTTCCGCCGTCGCCGACGTCCCGATGTCGAAAATGAAGGGACCATTCTTGCCGCCGGGCATTCCCATGCAGATGGGGTTTGTTCCCAATCGCGGTCGCTTCCCGCCAACTGGAGCCACGCGCTGCGCGGCTCCATGCGTATTCGCTCCCATGATGGACGCCAGACCCGCGTCCGCGGCCATTTCCGCGTATTCGCCCAATCGCCCGATGTGGGACGACTTGATGAGCGTGCCGAATGCGACCGCCGAAGTCTTGCACTTCTCGATCAGCCGGGTCATGAGATCGCGAACCAGCACCTGGCCCATCCCCCAGCCGCCGTCCGCCATGATGGAGGACGCGCTCTCCTTGACGATCGTCAGTCGCGACTTGGGGTTGAGTCCACCATCGGCCACGCGGCCGATGTAGAAGGGAATCCGCATCACGCCATGCGAATCGTGTCCGCGCAGATTGGCTTCCACGAGACTGGTCGAAATAATTTCGGCAGCTTCCTGGTCGATTCCACCGGCCAGGAACAGCCGCTTCGAAAAGTCGTTCAATACATCCGCGCTCAAGACCGGCAAGTTGGCATCTCCCCAGAAGTGGTTGTCTCGATTCTTCGCAAGAACGAAGAGTTCGCTCGTCACCAAGCACGATATCATGCCGCCGAGCGATCGTGCATCCCAAGGGGCCGCTTCCTTCAGGGAACGGGCGAGGGAGCCGGGTTGGAATCGGTTGACGTGGGCATCCCCTCGACTCGCCGGGTGAGCTTCGCCAGTTCGAGCAGAATCCCTTCGAGTTCGAGGTAGTACGCATCTTCCGCGAGGCTCGCCTTTCGGTCGCGCAGACTCAGGACCGACAGGACCAATTCGTCTCGCTTTCGCTTCAAGTCGGCCGGCCAGTTGGTGTCCTGGGTGGGCACGAGATGCCACTGATGCGACAGCCGGCCATCCAGTTGGCCGCCGCCGGTTGCCGACTCGATCGGTTGGAGGCCGCGGAACGAATCGGCCCGCGTTCCCTGCTGATCGGCATTGTCGTCCAGCAGCGAGTGCTCGGTCTGCAACAGACCCTGGGTTTCGTAGTATTCGATCGTCTTGCGGCTCCCGGCGAGAAAGACTTCCCACAGCGAGTTCTGACCGTCCTTATCGAGGTCGGTGGCCGGATCAAGCAGCGACTGGGACAGGAAGTCGCCGAACTTCGTGTAGTTCAGTTCCCCCCCACTCTTCGTCGCCGTGATGATTGTCCGATCCGGCCCGCTGAGCGCCGGGAGGAAATCGCCGCTGGCCGACGAGCACAGCACCACCGCCAGCGGCCGCCTCAGCGGGGCCAGCCACTCTTTCAATTCGTCGGGCGAAACATCCGGGCCGCGCAGATTGAGCCGGGCTGACCGGCGGTCATACGTTCCGTGCCCCAGGTAGACCAGCCACAACGGACGATCGGAGACGGCCCCGGCTTCTTTGATCCACTTGGCCAGTTGATCTTTGTCACTGCTCTCGTCCGAGGAATCAGCCTGATCCAGCCGCCGCACGGCGAGTCCCGCCTCTTCGGCGGCCCGTTTCCAGCGGTCGCCCCACAGGCTGAAATCCCGGCCGTAATCCGCGGAGCCTTCGGCTCCCGTCACAATGATGATGTCGGCCGGTGCCGAATCGTCTGCATCAGTGTCGACCGTGCCACATAGCAACGCCGTCATTGCCAACAGGGTCGGGCCGAACGGGGTTCGATACGTCCTCACGCCAACCCCCTCCAGCGGCGCAGGCCCCACTCACCGCACAGGCAGCCCAGGATCGCCACGAGGACGAGTGGGTTCTGCCAGGCGGGACGTGCGACCTGCTGGACCAATGGAGCTGGACGCTGACTCACCCGGCCGGCAAAGTCTTCAAGGTCAGTCAGCGCCACCATTTCGCCGCCAGTCCGTTCCGCGAGGCGTTTCAAGGCATTTTCGTCGGGGGCGATTCGCCGCAGTTCCTCGGCCATCGGGGCGAAAACCCAACCCGACTCGGCCGTGCCGACTTCCTGTCCATCGCTGTCCTTCGCCTCAACCGAAACTCGCGTGGCACCGCTTGCTCGATTCGCCACCAGCACTTCGTAATAGCCGGCTTCCTGAAGCGAAGGTTCCGCGACCTGCTCGCTGGTTGTTCCATCGGGCAGCATGAATTTCACCTTCACGGCTGCATTGTCCTGAGGCTTGTGCTCTTTGTCGCGCAGCCGAATCTCGACGCGCGTCAGGCCGCGCGACTCGGTGTCCTGGTGCGGACGGACTTCGACCCGCGAGGGAACGTCGACAATCGCCCACCGCAGAAGCTGCCGCCAGAATTTTCCGAGGTCGTCCCGTTCGGAAATCGCGCCGGACGGATCGTCGGCACTCTGCAACTGGGTGCGCCACATGTCCCCCGCGAGGACCGCCGCCGTCTTACCGGCGCCAAAACGCTGGACGACCAGACCCGGCAGCGACTGCCGCGACGAATCGACAAAGTCGGCGACACGAATCGCGCCCGGCTTGATGGTTTGAGCACGATGAATGGTACGATGCGCGGGAAGCTGCTGCTGCGCGGCCAATTCGTCGGCTTCGTTGGCCGATCGCCGTGCCCAGGGTTGCAGCATCCCTTCGCGTGTTAACGCCCAGCGGTATCCCTGGGGATCGCGCGCTTCCGCGGTCGTGCCCGCCGTGAGAAAGACCGGCAGCACGCGACCGATGGGTGTTCCCGCGTAGCCTCCCCGCTCAAAGCTCTCGGCTCCTCCTAACATCACCAACGCACCGCCGCGGTCGGCCACGAATTTTTCGAGCAGCGATTGTTGGTCGTGCGTGAAGAATTCGGCTTCCACGTCATCCAGAATCACCGCATGAAACGGGTATAGCTCTTCGGCGAGGCGGGGAAACCCTTCGCGAAACTCGTCGGGGGTCGCCGTTTCCAATCGTACGATGACCGGTCGGTCGTACTGCTCGGTCTCTTCGTTGACACGATCGAAGCCCCGAAAGAGGGGATTGGCCGATTCGCCGGTGCGACCGCGCCATTGAAACTTCGGTTCTTTGCGGGCCACGCGCACCAGGGCCGTCATGCGAACCTGGTCGTCGTCGGCAATCGCCCGCCGCAGAAACTTGTATTCCCAGTTCGGCCGACCTGTCACATACAGGATTCGATAGGGGCCGGAGCCGCGATCGACGACAATCGCCCGCTCGTTGTTCTCCGCAGTCGATTCGTTGGCTGGTTCAATGGCCGTGCCGCGAACTCTCAACCGGTAAAACGACATCCCCGGCTTTGTCGGGCGGAAGCGAAACTGAACCTGTGAGTCAGCCCCGTCGGAGCCGCAGACGACTTCCTGAGTTTCGACCACGGCGTTGGCTTCGTCGACGAGTTCCACCGTGACGCGTTCCCCCTTGCACCCGACCTGCGAAATCTCGGCCCGGACGGTGACCGGGGCATCTTCAAAGGCTGTCGTCGTCACAGCGACGCGGGCTACCCCCAGGTCGACATGACCGGCGGCCTTTCCGATCATCACGGGATAAATCGGCGGCAGCCCGGTGACATCCAGTTTTTCCAGGTCGTCGGTCGCGATGCCGTCGGTCATCAGCAGCACGCCCGCCAGCGGCCGGTCGCGAAATCGCCCGCGCAGATCGTCGAGTGAACGCGCCAGTTGCGACGCCGTGCCAGTGAACGTCAAACCTTCCGAAGACGAGAGAACCTGCAAACCCGATTCAACGCGGTATTGGCGGACGTCGAAATCCTGCCGCAGCCGTGCCTGCCACGGATTCGATTCCTCGGAGAGTCGATCGCGCAACTGCTCGCCGCGGGTTTTCGTCTCGTTCGGATCGCGAATCGTGAGGCTCTGGCTGTTGTCGACCAGGATCGCGAACAGATTTTCGCCGGGACGCACCTGCGGACTGCTCCAGAGCGGGTCCAGCAGGCAGGCGGCGACCAGCAAAACGGCCCCCAACCGCAGGAAGGCAGCCGTCCGCTGTTCATGGGACGCCAAGCCGCTGTGACGGTAGGCGACGACCGCCAGGACGATGGCCACCGCCACGACGATCGCGGCCAGCCACCACCACTGACCGGCACCAAGAATGAGCGCGGCCTGGATCATTCCGTCCCCTGTCCCAGGCGTTCGTAGTAGCTGCGCACGAGGTCGCGGTAACGGGTGGGAACCGGATCGCGATCGACCGGCGTCAGCGATTCGGGATCGGTCCGCCGGGCAATCTCTTCGGCGATGCGGTTTTGCAGATCCAGGAGCGGTTCCTGCACCTGCGTGCGAACGAGTTCCCAGTTCGGTTGTTCGGAGTGTCGCTGGGCCTCGGCTCGAATGCTGCGGGCCCGCTCTCGAACTCGCGCCACCTGGTTCTGCAAGTCGGGATCGCTGATTGCCGTTTCGACGTCGCGCAGGCGGTCGGCCCACTCGACGAAATCGTTCCCCGCAAAGGGGCCGCTCGATCCAGCAGGCCCGCCCTGCCCGCCGCCGCCCGATTCCCCGCTCGAAACGCCACCCTGAGTTCCCGACCCCGGCGCGGGTCCACCGCGCAGGCCCGGCCGCTGCCCGCCTCCCGGTTGTTGGCCTCCGCCAGGCTGTTGGCCTCCACCCGGTTGCTGTCCGGGTTGGGAACCCGGTTGTCCTCCCGGCGAAGGTTGACCGCCTTCGGATGGAGAATTCCCCGGTTGATCTCCCGGACTATTTGAAGGCTGAGTCCCCGAACCGGGCTGGCCGGGTTGCCCCGGCTGATTGGACTGACCGGGCTGATTGGACTGACCCGGCTGGCCATTTTCGCCGGTTTTGCCTGGCTGGCCGGGCTGACCTTTGGACTCTGACGGCGTACCACCTTCGCCATTGGTTGACTCACCCGGCATGGATTCACCGGTTCCCGATCCAGGTTTTCCTTTTTCGGTCGATGGCCCGCCGTTATCTCCGTTTGGTGAACCCTGGGCAGCCAGTTCGCGATTCAAATCTTTCGACAACTCGGCCAGTTGCTCGCGGGCGCGGCGCAGACCCTCGACTTCGTCGCCGAGAATCGATTCCGCCGCCCCATCCACGGCTTCGGACAACTTGTCGATTCCCTGCCGCGCCTGGTTTTCGGCCGCGCGGGCTTCCTGGAGGAAGCCGCGTTCGAGAAGCTGGCTCGTCGCGTTCAGCGCGTCGTCGGCGCGGCTGTCGCGCGCGGAGCGGATGGCATCGTAAAGCTGTTGTGACAACAGCGGCTCGGCCTGTTCCGACTCTTCCACAACCTTCCGCATTTCGTTGAGCAAGCCTTCCAGATTTTCGCGCTGGGCGGTGGCCTTCTCTTGCAGTTCGCGACGATCCTGTGACTGCCTCAGCGTACGTTGGGAATCGTTCTCCAGTTGCTCAAGCCCCTGTGCGAGTTCCTTCTCGCGTTCCATCAGGTCGCGAGCCGCGCCGCGCATTTCGCGCATTGCCTCGGCGAACCGCGCGGCTGACTGGCGACGGAAGTCGTTCTGCAACTGGTTGAGTTCCTCGGCGGCGCGGGTTCCCGAGTTAATCGCCTGCGAAAGGCGACCTTCGCGGAGCGCCTCCGTCGAGTCCACCATCTGACGACGTGTCTGCTCCAATTGCTCGCGGGTCTGCTCGACCTGTTCGGAAGGTTGCGACTGATTGATTCGCGTCCGCAACCGGTCCGCGTCCTGCAAGAGCCGTTGCTGCTCGTCGCGCAGTCGTTTGAGCTCTTCCAGTAGCTCCTGCCGCTCCGGTTCGGTCTTCGCGGTCCGTAGCTGGGCTTCCACTTCTTTCAGACGCTCGGTCAGCCCTTCCTGCCGCCGTGCGAGATCCTTGAGCCGGTCCAGAATGGCCAGTTCCTCGGCACGCTGCGAAGTGGGGGCCTGCGACTCGGCGGCCCGCTGCTGCTCGTAGCGGTTCTGGCGATTGGTCAGTTCGAGTTGCTCCATCTGCTGCTGCGACGCGCTCGAGCCGCCACCGGCGCCCGCACCGCTTTGTTGACCTTGCTGCAATCGATGATCGCGGGCCCGCAGCTTCAAGAGTCCCTGGTAAGCCGTCTGCCCCGATTTGAGGGCATCGTTGAGTGGCTCGACCGCTTTGTCATCGACGGCCTTTCGGAGTCGAGTGCGGGTTGTTTCCATCTGATCGAGAATTCGCAACACGGTCGGTTGGACCTTGGGATCCGGCAACTCGGCTCCGACCTGCGAGAATTGCTGACGGACGGCGTCCTGGGCGGCAATGAGCGTTTCCGCTGCCGTCGCCGCCTGGGCATCCCACGCACGACGGTTTTTCGCGAGGTTCCAGGTCGCCGTGACGACCTGCTTCTGCTGCTGCACGAGTTGTTCCAGGCGATTGCCATTCGACTGGCTGCCCCCGGCAGCGCCGCTTTGGCCGCCATTCGCGGATGACTTGTCCTGGCGGAAAGTTTCCTCGAAAGGCCGAACCTCGGCAAAGAACATGTCGCTCGTCGTCCGACGCCGCTGGCCGTCCGGACCAATGTCATCGGCATAGGCGACGTAGGCGATCAGGTCGTCGACCGCGACGCCGAGCTGCTCGAGCGCCTCGAGATGCTGCCACTGTTGAATGCGGATCGACTTCTCGGGCTGTCCGGCCGTCAGAACACGCACGATGTCATCCTGACCGGGAATCGACAGCATGACGCCGGTTTCGAGCACCGCGAAGTCGTCGCTGATCTGGGCTTCGAGCGTCAGCTCTTCCAGCGGCGAGACGCGCGTGTCCTGCGCCGGAAATGCCAGACGCAGATCCGGACGACGATTGGGAAGAACCGTCACTTCAAAGGTTGGTTCGACGCGCTGGCGCCGGCCAGCCGCGTCGAGGAGAACGAGCGTCGACTTCCCCGATTGCTTTGGCTGCAACCGAACCCGGTAGAGGAGTTCATCCTCGGTTGACTTCTCGAATGCCGCCGCGATTGCATCTTTTCCGGCTGGTTCCAATGCCACTCGCGCGAGCGGCACATTCACGCGGCATTCGAGTTCAAGCGTGCTCCCTTCGACGCAGACAACGTCCCACGCATCGACTTCGGTCTGCCGCTCTCGGTTGGTGTACGAGGGGCTGTCGATGTGGACCGTCCAACTTTCGACAGCCGGCAGATCGTACACCGCGACTTGATACTCGTCCGTCTTCAGACCTTCGGCCAGCAGCCAGTACCGGCCCGCCGAAGTGACGTTCGGAATGCGCGCGGCAAAGAGTGGATCGTCAAGGCTCTGCTCCATCGGATATGTCTGGCGACCCGATTCCCCTTCGAGCACGAGTTCCACCCGGGTCGAGGGGACACTGGGAAAACGAGCCGTGATCAGCAGCGGCTGCCCGCGTTCGACTTCACAGCTCCCGGGGTCGACGGTCACCAACAAACTCTTCGCTCCGGTCATGCCCGTTTGAACGACGGGAACCGGGGCGGCGGGAACCGTACGGAAGAGCAGCACGGAAATGAGACAAGCGGCCGTCCCCATCGCCGCCAGTTGTCCGACTTCCATCGCGAGGAACTGTCGACGGGGAACGACTTCGGACCAGTCGTGCGTTCGGGCGTGCTCGGTCACTTCGTCGACAAGTTGCCGCTGCAAGACCGAGAGCGGCCGTTGATCGGACGCATCCAGTTCGTCGACCGCCGTCACGAGTCGCGAGTCGAGACCGGGATAAACTTTTTCGACACGCCGGGCCACGTCGCGCGCGACCAAAGCGCGCCGACCGAAGATCGCGAACAGCATGCTGGCGACCAGGGCAACAATCGCGAGGCACACCGCGAGCAGGCGCGCTTCCGCGGCCGGCGCGGCGAACGCGATGAGCGCCAGGCCGGCGATCACGCCGTAGAGCACGATCCGCGACTTTGCGATCAAGACCCGCGACAACCTCCGCGCCGCGGGCGCGAGATCCTCCAGTAGTGTCTGGCGTGCGTTCATCGATCACCCCGTTCACGAAGAACTCGTGCTCTGTCAATGCGAAAGATCTGGGTGCGTGCCACTGGCTTCGCCAGCGTGTCTTTGTCTGGATGAAAGACTGAAGGCGCACTGGCGAAGCCAGTGGCACACGAAAATCAAGCCGTGACAAGGCACTAGCAAACTCCAAAGATTGCCCGGAAAGCCCATTCGGCTATCCGAGGCCATTGTCGAGTCGGATGGCATTGTCGCATGTCGCGGCGGGCACGGGTAGCCGATTGGCACAAATCGGCCTGACGCGGATGCTTCGCGGGACGCGTGGAATCGGGCAATCATGCGGCGGCCTCCGCGTCGCGACGTCGTCGCGTCAGCCAGTGCGCGTAGGCCGCTTCGAGCAAGAGACACCCGGCCGCCGCCAGAATCAGCCACCACCAGATTTTCTGTTCGCGTTCCAGGTCTTCCCGCCGTGCCTGCGTCAGTCGCTCCGCTTCACGCGCTCGCGAAGCGGTTGACGTTGCCTCTCCGACGGGAACGCCGAGTGTGACCAGCCGCTCCAAATCCATTGGCGACGTTCGCGTTTCATCGGGCGGCACGTTCACCGCGACCAGTCGGGGCTCGCCGTCGATTGTCAGTTGATAGATGCCCGGCACATCGGCCAGCGGGCGATACCCGGCCGACTCCTCACCATCAGGCAGCTTGACGAGCGAATCCTTCGGCACGGCGATCGCTTCCGGGGCCGGCTGCGGCGGGGGATCCCACAATCGGTCTCCCACGTTCTTTTGCCGTCCTCCGGCGGAGATTCCCGCGGCGTCTTCGAGCAGTCGCATCATCAGCGGCGGGAACTTCGAGGAGCGGGCCAATTGGCTGTCGGAAGGTTGCCAGCCGCTCGCCATGACATGCAGCCGTCCCATTCCGACGGGCTGTACGAACCACGCGGGATCGCGATTCTCGAACCGTGTCAGGATGGTACCCGACCACCCTTCCGGCAATTTGACGCTGCGATGTTTCCAGAAACGGATGCCGGTGAAGTCCGAATAGCGCGCCTCGGCAAAGGGGGCCAGCCAGGGCGATTCGAAGTCGATCTCGGCCCAGCGCTGATCTTGTTCGGGTGCTTCGGCCACCTCGGCTCCCGTCAGTCCAAGTCGAGCCAGCAGATCGGCGGCCCCGTCGGTCTGCGTCAGCACGATCAGTCCGACCGATCCCCGCTTGATCGATTCGGTGACCCAGCCCGGAATGCTCGCTCCGCTGGGAATGACAATCAACGACGGCCGCTGCGTGTCCAGTGGATCGTTCGGTCCCGCGAAACGGACGTCAAAGAGCGAGCTGACTGAAAGTGCGCCTTCGAGAAAGAACCGCAGGCCCTGTGGATCATCGGCAGCCTCTTCTCCCAGATAGGCGACCAGCCGTCGCGGACGCTCCACGCGCGGCACCCACGCCACGTTGTCAAACGGTTCGGAATCACCCGTCAGCCGCAAGACGGTCCCGCCTTCCGCCGCTTCGGCACGGGGAATCGCCACCACCCGCGATTGCCCGGCAGGAACAACGACTCGAACCGGATCGTCGCTCGCAACGTCTTCCCAATCGATCGTGAATTCCTCGACCCTCGAATCAGACGAATTTTGAACCCGCACGCGCACCACGTCGGCAGCCGTCTCGGTTATGTCGGCCACGGGTTGAAGCCCCGCATTCCCGGGATTTTTTGCTTCGGCCGCCACAACGACCACGCGCAGCCCAGCCGGCCATTCGATGTTCTCCAGCCCGCCAAAATCGGCCCCTTCGGCCAGGTCCGAAACGATCCACAATTCCTGCGGGCGCTCGGCGACATCGCGCGTCTCTTCTTCCTGCAGCGCGGCGATCGTCCGGGCCACGCCCAATCCCAGCCGGGTTCCCTGCCAGGTGGGAGACATCTCGGCAAGACGACTGCCGGTCAGTTCGCGAACGGTGGACGGCGACAAGTCGCGACACTCGTCAAAACTCGCCAGGCTCGACCAGTCGTCGGCAAATGCAAAGATGCCGAACCGCGTCCCGGCCGGGCTCGCCGACATCCTGTCCAGAATCTCTTCACGGGCATGATCCCAGACACCATCGCGGCGCATGCTCGCGCTGCGATCGACGAGAATCGCGACTCGCGGCAGCGGCTGCTCGGCGATGCGGTCCCAGTCTTCCGTTCGGAAGAACGGACGGCTGAAGGCCAGGACCAGTAGCAGCAGCAACAGCCCGCGCAACAGCAATAACGGCAAATGTTCGAGGCGGCTGCGGTTCGTCATTCGCGGCGGCGACGGAACCAGGAACATCAGCGTCGAAAAGACCTGACGGCCGCGGGGCGTTCTTCGCCAGAGGTGAAAGAGGATCGGACCGGCAATCGCGGCGGCACCGACCAGGAACAGCGGCGCGAGAAAGCTCATCGGCGTCCTCCCCGCTGGGCGACGCGCGGCATGGCTTTGCGATGCATGCGCAGGCGGACGACGTCAAACAGCACCTGTTCGAGCGGTTCGTCCGTTCGCACCCGCCGAAAATCGACGCCCAGCCGCGAGCAGCTCTCGGCCACATTGGCGAGATGCTCTTCGAGCCGCTTGCGATAACGCTCCGCGGCAAAGCGGGGATCGACGTAGACCTGGCGGCCCGTTTCCAGGTCTTCGAACAACGCGGCATCGGAAAATTGAAAGTCGATCTCGGCCGGATCGAGAACCTGGAAGACGATCACATCCTGCCCCCGCGCGACCAGCGCGCTGAGGCTGTCGAACCAGCCATCCAGCGGCGCGAGAAAGTCCGCAATGACCATCACCATCCCGCGCCGCAGCAACCGTTCGCACAATCGCTCGACGGGGCGATTCAAACGGCTGCCCCGCGCTTCCGGCGGCTGTTCCAGCGCCACCATCAGGCGTCGAAAGTGACCGGGACGGAACCGCGCGGGAACGAATTCGTACAGATCGTCGCCAAATGTCGCCAGCCCCACGGCATCCCGCTGCGTGGTCAGGAACCATCCCAGCGTGGCCGCGAGAGTCCGGGCGTACTCGAACTTCGAGTAACCGCGACTGCCGAAGCTCATCGAACGACTGACGTCGAGCAGGATCTGACAGCGTAAATTGGTCTCGTCCTCGAAACGCTTGATGTAGTCACGATCGGTCCGGGCGAAGAGCCGCCAGTCGAGGTAACGGGGGTCGTCCCCCTGCGTGTATTGGCGGTACTCGGTGAACTCGACCGAAAATCCATGAAACGGGCTGCGATTGAGACCGGTCTGAAAGCCTTCCACAACGTGCTTGGCGCGCATCTCCAGCGACTGAAGCTGCATCAGCGTCGCGGGATCGATGTAGTCCGCCATCGCAAAAACGTCCAAACATTTGCACCAAGTCGATACCGCCTGACTCAGACGAGTTGGCCTTCCACCAGCCGTGAAATGACCTGTTCGACGGTGACTCCCTGCGCTTCCGCGCGATAATTGATGAGAATGCGATGCCGCAGGACCGGAAGCGCCAGCGCTCGCAGGTCTTCGAGGCTGACATGCGCCCGCCCCTCGAAGAGCGCGCGAGCCTTGCCACCCAGAATCAGGTACTGGGCCGCGCGCAAACCGGCTCCCCACGACACCCATTCCCGGACGAAATCGGGCGATCCAGGCTCGCTGGGACGGGAGGCGCTCGCCAGTCGCACGGCCGCCCGGACGACGTCTTCCGCAACGGGAACATCGCGCACGAGGTCATGAATTCTCAAGATATCGTCGCCCGTCAGGACGGGATCGATTTTGGCCTTGGACCGCGAGGTCGTCCGCTGGACCACGGTCACTTCGTCGTCTTCCGGCAAGTAGTTCACGACGACATTGAACATGAAGCGGTCGAGCTGCGCTTCCGGCAGGGGGTAAGTCCCCTCCATTTCGATCGGGTTCTGCGTCGCCAGGACGAAGAACGGCTCTTCGAGTGTGTGCCTTTGGCCGACAGCCGTCACCTGGTGTTCCTGCATCGCTTCCAGCAGGGCGGCCTGGGTCTTCGGGGGCGTCCGGTTGATTTCGTCGGCCAGAAGCACATTCGCGAAGATCGGTCCCCGCACGAAGACCATCCGCCGGCGTCCCGATTCGTCCTGCTCCAGGATCTCGGTCCCGGTAATGTCGGCGGGCATCAGATCGGGAGTGAACTGAATGCGCTGGAACTTGAGGTCGAAGATCTGCGCGATCGACTTCACCAACAGCGTTTTCGCGAGCCCGGGAGCCCCCGTGATGAGGCAGTGTCCGCCCGCAAACAGGGAGAGCAGGAGTTGCTCGACCACCTGCTGCTGGCCGACGATCGCCTTATCCAGTTGCTCGCGAATCCGAGCCCGGCTGCTGCGAACGAGATCCAACGTCTGCCGGTCTCGATCAATGGTCTCTGTCGATTCACCATCTGACATGGAAAGTTTCCGGTGGTGAGAACCTGTTGCCAGGTCGGTCAATTTGGTCGTATCCGTTCGCGAGGACCACTCGTTTAAGGCCGGATCATCCCCGGCCGGGCGCTGGAACCGCGAACTTCGTCAGTCTCCCTGACACAACCGGTTGTGCCTGTCAGAAACCTGCCAGACACAGGACGACACCTTATGGTACAGAGGTTGTGTCAGGACATTTCAGTGTGTCATCGCATAGAAAATGATGTTGATCCCCAGCGGGTAGGCCCGCTTCTCCGAGAACTCCTGAAAGTACCAGGGATCTTCCCCTTCCCGTTCCCAGCCATCGCCCAGGTCGGTGTTGTGGCAGATGATGACCATCAAACGGCCCTTGTCGTCGAAGATTCCCCGATAGTGCGGCTCGCGGGCGTCTTCGCGTTCCCAGGTTCGCCCCGTTCCCCGATACGCCTGCGCCACGCCAATGCTGGGAATCTGCGGCTTCTCGGGAAGGTCGTACACGCAATGAAAGATCGGATGTTCGAGCGGAAGTTCGACCGGGTCGCGATCTGGAAAAACTCGCTTGATCTCGTAGTAAAAGTTCTCGTACTCCGCTTCGCCCCAGAAGTCATCCACCATCAGGAAGCCCCCCTTGAGCAGGTACTTCCGCAGCGCCACTACTTCAGCTTCTTCAAACTCCAGTTCGCCGGGCTCGATCATGTAGAGAAACGGAAACTCGAAGATCGCCGGGTCGGTGAGTTCCAGAATGCGGCCGTTGGGATCGACCTTCATCGACGTCAGTTGCTGCAAGCGGTAGGAGAAGTTCAGGTCGGCATCGGGGTAATCGGTCGACCAGCGTCCCCACCGCCGAAACGAGTTGTACTTGATCCGCACGAACGTGAAGACATCGTGTCGGAATACCGGATCGACCGACCATTCGGGAACGCCGTTGCGGTCGCCCGGAATAATCTCGCGGTCCCGACCGCGCTGCGCATCTCCCACGGAAATCAGGCAGGTTAGCAGCAACCCGGCCAGCAGGATCCAGCGCGGGGCCGTGCTCTTAAAGAGCGCCGTTTTGCGCGGGGCGACGTCACTCATGGCTTCACCTCATCGACAGTGGTGGTCTCGCCATTCGATCCCGTTAATTCCAGCAAGAGCACCTGGGCATCACGAAACCGCGGGGCTGCCTCGAGCGCTTGCAGAACGGCTCGTTTCGCCCCCGCGTCTCCCTGCCGCTGCAGAATGCGGGCCAGCCGATAATGAAGATCGGCGACGCTATCCGGGCTGAGTTCAAGTAAGCTCTCCAGCGCCCGCCGCGCGTCGGCGTCGTCCCCCAGTTTTTCGGCCGCGACCGCCAACGCCCGATGGGGGGCCGGCAGCAATGGATTGACGGCCAGTTGCCGCCGAGCCGCTTCCCGAACCGCTTCCCAGTTTTCGCTGGCAACGGCCAGCTCGATGATCCGCAAATAGACCGGCGTCACCGCGTCGGCCCGCCGCGCGAATTCCAGGAGGACTTCCAGTTCGTCGTCGGGCTCTTTGAGCAGTCGGTGCACGGTCGCGAGGAGATCATACGATTCTCCCCCGGCCGTGTACTCGGGAAACAGTTCGATCAGTTTGCGCAGCGGCGCCTTCGCTTCTTCGTAACGCTGCAGCGACGTCAATTGTTCGGCTCGCAGCACGAGGCCCTGGAGGTTGTTGGGATGCTCATCGAGCCAGCGCTGCAGGCGGTCGGGATCATCGTCCTCGCGCTGGTCGGAAAGATCGTGCTCCGTCCAGTCGACTAGTTCGCCATACCGCCGTGCCCGTTCGCGGGCATAGTCCTGAAACTCGGCGTTCAACTGCTCAAACGGTGTCGTCCGGCGTTCCAGCGAGTCGTTGAGCAACAAGCCGTTCGACAGATCATCCAGCACACCGCGGAGCGTCTCGAATCCGTAGCGTTCCACCAGAAAATCAATCACCAGCGACGACTGGTAATAGGCGAACGCCAATCCCCCGGCTCCGTCGGGCCGCAGGAACGCGCTGCTCAGCTCGTCGATCGGCGTCAACTGGCCGCTCAAAATGAGCTGCCGAAACCGGGGCGACATACGCGCCCCCCACGTCGGGTCGGCGAGGCGTTCTTCGTAAACCGAGATCCCCTCACTGAGCCAGCGGGGCAATCGATGTTTGGTCAGTTCGAGCGTCACGACGTGACAATATTCATGCCACAGCACCGACTCCCAGTTCGATGGCGTGTCCGGTAACGCCGCCGGGCTGTTCGCGGTGATGACTCTTCCGAAACAGACCCCGAGATACCCGGAGGCCCCCGGCAGCCCGAACGTCCGCACGGCGAAGTCGTCCGGTTCCGGGAAAATTTCGACCAGTACATCTCCGGGCGGTTCGTAACCGTACTTGGCCCCCAGCGTGGTCCGTGCTCGTTCGAGCAGATCGAGAACGGCATTGCCGTACAACCGCGCTTCGCGGGGCTCCATCCGAACGACGAAGGAGCCGCGCCGCAGTGTCGTGTAGGTCTCGATCTGCGTTTTCAGTTGAGTCAGATTAAAGAGCTGCACGTCATACGGATCGGCGGAGTGCGTCGCTTCCGCGAGTTTCCAGCCCTCTTCTTCCTGGCCCAGCCGAAGCAAATCTTCGGCCAGTTGCCGACGCGCCGGGCCGTACTCGGCTGAGAATTCGAGCGCCTTTCGCTGATACTCGGCCCCTTCCCGAAAACGGTACTTCTGCGACAGTTTGCGGCCGATCAGGTGGTCGACGGCGGGATTGTCGTGCCAATTCACCAGCGCCCGCTCGCGGAACTCCGCCGCCCCAGCCCGATCGTTATCGAGTTCCCGCAAGACCGCCCGCAGCGCCCACAACTCGGGAAGTTCCGCATGAATGGCTTCCAGCTCGTCCAGCCGTTGAGTGGCGTCTTCGTACTGTTCGCCGTCGATCAAGACTTCGATTTCGTCAACGAGGGCGGGCAGCAAGCGCGGATTCTGGCGAATGGCCGTGCTGAGGAGAATCGCGGCGCGGACCGGGTTCGACGGGCGCAACGTCTGGCTTAGGAGGAACGTGGCTTCCGTGTCCTCGGGAACATTCTTCAAGTGCGACTCGATGGTGTCGGCCGCCAGTTTGTAGTCCTGCTTCGACAACGCCAGTCGCGCGCTGGCCAGCATGGCTCGCCGATGTTTGGCGCGGAGTTGCAGCGCCCGGTCATAGAACGATTCGAGGACGGTCCGCGCATCGGCTCCGAGGTCGACCGCCATCTCGCCGAGCGCGACGAGGTTGTCGGCATCGCTGTACCGCCAGGGGGCGCGGGTCGCCGATTCACGGACTTCGAGGATGTACTTTTTCACTTCTTCGTCGCGGCCGGTCATGCGCCCCGCGTCGACACCGAGAATGCGAATGCGCACGCTCCAGGGATAGCGGCGGATGCCGTCGTCAAGCGTCGCCCAGGCATCTTCGCTGCGCCCGAGCGCCAGTTCGGCCTCTCCCTTGGCCAGATACCATTCTTCGCCAAAGGCACGATCGTGAATGGCGCGGTCGCACCAGTTGATGACCTGCTCGTAGCGCCCTTCCATCAGGGCTGTTTCCAGCCCCTCCATGCGGGGGACGGCGAGCTTTTCGTCCACTACGGACAGCTCAGCGATTCGCGCGGCGCGGGTTTTTAATTCCTCGGACTGCGCGAAACAAACTGGTCCGAGGAAAGTCGCGGCCAGGCTGAACATGACGAGCGTCGCGAGGCGAACCGTCACACGCCGGGACCAGAGACCGGGGCGACCGGAATGATGCCTCACCCACGGACCGCCTCGCCACTGTTCCTTCGCAGCGCCCGGTTTCGACAGCCTCATCAATACCCAATCCTCGCCGGCAAAAGACTGGATGCCCTGCGCCGGGACATCGGGCCAGTGACATCAGCAAACCTGATTGTGATCGAGCCCCGCCGAGTTTTCCAACCAGAATTCGCGCGTGTCGGCCCGTTCTCTAAGAAACCCCGCGCTTCCCTCCCTGGGTCGGACGAATTGTTTTTTGCTTCGCCAGCTGCATCTCGCGGCGGTCGGATTGCAGTTTGAGCTTTTCACGCTTGTCGTGGGCCTTGCGTCCCCGCGCCAGCGCGATCGTCAGCTTCACGATTCCGCGCTCCGAAAAGTGGACATCCAGCGGAATAATCGTGAGGCCACGGTCGTCGCCCTTGGAGGCGAACTTGCGAATCTGCGCCTTGTTCAAGAGCAGCTTGCGAGTCCGGCGACGTTCGTGATTGAGATAGGTCGCCTGGGGATACTCGGCAATGTCGGCGTTCACCAGCCAGACTTCCCCATCCTTCACGCGAACGTGCGCCTCTTCAATGCCCATCTTGTGGTCGCGAATGCTTTTCACTTCGCTTCCATGCAGGACGATGCCGCACTCCAGCTCTTCCAGGATTTCGTATTCGTGACGCGCGGAGCGATTCCTCGCCACGACACGCGCCTGTGCCGATTCATTGGATTTGCTGCTCATCGCACGAACTCAATTTGCGGGTCTGGAAGGCCTGATCGAGGAGTCCCTCGGCGTCGGAGCCTTCGAGTCCCCAACATGTTCGCATAAAACCGAAGCATTGTAGAGCGCACGTCGGGTTTTCCGTCGGCCATTGTTCGCGGGGTGGGTCGACTGGCAACACCGCGGGCAACTGAATACGCTATTCCGTATCGATCCCGGTATCTCTGGCAAACTTCTGCGAGAGGCCCACCATGACTGACACTTCCGCGGACAATCTGTCCATGGCCGACGACACAACCCCGTCTCCGGACGAAGACGCCGTCTTGCAGGTCTACCAGGAGGGTCCCCTCACGGTGATCGGTTTCGCCGGTCAGCCGGTGCCGGATGAAGTCTGTATCGCCGCGTATCGCGACCAGTTGCTCGAACTGGTCGATCGCGTCGGCTGCCAGGTTCTGGCCGTCGATTGCAGCGGCTTGCAGATGGTTCCCAGCGGCCTCTTGGGCGTGCTGACGACCCTGCGGAAGCGAGTCGAACGCATCGAGATCCACAACGCCTGCCCGAACATTGTCGAGGTTCTCGAGCTGACGAAGCTCAATCGTCTGCTCGACATCCGCGCCGACAGCACCGCGTGACTCGCGCTACGAAATTTCGCCTGTCAGCCGAAGGCTGATCCGCCATCTACCGCCTACTCGCGGACGACCGGGTGGCCTGCGTCGGTCCAGCCGCGATAGCCGCCGTCCATCGAAATGACGTGGGTATAGCCCATGTCCTGCAAATTGGCGGCTGCCAGGGCCGACCGGAAGCCGCCACCGCAGTACAGGATCATTTCCGTCGACACGTCGGGGACGCGCGCCTCGATGTCGCGCTCAATAATTCCCTTCCCCAAGTGAATCGCCCCCGGCAGATGGCCGGCAGTCCACTCGTGATCCTCACGCACATCAATCAGCAGAATGGAGTCACCGTTTTGCTGACGCTGGCGGACGTCTTCGACGGTGCATTCCTGGATCGTCGGGCGGATGCTTTCCACCAGTTTCAGAAATCGGGGGGCATGCTTGGCCATGGTAACTGGTCCCTTTCGAGGACATTGTCCGGGCTAAATTTTTGTGTGCCACTGGCTCCGCCAGTGTGCCTTAAATTGTTCAACCATAACAAGATGCACTGGCGGGAGCGTCCAATTCCAGGTGAAATGGGGCACGAGACCGGAGCGGCGTGGCATAGGGGCAAAACCCACGCCCTTCCGCAAAGCCTTCAGGGCGCGCCACCCGCTGCGATTGATTCCTGGTCACGCCTGTTCGGCAAGGGCCGTTGGGGCGTACTGCCTCAAGAAACCTTGCAGTTCGTCGCGACGGAACACGCCGACGGTGGCCCCGGTGGCCCGGACGCAACTGGCGCCGAGCGCCGCACCGCGCACCAGGCAGTTCTTCAGGCTCGCCCCATCCAGCCAGCCGTCGATGAAACCCGCGACGAACGCATCGCCGCTGCCGGTCCCGTCGACGAACTCCGTCTGAAACGCGGGAACTTCGATGAGACCGTCGCTGGTTCCCGCCACGGTTCCGGCCCCGCCGCACGTGACAACCGCGGTTCGCACGCCCCAATCGAGGAATGTCTGGACCTGGCGGCGGACGTCCTTCGTCCCGCAAATGTGGGCGGCTTCGTCGCTGTTGGGTAGGAAGACATCGGTCTCGGGAAGAACCGGCCGGAGGGACTTCTCGTAATCGCCCGGCCCCGGCAGGACGACATCCAAAGTCGTCAGCACGCCCTGACGTCGTGCCCGGCGGAACAAGTCCGCGACCCGCTCGGCCGTTAGATCGCTCATCAGGCAATAGCCACCGATGGCTAGAACGCGTGTCTTCGCGAGAATCTCATCCGTCAGCTCGGCAGCGTCGAACCGCTGATTCGCTCCCAAGGCATGAATAAACCGGCGATCCTCTCCCGCGACGTTGACGATCAACGTGCTGCTGGTCGCCACGTCAGGCAGAACACTGGCCCAGCCGACGTCGACGCCAGCACTCTTCAACCGCTCGCAGACCCCGTGTCCGGGCAGGTCGTTTCCGACACGGCCCACCACCGCGACTTTGCGGTCGAGTTTCGCCAGATCGGTCGCGACATTCGCCGCGCAGCCCCCAATGGCAAAGTCGATCCGGTCGGTGAGCACCAGTTGCCCCGACGCGGGCAAATGAGAAATCGGCGTCGTGACAAAGTCGGCGACGATCAGCCCCGCGCTGAGGCAGTCCCAGGGTCGTTCGGTCTTGTTCGGCATTCCAGACTAAGTCCAAAAAGTCACGAGGTGTCGATCTCGAATGCTGCCTGAGGATGCAAAGCCCTCGGCGAATTCCAAAAGCCCCCCGGCAATCTTCCATCACTTTCGCCAGCCGTGTAGTCTCAACGGTGAAGTCGCCACAACGTCGATCCGCCGCACTGCCCGGTTGGCCAAACCCGCCGCCACATTGAACGGCAACGCTGCTGGCGTCAATCGACCGAAGGTCGACTCGCGATCGACTCGACAGGGATAGTTGAGAGGGAAGGACGTCCGATGAATCGACCATCCGACTCCGGAAAACTGGCCGTCAGCCTGCTTGCTGTCTTCATCGTGCTGGTGATGGGCGCGGCTTCGTGCGGCATGATTATTCTGTCGGCGGTCGATCATCCGTTATTCCCGTTGATTGGCACGGCCATCTTTTTCGCGATCGTGGCCATCGCCTGCCTGCGCGCCATCTTCGCGAATCAGCAGCAAGCCAATTGGGATTTGCTCGGCAGCCTTCTGGCGCTGGGACGCCAGAAGAATCAACACGTCGCCTATCGTGTGAAACGCCGACGGCCGTCACAGGGGGACGCGGGAGCCAATCGCCCGCCAACCGTCGAGGAACTCCGTTCCATTGCACGCGATAACGTCCGCTGGATTCCGCACGATCGCGACAAGTCTTCGCCAAACCAGGCTCCCTAGACGGTTCGCCGAATTCCCGGCGGACGCCCGAGACAATCGTTTCAACCGTTAAAATCTACCCACCAGCCAATCGCACCGCAAAACCCCCATTCTTCGTAGACGCGGCTGTCTGACCGTGTGTAGCATCATCGCCAGACGTCGGGACTCGAGGCCGAGTCCGTGCGAAGAATCTGGATTTGTGGGGGGGAAACTCAAAATGTGGAATGCCACTCGGTGGGCGTGTTTTCTGGCGCTTCTGGGAACGACGATGTTGACCGACGCGGGACACCGTCACCGCCGCATGTCGTGTTCGGCGCCGGCCTGCTCCGGTCCATCGTGTTTTGGGCCGTCCTGCTTCGGTCCCGGCTGCTACGGGCCTAGCTGTTTCGGGCCGGCCTGCTCAGGGCCGGTCTGTTCCGGACCTGCCTGCTACTCCCCATCGTGCTTCCAGCCCATGTGTTACGCACCGTCGTGCGCTGCCAGTTGCTTCGGCGGCTGCGCCGCTCCCGTCGACTGGAGCCAGACCGGTTACGGTTACGGGGCCGGCTACGCTCCGCAAATGGCCTGGCAGGGAGCTACGGGACCGAACTATGGGTTTGAAGGCTCGTACGGCTGGGCACAACCCACAGCGCCGATGTACCAGGTTCCCACCGGACCGATGTCGCACGAGGTGGGCTGGTCGACGGCGGCCACTTACCATGCCCCGATGCCGCCGGTGATGCGTCCGGCCCCGATGGCCCCGGCAAGCGACCTGGTCTGGTAGCCGCAACGTCCGGACAGCCGTTCCCGTCGGAACGACTCCGGACGGCCGTCAACGAAGAACCTTTCGCCACAGTTGGATCGCCCGGAGTGACCGAAATAACCGGACACCCGCTGGGCGATCGACCGGGATTCGGCAGGAATCGCCTGTAAGGCCAGAGGCGCATGGTCCGATTCTACGGGTGGACGACCCGCGATCGACGCCGTTTGAGAGGGGACTCAGGCCGAGACCCCATGGCGTTGTTCCGGGAATTCACCCGGAGGAATCCACTGTCATGGTCATGCAACGAGGACGCGTTCCCGCAATGGCATTGTGCGGCGCGGTCGCCCTGATGGCGGTCGGCTGCCACGCCACGGGACACAAATCTCTTCACGGTAGGAGGGGTGAAGAGACCTGTGAAATTTGCCAGGGAGGGACGGCGTATTCGTATTCCAACGACGGGTATTCGGCGGACGGGTATTCGGTTGAGGGGTATTCCACGGAACCCCTGCCGATGCCCACGCCCATTGAGGGCCCGGGCCACACCATGCCGCCAGAACTGAAGCCGGTTCCGGTTCCCCCCGGCACCGTGCCCATGGTTCCCGGCGACGTCGTGCCGCCGCCGCCCGCCCCATCGGCGAGCGCGTGGAAGAAGACGGGCGACTGGTTTCAGACGGCATCCGCCAATCTGAAGAGCAAATTCCAGCGGTAACGCATCGCTCGGTCTTTGCAAACAACAAACGCAAATGGCCGCGAATTCCATTGGGAATTCGCGGCCATTTTTGTTTTGGAACAGTCGCTACACACCAGCCGCGGCTGGCTGAACCGGGAAGAATGACTCTTCAATCGCGCCGCCGATCTGGTTCAATTCGCCCTGCAAGCGATCGATGAAGTCGTGCAGGCCCTCGTGAAGAATGTCCTCGATCCGCGTGTAGTCGAGTTGGGCGCGCAGGCGGCCGATCAGTTGTTCGGCCCGGTTGGAGAAGTTGCCGGTCGCGGTGCCGGTCATGGCGTGAAGCGATGACTCCGCCCCCCGCAAGCAGTACCGCACCGACCGGGGAAACTCACCATCCAGCAGGAGAAATCGGGCTACGTTGGTGGGACGAATGCGGCCATGCAACCGGCGATACATTTCCAGGGCCGACACGGAGTGGAGCAAGGACGACCAGTGCACGATGGCCAACTGGTTCTCCACGGCGCTGTCGCCTGTCCAGCCATACGTTTTCACGTCGACGATGCGCGAGGTCTTGTCGGCTCGTTCGACGAGGCGTCCCAGTCGCACGAAGTGCCAGCCTTCTCCACGGCTGAGCGTCGCATCCGAAACGCCGCGGAAGAGATGGCAGCTCAGTTTAACTTCGTTGAAGAATTCGTAGGTCAGGTAGGCCGGTTCCCGCGCGTACGCGGCTCGCGACATCGTGAGATAGAACTTGTTGAGCTCTTCCCACATGGGGGTCGAAATGCTTTCGCGGACGGCGCGGGCATTTTCCCGGGCCAGCCTCGCGCACGAGACGATGGAATTCTCCGAATCGATGTCGAACGTGAGAAATGTCAGCACGTTCTCGCGGGTCGCGTGGCGGTACTTCTCGACGAACTGCGGCCAGTCGCCCGACGCATAGATGAGTGGAGCCCAGGTATCGGCTTCCGAAGCAGTATCGTCCGTCAGCTTCTCGTTAACGTCGATGAATCGGGCCACGTTCTCGGCCCGTTCGACATACCGACTCATCCAGTACAGGCTATCCGCGACACGACTAAGCATGTTGCCAATCTCCGGACGGGTCGAGTGCAACCCATCCCTCCACCACTTTCACGAGACTCCACATCCCCGCTGTTCGATCAGATGTTTCCGAACGATCTCGGGAAGTCGCTCGTGTGCCACTGGCTCCGCCAGTGTGCCTTTAACCTGATTTCCCATGACAAGTGGCATTGGCGGAGCCAGTGGCACACACGTTTCTCTTCAAACATTGACAGACCGCTAAAGCGACTGTTGCTGTTGCTGCCGGGCCTCTCCTCCGTTGGAAAAACCATTGACCGCGTCGCACGGCCTTTTCAGCACCCAGGTATCCTTGCTCCCGCCCCCCTGCGAGGAATTCACCACCGTGCTCCCCTTGCGGAGCGCCACGCGTGTCAGACCACCCGGCAACACATAGATTTCTTCGCCATACAGAATGAACGGGCGCAGATCGACGTGACGAGCCCCGATTCCATCTTCAGCAAGCGTCGGCACGGTGGAAAGCTTCAGCATCGGTTGAGCGACATAATTTCGGGGATTGGCACGAATGCGATCCCGCTGAGCATCCAGTTCCGCCCGCGAGGCGCGCGGACCGATGACGATGCCATACCCGCCCGATTCGTTGGTGGGTTTCGTGACCAGTTCGGCCAGATTCTCCAGGACGTACTGACATTCCTTGGGGTCGCCACAAAGATGCGTGGGAACATTCGGCAGAATGATGTCTTCACCCAGATAGTAGCGAATCAGCTTGGGGACATAGGCGTAGACCGCCTTGTCGTCGGCCACGCCGTTGCCCGGAGCGTTCGCCAGCGAGACGCGGCCGGCCCGGTAAACGTCCATCAGGCCGGGAACCCCCAACAGCGAATCGGGCCGGAAGGCCTTGGGGTCGAGAAAGTCATCATCGATGCGGCGGTAGATCACGTCGACCCGCTTCAAACCGCGGGTCGTCTTCATGCAGACATACCCATCGGAAATGACCAGATCGCTCCCCTGCACCAGTTCAATCCCCATCTGCTGGGCCAGGAATGAGTGCTCGAAGTAGGCGGAATTGTAGATGCCGGGAGTCAGCAAAACCGTCGTCGGATTCTGGACGCCACGCGGAGCGACATTCTGCAAGGTCGTCAGCAGCTTCTCGGGATAATTCTCGACTGAAGCGACTGGCAACCCCTCGAACACCTGCGGAAAGGTCCGCTTCATGACTTCGCGGTTTTCCAGCACATACGAGACGCCGGAAGGAACCCGCAGATTGTCTTCCAGAACATAGAATGCTCCGTCGGAGTTCCGCACCAGGTCGATGCCGGTGATGTGGCACCAGATGTTGTGCTGCGGATGAAAGTCGCGGCATTGCGGACGCAGCGTCGCCGCCGTTTCGATCAACTCGCGCGGTACGATGCCGTCACGAATGACTTTCTGATCGTTGTACAAATCATCGATGAACAGATTGAGCGCGCGAATCCGCTGTTTCAGGCCCCGTTCAATGGGAGCCCAGTCTTCCGCGCTGACGATCCGCGGAATGATGTCGAAGGGGAAAATCTTCTCGGTCCCCCCTTCGTGACCGTAGACATTGAAGGTAATCCCCAGGTTGAGCATCATCGCGTCGGCCGCGTGCTGGCGACGGCTGAGCTCGTTTTCTTCCAGCGACGTCAGCCGCTGAATCAGAGGCTCCGCAACGGGACGCGGGCGTCCCTGCGAATCGAAAGCCTCGTCATAAAAGTCGTCGCTGTCATATCCGTGGAAGCGCATCAATGAGTCTCTGCGACGAAATGGGCAAACCTCCGACGGTCGGTCAGACGGTGCGGGATGATGCAACCGCGATACCAAGTTCCGCCGCGTCCCGATTTTTCGTGGCTGACGCAGCGTAAACCGTGTCACGGAGTCTAGATGAAGCGTCTCTTCTTGAAAAGGCGGATTGGCGGTGTCCGCCCCGCTTCAGATGGCAGACCGTGCCAGGGAATCCAGCAACCTGCCCTGCAATTCGGCAGATGGTTTTCGCGCGAAACACCGTCAGGCCGCGACCGTGACCTCGACATCCAGGACATCGTGCAAGTCGGCGAGGATTTCCTCGGCGAGGAGCGTATACGGGGCGCGGAGGGCTACTCGATCGCGCAGCCTTTGCAGTTTCGCGAAGAGAAACGCCATCGGGTTCACGGGAATGGGAGACGACATCCAGACTCCGCGACGATCCACCGAAACCGCCACCGCCAGTTGAGACGACCTCAACTCGCCGGCAAGAAGCCGGTCCAGAATCGCCAGCAGCCACCGCCCGGATTCCGGGCGTCCGGGTTCGAGCAGGATCATCCGCAAGTCGCCGAGCAACAGATACTCGAAACCATCGGAAACGACGGGGTGCGAGGCGGCGGCTGTGGGAGTGGTGGCGGTGGGAAGCATGGCATCCCTCGAAGTCAGTGGGATGAGCCGCAGCCGGAACCCGGATGGCATGTCACCAACTCCGTCGATTGTTCGAGACGAGTTGGTTGTCCAACGGATTGTCACGCAGCTTCATAAAAGGATTCGACCGGTGTGAGCGCCACCGCATCCAAACCCCCGAAAAGCAACCACCGTGCCTCTCGAACGTGGAAATCCGAAGTTTTGAATTTCCAACATCGCCAGGAACAGCCCTCAAAATCGACCGACGCGCGAACACCCCATCGATTCCGGAGTTTTCCGTCGAGACATGCTGGTGTTTGCGGGATTTTGTCGAGCCGTGGATTCGGGGATGTCGCGCCGCACGGAACCATGCGATGGCCCGTCCCGACTGACAGTCGCACGGTTTCCTCGCAACTACTGATTAGAACTTCAGCTTGAAGCCTCCATGGGAGAAACCCTCATGACTCGATGTCGCCTGGGGAACACATCCCCTGGACAGATCAGCCTCGAGGCGAGCCGGTGGGCAGCAGCCGAGAATTTCTAAGTCATACGGCGGTGGAACCGGCCTTGGCCGTTTCGTCAACGAGCGCGACGGCGTCACCCAGTTCCCGCGCGCAGGCCAGAATGACCTCGCGGCCGATCAGGTTTCGCCCCTCCGCGACAGCGGCAAGACAGGAGAGCCGCGCAAGGCGCACAACCTGCGAAGGGTCACCACCGGTCAATCGGGCAATCGTTTCAACGGCATTGGGCGCGAACGACCAGTTCTGTCCATCGATTCCAAGCCCCAGTTCACGCAGATAATTGCCGCAGTCTTCCCGGCTCCAGGGGCAGAGTTCGACAAAGACATCGCAGCGGCTGCTCAATCGGTTCGCCAGGGGATCGCTCGCGTTGCCGACAGGTGTTCGCAACGCGACGACCAGCAATCCCCGCTGCGTCTCTTCGATCACGCCGACGAGCCGCAACAGGTCCGGAACGGCCTCGTCGCAGCAGTCATTCACGTCATCCAGCAGCAGGCAGGGCGGTGCCTGCGTCGCGGCCAGGAGGTCCAGCCCCTGAATCAGGGGGCGCCACTGGGGCGAGTTGTCGGCCGTCGGCTGAGTCAACCGTAATTTTTCGGCGAGCGCGGTGGGGAGTTCTCCCCGTTCCAGACCAGCCAGCGAGACCCGCGCGACAGGAATCCCCCGGCGCTGAAAACGATGCTGCATCAACTTCAGCAGCGACGATTTGCCAATGCCGGAGTGGCCCCGCGCGATCAGGAGCGGCACCCGCCGTTCCCAGGCGTACTCGATGCGGCAGGCAGCCTCGAACTGTGACTCGCCTAGAAACGGGCCATCCATGCGGCCGGACAAATCAGGTCGACCAGATTCCGAGGCGTTCCAGGAATCGAACATAACGGCATCCCGCGACCAGGTAACGACGGCGGCAAATCGCCCCAAACCCCCAAAGGGGGCTCTGGTTAAATCGGCCGAAGGCGGGCCGGTCGTTGACCGCAAATTCCGCAGGGTCCAAGGAACACGACTCGAAGGGCATCCTCAGGTGTGGCACGCCATGAGTCTTCGAAGGGGGTGGTAAATGGGCCAATCCCACGCCCTTACGCAAAGCCTTCGGAGCGTGCCACCAAAATTGCTAGCGTCCGTCGGGAATTTCCGCGAGCAGGCGTTCGATGACCCGTTCCACGGTTTGACCGGCAGATTCCGCCGCGAACGTGGTCACCAGACGGTGGCGAAGGATCGGGAGGGCCAGCGCGCGGATGTCGTCCGTGGTGGCGTGAAATCGCCCCGACAAGAGCGCTCGTGCCTTGGCTCCCAGAACGAGAAACTGGCCGGCACGTGGTCCTGCCCCCCACCGTAGCGAATCGCGAACGAACGCCGGGGCAGTCGGCTCGTCCGGGCGAGTCGCGCGGACCAGGTCGCGGGCGTAGCGGTAGACAGAGTCGGCCAGCGGAATCTGTCGGACCAGTTCTTGAACCGCCAGAATCTGCCGAGCCGTCAGGACGCGCGCCGGAATCGGGGCGGCTCCTCCGGTCGTCTGCCGGAGAATTTGCAGTTCTTCCTCGGCAGAGGGATAGCCGACGTGAATGTTCATCATGAAGCGGTCGAGTTGCGCTTCCGGGAGGGGATAGGTTCCTTCCTGCTCGATGGGGTTCTGAGTGGCCAGCACGAAGAACGGATCGGGCAGCCGGTACGTGTTCGTGCCGACGGTGACGTGCCGCTCCTGCATGGCTTCCAGAAGGGCGGCTTGCGTCTTGGGCGGCGTCCGGTTGATCTCGTCGGCCAGAACCAGATGGCTGAAGAGCGGCCCAGGAATGAACTGAAACATGCGCTGGCCGGTCTCGGGATTCTCTTGCAGAACATCGGTGCCCGTCATGTCGGCCGGCATCAGGTCTGGCGTGAATTGAATGCGTCGAAACGAAAGCTGCAACGACTTGGCCAAGGTATTGACCAGCAGCGTCTTCGCGAGGCCAGGGACGCCGACCAAGAGACAGTGCGCCCGACAGCACAGGGCAACCAGCAGTTGTTCCACGACTTCGTTCTGGCCGACGATGACGCGGCCGATTTCGCCGCGCAATCGCTCCACGGCGGCCTGAAGTCCACGGACGACATCGACATCGCGGGGAGTTTCGTGCTCGGTGACGGATGATCGGGCGGGTTCCACGGGCATTCCAGCAAGGGATGACGGACCGGGGCAGGAATCACCTATCATGCCGACCGATCAGGAGTTTTGCGAGAACATCACACCGGATGGAGTAAGCCGGCGAGGCACCGCGAGAGTTCGTGAAGTTTGACCGAACGGCCGGTTGCCGCCACACTGCCGCCGTCATCAACCTCGAACCTGATTTCCGACTCCAGAAGATTTCCCGTGGCCGATTCGTTGCGCCAAATTGCTCATCGCGTGCATCGCGTCGGCTCGTGGACCGTTGTCAGCCGCGTTCTTGGAATGGCGCGCGACTCCGCCATGGCGGCGGGTTTCGGCAATGGCCCCTTGCTCGATGCGTTCACGATCGCTTATCGGCTTCCGAACCTGGCTCGCGTTCTGTTCGGAGAAGGAGCGCTGGCAACGGCGTTCCTGCCGATGTTCTTGCGCGAGAAGGCAGAGTCCACCGACCGCGCCGGGCGCCTGTTATGGTCCACTCTCGCCGCGCAGGGGGCGATTCTGTCCGTCCTGGTGATCCTCGCCGAGGGTCTGCTGCTCGTGGGCCGATCGGCCGTCCGCGACCAGCCAGAGACCGCGCTGCTGATCTCGCTGACGGCCGTATTGCTGCCGTATGTCGTGGTCGTATGCGCGACGGCTCTCTTGTCGGCTGCCTTGCAGGGGATTGGTCGGTTCGGGCTCGCGGCGATGCTGCCGGCCCAACTCAACCTGCTTTGGCTCGCGGCAATGCCGGTGATTTTCGCGGTGTGGCCGACCCCCCAAGAGCGACTTTTCGCCCTGGCGATCACCCTTGTCGCCGCCGGCATGGTGCAGTTCGTCACGCCGATCCCGACGCTTCTGGCTGCCGGACTGAACTGGTGGAACGCTCCCGCGTTCCCCATGTTCGGCCAACTCCGGGAAATTGCCGGGAAAATGGCCCCGGTGATCGTTGGGCTTTCCATCACGCAACTTAACAGCCTGGCTGACAGCCTGATTGCGTGGGGATACGCGAGGCCGGGTGCCGAGTCTGCCGCGGTCTTGCCAGCGGGAACCGCCGCAGCGCTTTATTTTGGGCAGCGGCTCTACCAATTTCCGCTGGGCGTGTTTGGCGTGGCGCTGGGAACGGTTCTTTTTCCCCAATTGTCCAAGCATTCGCTGCGGAAGGATTGGCTGCTATTGGGTCGCGACCTGGGTTTTGGGCTGCGGATGGTCGCGGCGATCGGATTTCCGGCGAGCGCGGGGCTGATTCTTCTGGCGGAGCCAGTCACGCGACTCCTCTTCGAACATGGTGCCTTCACCAGCGCGCATACCCGACAGACCGCGGGAATGGTCGCCGCTTACGGAAGCGGCGTCTGGGCCTTTTGCGGGTTACTGATTATCCACAGGGCCTTCTTTGCAATCGACGATCGCCGCACTCCCCTGCGTATCGGATTATGGGCGGCCGGAGTCAACCTGATCGCGAATCTTCTGTTGATCCATGTCTTTGGCGGAATCGCCCTCGCGGCAACGACCAGCCTCGTGGGCGGCTTGCAGTTTTTCGCGGTCCTCCGGTCCTGGCCGAGCGAACGTGGTTCCATCCCTCGCGGTCCGCTGGTTCGCTGCGTGGCGCGGTCGCTCATCGCGACGCTGGTTATGTCGGCAACATGCCTTGCCGCGAACACAATCCTTGGAAAAATGCCGATTCCCGGCGCGCGACTGTGGAATGTTGCCATCCCCTTGGGAGCGTCCATCGCCACTTACTTACTGGCGGCCCGCCTCCTGGGACTGACCGAGCCATTCGTCCTGCTGTCGCGACGCGCCGAAATCGACCGTTCCGACAATGATAGTGATGCGGACATTCGGTGAGACAGCCCGACCACGGAACATGAGACTGGCCCATGTGCGGACGCTTCACGCTGCGTGCGAACCCGGCTGAACTGGTTGAGATCTTCGAGCTCACGCGATTGCCGGAGATCTCACCCCGCTACAACATCGCCCCGACGCAACCGGTGCTGGTGGTACGCCTGGACCGGGGATTTCGGGTTCCTTCCCTGTTGCGGTGGGGGCTCGTTCCTCATTGGGCGAAAGACCTCTCCATCGGTGCCCGCGCGATCAACGCGCGCTCGGAGACCGTTCACGAGAAACCCATGTTCCGGCAGGCGTTTGAACGACGGCGGTGCCTGATTCCGGCGGACGGATACTACGAATGGATTCCCGGCGAGGAGGGAGGGAAGAGGCAACCGTTGTTTCATCACCTGGCCGACGATCGGCCGTTCGCCTTCGCCGGTCTCTGGGATTCGTGGGACTCCCTCGAAGGCGAGACCGTCGAGACATGCACCATTCTGACGACGACGCCGAACGACGTCGTTGCCCAATTCCATGACCGGATGCCGGTGATTCTTCCGGAGGACCACTGGACGACGTGGCTGAGTTCGTCGGAATCGAGCGGCGCGGACATTCGCGGCTTGCTGGTCCCAGCCGATCCGACAGGCTGGAAAATCACGCCGGTCGGCTTCGCCGTCAATCGGGCCACGTGCGAGGGACCGGTCTGCCTGTCTGTCCCGTCCAACACTCCCCAAACCCCGCCGGGACAGTTCAATTTCGATGCGTAGCGATGAATGATCGCTAAAACCGGAAGATTCGGCCAATTCGTTTCAAGTTCTCCAGCCTGCATGACCGATCCGAAACGATGAGTCCTCGGAGTGGGTCATCAGGCGGAGCGCTTCCGCGTGACGAGGGCCGGTCGGACTGAACGGGGCAATTGGTCTCGGCCGACGGCTTCGGTCCTCTTGGGCGCCTGCGGGTTCTCCCGTCGAGCCGAGGGGCTTGAATCGCCACCCGGAAATTGAAACGTCTTCTATCGGAAGGAGTTACAGATGCGTCGCGGGAGTTGGATTCTCGCCATGGCCGGGATGATGACGCTGCCTGCGAGCGTCTCCCTTGGTGAAGACCCGTTCGCCCAGCCGGGGGCTCCGACCGGCACCAGCGGGCGTTACCAATTGCGCCCCGCGTCGGCTCCCAAACCAAGTGCCGAGCGCAAGAACTACTTTGACGACCTGTTCCAGGGCGAAGCAGCCGCGGCGGCTGCTCCAGCGGCGGGCAAGGCCCCCACGGTCGACGCAAAGAGCGCGGCCGGCACGCCGGCCTGGGCTCAGGAAACCACTTCCGGTTCGGGCGTCAAGACCGCTGGTCACGCGGAATCAGAAGCGCGTCCCAGCCGGCAACCCATTCAGCAGGTCCGTGCGGTTCGCCCGTCTTCGGCTCCCACGAGCCGACAGCCGGCTGCTACCAGCAGTCCCGTTCCGTCGAGCGAACCTGTTGCTAAATCACAACCATCCGCCGCTGGAGCCGCTGCCAACAAATCGGCGCCGCACGTGTCGGTGGAGTGGTTGAAGAGTTCGGCGATCAATGTCGGCCAGGAATGCGAAGTCGAGCTCGTCGTTCGTAACCTGGGCGAAGTGCTCGCCAGCGACGTCGAAGTGACGGCCTTCTTTCCGAACACCGTGCGTTTGACGAGTGCCGTCCCCAAGCCGGCCGAAGCGTCCGATCGCGTGGTCTGGCGATTCCCGCGGCTCGCGGCGAGCGAGCAGCACAGCCTGAAAGTGAAACTGATTCCCAGTACGCGGGGCGATCTGGCGGCTTCGGCCCAGGTCCGCTTCACGGGCGCTGCCGTCGCCAGTTTCCAGGTGGCGGAACCACTGCTGAAGGTGGCTCTCAAGGCTCCTTCGTCGGTGATGATCGGCGATCCCATCGCCCAGTTGATTACGATCACGAACCCCGGCACCGGCGCCGCGCACGACGTCAAGATCGAGGCGGTCCTGACGGACGGTCTCGAACACGTTCGCGGCAACCGAGTCGAGATGGAAATCGGCTCCCTCAATCCCGGCGAAACGCGAACCGTCCGGCTCGGACTGGCGGCGATCAAGGGTGGCAAGCAGTCGGTGAACGTGACGGCCGTCAGCTCCTCGGAGCTGTCCGACACCGCGAGCAACGAACTGGAAGTCGTGGCTCCCAGCCTGAAGATCGCCGTCAACGGCCCGGGCCTGCGTTACAAGGGCCGTGCCGCGAAGTATGTCGTGGAAGTGACCAACGACGGCACGGTTCCGAACAACAATGTTCGCGTGTCGCAGGTGATTGCCAAGGGCTTCAGCTATGTCGCGGCCGATCGCGGCGGGAAATTCGACCCCAGCCAGAACGCGGTCCACTGGTTCCTGGGTCGCCTGGAACCGGGGCAGACCATTGCCGTGAACTGCGAACTGCTGGCGACCGAACTGGGTGATTTCAAACACCAGGTGCAGGTTGCCAGTGATTCGGGCGTTCGCGGCGACTCCAGCATCGACACCAAAGTCGAAGGGGCCTCGGCCCTGTCGATGGAAATCGTCGACCTGGACGACCCGGTCGAAGTGGGAACCGAAACAGCTTACGAAATCCGGTTGAAGAACGACGGTTCCAAGGCCGCCAGCGACGTGGCCATCCGCTGCGAACTGGCCGCGGGAATCGAACTGGTCAACGCGACCGGACCGACGAACGGCGCCCTCAGCGGACAGAAGCTTGCCTTCCAGCCGATCGCCGAGATTCCGGCCGGCGGCCAGGTGATCTATCGCGTCCACGTCCGCAGCGGGGTGGAAGGTAATTATCGTATGCGTGTCGAGTTGACCAGCAGCTCGATGACCGAACCGCTCAGCCTGGAGGAATCGACCAAGTTCTACAACGACGCCCGTAAATAGGTGTCGGTCGCAGACGGGTCCAGGATTCCTGGAACATTCGAGCCCCGCGAGTGACGACTCGCGGGGCTTTTTTTGTTGCCATCGATGAAGGTTCTCTCGTTCCCAGGCCGGACACGAGGAATTAGTAACCCGAAAACAAGCGCGCCTTTCTCGTTCCCAAGCGGAGTTGGGGAACCAATGCACTGCGACAGGCGGATGTTCGGAGGCCAATGGCACTCAGGATCCGGCCGTCGTGGGCTGATTTTCGCCCGGCGCCGAATCGGTCAGCGCGGGGAAGCGATTCCTGGCAAACCATCGCTCCCACCAGGAGGCGCCGCGCAGCCGTGGGTCGTCCGGATCGACCGTGTGCGTTTTGCCGCGGCGCGTCATCAGCATCAACCGGCCGTCGGGGAGCAATTCGCGCACGCGCCAGTATTTCTCGACGATGTAGTTGTACGTGTCGCCATGCGGGGCGGGACGAACATCCTGCGCGCGAGGGCCGGGCTGAGCGCTGATTTTGCTGACGATGAAAATGACCGGATCACCTACCCGGTAACGTTGCGGCATGTCGCGAACTCCTTTCCTCGCGAAAAACCGCCAGAAAGGTGCCGGATCAGCCCGGAGTGTCTGGCGTCTTGACACGGCCGTCCATCGTTCACCTCCGTGGAGACATTCACGCAACCGTACTTTCATGTCCCTGGCCCGAAACTTCCCGGACCGACTCCATGACTTAACGACGTTGTGTCAGTGTCCCCTGGTTCGGGATTTCGGCCGCTGGTCCCTGGCGAATCTTCATCGACAGGAGACCACCCATTTCCATTACCGTTTTACGATCATCGGCTCGTCCGGAAAAGTCCGGTCGGCTTCCCCTCGCGATTTGCCGGGAAATTACGTTCAAAATGCCCTGGTTTCAACGCACGCCAGCGTGCCCACCGGTTAGTCCGTTTTTCCGGGCGGCCACCGCTGCCACGACCAGCGATACAGATTCAGGGTGTCGGCGTAGCGCGCCTCGGAGCAACTACTTCCCAGCACGATGACGACCCGTTCTTCGCCGCCGCGCGCCCCGCAACTGACCAGGCAGGCCCCCGCCGCCGAAGTGGTTCCCGTTTTCAACCCGCTATAGCCCTCGAGCCCCAGGAGCCGGTTCGTGTTTCGCCAACGAACCGGACGAACGTAGCCCGCCTCGCTCGAAAGCAGGCACGCATATTCGGGAGTATTGGCGATTGTCCGGAAGTCCTCGCGCGCCAGCAGAGCCACCGCCAGACGAAACAGGTCGGCTGCCGACGCCTGGTGGCGTTCTTCGGTCAGTCCGTGCGGATTGGCGAAACGGGAGGAAGCCATTCCCAACTCCGCCGCGGCGGAGTTCATCCGTTCCACGAAGGCCGCCACGGGCGAACGGTCGTCCGCCTGTCCGAGCAATTTCCGACCCACATGTTCGGCCAACGCATGCGCCGCGTCGTTCCCAGAGGGGAGTAATAGCCCGTACAAGGCTTCTTTGACCGTTAGTTTTTCATCGGCGCGAACTCCCGACGTACTCCCGGGAACGGCATCGGCCGCGGCGGAAAACGTCAGGGTTTCTTCCAGCAGCCCGGGAAACGCATTCGCCGAGGTCAGAACCACATAAGCGGTCATCAGCTTGGTCGTACTGGCGATGTCAACCGGCCGGTCGCCGTCCCAATCCGCGAGAACCTTGCCCGTTTTGGGATTGCCGATCACCCAGGTTCGGCAGGTGACGTAGGGCGAGTCGCTGAGGGGATCGTCTGCCACGCGCGGCAGAGTTCGGCCATTGACGGATGCGACGTCGATCGGATCTTCACGATCCCAAGCCAGGACGCCGAGCGACTTCCAGCTTGCCGCATCCATGATGCCCGTGGCCGGCAGCCCATGCGACTGCTGGAACACTTTGACCCGCTCGACGGTCTGCGGGCCAAATTCTCCGTCCTCGGCGATCGGCGGTAAACCGGACAAGCGAGCGTTCAACGTCCGTTGTAGCGCGATGACCAGTTCCCCCGTCGCACCGGTCTGCAACGCGGGTGACTGGGGCGGCGAGACTTTCGGCGTCCCTTCCAGACAGTGAAAGCAGACGCGGGCAATTTCGGCAATGAGCTGTTCGGCGGCGTTGCCGTCACCAAAACTCGTATCCTGGTTGTTCGCCGTGAGGACGCAGAGGGCAATGGAACCGGAGGGGGCCTCGATCACGCCGGCGGCGGTCCGCGCGTGCGAGATGCCCCCATTTTTCAGGTAAACGAGCGTTTTTTCAGGGAGGCGGGCGGCAAACCAGTCGCGGCTGGAACACAGCCCCATCAGCCGTCGCATCTCCTGGCTGTCTTCGGGACTGACCAGTTCGTTGGTGTGAAGCATCGTCAGCAACAGAATCATTTCGTCGGCGGTGGTCACGCCTAGCCCATACTTCTGGCTCCCTTCGCGGTCCCATGCGTTCTCGCCGCCGTACACCTTGGCGTGAAGCCGCGTCTTCAGGCATCCCAGGTTGCGCATGGCCTCATTGGTGGCTTCCGTGCCGATAGTGTCGAGCACAAGGTTCGTCGCCGTGTTGTCCGAGACTGCCATCATCAGCCGCAACGCGTCACCGAACGACAGCCGGGTTCCTGGCGAAAAGTAACTCGTCAAGAGTCCCGACCCTGGAACGACGTCGTTTTCCTTTAATTCCAGAACCTGATCCAGTTTGAGCGTTCCAGCAGCGAGCTGTTGCCGGGCGGCAATGAGGATCGGGAATTTGATGAGGCTCGCGGTGGGCATCGGCTCATCCGCGTGGTACCGCACCGTTTCACCGGTTCCCAAATGACGAACCGCCACCGCGACACGACCAGCATGCTTTGAGGCCAGCTCTTCGATTTTTGCGGACAGCCGGCCGCATGCTTTCGACTCCCCGTAGGCCATCGGCAGCGGGAGCGTCGTGGCGCAGATCGCCGCCACCAGGATGGTCACGCTGGAGATCCGCGAAACCGACGAAGATGGCTTTCGATGGCCTCTGCCCAGGCAAATGGAACGCACGAAATTCACGAGGAGACGGACCGACGATGCCAGCGCTGCCATGGCAGCGATTCCTTCCGATCGAATGGAGGGGAAACGAACGACTTCCGCGAGAGGTGCGGCAATTCTAATGCCGAAGACCGAGTTTGCGAGAGAAATTCGATCCCGATCTCGCAAGGACCGCTCAAGTCGAGGGCCAGAGCCAAGAAGTTTTGCTAGACTCGGGCAACGCCGACGGACGCCCGGCAGTCAGCCTGGTTGTTGGCAACTCGGAACAATCGCCAATAACTTCTCGCGGGCCCGGCCCGTCATCATCCCGCACGGAAGCACCGATGCATCGCGCCTGGACCGTTCCCCCCCTCGATCTGGGATACATCGGGGATCTGACGCGGGCTCTCAAGGTCTCGCCGCTGGTCGCCCAGATTCTTGTGGCTCGCGGCCACACGTCGGCGGACGCCGCCGCGAGGTTTTTGAGCAAGAAGCTGACCGACCTGCACGATCCCGAGTCGCTCCCCGGCGTCTCGATGGCGGCCGATGCGATCGTCGCGGCGATGAAAGAGGGCCGTCGGATCACAATTTACGGCGACTACGACGTCGACGGCGTCACGGCGACGAGCCTGCTGTGGCATGCCCTGCAACTCGCCGGCGCGACGGTCGACTACTACATTCCCAGCCGCCTCGAAGAGGGCTACGGTCTCAATCAGGCCGCGCTGGAGCAGCTTCATGCCGACGACCCCCGGCGGCTGATCGTCACGGTTGATTGCGGCATCACGAGCGTCAGCGAAGCCCGGCGGGCCCGCGAGTTGGGGCTCGACCTGATCGTCACCGACCACCACCATTTCGAGGGAGAATTGCCCGATGTGATGGCCGTGGTTCATCCGCGACTAAACAGCGACTATCCGTTTGGCGAACTGTGTGGCGCGGGGGTCGCTTTCAAGCTCGCCTGGGCCATCTGCGCGCGACTGGGCGACGGGAAACGAGCCTCGCCGCGAATGCGGGAATACCTCTTGAGCGCGATTGGACTGGCAGCCATCGGGACCGTCGCCGACGTCGTGCCGCTGATCGACGAGAATCGGGTGATGGTTCACTTTGGTCTGGGAAGTTTGGTTGGACGGGCGAATCCCGGACTCCAGGCCCTCTTCCAGCGAACCAGCCTGCATGAACGCGAGTCCTTGACGGCTGAAGACGTCGGCTTTTCCATTGCTCCGCGCATCAATGCGGCAGGTCGTCTCGGTCAGGCCCGGCTGGCCGTGGAACTCCTCACGACAGCCGACGCCGAACGCGCGCAGGCATTGGCCACTTACCTGGAAGAACTCAATCGGAACCGTCAGACTGTCGAGCGCCGCATCCTGAAGCAGGCCAAGGAACTGGTGGCCGAGAATCCCGCGTGGGAGCAGCATCGGGCCCTGGTTCTCGCGCATCCGGAATGGCATCCGGGCGTGATTGGCATTGTCGCCAGCCGCGTGGCGGAACAATTCCAGCGACCGGCCATTCTTCTTTCGCTGGCCGGCCCGAATGGATTCGCGCAAGGATCGGGCCGATCGTTCGCTGGTTGCGATCTGCACGCCGCCTTGACGGCCTGCGGCGAACATCTCGAAACATTCGGCGGACATAAGGCGGCGGCGGGGTTAAAAATCCGGCCCGAGGCCATTGATGGCTTTCGCGAGGCGTTCGCGGCGTGGGTGTCCGTAAACCACGAAGCCCGGCCGGGCGAGGCGAAATTCGAGGTCGATACCGAAGTGCGCTTTGCCGACCTGACGCGGAACGCTGTCTTGGAGATTGACCAGTTGGGCCCGTTTGGCGCGCACAACCGGCGTCCGGTTCTGGCCGCCAGCGGAGTGACGCTCGTCGGCCAGCCCCGTCGAATGGGGGAAGGTGAACGACACCTGTCACTGATGCTCAGACAGCAATCGACGTCGCTACGGGCAATCGCCTTCGGCCGCGGCGAATGGGCCGATGAACTCGCCGCGCTGGATGGCCCCTTCGATGTCTGCTTCCAACCATCCATCAACCGGTTTCGCGGTCAGGAAAGCGTGCAGTTGCAGCTCATGGATTTTCGACCGTCCGCCGTCCCGGCAACCACCGGATGATTTCGCTTCGGTTGCATCGAGTCCCCGTGTCGGACGAGACTGCACGAGCGCGTTTGTCCGGTTACCTTGGCTCTCTCCTTCTCTTTCTTTGAAAGTGTCCCGCGATGACACGCATCCTGGTTCTGTACTATTCAACCTATGGTCACGTGGAAACGCTCGCCGGTGCCGTCGCCGAAGGTGCCCGCGGCGTTGCCGGAACCGATGTTGTCATCAAACGCGTTCCGGAACTCATGAATGACGAGACCCTGAAGCGGATCGGCGGCAAGACCGATCAGAACGCCCCGATCGCCGACCCCAAGGAACTGGCCGATTACGACGCCATCTTCTTTGGAACGCCCACGCGATTCGGCAATATGGCCGCCCAGATGAGGAACTTTCTCGACCAGACGGGAGGGCTTTGGGTCAAAGGCGCCCTGGTCGGAAAAGTCTCCACGGTCTTCACGAGCACCGGCACCGGCGGCGGGAACGAAAGCACGATCATGACGTTCGTGCCGACGCTCATGCATCACGGCATGATCTACGTGGGGCTTCCCTATTCCTGTCCCGAACTCACCGACATCAGCGAACTCAAGGGAGGCTCCCCGTGGGGCGCGGCCACCATCGCCGGCGCCGATGGTTCCCGCCAGCCCTCGGAGAAGGAATTGGCCATGGCGAAGTTCCAGGGATCGCATGCCGCGAAGATCGCCGCCAAACTCTCTGCCCAATAATTCGAAGCCCCTGCCCCAGATTCCCACCATGGAGTTCATCCGCATGAAAAGTGCCCGCGTTGGTACGTTGCTGCTGGCCGGACTGTTCCACGCCGCGCTGAGTTTCGGGCAAAGTGCCGCACACCCCGCCGAAGAACCGCTCCGCATTATTGTCTTCGGCGCTCACCCGGACGACGCCGAGTACAAGGCCGGAGGCACGGCCGCGAAGTGGGCAAAACTGGGCCACCAGGTGAAGCTCGTCTCGGTCACGAACGGCGACATCGGCCACTGGCAGATGGCCGGCGGACCGCTTGCGATTCGGCGGACTGCTGAGTCGGCTGCGGCCGGAAAAGTCCTGGGCATCACGTCGCAGGTGCTCGATATCCATGATGGAGAACTCGAACCGACGCTCGAGAATCGCAAGCTGATTACCCGGCTGATTCGCGAATGGCAGGCGGACGTGGTGATCGCGCATCGTCCCTGGGACTACCATCCCGACCATCGCTACGTGGGCATCCTGGTCCAGGACGCCGCGTTCATGGTCACGGTCCCCTTTATCTGCCCGGATGTCCCGCCGCTGAAGAAGAATCCCGTTTTTCTCTATTCGAGCGACGGGTTTCAGAAGCCGTACCCGTTTCGTCCGGACGTCGCCGTCGCGCTGGATGATGTCTTCGAGACGAAGCTCGAAGCCATTCATGAATTGACGTCGCAGGCGTACGAAGGGGGAGCCAGCGGCAGCGAAGAGTATGTCGCGACCGTCCCCCCGGAGAGCGACGTCGCCGGGCGCAAGGCCTGGCTGAAAGAACGCTGGTCCCGCCGGCAGTCGGCCGAGGCCGATAAGTACCGCGACTTGCTGATCCAGCTTTATGGCGAAGAAGCCGGCAAGCAGGTCAAGTACGCGGAAACCTTCGAGCTTTGCGAATACGGCGCGCGGCCGAATCGCGACGAACTGCGAAGGCTGTTTCCGTTTTATGGCAAATAGTCGGCGGATCTTGTCCGCGTGATTGCCAACGATTCTCGAGGAGTGTCAAACCGTCGTCGAGCGCCAATCAACTCTTGAATGACCCACCAGGGAAGCTTCGCCATGATTGACCGGACAAACGGGTTTCAGCGGCAAACGAGTCAGAAGACAGAATCTCGTTGTCGCCCCAGCATCTTTCCGAACGGCCTGTGCTGGGCGCTCTTCGTTTTTTGCGGGTGTTTCCACGGCACGGTCGGAGCCGCCGAAAAGCCGCCGAACATCATCGTCATCATTACCGACGACCAGGGGTACGGCGAACTGAGCCTGCATGGCAATCCAACCCTCAGTACGCCATCGCTCGATTTATTGGCGCGGCAATCGGTCCGCTTCACGAATTTCCATGTCAGCCCCACATGCGCGCCGACCCGATCAGCCCTGATGACCGGACGCCACGAATTCCGAAACGGCGTCACGCACACGATCCATGAACGGGAACGGCTGAGACTCGATGCCGTCACGCTGCCGCAACTGCTGAAGACCGCGGACTATCAGACCGGCATTTTCGGGAAATGGCATCTGGGCGACGAAGACGCCTATCAGCCGGGCCAGCGGGGATTCGACGAAGTCTTCATCCACGGCGCGGGCGGGATTGGCCAGACCTATCCCGGCAGTTGCGGCGACGCTCCCGGAAACAGCTATTTCGGCCCGTTCGTCTGGCACAATGACCGGTTCGTGAAGACCAGCCTGTTCTGCACCGATGTGTTCTTTCGGCAGGCGATCGAGTGGATGAACGAGCGGCGCCAGTCGGAGGCCCCGTTTTTCGCGTACATTTCCACGAATGCCCCGCATGCCCCCTACCTGTGCCCGGATGAGTACGCCGAGCCGTTTCTGCGGGTAGGTTTGAAGGAAAACGAAGCCCGCTATTACGGGATGATCGCCAATATCGACAGAAATGTCGGGTTGCTTCTCGACATGCTCAAGCGCTGGCGGCTTGATGACAGGACCGTCGTGGTCTTCCTGACCGACAACGGGCATTCGATCGGTTCTTTGTTCAACGCGGGGATGCGCGGAGCCAAGGGAACCCCGTACCAGGGAGGGACTCGCGTTCCCTGTTTCATCCGCTGGATCAAACAATTTCCGCGAGGTGTCGAGATTCCGGCGCTCACCGCGCACATCGACTTGCTCCCGACGCTGACGGAGCTGGCCGGCGTCAAGCTTCCCGACTCGCTCCCCGTCGAGGGACGCAGCCTGGTGCCGCTCTTGCGCGATCCGTCCGCTCCCTGGCCCGACCGCATGTTGTTTACCCATGTCGGACGATGGGAACGTGGCCAGGCAAGCGAGTCCAAGTATCTGCGCTGCCGCGTCCGAAACACGCGCTTTACGTTGGTTTCGGCGGACACAAAAGGTCAGAAAGCGTGGGAATTGTTCGACATGGAAAATGATCCGGGTGAAACGACGAATGTGCTCGACAAGCACCCGCAGGTCGCCGCGCGACTCGAGGCCGCCTATGACGAATGGTGGGAGTCGATCCAGCCAGACCTCGTCAACGAGGATGCTGTCGGCCCCGAAGTGAATCCCTTCAAGGAGCGCTTCTGGAAGCAGTTTCCGGACCAGAAGCCCAGCGAATGAGGCGGGGGGAACCGGTTCAGGCTCCGTCGCCGGCCGGTGGCGATGGGGTTGTCGGGATGTATCGATTGGCGAGTTCGGCATAGTCTTCGCGGACGGGGCTGAAAACGTCGAGCACGACCGCCGGCCCCCCAATCGCCTTCGCCGAGTGCAAGACGTTCGGCGGAATCAGAAACAGCGATCCGGCTTCCACCAGCCGTTCTTCGTCGCCAATTCGCAGCAGGACGCGGCCCTTCAGCAGCACGCCCCCCTGTTCGTGCGGATGGGAGTGAAGGGGAACTTCCGCGCCCTCGTCCATTTCCAGGTAAGAGAGCATCAGATGCTGCCCGAACGGCGTGCGCATGCGGCAGCCGGGGACTGGCTCGATGGCGGCGACCTGACTCAAATCGATAAAACTCATGGTGTGCATCCTGTCGAGGATGGAATCGTGAACCGTGCCGGCATGGTCCAGTGATCGTGAGACCGCTTCGAGGAAAGGCAGGCATCGTGTCCCAGGAGCAACCGGCAAGTCCCGTCGTCATCAAGACACGCAAGGATGGCCCGCTGCTGGTGACAGGGTCGTTCACGCTGACCGACCACCTCGGCAACATTTATGATACCACCAACCAGCCGAATATCGCGCTGTGTCGCTGTGGTCGCTCCCGTCGCAGGCCCTTTTGCGATGGCAGTCATCGAAACACGGATTTTCGGGCCGAGGAACTGGCGAACGGCGGCTCCGGCGACCATGCTGGCTCCGAACCCACTGCTTCGCCCTGAGACCCATCCCAGCGGTGATTGCCATTCAACTCCAGTTTGAGAGGTTGCGCCCGATGAGTGCTCGATTGGCGGTTGGCCTCATGTTGACTCTGGCTGTCACGGCACGGGCGGAGGGACCGACCGCGGAGGAAAAGGCCGATCTTGCCGCGAAGCTGTTGGCGTTTCAGCAGCAACTGAGCGACTGGCAACCCGCTCCGGCCGCGCGCGACGCGGAAGCCGACGTCTTTGTCTGTGCCAAAGCCGTTGAATGGCTTTTGCGTCACGACGAGTTCTACAAACCGGCCGATCTCGCCACCGCGCATAAGGTCTTGGAGACTGGCGCCGGCCGACTCGCGTTGGCCAAAGAGGGGAAATTCCCCTGGCGATCGGAACCCGGCTCCCATGTTTTGGGTTACCGGTCGAAGATCGACAAGTCCGTGCAACCCTTTGCCGTGACGTTTCCCCCCAACTACGACCCGAACGCGATGACGCGCTGGCCGGTACAGGTCGTGCTACACGGCCGAAACGCGAACCTGCACGAAGTCTCCTTCTTCCAGCAGCATGACGGCAAAACTCCCAAGGAACCTGCTGCCCAGACATGGGTGCAGCTTGATGTCTTTGGCCGAACGAATAATGCCTACCGCTGGGCAGGCGAGACCGATGTCTTCGAAGCCCTGTCGGCATTGCGGCGAGTCTGCCGCATCGATGACCACCGCATCACGCTGTGGGGGTTTTCAATGGGAGGAGCCGGAGCCTGGCACCTGGGGCTGCATTATCCAGATCGCTGGTCGTCCGTGGGAGCGGGAGCCGGCTTTGTCGACACCATTGAATACCTCGGGCTGAAGGCACCGTTGTCCCCCCTGCATCAGCGGCTGATCCATATCTACGACGCGGTCGACTATGTCGAGAACGCGGCGAACGTCCCGATCATTGGATATGGCGGCGAGTTGGATAAGCAGTTGCTTGCAGCCAGCACCATGCATCGCCTCGGCCAGGAACGCGGCGTCGAGATTCCGTTACTTGTCGGTCCTGGGGTCGAACACAAATGGCACCCCGACAGTTTTCGCGAGTTTCAGGAGTTTCATGCCCGGCACACTGAAGCCGGACGACCGCGCTATCCGGCTCCTGGTCGAATTCGCTTCGCGACCTGGACGCTGAAGTACAACCAGTGCGACTGGGTCACGATTCTCGAGCAGCGAGTGCCCTACGAGCAATCGATTGTCGAAGCGCAGGTTCATCCGGACGACGATGTGCTCGAGGTTTCAACCACGAACGTGGTGCTGCTCAGTTTGTCGCGAGACGTCGCCGAGTTCGTCCGGATCGATGATGGCGATCCCCTTCCCCTTCGGAATGCAGCCGATGGTCTGTTACCCTCCGTCGACTTCGAAAAAGTGGGCGATACCTGGCGGGGGCTCGATTACCGTGCGTCCCGGCAACTGATGGAGAGCCCCGGCCTCCGCAAGCGGCACGACCTGCAAGGCCCCATCGACGATGCGTTCATGGAACCGTTTCTCGTCGTCGAGCCCTCGGGCAGTCCCTGGCATGCTTCGCATGCCGAGTACACCACCTTCGTGAAAGACCGCTTTCTGGCCGAGTTCGACAAATGGCTCCGCGGTCGCCCGCCCGTCGTACAGGACAATCGGCTGACCGATGAAGACATTGCCGACAACAACCTGATCCTGTTTGGCGATCCGGGTTCGAACGCTGTTCTTGCGCGGATTGTCCGTTCACTCCCGCTGACGTGGACGCGCGACGAATTGTCCCTCAACAACCAGAACTTCGCCCCGGCGAATTCCGCGCTGGCGATGATCTTCCCGAATCCGCTCAACCCGCGTCGCTACGTGGTCATCAACTCGGGACATACATTCCACGAGGCAGAATTCAAAGCCTCGAACGCGACGCTCTACCCACGGCTGGGCGACATCGCCGTCATCGGCTTCGAACGGCGCGCTGATGGAACATTCGGCGAAACTATCCTGTTCAATGAAATCTTCAACAGCACATGGGGGCTGCCAGGTGCTTCGCCCGAAGAATGAGGCGATCGCGTTACGAATCGCTCATCAGACCCGCCAGATGCCTGGTTTCCTCGAAACTGGCGAGGCCAATACGAACGCTGGTCACCAGCGGAACCGCCAGCAGCATCCCGACGACACCCCACGTCCACCCCAATAACGCGATGGAAAACAGCAGAATGAGCGGGCTGACGTTGACGTGTCGTCCCGAGTAGCGAATCTCGACGTAGTCGATCCAGACAAACCGGCAGATGGCCAGCACCACGGCCAGCAGGATAACCGGGCCCAGGCTTTCGAACTGCACGAGGGCCGTCAACAGCGGCGGAATGAGGGCGGCGATCGACCCCAGGTAGGTGATGTAATTCGCCAGAAACATCAGGACGCCCCACAACAGCCAGAAGTCGACACCAGCCGCCCAGCAGATCAGCGCCGTCGAAAGCCCCAGCCCGGCGCTGACCAGCGTCTTCACCACCAGGAATCGCCAGAGATCGTCCTTGATGTGGCGCATCGCCTCCAGCACGCGGGTCGACGTCTCGGCGGACAGCGACTTGCGAATGCGTCCAGGAAGCCGCTCCGCTTCCATGAAGAGAAATAGAAGGTAGAAGACCGCCATCGTCGCCTGCTCGACGATGGTGAAGGTCGCTCCTGCCAGGTGGGTCAGCAGGCTGCGTTCCGAGACATTGAACAAATCGCTGATCGCATAGCGTTCCCAGTCGAACGTTCCCTGTTCGTTCGCCAGATTCGTCAGACGCGCGAACGAGTCGATCAATTCCAGCGTTCGCGACCGGTATCTGGGAAAATTCTCGGCGACCGCCTGGATGTTTGTCTCCAGCACTCTGGCACCGCCATAAATCAGCATCGCGACCAGAACGGTCATCACCACATAGGCCAGCCCCCTCGGCAGCCCCAGGCCCGCGATCCGGTCAACGACCGGGTTGAGAAGCAGCAGCAGAAAGATGGCAACCAGGAGAGGGGTAAAGACGGGCTTGAGTGCCGTGACCAGCACCGCCGCCACCATCACCGTCAGAGACAGCAAGCACCAGTCTTGCAAGCGGTATCGGGGCATCGGCGCGACTGGATTCGGTTCGGCGGGAGGCGGCAACTCGGCGTGCGACATGCGGCTTCCCGGATAGCGGCCGTGACAGAGAATTCACGATTCAGACTCACATCGTCCCTGGGCGACGAGGCTCGTCCCAATGTGTTCTGCAAGAAAAAGACCCGCGGAAGTGGTCTCCGCGGGTCTTCGTAAATCTTCGACTGAAGTGCGGACAGCAGAATCACTCACCGTGGAGAGGATTTGCGTTCCGGATCGGTTACCGCGACGACCGACTAAACCGTCGCCGGCTGCGAATCGGCTTCCAGCAACTGCCGCAGGGCCGCGATTTCCCGCAGCTCTTCCTGGCGTTCTTCTTCCGAGATGTCCTGCGTTTCGCGAAAACCGAGCATCCGGCTGCTGCGCACGAACCGCAGTCCGCGCAAGAGCAGGTCGCGCTGACGATCATTCAATTCGATCTGAGGTGCACTCATGAAACCCATCCGCCTGTTTGAGGAAACGAGGCCGATCGTGCCGTCGCCGGCAGCTCTCATTTCCGAAAAGGATACCGCCCGGTCCCGTTACCCTTCAAGAACCTGTTGCCTTTATGCCGGGTTCTCGAACATCAGGACTTTCGCGGTCGGCCTGTCCAAAGCCGGTCTTTCATCCCTTTATCGAATCGAACTCCGGCAATCTTTGCAAGTCGTCCGATGGTCGGCTCGACCGTTTCGACCGGACCGGCCCGTCGAAATCTATTGATGGGTACGGCCGCGTGGCACCGCGGCTGCCCCTGCCCGACCGCATGCGTCGCCATGCGGAATGCGGCGACTTTGCCGGTTAGCCAGCTTTTCACGATTTTTCCTGTTTTGACGGCAATCGCTCCGCCGAACCAACAGACAGAGTCGACCGCGACATTTCGCGGCCGTCCCCCTATTCCGTGCAGTACGCGCTCGTGACGAGCTACGGAGTTGTCAGGAATGCCGGTACGTGGAGCAACCTTGACGACGGGCCGCCGTCCTAATCCCGAGAGTTTTCGATCGGCCCGCCGTGCCATCGGGCTCGCCCTCCTCGTTTGCCCCCTGTTGACGGGGTGTTCGCGGACGTTCTGGCGGACGCAGGCCGACTTCGATTCGTACAACGCGATTCTGCAGAAGACGCGGGATCCGCGTTGGGATCTGCCGCGGGTGACCGTCGAACCCGATCCCCGCAGCCGTTTTTACGATCCGTTCGACCCCGACACGCCCCCCTTGCCCCCCGACGACCCCTCCGCCCATTTGTACATGCACATGGTGAACGGGATTCCGGGATTCAAGAGTTGGCACAAGTTCGGTGAGTCGTTTTCGGTCGAGAACCCGCAATGGATCGCGCCGTTCGCGATCGAGCCGGATGAAGGTCCGACGCGGCTGCTTCCGCAAGTCGACCGGGCGGATGAATCGTCGACCAGGAACCGGCCGCTCGTCCCAACACTCCGGAACATGACGCTGGAGCAGGCGATCGAACTCGCCAATATCCATAGTCGCGATTACCAGACGCAGATCGAGAACGTCTACCAGTCGGCGCTGCTGCTGACGTTTGACCGTTTTCAGTTCCAGGTGCGGTACCTGGGCCCGGGCGGCCGGGAGCCCACGCTCGCTCTCGACTACAACCATACGCGTTCGACCTCGGACAATCTGGGGCTGGGAGCCGCGTTCGGCGTCTCGCAGGCTTTGCCAACGGGCGGACAGTGGGCAGCGGAACTGGCCAATAACACGCTTTGGCTATTTTCCGGCCCGAATCAGACGAATTCGGCGTCGATCCTCTCGTTTTCGATTGTCCAGCCCCTGTTGAGCGGGGCCGGCCGCCAGGTCGCTTTGGCGAACCTCACGCAGAGCGAACGCGAAGTATTGTACGACGTGCGGACACTGGCCCGTTTTCGCAAGATTTTCTTCGCCGACACCGTGGTCAATGGCCCCGGCGGCGGCTACCTGGGGTTGCTGCGGCAGGAACAGTTGGTGCGCAACCAGCGCGACAACATCGTGCAACTGCTCACGCAACTCGAGCGACAACGCGCGCTGTACGCGGTACGCCCGGACGAAGTGCGGCAGGCACTGACAAAAATGCCCGAGGGACTCAACCTTCCGGATCACCTCGCCCCGCGAGTTCGCTACGAAGAGAACCGCCAAGAGCTTTTCTGGACTGGCGGCATGACCGATGCCGAGCGGGATGCCCTCCTGGCGGCCAGCGACGATCCCGCCTGGCGCGCCGCCGTCGGCGAACTGGCGTTCAAAATTCAATCGGAAGTGGTAACTCTCGATGTCGCCCAGTTGTTGACCCGCTACGCCCAGTCGGAGCAGCAGCTTCTCTCGGCCGAACAGCGATTGCAGGATCTGGTGGATCAGTACAAGCTGCAACTCGGCCTGCCGACCGACTTCCAGTTAACGCTCGACAACCGTCTGTTGCTGCAGTTTCGACTCATTGACAGCCGGTTGACCGAGGCGGAACTCGAAGTCACCGAGCTCGTGAATGAATGGGCCGATGTGAACGAAGATGACCCCAGCCTGGCTCAACTTCAGAAAATTGCGATCCGCGTCGACGAAGCCGTTCGCCGGATCCGCGACGACGTCCTGTCGCTGATTCGGGACGATTTCCGGCGCGTCGACGACATCGCGCCGAAACGGCTGACCGCGCTGGAAGATCCCGTTCTGCAGGAGCAGTTCGAAAGCAATCGCGCGCGGGATGCCATGTTGTTTCGGGGGCAGGTCGAGATGTTCGAAGCCATCGCCGCCGAAGAACAAAGAATTCGGGAACTGCTGACCGAAGACGCGACTCTCGAGGTTCGAAAGGAAGTTTTTCTGGATTTGGCCAGCCACCGCGAGGCGCTGTTGCGAGTGATTGCCGCCCTGAAGGCCGTCCAGGTCGGTCTACGCGTCGAATTGATCGAACTGCAAGACTTCGATATGGCAATCGAAGAGGTGACGAGCCTCGCCCTCGAGAATCGGCTCGACCTGATGAATTCCCGCGCCCGCGTCATGGACGCCCGAAGAAATATGGAAGTCGCGGCCAATCGGCTTCAAGCGGTGTTAGATTTAGTAGCCGAGGCGGATATTGGCACCTCGGGAGGGAACAAACCGTTCGATTTTCGAGGCGACAGAAGCACTTACGGCGTTGGCGTGCGGATGACGGCCCCGCTGGACCAGGTTCTGGAAAGAAATGCATATCGCGAAACACTGATCGCCTATCAACGGGCTCGCCGGGAATACATGCAGCTTGAGGATGAAATCAAACTGGCCGTTCGTACCGAATGGCGCCAGTTGACGGTTCTGAAACAGAATTTTGAGACGGCGCGGCAGAACTTGCGATTTGCGGCCATTCAATTCGACCTCGCGGTCGAGGAAAGCACGGTCACCAGCCAGGGTGGCGGCGGGGGACGCAGCGAAAGTGGACGAAACACCGGCCTTAACTTACTGAACGCCCTGAACAGTATTCTCGCCGCACAGAACGATTTGATTAACCTTTGGCTTCAGTACGAACAGAATCGGATTAACATTTTCAGAGATATGGATATCATGGAGATCGATGAGCGGGGTCTGTGGCGAGATCCGATCTATCAGTCGCTCGCCTCACCTGCTGATCTCCCTCCCGCCCTGAGTGAGCCTGCCAATGACAATCTCCAGCCCCCCCTCCATGCCGGCGGCCCCGCCGTCACGCGTTCCCAAAGCCCGAACGATGAAGCGGCTGGTCATTTTCGCGGGGATCGGCCTCGCGACGATCGGGGCCTGGTCCGCCTTGAACGGTTCGATGACCGAGTGGTTCTCCCGGAGCGAGTTGCCCAAGGAACTGCTGACGGAATTGACGCGACGCGACACGTTGCGCGTGACCGCGAACGAGCGCGGAACGATTGACAGCGTCAAGAATTCGGTGCTCTCGAGCAGCGTCGCAGGAACAACGACCATCCTGAAGATTGTTCGGGAGGGGACGCACGTCAAAGAGGGAGACATCGTCGTCGAACTCGATGCCTCGGTTCTGACGGAAAAAGTCACGTCGCAGCGCATCAAGGTCACGCAGGCCAACGCCGCCCTCGAACAGGCCAAAAAGCAGCTTGAAATCCAGCAGCAGCAGAATCTCAGCGATATCGCCGCCGCCGAATTGAAGCTGAAACTCGCCAAGCTCGATCTCGAAAAGTTCCTGAAAGGGGACTTCGAGCAGCAGAAGAACGAGTTGGCCGGGCAGGTCAAACTGGCGGAGCAGAACCTGGCGCGGGCCACCGACTCGCGCGACATCGTCAAGCGACTGGCCAAGAAGGGCTACAAGACGCAGGCCGACCTCGAAGTCGAGGAAATCAATGTCAACAAGACCGAGATCGACGTCTCGGTCGCTCGCGAAAAACTGTCGCTCCTCCAACTGTACACGTATACGCGAACGCTCGAGGAACTGGAGGCGAATGCTCGCGAGTTCGAGCGAGAGCTGGAACGCGTCAAGCTCAAGGCCCAGGCAGCGCTCGCGCAGGCCAAGGCCGATCTCGAAGCCCGCGAATTGACCGCGTCGGTTGAAAATGCGGAACTCGATCGCCTGAACACCCAGGTCGCCAGTTGCGTGATGAGAGCGCCCCAGGACGGCCAGGTCGTCTACGCCAACCCCCGCGATTCCCGCAGCGATCAACCGATGATTGACGAAGGAACACAGGTCCGCGAGCGGCAGGCCATCATCAACTTGCCGGATCTGTCGTCGATGAAGGTGGTCACGCGGGTCCACGAGTCGCGAATCAGCCTGATTCGGCCGGGACTGGGGGCGTGGGTCACCGTCGATGCCTATCCCGACAAGCGGCTGCGAGCCGTCGTCGAGGCGGTTGGCTCGGTTCCGACCGCGACGAGCTTCTGGAATCGCGACATCAAGGAATACGAAGTCGTCGTGAAGATCGACGAACCGTCCGAGAATGTCACCAATCTTCGTCCGGGCCTGACGGCCGGGGTGGAAGTCCTGGTCGAGGAACGGCCCGATGTGCTGATCGTTCCGGTGCAGTCGGTCATCACCGTCGGCACGCATCACTTCGCGTTTGTCGCCTCCGGGAATCGCGTGGCGTCGCGCGAGCTGAAGATTGGCCTCTCCAACGACCGCATGGTGGAAATTGTCGACGGGATCGGCGAAGGGGATCGCGTCGTGATGAATCCGAAGACGCATTTCTCGACCGAGATTGCCGACCTGACCTCGAAATTCGGCCAGGAAAAGCTGCCGGAACCGGTGCTCGCGCGTCGGACCGACGCCCCCTCGGCGACGGCTAAGAATGAAGAAAAGCCGGCAGCGAACGGCCCCGCTGGCAACCCGGCCGCGCCGGGAACCTCGGAAGGACAGCCCGGTCAACGGCGCGGCGGCCCCGGCGGCGATCCGGTCGCCTTCTTCAAGCGGCTGGACAAAAACACGGACAACAATCTCTCGGAAGACGAATTCCCGGAACAGCTGAAGAGCAATTTCTCGACCTGGGACGCCAATGGCGACGGGGTCGTTTCGCTGGACGAATTCCAGACGGCCCGCAAGGCCCGGCCTGTCGGAGAGACGGCGATTGGCGGCGGCGGTGGAGCGGGTGGCTGAGCACAATCTGCTGCTCTGACAAAGCAATGGCTCAGGAATTGGCCGCAAGAATCCGCGGGGCCATTCGGAGAGCAGCATAACACGAGGCGATTCGCGCCATGTCGACGACGATCGAACCGCTGCCACAGCCATCGGGAGCCGGAAGCCCGGATGACCACGGCGGCTATGCGGCTCGCCTGTTGGAAGTGCATAAGAACTACCACCTGGGCGAGCACGTCGTCCGCGCGCTGCGGGGTGTTTCGATCGATTTTCCGCACGGCGACTACGTGGCGATCATGGGCTCTTCGGGAAGCGGCAAGAGCACGCTGCTCAACCTGCTCGGCGCCCTCGATCGCCCCTCCTCGGGAGAATATATCCTCGGCGGTCAGTATGTGAGTCAATTGACGGACGATGATCTGTCGGCCATTCGCAATCAGCTGATCGGCTTCATCTTTCAGTCGTACAACCTGATTCCGCAGTACACGGTGCTGGAGAACATCCAGGTTCCGCTCAACTACCGTCCGGGGCGTCGCGATATTTCGGCGGAAGACACCGAGCGTTGTGAGTTCCTCGCCGGACAGGTGGGGTTGGCCGATCGACTGGACCATCGTCCGTTTCAGTTGTCCGGCGGCCAGCAGCAGCGCGTGGCCATCGCCCGGGCGCTGGTGAACAACCCCGAAATCATCCTGGCGGACGAACCCACGGGGAACCTCGACTCGACGACCGAGGGAGAAATCATGCAGTTGCTGGGGCAACTGAATGAAGAGGGTCGGACGATCATCATGGTCACGCACGAGACCTCCGTCGCCCGCCGGGCCAAACGACAGATCATCATGAAGGATGGGTTGATCGCCAGCGAAGGACTCTTTGGCGTCGAGACCGAGGTCAAATAGCGCATTCCACTTGAGTAACCCGCCGTGAGCAACACCCTGCGAACCGTTCAACTGGCGCTCAAGAGCCTGATGCTGCACAAGCTGCGCTCGGGCCTGACGATGCTGGGAATCGTGTTCGGCGTCTATTCGGTGATCGCGATGCTCGCGATTGGCGAAGGGGCCAGTCTGCAGGCGCAGCAGCAGGTTCTCGCGCTGGGTGCCACGAATGTCATCGTCGTCAGCAAGAAGCCGCCCCTCGATGGCAGCAACAATGCGAACGGCGCGCGCGTGCTGCAATACGGTCTCCTGCGCAGCGACTATCGGCTGCTCGTCGAGACGCTGCCGACGCTGCTGGGAGCCGTCCCCATTCGCGAGATCCCCAGCGAAACGCGGTATCTGCAGAAGCAGTTGAACGCCCGCGTCGTGGGATGCACGGCCGATTATCTCGATATGAATCGCCTGCAATTGGCGCGCGGCCGATTCATCACCGACCAGGATCAATCGCAGATGGCGAACGTGGCCGTCATCGCTTCCGATGTGGCCGATACGCTGTTCCCGTTCGAGGATCCGGTCGGCAAGTCAATTCAGGTGAAGGAATCGCGCTATAAGGTGGTCGGCGTCACTCGCGCCCGTACCGCCTCGGCCGCCATTGGTGGAAGCCTTTCGGGACAGGACTTCAACAAGGACATCTATATCCCGCTGCGAACCTGCGAAGTCCGCATTGGCGATCTGGTCGTCAATCGTTCGAGCGGTTCGTTCTCGGCCGAACAGGTCGAACTCAACCAGATTACCCTGAGGGTCGGTTCCGTCGACGACGTGCTGCCGACGGCGGAGGCCGTCCGCGAGTCGCTGGAGCGAACCCACCGCAATAAGCAGGATTACGACGTGGTCGTTCCGCTGGAACTGCTGCGGCAGGCCAACCAGATTCGGCAGATTTTCAACATCGTGCTCGGGTCGATCGCCGCCATCAGCCTTGTTGTCGGCGGCATTGGCATCATGAACATCATGCTCGCCACGGTGACTGAACGGACCCGGGAGATTGGCATCCGCCGGGCTCTCGGCGCCCGGCAGTCCGATATCATTCAGCAGTTTCTGACGGAAACGATCGTGCTGTCGGGATCCGGCGGACTGATCGGCGTGTTGTTCGGCCTGTTGACTCCGTTCGCCTTTTCGGGCCTCAGGTGGTTCGTCCTGAATTTCGTGCTGGAAGCCTCCGCGACCGATTCGCCAACCGGTCGACTGTTCGCCGACCTGCACCCGCAGATCGCCTGGTGGAGCCTGCCGGTCGCGTTCGGGATCTCCGTGGGAATCGGAATTGCGTTCGGGATTTACCCCGCCCGTTCGGCGGCGCGCATGGATCCGATCGAAGCGTTGCGGCACGAATAGTCTTCGCAGTCGGTCGAGTCTCGGTGACAGTGCGGTCCCGCATCTCCCGTCGACTCATCGTACGGAATTTCCCGGCTGCTGGCTCCAGCCCGCGGCATCATCCCGGGGCGCGGTTAGAGTTCAGTGGCGACACGCCCGCGAAATGATTCGCGGCACAGTTTCCACCTGGGATTCGACCCGACTTCGAGGCCTTCAAGATGATGGTGCGCGATGTGTGTTTGCCTGTGCTGGGGATGCTGCTGGTTGGCGGCGCGCTGGAAGCGGGGTGCCCGTGCAATAAACAAGGCGGCGGAGCTGTGTACTCCGGCGCCGCTCTGACGCCGATGCCGGAAATGGGCTTTGCTGGCGGTGCGCCGCCCATGCAGCCCTGGGCCGGGCCAGGTGGTGCGACCGTGCCGCCTTACGCAGCACCGCAAGCATTGGCGGCAGCGCCGGGTGTCGACCGATTCGGCATGTCCCCACCGCCCGGCAATCTCGGCCGAACCTACAAGGTGCGAACACGGCCAATCGACAAGGATCTCCATCCGCGAATGGGGATTCTGGAGGTATCGCTCCCCGAATCAGCAGATGTCACCGCCGATGGCCTGAAGCCGTCCTGGACCGGCGAAAAGTGGGTGCTCAAGTCGGAGGAACCCATGCTCCCGGGGCTACCGCAGATTTATGCCGTCAAAGCCAAGTTCGAGCGTGACGGCCAAACCGTGACGGAGTACCGCTGGGTCCGGCTGATTCTGGGACGCGTCGTGGAACTGTCGTTCGACTGAAACCGGTGCCCGAATCCGCGTGAGGCCATTGCTCGCGACGCACGCGGATGCGATTTTCTGGCGGAATGCGGCAGCGGTGCAGCGCGTGCCCGACGTTCCCCAGGTTCCCGCGCCAATTGTGGCGCGGCATCACAGCGGCTGCGGCTTCGCCTGAAAATGACGTCTGCGGGCGAAGCCCAGCCGCGCGAGCAGGTAACGAACCAGCCACCAGACGGTCAACAGACCGTAGCGGAGACTTCTGCGGAAGTTAATGCTGGACGCCTCGTCGAAATACCGCACGGGGACGGGAATATCGCCCAGCTTGAAGCGGAAGTAGACCGACTGGACGAGGAACTGCGTGTCGAACACGAAGTCGTCCGAGTTCTCCTCCCAGGGAATCGCCTCCAGCACTTCGCGACGGTAGGCGCGAAAGCCGCTGTGAAAATCTCCCAGGTTCTGCCCGAGCGCCACGTTCTCCAGCAGCGTCAGGCAGCGGTTCGCGAGATACTTCCAGCGGGGCATCCCCCCGGCCAGCGCTTCCTGACGAGTGCGAATTCGACTGCCGAGCACCACGTCGCAAATCCCCAGCCGAATGATTTCGGCCGCGAGCGGAATCACCCGACTGTCGTACTGATAGTCGGGGTGAATCATCACGACGATGTCGGGCTCGCGTTCCAGGGCGGCGCGGTAGCAGGTCTTCTGATTTCCGCCGTAGCCGCGATTTTGCGGATGAACAATCACGGTCAGGCCCAGTTCCCGGGCGATCTCGACCGTTCGATCCCGACTTCCATCATCCACCAGAATGATTTCGTCGACCGCACCCGGCGGGATATCGGCAACCGTTCGTTCCAGCGTCGCCGCCGCATTGTAGGCGGGCATCACCGCGATCACGCGGGCTGGTCGACGCTCGGCTTCCATTTCCTGTAAACTCACCGAAGCCGCCTCGGCCATGATTTCTTTTTCCGAACGGACGCGGAATCACTCGAAGACCCGGATGGTGGCAGCCTTTTCGAGCGATGTCCACTCAGCCGCGACTGTCTGGTCGGAACGAATCGTAGCTGGTCCCGACAGGTCGCGTCACCCGCAAATTTTCGGGAAGATTCGTCGTCCGGGAAGGAAGTCGTTCAGCGCGATCACGCGAACTCGATTGGCGGCGCGCGAATCACCGCTACCGAATGGCGGCTTACAGGGGAGCGGGAGCACTGGCGGCAGCCACGCACACCCGGTTTCGCCCTTCCGTCTTCGCCTGGTAGAGCACCTGGTCGGCAGAGGTCAGCAATTCGGACGCCGTGGCGCCGTGATAGGGCGCCACGGCAACGCCCACGCTGCTGGTGATCGAAATCGACTTGCCTTCGAATTGGACCGGCGTGGTTTCGATCGCGCGTCGCAACGACTCGGCAATCCGAATCGCACCGGCAAGGTTGATCCCCGGCAGCAGCACGGCCAATTCTTCGCCGCCGTAGCGGGCGAGGACCAGGCGGTCGGTCGATCTCAGGTGAGCGGCTTCGCGCCGCAAAAGGCTCGCGGTTTCTCGCAGTACCGCGTCCCCCCCCTGATGACCATACGTGTCGTTGACCAGCTTGAATCGATCCAGATCGAACAGCAGCAGTGAGCAGGCATCGAGCCGCCCGTCGGCGATCCGTTCCAGTTCTTTCTTCAGGTGGGTGTCGAATGTTCTGCGGTTCGCGAGGTGCGTCAGGCCGTCCTGTCTGGCTTCCCGTTCCATCGCCGCCAGGCTCAAGGCGTTTTGAATGATGGCCGACAAAGTTCCGCCGGCCCAGGCGACGAGCTGACGGCGACCAGGGGGCAACGGATGGGCATGTTCGCGCGTCAGAACCAGCAGACCGATGGTTCGAGCATTCTGTGTCAACGGAATCGTGATCGCCGAGCTGATGAGCGAATCGATCTGAAACCGTTCGAGCTGCGACCGCTCGAAGACTGTCATCTGGTTGTAGACCAGCCCCACCGTTGCCAGCGACCGTTCGTGCAACTCCCACGCCTTCTGGATCGTGGGTCCAAGGGGTTCGCCGACCTGTACCAGGACTCGGGCGCTCTCCGCGCTGGCCGAGGGATTCAGAAACACCGTCGCGCGGCGGGCGGCAACCAGTTCCACCAGACGCGACAGAAACCGCTCGATCATGCGCATGGGCTGATCGGCGGAGGCATCCGCGATCGTGCGCAGTTCGAGCATTTCCTGAGTGAATTGCAGTTGCTGGGCCTGCTTGCGCAACTCCAGATTCTGCCGCAGACCGCCGGCAATGGTCGCCATCAGCCGTTTGCTGAGTTCGATCTGCTCGTCTTCGTCGACGCCAATTCCGATCAATCGCGTCGTGACGAGGACGGCGAACAGGTCTTCGTTATCTCCAACCCCGATCAGGTATAGCGTCGAGACTTTTCGGCGATCTTCCGTGCTGAATCCGCTCAGGAGACGGCTGCGCTGCAAGGCGGCACCCGACAGGAGCAGCCCGCGTTCAGCCCGGAGGCGCGTCACCAGTTCCGGATCGATCATCAACTGGCGCAGGGACTCGGCATCGAGACCACGAGACTGGTGGGCCGCTTCCAGGCTGGCATCGAGCTGGACGATCGCGGCGAAGTCGTCGGTGGGATTGGGAATGAACCGCTTCAGCATCGCTTCGAGCGATTTGGAAAATTCGGCCTGTCCGAGCACATCGCGCAGGATCTGGTTTTCGAGCCGGCTGATGGTCCGGTCGCGGCTGATATCGCGCATTTCGACGCACAAATCGTCGACTTCGCGACGCAGTCCCTGCGCCACTTCTTTGAGGCGGCCGCGATTCATCAGGTGATTGAAATACTGAACACAACAGACCGTCGCGAGCGCCACGACATACCCGTTGGCAACGGGAGCGATGGCAAAGCCCGCGACGAACGAAAGCAACTCGATCATGGAGGGTGATCTTTAGCTAAAAAAGGCCCAGGGCGTCCGCAACGGTCCGAGATGAAGCGCGCCGTGCACGACTCCGCGCGTCAAACCTAGCTCGGTTCTGACGTCTTGTCCGAGAATGTGCAATTTTTTTGCGGGACAGACGTTCCCTGCCCTCATGCGAACGGTGGCAATGTTTCTAGAGCCATAGGTCGCCAACTCTGATATCGCGATCACTCACCAGGAGAACTCCGCGCCACGAATCGCTGGTGACGGTCCGGCCATTCGAGCCAGGGTTAGGTTCCGCCCGATCGGCGAAGCCGGTATCGTTGATTACGTGAGTGTGCGAACCGCTGAGCAGAGATGGGTTCGTCGCACGGTCGACAGAGAACATACGATCCGCGAAATCGGGAGAACTGACGCGATGCCACATGCGACACATTCAGAGGACGCCCTCCCCCGTCAACCATTTTCCGCCCTCACCCAATCCGTCGCCTGGTGCGCGCCTGTTGTCATGACCGTTCTTGCGATCCTTGGTGCCGGGGTCGCGATGGCTGCCGACGAAGCTGACAAGAAACCAGACGCCCGCAAGGACGACGGGAAGAACTGGAAGGTCTTGTTTGACGGCAAGGAACTCGGGGGATGGAAGTCGGTGGAGTTTGGCGGGGAGGGAGAAGTCTCCATCGTCGACGGAGCCATTCACCTCGCGCAGGGCTCCGAGCTGTCCGGCGTGCATTGGACCGGGGCGGCACTCCCCAAGACCAACTACGAACTGGAACTGGAAGCCAGCCGCATCGATGGCGGCGACTTCTTCTGCGGGATCGTATTCCCGGTCGAGAAGTCACTGTGCAGCTATGTCGTCGGGGGTTGGGGCGGTGGCGTGGTGGGACTGTCGTCGATCGACGGCCTGTACGCCAACGAGAACGACACGACGAGTTATCGCGGCTTCAAGTCGGGGCAGTGGTATCGCATTCGACTGCGCGTCCGGAATGACTTCATTTCGGGCTGGATCGATGATGACCAGGTTTTCGGGGTCGACATCCGCAAGAAGAAGGTCTCGGTTCATCCCGCCGTCGAACTGGCCAAGCCGCTGGGGATTTGCAGTTTCAGCACGGTCGCCGGTCTCCGCAAGATTCGCATTCGCGAATTGACGGCGGACGAGATCGACGAGCCGGGCCACGTTTTCCCGTAGTTTTCGAGTGGGAGAATCGCCCCCCTGGATGTTGCCAAATCGCCACGTCGAAGCCCCCGCGCGTGGCCGCGCGACATCGCGGGGTTCGCGCGAAATCGGAATAAAGATCGAAGTTAACAGGGGATTCGGCGGATCGGGACGTTGCGAGCGAATTGGCATCGTTCTTGCGTTCCTGACCGTTGCCGTCGCCAATTGGGCACGGCACGGCCGATCGCGACATCGGCCGAATGTCGTCCGCATTCGAGAAGAAATATGCCTGACTCGCTGCCCAGCCTCGATGCGCTCGCCGATCTTGCCTGGCTGGGCGGGCTAGCGGGCCAGACATTCGGCGTGCGGCCGCTCAACTGCCGCGGGGCGGTGGTGAAGTCGATGTGGCAGCACTCCCGGCGGTGCCTTCAAACCTGGACCGCCACGCTCATGGAGTTCTCGACAGCCGTGGAGTCTGCTCCCAACGATCTTTCGGAGCGCGTGGAGCGAGAGTTCATTCCGCTGGCGAATGAGTTTTTTGTCGTGGAACTGGGCGTGCGCGTCTGGTCGGCCCTGCTGGCTGGTGACGACGACGATGACTGCGACGCCGATGTGCGAATTGTCCTGGCGAATAACTTCCGCCGCTGGACGCAGGTTCGCGCTCAAATCCTGTCGCTGATGCTTTCGGCTCCGTCATCCTGTCATGCCGCGCTGACCGTGCTCGACCAGTTGCGTCGGCGCTGCGAGCGCTGGAGCGACCTGCTCATCAGCGAGATGGGAGCGACCGAGTGGGCAATTCCGCTGTTATTCGACCCCGAGCGTGCCGATGACAGTCCGGTCGGGACGGATGACGACGATGAATCGTCCCCCCGGCAGTCGCTCGCGCTCGCCGGCCGCGCGGTGTTCCTGAATAAATTACCGCGACAGGCGATCTCCACGCTCGAACTGCTGGAGCTCTCGGCGGCCCTCCTGGCGAGCCTTCCCGGAAACTGCCCGCAAAATCTGCAAAAACTCTACGACCGCATCGAACGCGCGGTTGACCATCCGGAATTTACAGCCTATCGCGGGGCCGTCCTGGAACGCGTGACGGCCGGTGTCGCGGGCGATGGCGCCGTCAGTTTTCCGCTGCGACACCCGATTGACCTTGGTCGCCTCCAGGGATTCGACGCGAATTGAGACGCGTCCCGGCCGCCGGGCGATCTTCGCGGTTTCGATTGGCTTGCGATCGAATCGTTTGCCGATAGAATCACGGTGGTTATGGTGGCTATAGCTCAGCTGGTTAGAGCACCAGATTGTGGATCTGGGGGTCGCCGGTTCAAGTCCGGTTAGCCACCCTCTTTTTTGTCTGACACAACCTCTGTGCAATCGGGTGTTCGCCTGGACGTCCGCAGGGTTCTGACAGGCACAACCGGTTGTGTCAGAAATGCTTTTTTTCTGACACAGCCTCTGTGCGACGACGTCTCTGCGTGGAATTCCGCAGATTTCCGTCACGCACAACCGGTAGTGTCGGGCTGTCTTTTCGGGTAGCGATAACAGCATCTGCTCGTTCGGCCTTGTACTCTCGCACGGCCACCGATGCGGCTACACCGTGGGCCGACTCGCTGACTAACCGGCCGCTTCCTGATGGAGTTCCGGCCGCAGCCACACCCAGCTTTTGCCCAGCCGTCCGCCATAGTTTCCGGCGGAGATTTTCACGAGGCCGGGGAATGTGCGTGTCGCCGCAATAGCCGCCTGAGTCGCTTCGGACACGGCTTCCAGACTTCGTCCGTTGATGATGATTTCCATGATCGACCGGACGTTCGGCGGAACCTGCGACGCGTCTCCCAGCTTTTCGCGCAACGTCGGGCAGAAGGGGTGGTTCGTGCTCGCGAAGAGAAACTTGTAGGCACTTCCCGCCTTGGAACCGCTGGCGGCGATCCCGCCGGGAAAGGGCATGATGACGCCGGGAACTTTGGCAGCGGCCGCGACACCCGCTTCCGTTGCGGCAAGTGATGCATCGAGCGTTTCGCCAAAGAACCACAGGTTGCCCCCCATGATTCCGTCGGCGAATCCAAAGCGGCGATCCAGAACGAATTCGCCCCCCATGATGGGAAGCACCCACACCTTGCGGCCAAAGCGTTCGTCGCGAAACTGGTGGCCATCGCCGAAGAACGAGATCTTGCGGCCCAGCTTGTAGTACGGGTCGGTGTCGAGCAGGTTGAAGCAGGCCGTCGTCGGGCAGGTGAGAATGTTCTGCGAAATTCGCGTCAGCAGCACACGCTCGAGCGCCGCGACGCGGTCTTTGCGAAATCGGGGGACATGAAACTGAATGATGGCTCCGGGACGACCGTCGGGAGTCGGAAACGACCCGTCCCCGCCCGGACCGACGTAGCGATCGACGCCCGCTTCGCAATCGCAAAAGATGCTGCTCGAAGCATTCCCTGTCACAGCCTGGCAGGCGTGGTCCAACCAGACGCGGTCGCGAGCCGTGACCAGAATCTCCGCGTAAAGACTGCGAAAGGCTTCCGCATACGTGTCTTCGACCTCGACCGTCTGTTCAGCCACGAGACGAATGCCTTTCTTCGGAACTCAAGTGTCATTCTCGTTCCCAAGCTCTGCCTGGAAACGAGTGCGAAGCACACTGTCGGAGCCAGTCGCACACGAACGTCAAGCCGAAAACACTAGCTCTGCGAGCGGCCCCGGCCGTCGAACACGCTGGACTCGGTGATGACCTTGTCCATGAAGACGTCGTGCGACTGCATGGGAATCTCGTCGAACATCTGGCAGTCGAAGGCGAGCGCGACCAGCGGCGTATCGGGCCGGGCATCTTCGAGCAGCCGGTCGTAGTACCCCTTGCCGTGCCCCGTTCGCCCGCCGCGACGATCGAAGGCCACACCGGGAACCATGATGAGATCGATCGACTTCACGTCGACGCGCTTCTCGGGCAGATTTCGCAGTTCTTCGCGCGGCTCGAGAATCTTGTACATGCCGACCGCCAGCTCATCGAGCGAGGTCAGATGGAACAGTTCGAGCTCGTTCCCTTCAACGCAGAACGGGACGACGATCTTCTTGCCGCTGTCCAGCGCGTCTTGCAGACTATGCCGCGTGCGGACTTCGCTGCGGACATCCAGATAAAAGAGGATCGTGGCCCCGGACTGATACTCGGGCAAGGCCATGAACTTCGCGACGATCTGGCGGCTCAGTTCGTCTTTGTTCTCCTGGGCATTGCGGTTGGCATGGGCCTGTTCGCGAATCTGCTGTTTGAGCGAAGACGACTCGGCGGCCGAAGTAGACATGTCACGATCCTTGCGGAGAACGAAGAAGCGCCTCACGGCACCGTTCAAAGGCACGAACGCTGCGGACGGCGAAACAACCTTCTCTCGGGAACTGGCCAGCCGTCCGGGCGAATGACGCACCGTCATGGTAACGCTCGAACGGCAGCGCGAAAACCGAGCGAGCGATGCGGCGCCGCTCACCCATTCGCCGCAGCTGCATCGGCCAATGCCACGTCCGATTCGGTGAACAGGATCTGCGAGCGCGGATGGAAAAAGGCGGCCATCAGAAGCAGCAACAACGCCCCCACCGCGAAAACGGTCGCCGGCGGCCAATTCATTGCGGTAAGTGTCCGGGCAACGGCGAAATGAATGCCGCCCGCCAGCAGAATTCCGATCCAATTGAGCAGGTTCATCGTGCCGATGACTTGCCCTTTCTGGTCGTCCGGCGCCATGGCCTGCAAGAAAACCTGAATGGGAACCGCGAACAGTCCCGCACAGAACCCGAGAACCACGAGAACGATCGACGCCGCTGTTTGCCCCAGTAGCGGTCCATTCCGACCAGGCGGCGTGGCGAGCACGACCAGGCAGACAATCATTCCCCAGATACCGGCGTAAACCAGCCGCGCGTCGAATCGGCCATGCGACAGGCGCCCCGCCACGACACAGCCAACGCCGATCCCAATGGACGCACACCCCTGGAGCAGGCTGGTTGCCGAGTCGGACAGACCCAGTTGCAATTTGCCCAGATCGTTGACGCCAGCCATGTAGATGCCGCCGACGCACCAGAAGACAGACGTGGCGACGAGCGTGCGGAACAACACCGGATGCTTCGCGAGTTCCTGTCGAACCGCGGGAGGAATCGCGAACGACGATGGTGTGATCGGCAAATCGGGCTGCGCGACAGGCGTCCGGCGAATCCACGTCGAAACGTATGTGCCCAGGATCGCGATCCCCACGCAGGCGACCGACCCCAGCCAGATCCGCCCATTCGCGGCATCCAAAAGCCAGCCGGCAAGGGTGACGCCGAGGATGATCGACAGGAACGTCATCATGAGTACGCTGCCATTGGCGCGCGGCAGGTCATCGGCCCGAAACAACTCCGGCAGAATCCCGTATTTCGCGGGGCCAAAATACGCGCTTTGAGCGCCCATCAGAAACAGGACCGCGAACATCGCCGGCAGGGAATTGAACCAGAAAGCGACCGCGCCCAGGGCCATCGCCACGATCTCCAGCACCTTGCTCTGAACGATGATGGTTCGCTTGCTGTTGCGGTCGGCCAGCACTCCCGAGACACCGGAAAGCAGCACGAACGGAGCCGAAAAGAGAGCTAGGGCAATCCCCTGCAGGTTGGCCACCGGCCCCACGGCCAGCAGCATGACCATCTGTTTGAACAGATTATCATTGAACGCCCCGAGGAACTGGGTCAGGTTCAGTCCCCAGAACGCGGGATCCCGGTTGAGCGGAATGTGCTGCTCACTGGTGTTCACACAATGTCCCTGGCGATCTGTCAATGTGAAAGATACGGGTGTGTGCCACTGGCTTCGCCAGTGCATCTTGTTAATGCCAATCAACTAAAGACACACTGGCAGAGCGAGTGGCACACGAAGAGTCATCGTGCCACCGGGCGTCGTCGCGCGACGAAATATCACGCGGAATACCTGAAAACTTCGGTCAACTGGCCGGGACGACATCTCCCTGGGTCCACTGGCCGTCGACCAGCCGCCACATGGCTCCGCTGGGGTTCTTATCCATCAGGCTCTCGGGGAGACGATGCGGCCGGACGTTGTCGTAACACTGGAGCATCCCAAATCGCCGCATGGACGCCGGGATGCCGACGGCCGTGAAGCCGGGATGCCCCGTCGCCGGAAATGGTCCGCCATGGTTCATCGAAGGAACCACCGCGACGCCGGTCGGCATGCGGTCGTTGAGAAGACGACCCACTTTCTGTCGCAACACGGGAGCGATCAGGTCGTAGGCTGCGGAATCGGAATCATCGGTCGCCGAGTAAATCGTCCCCGTCAGATTACCTTCGAGTTTCGACAGCACCATTCCCAATTCATCCAGATCCCGAACGACGACGAGGAGCGATGCGTTCCCGAACGCTTCGACTTGCAAGGCTTCCGGCGAATCCAGGAATTGTCGCCCCGACGCCCGAAGGACGGTGTTCTGATAGGAATAACCCGTACCGCCTCCAACCTTGCCGCCGCACAGACATTCCGCGCCGGCAATAATCAGTTTTTCCACTGAGGAGCGAAGATGCGTGGCGACTCCGCGCCCCAGGAGCGTTCCAACCGGCGCCGATTTCACCCGTTTGACAATCTCGGCGATCAGCGCCTCGGTCTCTGGTCCCGCGACCATCAGAACCAGCCCGGGGCTGGTGCAGAACTGCCCGGCTCCCATCAGGCAACTGCCGGCAAACTGCTCGGCAAGTTCCGCAGACTTCTGACGTACGGCTCCCGGCAAAAAGACCACCGGATTGATGCTGGAGAGTTCGAGATAGATCGGCTTACCGACTTTGTCAGCGGCGGCTTTGAGAACCAGACCGGTCGACCGCCCTCCGGTGTAGCCGCAGGCTCCCAAGCGGGGATCGGAGACCAGCCGTTCCCCATCTTCGTGGCGGATGCGGTAGAGCAGTTGCACAAAACCGGGCGGCATTCCCGTTGCTTCGGCCGCTTGCTGCGCGGCTTCCCCAAACACGCGCGTCGTGGCCGGGTGCGAAGAGTGCCCCTTCGCGATCACGGGGTTTCCTGCCGCGACGGCAGCCGCGAAGTCGCCGCCGGCAATCGAGTTGAATGCAAACGGAAAGTTGTTGGGTCCGAAGACGGCGGTCGGCCCGACAGGGCCAAGCACGGCGCGAATGTTCGACTTGGTATCGATCGTCGGTTGCGCCCACGAACCATCGGCCGCAGCCGAAGCCGCTTGACGCAACTGGTTGATCGTGCGGGGGAGTTCCGCGTCTTGCAGTCGCGGCTGCACGGGAAGCCCGGTTTCGAGATGGGCCAGATGAATGAGATCGCTGGCCCGTGTCTCGATGGCATCGGCGTAGGCTTCCAGGAATCCGGCAAAGACCTTGCCCGGCCAGCCCCGCACGGTTTGAAACGCCCGATCGGCCGCGTCGAGAGCCTGATCGACTTCGTCCCACGGGCTGATGGGATAGAGTTCGGGAAGGGCTTCCTGCGTGCGCGGATTTTCGGACTGAAAGAACTCGGTCGCCGCCGAAGCCCGCCACTGGCCGTCCATCAAGACCGACTGAATCGTCATTTCTGCCCTCTCTGTTCACCATCGCGCGGTTCAATCACGCCGCGACACGACTGGAGTCCGAATCAAAGCCCCCGCCGACAATTCTCACGAATTGGAGATTTTGGCGCAGTCGCTGCCACTGCGTGGGGTTTGAGCGTTCAGAAGTGTAACAGAGCGAGCGACGCCCGCCGATTCAACCGGCGGGAATGTTGATCGGCCTCCCCGCGATTGCTGGGACATGCGTGCGATGTCACGGGCAGGCTACACACCGGTGGTCTCGCCCGCCGGGATTCGAATCCGCGTTCCCACCGGGTGCAGCGAGGGATTTGAATGCTGATCGAGGCCGGTGATCGTCAGGGTCAGATGTTCCCGCGCGAAGTCTTCGCGCAGGTCGAGCAATTTCTGCATCGTCGAGTGGTCAACAAGCACGGTGTCCGAGAGATCGACAATAACGTTCTTCTCCTGAAGAATGCCGTACGTCACGATCTGCCGGCGGAATTGCAGCCAGTTGCTGAATACGGCCGACTTGGAAGCGCGGATGCAATAGGTGTCATCGTCGACCTGTTCGATCTGCAGGATCGGCTTAAAGACCGAGTTGAGCGGCATCCCGTTGACGTAGTGAATCAGCAGTTTCACCCCGATACCGATAAAAATGCCGATGAGCAGGTCGGTCGCCAGCACACCGACGATGGTCGCGACAAATACCACCAGCTGCTCGCGGCCGTAGTGCAGGACATGCACGAATTCCCGCGGGTGCGCCAGTCGAAAACCGGTGAAGATCAGCATCGCGGCCAGCGCCGACAGCGGGATCAGATTTAAGAGGCCGGGGATCGCCGCGACGGCCGCCAAGAGGCAAAAACCATGCACCATGTTCGAATAGCGGGTTTGCGCGCCGTTGTCGATGTTTGCCCGGCTGCGAACGATTTCCGCGATCATGGGAATTCCGCCAAAGAACGCGACGGCCGTATTTGCCACACCGACGGCGAGCAGATCGCGATTGAGATCGGTCTTGCGCTTGAGAGGGTCCAGGAGATCGACCGCCTTGGCGCTAAGCAGTGACTCGAGGCTGCCGATGATCGCGAACAGAGCTACCCATTTCCACGCGAATGCGTGCCGTAAGACGGCGAAGTCCGGATAGAAGCTGCCAGCCAAGAGCCCGCGTCCTCGTTCCGACAATTGCGAGAGCGCGTTGTCTGGAACATTCACCAGATGCGTCTTCGCCGACAGGACAAATTCCTGCCCCATCGCCATGTAGGCGCGATCGGGCTGCCCCGGTCGCGGCATCCCCAGGACGAACATCGCCAACGGAACGGTGACCAGCAAAACGACAACTTGCGGCGGAAGTTTTTTCGCCACCTTCGGAAACAGCGTGGGGAGACCGAACATGATGATGATCCCCACCAACCCCACGATGGCGACCAGCGGGTTGAAGTGCAGCAGAATCGATGGCAGATGGAAGATCAGATCGAGCGGTTCCATCGCGTGGTGCTGCGCGTCCAGGAGCGCCTCTTTCGGAACGCCGAACGCGACCGGGATCTGCTTGACCATGATGATGACGCCGATCGAGGCCAGCAGCCCGTGAACGGCCGATGACGGAAAGAAGTCCCCCAGAATCCCCCCCCGCATCGCCCCGAAACCAATCTGGCACGCACCGGCGACAACCGCGACCGCCAGTGTCATGCGGTAGGCCGCGATGGCGATTTCGGCTTCCGACATTCCCTGGGCGCTGGCTAAGGCGGCGCTATCGGTCACGCACCCCAGCACGATGACGATCAACCCCGCCGCCGGCCCCTTGATCGTGAGGGCCGAATTGCTGATGAGCGACGCGAAGATGCCGCCGAAAATCGCCGTGTAGATACCAGCAATTGGCGGACAGCCGCTCGCGCCCGCGATCCCCAGGCACAAAGGCAGCGCGATGAGAAAGACCATGAAACCGGAGCGCAAGTCCGCCAGACTGAAACTCGGCCTCGATAATGTGGACATACGTTCCTGACAAGTTCCCAAGGACTTTCGTACTCTGCCTGCGAGCCATTCCCGAGCGACTGAAATTCTGTTCGCATTTCCTAAAGTTATCGTGACATCGACACGTTCGGTCGCGGGACAATTCTTTCAAAACCGATACGAGACAATACTTTCCGGTATCCCATGTCGCAAGTTTCACGTTTCCCCGGCTCTTGCCAACCCGCCGCCAGAGGAATAGAATACATATGTTCTCATATTTACGGCGACGCTTCGGGAATTCCCCGACTTTTCCGAACGCGCGAACCGGGCCAAGCTTCGCGACTGCCGAATTGACGCAACCTATTGCTCCATGATAGGTTCTCTCTATAATCCGAAGGCGGGTGGGTGATCGGCGCGGCACGCATTGGGCTGGCGGATCGTTGAACATCCGCCGACTTGCGAGGCTCTCCACTCACATCGCGGAAAGCGAAGTCGGCGGAGGGATCCCCAAAGCCGGTCCCGCGTGAGTGTCGAATTCGACTGTGAGCCAGTGGCGGAAAGAGTCGCCACGATCTTGCGGACTCCCAGTGGGTTTCGACAGAGACAGATTTTATTGGTTGCCCGATCACAGGACGAATCGCGCATGGCGAGTACGCTCTCAGTCCAGAATCCTTCCCGTGTTGAGTCGACGCTCTCCGCCGCCGGCCAGAATGGTCATGTCGGCCCTGATCGGACCGAGTTGGAGGACTGGTATGAAGCCCTCGACAGCGTCCTTGATCGCTATGGTCGCGACGCTGTCGCCCAGCTTCTGAGCCAGGTGATCGCGCGCGCCCAGTCGACCGGGGTGCCAATCGTCCCGTCGATCACGACGCCTTACGTCAACACGATTCCGGTCGAAAACGAGGCCCCCTTTCCGGGCGACCTCGCTCTTGAGCGCAAGCTGCGCAGCATCATCCGCTGGAATGCGGTGGCGATGGTGGTTCAGGCGTACCGATCGGGCTCGGGGGTCGGCGGACATATTGCGACATTCGCCTCCTCCGCCGCGCTCGTGGAAATCGGCTTCAATCACTTCTTCCATGCCAAGACAGCAGACCACACCGGCGACATGGTCTATTTCCAAGGGCACGCCTCTCCCGGACCATACGCCCGCGCCTTTCTCGAAGGTCGACTGACCGAAGATCAGCTCAAGAATTTCCGGCGGGAACTTCCGCGTGGATCGGGCCTGTCGTCGTATCCGCACCCCTGGCTGATGCCGGAATACTGGCAGTTCCCCACCGTGTCGATGGGCCTGGGCCCCATCTGTTCGCTGTATCAGGCTCGATTCCTGCGGTATGTCGCCCATCGTGGGCTCCTCGACACCTCGAAGTCGCGGGTCTGGGCGTTCCTGGGCGACGGCGAAATTGACGAACCGGAATCGCTGGGAGCGATCACGCTCGGCGCTCGTGAAAAGCTCGACAACCTGACCTGGGTCGTGAACTGCAACCTGCAGCGGCTCGACGGGCCGGTGCGCGGCAACGGGAAGATCATCCAGGAATTGGAAGGGATCTTCCGGGGGGCCGGTTGGAACGTCATCAAGGTCATCTGGGGAGCTGACTGGGATCCGATTCTCGAGAAGGACACCGACGGCTCGCTCGTGCGACGCATGGAAGAAGTCGTCGACGGACAGTACCAGAAGTACGTGACCGAGACGGGCGGCTACATTCGCAAGGACTTCTTCGGCAAGTCGCCGGAACTCCTCAAAATGGTGGAACACCTCAGCGACGAGCAGCTCAACCACATGCGCCGCGGCGGTCACGACGCGACCAAAATCTACGCCGCCTACAAGGTCGCCACCGAGTTCAAGGGGGCACCAACCGTCATTCTGGCCCATACGATCAAAGGTTTCGGTCTGGGCCAGGAGGCGGAAGGGAAAAATACCGCCCACCAGACCAAGAAGCTGCAGGATGCGAGCCTGCTCCAAATCCGGGACCGCTTCGAACTACCGCTGTCGGACGAAGACGCAATCGCGGCGAAGTTCTATAAGCCGGCCGACGACAGCCCGGAAATGCAGTATCTGAGGAAGCATCGCGAGGCTCTCGGTGGATTCCTGCCGGCACGGCACCCGGCCGAGGAACGCTGGGCAATCCCGAATCTGGAGAGCACGCTCGGCTCTTTGAAGAAGCTCTTCGGCGGGACGTCCTCGACGACCGTCGGCCTCGGCGAACTGATGAAGTTCTTCATGAAGGACAAGTCCTTCGGCAAGCAGATTGTCCCCATCATTCCTGACGAAGCGCAGACGTTCGGGTTGCAGACGCTCTTCGCGACGTTCGGCATCTACTCCAGCAAGGGGCAGATGTACACGCCGGTCGATGCGGGCAGCCTTGTCGCGTACAAGGAGTCGAAGACCGGCCAGGTGCTGATGGAGGGGATCAACGAAGCCGGGGCGATGTCGTCCTTCGTGGCGGTCGGTACCAGCTATGCGAACCTTAGCCTCCCGATGTGCCCATTCTATATCTACTACTCGATGTTCGGCTTCCAGCGCGTGGGCGACCTGATCTGGCTCGCCGCCGATTCGCGCTGCAAGGGCTTCCTCTGCGGGGGAACTTCCGGCCGAACGACGCTGAACGGAGAGGGACTCCAGCACGAAGACGGCCACAGTCAGCTCATTGCCAGCACGGTCCCGAACCTCATTTCATACGATCCGGCCTATTCGTACGAACTGGCCGTCATCGTCCGCGATGGTCTCAAGCGGATGTACGCGGACCACGAAGACGTCTTCTATTACCTCTCGGTCTACAACGAAAACGTCGAACAGCCGCCGATGCCCGAGCGGGAGGGGATCGAAGAAGCAATCCTCAAGGGCATTTACCCGCTGGAAGCGAAGTCCGCGGCTGACCGTGGAACTCGTCCGCAACTCCTGGGAAGTGGACCGATTCTGGGCGAAGCCTTGCGAGCCAAACAGATCCTCTCCGAGAAGTTCGGCATCGAAGCCGATGTCTGGAGCGTGACCAGCTACAACGAGTTGAAGCGTGAGGCGCAGGCTGCGGCTCGCTGGAACCGGCTTCACCCGGCTGAGACTCCGCGACGCGGCTTCATCGAGACGCAGCTAGAGGGGATCAAGGGGCCGATCATTTCGGTGAGCGACAACGTGCAGTTGGTCGCCGAGCAGATTCGGCCGTACGTCCCCGGCCAGTATGTCGTGCTGGGGACCGACGGCTTCGGCCGCAGCGAGTCCCGCAAGGAACTGCGGCGGCACTTTGAAATCGACGCCGAGTGCATTGCGTACACGACGCTGGTGGCCCTGTCACGGGAAGGCCGTTTCGACGCCTCCAAGTTGTCGCAGGCACTGGCCACGCTTGAAATCGATGCCGAAAAGGTCGATCCCGCGACGGCATAACCGGGTTGATATCAAACGGGGGAATGGCCTCCCCCGGGGCGTTCGCACGACGTGCCGCCCCCCTTGGACGGGCCCTGTTGGCCGGTCCCAATGGCCGCTTCCAGAATTAGCGACCGACAAAACGGATACCGACGCAGATGGCTAGCGAGTTCAAACTGCCGCAGTTGGCCGAAGGAATTGAATCGGCGGACGTCGCCGAGCTGCACGTTCAGCCCGGAGACACCGTCGAAGAAGGCCAGGTGTTGATGGAGTTGGAGACGGACAAGGCCGTCATGGAACTCCCCGCGCCGCAGGCCGGCAAGATTGGCGCTCTCAAAGTCAAGAAGGGGGACACGGTCAAGGTTGGCCAGGTTGTCCTGACGTTTGACGGTGATGGCGGCGAATCGAGTGCGTCCAACGGTGCCGCGGAACATACGGACAATGAATCGAAGTCCGAGTCGGCCACCAAGGAAACGAAGTCCGAATCGTCTGAAGCACCAGCCAAGACGAAGACGGTTCCGGAACCGATTGCCGCACGTGCGTCGGCTCCGGCTCCCGCGTCGTCGTCGGGTCTGCCAATCGCCGCTGGTCCGGCCACGCGCCGCCTGGCGCGGGAACTCGGCGTTCGTCTCGACTCGCTGACCGGCACCGGTTCGGGCGGTCGCATCACGGCGGAAGATGTGGCGCGGGCCTTTGCCGGATCGAACGGGGGCTCGGGAGGTGGTGGAATCGCTGTTCCCGCCCTGCCCGACTTCAGCCAGTTTGGTCCGGTGGAACGTCAGGCGTTCACGAAGCTGCAGAAGACCGCCGCCAATAACCTGAGCATGGCCTGGCAGGTCATTCCGCACGTGACGCAACACGATCTCGTCGACGTGACCGATCTGGAAGCGGCGCGGAAACGCTTCGTCGAACAGCTTGGCAAGAACGGCCCGAAGGTGACCATGACGGCGATCGCCATCAAGGCGGTCGTGCGGTGCCTGAAAGAGTTCCCGCAGTTCAACTCCAGCTACGACAGCAAGTCGGCGGAACTGGTCCTGAAGCAGTACTATCATGTCGGCGTGGCCGTCGACACGCCCAATGGCCTGGTCGTCCCCGTTCTCCGCGACGCCGACAAGAAGACGATTCTGCAGATCGCCGCGGAACTCGGCGAGATCGCGGAAAAGGCCCGGGCTCGCAAGCTCGAACCCAAGGACATGATGGGCGGAACATTCACGATCACCAATCTGGGCGGCATCGGGGGAACGGCCTTTACGCCCATCGTGAACTGGCCGGAGGTCGCGATTCTTGGCATGTCGCGGTCGCAGAAGCAGCTTCAACTGGACGGCGAGGAACTGACAACACGCCTCATGCTTCCGCTTTCGCTGTCGTACGATCACCGCGTGGTCAACGGGGCGGATGCCGCCCGGTTTATTGTGAAGCTCGGCAGCCTCTTCTCGGATCCCTTCCGCCTGCTGACGGAATGCTGATTCGGACTATCGGACAGGCTGCGAACCGGCGGATTTGGCCGGTTTGCGATTGACCTCTTCCCTTCCTTCCGCATACAGACTGGCGGCTTGAATCGGCGGTTCGCGCCGGTTCGCACAAGGTCGTGTGCTGGAGGGACAGCATGCTCGCGTCGGTCTGGATGGTCTTGCTGTCGGTCCTGCCCGGTCAGGCGGGGCATACGGAAGTGCCGCCCATTTATGAGTTTTCGCCACAGTTGGCTGCCGCCATCCGCGGGCAGACGCCGACGTTCGAGCCGGCGCCCGCGTTCGGCTCGCCCCCTCCTGCGTACCAACAGCCGTATCCACAACAGCCCTACCCGCAGCAACCCTATCCTCAACAGCCGACGATCATCGATCCGAACTCAAGCTTTCAGGGCGGGTTGCCATCTCCGTATGCGATTCCGCAGTATCAGGATCCATTTCTCATGGATCCCAGCCTGGCCGGTCCCATCACGCCGCTGAACGGCCCCGAGCCCTTTCGCTTCGGCCTGACGCCCCGGTTTCAGTTCGGCATCTTGCCAAAAACGGGGACAAACAATCCCGACGTCGGCAGCTTTGGGTATGAATCGTACGACTTCCAGTTACAGTACACGGCTCCACTTTCCAGCGGGTGGATTCTGTCGCATACGCCCCAGTTCGGTGCCCGGACCTTTGAAGGGCCCAACACCTCGGACATTCCGGGGTCGGTCTATCGCCTGGGCTGGAACTTCCAACTGGCTTCACCCGGCAACGGACCGGCCAGTTATCAATTTAACTTCAACCCGTCGATCAACAGCGACTTCGCAAACAGCCTGTCGTCCGACGCCTGGCAGTTCGATGTCAACGGCATGATGTTCTACCGTAGCACGCCCGAATTCATGTGGGTCCTCGGCTTCGGGTTTCTCGATCGCGTGCATGACATATACCTCCCCTATGCCGGGGTCGTCTGGACACCGAACGATCGCTGGGAATTCCGACTGCTGTTTCCCAAGGGCCGTATCAGCTACTTCATGGGGAACTTCCTCAACGGCTCCCACTGGCTCTATGTCGACAATGAATATCATGTCGAGGAGTACCAGATCGGGACGCCATCGGGCCAGCGCGAGCAGATGCAGTTGCAGGACTATCGCCTCTCGGTGGGTGTCCGCAGCGACCACGGCTGGTACGACAAGTTCTTTGAATTCGGCTATGTCTACGGGCGAAACGTCGACTTCAAGCGCGGCATCGAACACGGCTTCGACGGCGACGACGCTTTCCAGTTCCGCATGGGCGTCGAATTCTAGATTTGTCGCGCACGACCTTAGCCGCGACCCACCGCGGAGCGCTCTTTTTTCAATCGTTCGAGGGAACCCGCATGTCCGCCCTGGGAATCGTGTTGGCCGCCGGCAAGAGCACGCGGATGAAATCAGCTCTGCCCAAAGTTCTACACGACGTCTGCGGCCGTCCAATGATTGAACACGTGCTCGACGCGCTGCGCCGGGCGGGCGTCGAGAAAACCGTGGTGGTGGTCGGCCACCGGGCGGATCTCGTGCAGGGAGCCCTTTCAAAGCGCCGCGATCTCGAATTTGCTCTGCAGGAAGAGCAGAAGGGGACCGGCCATGCCGTGATGATGTGCCGCGAGCAACTCGCCCGCCATGATGGCCCCGTCCTGGTTCTGGCTGGCGATACGCCACTCTTGAAGAGTGAAACTCTCCAGCAGATGCTGGCCGCGATCGAAAATGACCACGCCGCCTGCGTGATCGGGACGGCGATGACTGCCGCGAATCAGGGGCTGGGCCGTATCGTCCGTGGCGCGAACAATGACTTCGAGCGGATTGTCGAGGAAAAAGACGCGACCGCCGAGCAGAAAGCGATCCAGGAGATCAACACAGGTTGCTACACATTCGACGCCGCAAAGTTATTGGCGTCTCTCGAACACCTGAAAACCGACAACGCCCAGGGCGAATACTACCTGACCGACTGCCCGCGGCATCTACTCGCCGGTGGAGAGAAAGTCGTCGCGGCGCCCGTATTTGACATCATCGAAGCGATGGGGGTCAACACCCGCGTGCAGTTGGCGGAAGTCTCCCGTCAACTGGTGCAGGAAACGCTTCAGCGGCTGATGGTCTCCGGCGTCACGATCGTCTCCCCGGAAAACACCTGGATCGAGCCGCAAGTCGAAATCGGCCGCGATACGGTGATCCACCCGTTCTGCTACCTGACAGGCCACACCCGCATCGGCGAAGCGTGCGAAATCGGGCCTTACGCGCAGCTCGCCAATCAGGAAATCCCTGATGCGAGCGTGATTCGGGCGGGGTGAAAGTCGCCCGATCTCACATCAAAACGACAAGACCCATGGCAAACACCATGGGTCTTGTTAATTATCGACAAAGTCGGCATCGTGCGTGACGCGGCAAATGCAAATCCCATACATGTCGCAGTGCCAATAGTTTGCTGTCGGCAACTTCTGACACTTTGCGCAGAATCTTCCGCCATCGGAGCGATTTGGAGAACGCACACCGGCCAGATACCCGGACCCGGTCCCAACCAGGTTCGGCACGATCAGCTTGGCTTTCATCCTGAGTTGTCCCCATGCAGAACGCCATTGTCGCGGCCCAGTTGACCGAATATGCCGATTTGCTCGAAATCCAAGGCGCCAATAGCTTTCGGGTGCGGGCCTATCGCAACGCCGCGCGGACGGTGGAGAATCTCTCGTCAGGCCTCGAAACGCTGATCGCCGAAGGAGCGGACCTGACGGAGTTGGAGGGGATCGGCAAGGATCTGGCCGAGAAGATCGTCACGCTCGTCACCATCGGCGAACTCCCGGCATTGACCGAACTTCGTGAACAGGTTCCCACCGGTGTTCATGAGATGTTGCGAGTCCCTGGATTGGGGCCGAAAAAGGTCGCCACGCTCTTTCACGACCTGAATGTTCGCACGCTCGACGATTTGCGGGTGGCGGCTGAGTCGGGGAAAGTCGCTGAACTCAAGGGGTTCGGCAAGAAGACCGCGCAGTCGATCCTGGAGGGGCTGGCACTGCTCGATCAGCAAGGGAAGCGGTACTTCATTTCCGCGGCCCGCGACGTGGCCGAGGCGCTGGAGCACGATCTCAGCCAAGTCCCCGGAACGCACCAGGTTGCTGTCGCCGGAAGTTGCCGCCGTCGCCGCGAGACCTGCGGCGATCTCGACCTGCTCGCAGTCGCGGATGACGAAACCGCCCTGATGGACCGCCTGGCAGCGCATCCCCTGACGGAAAAGGTGCTGGCTCGCGGGGAGACCAAACAGCGGGTCCGGCTGCGAAATGGAATGGAGCTCGACCTGCGCGTCGTCCCGTCGGGATCGTTCGGGGCGGCGATGCAGTATTTCACCGGTTCGAAAGAACACAACATCGTCGTTCGACGAATGGCTCAGCAGCGTGACCTGAAGATCAATGAGTACGGTGTTTTTCGCGACGACGTCCAAATTGCCGGAGCGACTGAAGAGGATGTCTACGCCGCGATCGGGCTGCCGTGGATCCCCCCCGAACTGCGGGAAAACCGGGGCGAGTTCGCCTTGGCCGAATCTGGCCGGCTGCCGCGGTTGATCGAACGAGCCGACTTGCAGGGGGATCTCCACATGCACACCACGGCAACCGACGGAACTGCGTCGATTGCCGAGATGGCGAATGCCGCCAAAGAGCGAGGGCTTAAATACATTGCGATTACCGACCATTCCAAGCGCGTCACCATGGCGAACGGCCTGGACGCTGACCGGTTGCTGGCCCATTGGCAGGAGATCGAGCGGATCAGTCGCGGACTGACGGGGATTCACGTCCTGCGCGGCATCGAGTGCGACATTCTCGAGGATGGCTCGCTCGACCTTGAGGACCATGTGCTGGCGGAAGCCGATTGGGTGATCGCGGTGCTGCACTACGGCCTCAAGCAGCCGCGCGACCAGATCATGAAACGGCTGCTCAATGCCATCCGGAATCCCCACGTCGATGCCATTGGTCATCCGACAGGCCGCATGATAAATCATCGAGCGGGAGCCGACATCGACTTTGACACGTTCCTGAAGGCGGCGGCCGACCACGGGACGTGGCTGGAAATCAACGCGAACCCGGCACGCCTCGACCTGGACGACGTCCACGCCGCCGCGGCGCGCGATCTTGAGATTCCAATCGTGATTGATTCCGACGCGCACAGCGTGAATGGGTTTGATGTGCTGGAGTATGGCGTCGATCAGGCCCGTCGGGCGGGGCTGCGGAGCGAGGATGTCGTGAATACTCTGCCGTGGCCGGATTTCTGGGAAAGACTCCAGCGGCGCCAACCCACTGGTTGAACTGGGCGGACGAACTATAACTCCTGTGAAGTGATTGACGTTGAGTCCTCACCGGGAGTTGTGCCCCATGATTCACCTGACTCCGCATCCGTCGCGGCGGGGCCATCACGTGCTGGAAACCGAGCAGTGGCTGCCGCGGCCTCTGAATGAAGTCTTCGACTTCTTCGCGGATGCGTTCAACCTCGAGACGATCACGCCCCCCATCCTCAAGTTTCGCGTCCTCACTCCCGCGCCGATTGCGATGCAGGCGGGGCAACTCATCGACTACCGGCTGAGACTGCGCGGCATTCCGATCCGCTGGCGCAGCGAGATCGCCACCTGGGAGCCGCCATACCGCTTCATCGATCGACAGGTGATTGGTCCCTATCGATTGTGGCACCACGAGCACACGTTCGAGGAACGCGACCAGGGGACGTTCGTTCGGGATCGCGTCGAATACGCGGTCCCCGGCGGGGAAATCGTTCACCGGTTGTTTGTGCGGAACGACGTGCTGGCGATTTTTGAGTTTCGCTTTCAGCGGCTGAATGAGCTTCTTGGATGAAGAGAAGAGCGCGCTCCCCGTTGGGTCGCGGCTAAAGGTCGGTCATTACATCAGCATGACGACACCTTCGAGCTGACGGACTGAATCGTAGACAACCAAGACCTGTTCGGCCGATTCCACCCAAGGCTCGATCGTCACCGAGACATGTCGGCCGTTCGCCGTCTCTTTCAGTTCCCAAGGCGAATCAAAGTCGTGCTCAAGGGCGAGACGGACCGTGGCGACAACCCGTTCCACGAATTGGTCGTCTGTCCGGCCAATGACTTTGAACAGGAACTTGCCGGGAAACGCGTGTTGTGACTCCAGCAGGTCGAGGGCGGGTTCGCGGTCCATCCGAATCTCCTTTCGTTCTATTCTAACGCGTACTTCCTCGCGGACGAGTTCCTTTCGACAGCTTGATCGCTCCGGTATCCTGCGGCGGATCGGTCAAGAGCCTGATTGACAGTCCAAATTCGCCACGGGAACCCGGAATGAAGTCGGCAGTCACGGTCAGTCTGGTCGAAGCGGCGCATGGTGGACCGTTTGTTTTCTGGGACGACCTTCCCGCTGCGTGTGCGTCGGCCGAGCGACTCGGGTTTGACGCGATCGAGCTATTCGCGCCCGATCCGCTCACGGTTCCCGCTGCCACGCTCAAAAACCTGATTGACGATCACAACTTGTCGCTGGCGGCCGTTGGGACCGGGGCCGGATGGGTCGTGCGGAAACTGTCGCTGACCAGTCCCGACTCCAAAATCCGCCAAGAGGCGCGCGACTTCATTCGATCGATGATCGAATATGGGGGGCCGTTCGGCGCTCCCGCGATTATCGGATCGATGCAGGGACGCTGGAGCGACGGAGTTTCCCGCGAACAGGCGCTCAGGTGGCTGGGCGAAGCACTCATCGACCTTGAGCAAACAGCAAAAGGCTTTGGCGTCCCGCTGATTTATGAACCGCTCAACCGATACGAGACGAATCTTTGCAGAACACTTGGCGAAGGGGTCGATCTGCTGCGAAGTACTGGCTGTTCTCAGGTCAAACTGCTGGCCGACCTGTTTCATCTCTTCATCGAAGAAGCCAACGTCGCGGATGCCGTTCGGGCGCATGGTGCCGCCGTTGGACACGTCCACTTCGTCGACACCAACCGCCGTGCCGTGGGTTTTGGCCATGCCGACTTTGGGCCGATCATGCGGGCGCTGAAGGAGGTCGGCTATTCCGGCTACCTGTCAGCCGAGGCCTTTCCGCTTCCGGACGGCGAAGCGACTGCGGCTCAAACGATCCGCGCGGTGCGGTATTGGACCCAACAGTGAGATTCTGAAGGCGAGGCGCTCCCGTGCTCAAGTCGACGCTCATTCATCCGGAGATCCTGGCCGTGCTGGGCCGCGCGGGGCATCACGCGCGGATTCTCATCGCGGATGGCAACTATCCGGCCTCGACGAAAAAGGGGCCGAATGCGACGCTGATTTCTCTCAACCTGGCAGCGGGTCTCGTCACGGTCTCGCAGGTGCTGGAGACACTCCTGACGGCCGTCCCCGTCGATCATGTTCACACGATGGGGATTCCCGCCGACGACCCTTATGCCCAGGCTGGCGATCCGCCGGTCTGGAGCGAATATCGCGAAATTCTCCGGTCAGCCGGAACGTCCCTCGTGCTGGAACCGATCGACAAATGGCAGTTCTATGAGGCCGTCATGTCGCCGGATCACGTCCTGACGATCCAGACGGGAGATCAGGCGCTGTGGGCCAATGTCTTGCTCAAAATTGGCTGTCGCGCCTGATTCACGCCCGTCTGACGCGTTGACCTTACCGCTTCCACGCCCATCCTTTGACGCCGGCGAGGTTACGAATTCGCTCGGTCGGCCAGCCTCCGTCGCGAAGCTGAATGATCGTGTCGGCCGCCATCGTGAGCGTGTCGAACTGCGATTCGTCGTCGAGACCGGCGATGTGAGGGCTGCACAGGACGTTGTCGAACCGGAGCAGCGGGCTGGTGAGGGGGAGCGGTTCCTGATCGAAGACGTCCAGGCCGGCTCCCGCCAGGTGACCCGATTCCAGGGCCTCGACCAGGGCATTTTCGTCGACCAGCCCGCCCCGCGCGGTGTTGATGAGGATCGAGCCGGGCTTCATCGCGGCGAATGTCTTGGCATTCATCAGGTGTCGGGTCCCCTGCCCCATCGGGAGATGAAGCGAGACGTAGTCCGCTGTTTGAATCAGTTCCTCAAAGGGAACGATTTTGATCTGCCACTGGTCGGCAAATTCAAGGTTCGGGAACGGATCCGAGGCGACGACGTTCATACCCAGTCCGCGCGCACGCGTGGCGACGGCCCGGCCAATTCGCCCCAGGCCGACGATCCCGATCGTGCGGCCCATCAGCCGGGGTGTCGAAATTCGCTTCCACGTTCCGGCCCGCACGTTCTGATCGCGAGCCGGGAACAACCTCGCGACGCCGAACAGCAGAGAAATCGTGTGTTCCGCGACGGCATGGTGATTGACGCCCGGTGTCGTGGCGACGGCGATCCCGAGTCGGTCACAGGCCGCCAGATCGATGGCGTCGTAACCGACGCCGGTGCGCGAGAGAACCCGCAATTCGGGCAATTGTTCCAGCAGCGTGGCTGGCCAGGGCTCCGATCCGGCGATTACGGCGTCGTAGCCTTTGGAGACGGGAAGCAACTGGGCCGCGTCGTAGAGATTGCGGCTTCGGTCGGCGACGTCGACCTGAAAACCGGCGTTTGCCAGCAGTTCGAAGTGCGGACCGGTCTCGGTGCTTAAGGCGGTGCAAAGAACCTTCATGGAACGGCTAACTCCCCGGTGCGAAGTTCCTCGTGGCCAGACTCGCGTCAAAGCGTAGCGTGGCGAATGTTCGTCTGCCATCGATGGAAAATTGTGCGGAACGAGTACCACGGGTCGAGCAGCCGCGATACGATAACCAGAGTTGAGACTGAATCTCAAAAATCCCGCGAGCCCCCCGTGCAGTCCCTGACCGAACTTGTTCCGCTCGAAATGCTGCGGCCCGGTGAATCGGGTGTCATTGCCGAAGTCGACGGCGATCCGCATCTGGTCCACCGTCTGCATGAGCTCGGCCTCCATGCGGATCGAGCGGTTGCCATGGTGCGTCCCGGCTCCCCCTGCCTGATTCAGCTCGGCGACCAGCGGCTGTCGCTACGGCTCGACGATGCGGCGACTGTCCTTGTCTCGATCACCCGATCCCCTTGAAGTCCCTCCTGATGACTCTTGCCGATCTGAAACCCGGACAAAGCGCTCTCGTTCAGGACGTTCGTGGCGACGACACGATCGCGGTCCGATTGCTGGAAATGGGCGTCATCGAAGGGACGCGGATCACGTTCCTGGGATCGGCCCCGTTGGGCGATCCGCTGGAATTTGAACTCCCCGGTTACCGGCTGTCGCTACGTCGCAAAGAAGCGGAACGCGTGGTTGTCGCCCCTCAGGAAACCACGGTTTGAGCTTCCCCTCGACCGTTTCTCTCTCGCCCGCCCCCGCCCAATAGACTGCCCCTGCCGTGAGCGTTCTTCCCCTGACCGTCGCCGTCATCGGCAATCCAAACACTGGAAAAAGCACGCTGTTCTCGGCCCTCACGGGAATGGCGGCGCACATTGGCAACTATCCGGGCGTGACGGTCGAAAAGAAGATTGGCCGATTCCGCGACGAGGCTGGAATCATCCAACTTGTCGACCTGCCGGGCACGTACAGCCTGGCTCCGCGCAGTCTTGATGAAATGGTGTCGGTCGACGTGCTGCTGGGGCGCCAGCGGGATGTCGCCGCGATTGATGCAGTCCTTTGCATTGTCGATGCCTCCAACCTCGATCGCCATCTGTACCTGGTCAGTCAGGTTCTCGATCTCGGTTTGCCGGTCGTCCTGGTGCTTAACTTCTGGGACGTCGCGACGCAGCGGGGGACGCGGATCAACGTCGACGAACTGTCGCGTCGGCTGGGTGTCGCGGTCATTCCCTGCGAGGCTCATCGTCGCGTGAATGTCGAGGAAGTCCGCAAGGCCATCCGCGCTTCCACGAACACCCCCGAACGGCCTCCCGTTCGGCTCTTTCCCGAGGCGTTCTCGCGCGAAGTGGAACGACTGCGGTCCCATCCGGAGTTCGAGAAGGCTCCCGATTTTCTGCTGGAGCGACTCCTGATCGACGTGGGGGGGCAGACCGAACTGAATTTGACCGGCAACGCGCGGCCCGCCCTGAAAACGTCACTGACGGAGGCGAGACAGAGGCTGGCTGAAGCGGGGTGCCGGGTGCCCACCATGGAAGCCCGACTGCGCTACGCCTGGATTCGGCAACTTCTGGACGGCGTCGTCGATCGCGGCAGCACGTCGAACATCACGACGACAACCGATCGGCTGGATCGCTTTCTGACCCATCGCGTCTGGGGATTGCTGGTTTTCTGCGTGTTGATGGTCATCGTCTTCCAGGCCCTGTACACCCTGGCCGATCCGATGATGGGCTGGATCGAAGAACGACAGGGTGAACTGGGCAAGGCCGTCGGGAACCTGTTGCCGATCGGACCGCTGCGCAGCCTGATCGTCGATGGGGCAATTGCCGGGGTTGGCGGTGTCCTTGTCTTTCTACCGCAGATTGTCCTGTTGTTTCTGTTCATCGCGGTCCTGGAAGACTGCGGTTATATGGCCCGGGCTGCATTTCTGATGGATCGTCTGATGACGCGGCTGGGACTTAGCGGCAAGTCGTTCGTGCCGCTGATGTCATCGTTTGCCTGCGCGATCCCTGGCGTGATGGCGACGCGAACCATCGAAAACAGTCGCGATCGCATGGTGACGATCCTGATTGCTCCGCTCATGAGCTGTTCGGCCCGGCTTCCGGTCTATCTGCTGATGATTTCGGCATTCGTTCCGGAGAGAGTCATCACCCTGGTTCCGGAGCGAAGTTTCATCCTGCCTAACGGACTTTACTGGAACTGGCTGCATGGGCTGGTGCTGTTTGGAATGATGTCCCTCGGCGCGCTGGTGGCGATTCCAGTGGCGTGGCTATTGCGAAAGACCTATTTCAAGGGCGAAACGCCGCCGTTCGTGCTGGAGCTTCCCAACTACAAGTGGCCCTCGCCGCGCATCGTCTTAAGTCGGGTCTGGTCAGCCGCCAGTTCTTTCCTGATGCGGGCCGGATCGCTGATTCTGGCGACCAGTATCCTCATCTGGGCCGCCAGCTATTTTCCCGGCAACCACGAGCGAGAAGAGCAACTGATTGCCCAGATCGCCGCCGCCGAGGAAGCGGGACAGAATACCGACGAGCTGCGGGCGGCTTTGAACCAGGAAAGCGAGCACCTGTTGACCACCAGTTTCCTGGGACGCGCCGGGCAGGTAATCGAACCTGTTGTCAAACCGGCGGGTTGGGACTGGCGAATCGGCGTGGGGGTCATCGCCTCGTTCCCGGCTCGGGAAATCATCGTGGCCACGCTGGGAACCATTTATAGTCTGGGAAAGGATGTCGCCGATGATCCGCCGACGCTCATCGAAGCGTTGCGGGCGGCGACCTGGCCCGACGGTCGGCCGGTCTATACGCTTCCCGTGGCCGTCTCGATCATGGTCTTCTTCGCGCTCTGCGCGCAATGCGCGGCAACGCTGATGGTGATTCGCCGTGAGACCAACAGTTGGTTCTGGCCGGTCTTCGCTTTCAGCTACATGACCCTGTTGGCATACGCCGCCGCAGTCTTTGTGTACCAGGTCGGGACGGCACTGGGTGGATGACGGCTGGCCCACGGAGCGGTTACACTCGCGTGGCGGAATGAACGCGCTCCCCGTTGGGTCGCGGCTAAGGACGATTCAATTGCCCCTCGGAGATTCCTCATGGACCGTCGTCAATTTCTACAAGTTTCAGCCGTCGCGTCTTCGGCGGCCCTTGTTCCCTGGTCGTTCGCGCGCGGCCAGAGCGATCTGGAGGGAAAGAAGGGGGCCAACATTCGGTATGGGCTCGTGACCTACCAGTGGGGGAAGGACTGGGATCTGCCGACGTTGATTGCCAATTGCGAAGCGGCTGGCGTGGGCGGAGTCGAATTGCGGACCACGCATAAGCACGGCGTCGAACCGAGTCTGAGCCCGGCCCAACGCGACGAAGTCCGCAAGCGTTTCGCCGACAGTTCGGTGGTCTGCGTGGGAATCGGCAGCGACGAGCGATTCGACAACCCGGATCCCGCGAAAGTCGCCGCCGCGATTGAAGCGACGAAGGCGTTTGTCGAATTGAGCCACGACATCGGGGCTTCGGGAGTGAAGGTGAAGCCCGACCGCTTCTGGCCCGACGTGCCGCGCGAAAAGACGATCGCCCAGATTGGCGAATCTCTGCAAAAACTGGGCGAATTCGCGGAAGGATTCGGACAGCAGGTGCGGTTGGAGGTTCACGGTCAATGTGCCGAACTGCCGACGATCAAGAGCATCATGGACATCGCGACGCATCCGAACGTCGGCGTCTGTTGGAACTCGAATCCCCAGGATTTGCAGGGGGACGGGTTGGAAGCCAACTTCCGGATGGTGTGCGACCGTTTCGGCCAGACGGCCCACATCCACCTCATGGAATCAGAGACTTATCCGCACGACAAGCTGCTCGACCTGTACGTGGGGATCGACTATTCCGGCTGGCTGATGCTCGAGGAAGGGAAGGTTCCCGAAGACCCGGCTGCCGCGCTGAAGAGCGAACGAGAACGGTTCGACGCCGCCTTGAAAGCGGCCCGGCTTCGCTCCGCGTGAGTGCGGCACGGAAACCGAGCCGGCACGTCTTGCCGAGGTCGTTGATCAAAGCAGTAACCCGAAGCGTCGGCGAGGAAGAGGACACAATGTCCCTCGCTGACGCTTCGGGTTACTAGATGATCTTTTTCAGCAGTGTGCGAGACGTCAGGCCGCAGGCTGCTTCGGCGGCGAGAATTTGATTTTCTCGACGTAGCGGATCATCTGCTTGGTCTGCGGGTCGAGCCGCCCCGTGCATTTCGAGATGGCCTGAATCACGTAGCGATAGTGAAGCTCGTAGTCGGCGTCGATTTCGACTTCGACGTCTTTCGTCAGCGGATTGTTCGGCCGACCGATGATCTTGAGGATTTCGCCGTTGAGTCGATCAAACGCGAGGTCGTCGTTCCCCAGGCTGCGGCCGCCGATCGTCAACTGAGTCAGATTTCCATTCGCGTCCGAACGCAGACCCACTTTAATGGGGGGAATCGGCGGCGGAGGCGTTTCGGACTGAGCGGGCGGACTGATCGGCATGTTGATGCTGAAGTCCCCTTCCGGGGCCACGATCTTCAGGTTCAACATGAAGAAAATCAGCAACTGGAATGTGATGTCGATCATCGGCGCCATGGGGATGTCGACTTTGGACACTCCCGCGGTCTGTCGCTTCTCTTTAGCCATGAGAAACTCTTCCTGCAGTCGTTTCAGATTCGTCGGGACGAGCCGGTCATCCACTTGGCTCCCGACGACTTCGAGACACCAGCCGGAATTCTTGATGCAAGTTCACACATCGGGCGGCAGACGCTAAACGAGCCCGGTCAATAATCTTCCTGCGTGGCCTTCAAGGCAAACCGGCTAAAGCCGACTTCCTGACAGACCTTGATGAGCCCCTGGACAAGTCCCGTCGGCACCTCGGAGTCGGCGCGCAAAGTAACCGTCACTTTATCGAGGGCCTTGTTACCATCTTTGGCGAGGAACAGTCGGCGTTCCTGCTCGAGCATGGGCTTAAAGCGATCCAGCGGGATATCTTCGGCGTTGTAAAACAGGACGGGGGTGGGATTGGTGATCTCCCCCTTCGCATTTCGCTCGAAACCGTAGTTGAGCACCAACTCCTCCTCGGGACGACTCTCGGGGGGTTTGGCAAGAACATCCTTGGGGAGCTTGACGCGTTCGTCGGCCTTCGTGCTTTCAAAGTTGCTGACGATCATGAAGAACGTCAGCAACTGAAAGACGATGTCGATCATGGGCGTCATGTCCGGCTCGGTGAAGCCGGTGTCGACCTTGGTTCTCTTCATGGTGCTGCTTTGGACCGTACAAAACCGGGAGACCGTCGAAGCCGAACGCGCAACGCCTGTTCGCGGAGGCTATTCCGCTGCCGTGGCCGGAGCGGCACCGGCAGCCGGACGCGAAGCCGTCTTGCCAGCGGTCTGGAAGCGTCCCATCAGTCCGTCGGCGACGAAGCTGCATTCCATGACGAAACGTTGCAGGCGGTTCTTGAAGACCGCGTAGAAGACGATGGCGGGAATCGCGACGACCAGTCCTTCGAGGGTGGTGAAGAGAGCCGTCGAAATACCGTCGGCGAGTTCGTTGGGCTTGGGGGTCGTCGGCGAGAGGGCAATGACGCGGAAGCTCATAACCATCCCCTGGATCGTTCCGAGGAGCCCGAGCATCGGGGCGATCGAGCCGATCAGCGCGAGGTAGCCAATCTTGTGCTCCATGGCCATGGTTTCGTCGTCGCCGACTTCCTGCATGCCAGCCTGAGCTTCGTCAAAGCCGCGTGACAACCGCCCCATGCCGGCGGCCAGAACGCGCCCAAGAAACGAATCGTTCGCGCGGGCCAGTTCGTAGGCTCCCTGGTAATCCTTGCTGTTGAGCTTCTGCTCGAACTGCTCGACAAGGTCCGGAGGAAGATAGTTGCCGCGTCGAAGCTGCAGCAGAATCATCATGATTAATGCGACCATGACAAACGACACCAGCATGATGAAGAACCCGAAAAGCCCGGAGGCCTCGATCATCCACATCAGGAAGCTCTGCTCCTCCACGGGCGCCGGCTCGGCCGCGGCGGGAGCGGCGGCAGGTGCTTCGGCCGCGGCGGGAGCCGCTTCCTGAGCAAAAACCGATTCTCCGCCGAGCGAGACGACGGCAAGCAGCGTCAGACTCAACACGGCGAGTGCCAGCCGACGGCTGGCGGTGGCGACGACGGGCAGCGCGGGCATTTCAACAGTCGACTTCACGTTCGTTGTCCTCACTCTCGGATGAGACAGACCTGCTAGGGGGATGATTCGATTTCCTGATTCCCGGCGCGCCCCCCGCGAACAAGGGGATCTCCCCGGCCACGGCCAAGGCGGAAAAGAACCGTATTCTAGATGCGTGAAACGGGGGTTACCAGACTGGAGAACAGGACTTGCATCAACAAGCGGCACTTTTTCTCAAGCTGGGCGGGATGCGTCGGCCAACCGGGACGACCCTCGCGCCTGAAACATTGCCAACCGGTCAATTTGCCGACAGCTTCTTGACCCATTCGCTATTGGCGTATTTCGATTCCAGCTTGGCCTGGGCGTCGAGCGAGCGTTCAGGAAGCTGAACAGCCTTCCACAATCGCGACAAATGATACAAAGACTCGGCGTGGTAACCCGACTCGCCCGGAAACAAGACGTCCACGTGCAGAAAGGCGAGCACGGCCTCTTTCGTTCGTCCCAGGCTTTCGAGGCATGTCCCCTGCAACGTGAACGCCTCGGCCTGGAGCGGCGCATCATCCGCGGGGCCGTTGCGTGTCACATCGCGCAGGGTCGTCAGGGCCTCTTCATGTTTGTTTTCCAGCATCAGGCCACGCGCGAGCCCCAGCATGGCCTCGAACCGGCGGGCCTGCTCCACCGGTTGCTGTCCGGCCGTGTTGATCACGTCGCGAAACCCGTCAATCGCCCCCGCCGTGTTTCCTTCTCCCATCAGAATCCGGGCCGAGGCAATCTTGCCGGCCAGTTTGAAGTCGGGAAACGGCGCCTGCGAGAGTTCGTCGAATGCCGTCCGGGCGGCGGCGAAATCCTTGCGGGCCAGTTGCACCTGGCCCAGGTAATTCATCGACTCGTAATAGCGGTAGAAATCGGGAAACGCCTTCTGGGCCGCGGTCAAACCATCAATGGCGGCCTGCTGCTCGGCGGCGTCCACCAAGGCGCGGCGTGCCTGCACGCGTCCCTGGGCATACGCGACATCGGCCTGAACATTTTTGTTTTCGATGTTCGCAGCCTTGACCTTCGCGAGGCGATCCAGCGCCTCGGTTAGACGACCCGCCGTCTCGTCGGACAGGGCCAGACGAAAGTCGGCGGGGGCGTCCTCATATTCGATGGAGATCACATCGTTCGCCGGAACTTCGATGTTGGCCCCCGTGATGGGCTTGATCGTCAGCGCGGTTTTCGAAACCGCCACGATCTCGCCAGCCGGACGCTGCTTGCTGCTGCGGACGTTCACAATATCTGCTGCTGAGGCAACCACGGCGGGCAAGGCGATCAATGCGAGCGGCAGACAGATTGCACGAAGTGAGGACATCAGCATGGGCGAGTTTCCGCTGAAAAGTTTTGACGGCTGTCTTGTCTGTGTTTCAACGCGGCACAAATCGTCAGTACCGGGGGGGCAAGTCTCAAAGTGACGCTACGATTCGGACTTCGGAGGACGGGGTCGCGATGGCTTGGCGGCCTGAGCGCCGGGCTCTTCCGGCTTCCGGCGAACAGCCGGTTTGGCGGCAGAATCTACGGGGCGCGATGGTGGCTTCGCGGAGGGGGTTGTCGACCCGGCCGCGGGCGGAGCAGGTCGCGTGGCCGTCGGCCGGGACTTTACTTTCGCAGGGACCGCGAATGCAGCGGCCGAGGCATCACCCACCGAGATCGGACCAACGTCGATCTTCGCTCCGTTTGCGAGAGCCTTAGCCGGACTGGCACGCCTACCCGATTTCAGGACGAGAAATCCGGCGGCGGCAACTCCCAGCACCAGGAAGACTCCGAACATCACATACGCGCTGCTGTCGCCAGACTTCTGTGCGGCCATCGGTGTGACCGTCTGTGGCACGGCAGCGGCTGTCTCCTCATCGCGAGTCGTGGGTGTCGGGTCGACGGTCGCGAACTCTTCCCCCTCGGGAAGATCTTCCAGCGGCTTCCCAGCCGACATCAGAATGTCGCGATAGAGCTTGTTGTATTGATCTCGCCACTCTTCCGGCATGTCCTTCGTGATCGCCGCGGTAGCCACGAGTTCCATTTCCGCGCGTTCGAGATCCAGAACCCGCGCGTCGGGTGTCGTCAGCGTTTCCGCGTAGCGTTTCCGGCAAAGAGCCGAATTGTAGTGAGCCTCCAGGAAGTTGGTCTGCAACTCGGGACGCAACCCGCGGCTGAGCGTATTTTGCAGCCGATTCGCCAGATTGCCCCAGCCCCAGGCCCCAATCTCGGGATTGCCGTTGATGGCCGTCAGCAGATACTGCTCGGTTCCCGAGTCGCCCGAACTTCCCCAGTCCTGGTAGACGCGAGCCGCTTCCGACTGCACCTTCAGGTCATCCTTGGTTTCGGTCAGCACCTCGGCGACCAGCTTCTGGGCATCCTCGAAATCTTTACGGGTTCGCAGACAGGACACCAGCCGCAGCTTGACGACCAGCAACTGCCCGGGCGGGGCGTAGTTCAGTTGATTCTGAGCGTTCTTCAGAATGTCGTTGAAGGCGTTACCCGCCTTGTCGAAATAGACATCGGCCTTACTGGGGTCGGCCGAACTGGCTTCGCCGAGGGCGAAATACGTCTCGCCGATCCAGCTCAAGCTGCCGAAGGTCTGCCCTTCGGTCCGCCCGGCGAGATCCCCCAGGAATGTTTCAAAACTGCTCATCAAGCGGTTGAACTGCTCAGTCTCGCCCGATTCGCGGTAACGGTCGAGTTCCGACTTCAGCAACCGGCCGAGTTCCACGTAAAGCTGCGTGACGTCGCCTCCGCCGTCGCCCCCGGCGATCGATTCCAGCGTCTTCATCGTGGCGCGGGCTTCGTCGAGTTTCCCCGCGCCCACGTACGATCGCAGCAGCAGTTTGTAGGCTTCGGTCGCGAAAATGCGGCTTTGCACCCCTTTATCAGGACGCTTCGTCTCGTCGGCGACAGCCACGGCTTTCACGACGGCATGCGGATCCACGGTCAGCAGCTTGATGGCTTCGGCTTCCTGGCCGTTGCTGACGAGAATCTGCGCCATCGAGACTTTACCGGCAATCAGTTCGTCCGGGGCGGCCCCTTCCTTGGGCATCGTGGCAATCACTTTGTCCATGCCGGACTGAAGATGCTGCTTGGCCGACGTCCGCCACGCGGTCAGTTGATCGGCTGGCGCTCGCTCGTCGGCCGGTCGAACCGCCTCGGTCAGGTAAGCCGTCCAGAACGCCTGGCCCGCCGACATCTGGGCTTCGGCATAGCGGGCATCAGTGTCGGGAATCTGGCTGAACCACTTGGCCGCCTCGACGGGCTCCTTGCGGGTGGTGAAGATTCGGCCCAACTGCATGCGGGCATCGTTCGCGCGGTCACTCTCCGGCCACCGCGACGTGATTTCATTGCAGGCGGCGACGATGAAACCCAGGTCGGCGTCGTCTCCCTGGTTCCGCTGCTGCATGTCGTTAAACGCCTGAACGTAGGCTCCCATCGCCAGGTAGGCCGCATCAAGGCCCAGCGTGCCGTCCTCGCGATCGGCCGTGCGGGCGACAAAATCTCCCAGAATCGCGGCTTCGTAGTTCTTCCGCTGGAGGTACAAGACGTACGCATACAGATAACGAGCGTTCGACAGGCTCTTTCGGTCGTCTTTGGGCGATATCAGTTCGAGCGCCGTCTCGAACATCGCCGCCGTCTCGGCGAGCTTATTCGTGACGTCCTTTTCAGCGTTGGCGATCTCGGCGGCGGGCTTCTTCGCGGCTTTGGCCGCGCTCACCGCATCTCGCAACGGCTTGATTTCGTTGACCATCTGGCGGGCCAGGCCGTAGGCCTGATCGAAGGTCTCAGGCCGGCGATCTCGGCCACCGAGTTTGCCATCGACCCGCTGCACCATGGCCATCGAAACGTCGCGAAACTCGCTGGGGAATCGCAACAGGTTCTGAGCCTCGGTCCGGGCGCTGCGCCAACTGCGTTCGGCGTTCCCTTTCTCGGCCGTTCTGTCATCGCCCAACGCTTCGTACGCACGGGCCATTTCCCAGCGAATTCCCAAGCCAACCCGGGTTCGCGCCGCGACGTTATTGGCCTTCAGCCACTCCTCGGCCATGTTGACCACGAGCTGGTGGTCTTTGCGTTCCTCTTTATTCAGCACGATCAGCTTGAAGTGCAGCGTCTGATCTTTCAGACGGCGGAGCGCGGGACTGTCTCCCGGATGCGCGAGCAATTCGTTGTAGACCCCCATGGCCTTCTGCAGGTCGCCCTGCTCTTCGAAACACTTCCCCTGCCACAGCCGGGCATACAGTCCGCCGACTTGACTGCGGTACTGCTGATGCAGCGCTTCGAACTGCGTGGCGGCCTCGCCCAGAAGACGGCGAAAGTTCGGGTCGTCGTTGTTGTAGGTTTGGGCCTCTTCGTACGTGCATAATGCCAGGTCGAGAGACGCCTTGATCAACTGAATTTCCGCCGCCTCGCGCTGCTCCTTCCGGCCAGGTTCCTTCGCGGGGTCGATGAACGTCGGAAATGTCTTCCAATGGGCTTCGTACTGGTCGCGCGCCTTTTGAAAAATCGCGCGGGCCTGACCGATGAGGTCGCGAGCCCGCTGCTGATATTCGCCTTTGGCCCCCTGGTTGGTGGGAGACCGCGACTGCTGAATTTCGACGCGCGCCTTGTTGAGGATGATCGTCGCGCGCTCGTAGTTCGCGTCGCCGGCCCGCGGATGATTCGGGCTGTTCTTGACGAACTCGGCGAGAAACGCCTCCCCCTGTGTCAATAAATCGAGTTGCTGCTGCGGGTTGCGCAAAATCCGCGAGTTCTCGATGAGCGTCAGCGCTTTTTCGTACGGAATCAGTTGCCGCAGTTCATCGGGCAGTTCGTTATCGGCGGCGAGACCGTCGAGATAAACGATTGCATAGTCGAAATACTGTCGCTCGCGCAGACCGGCGACGAATTCCAGAACCCGCTCTTCGGCATGAAGTGTCGCGCTCAACCCAGCCAGCGTCAGCAAAGCACTCAGCGCAACGATTCGCGGAACCATACCGGCAATCCTTGTCGAGGCGGAGCAGCCAGGAAGGGGCCGCCGCGCGACAGTCGGAACTTCTGTGACAATCAGGGAGTCGTAGCCATGAGCCTCCGTCAAAACCCGGTTGGCGGCTCGGAAACCTCTACAAATTCAGGAGCAGCTCGGACGTCCAGAGGGTTTTGACGGTTCGACATTTGAGAATACGCCGTTTTTGGCCAGATTCGCAAGCAGGTGGATTGCCGGCCCGCGCAATCATCAGCAAAAAAACGGACAAACTCCCGCGTGTCGACACGGATGGGGGTTGAGAGGGGGAGACACGGGGAAGGAGAGACGCGGCGAGAGATTTCGGCGATGCCGGGGAAGCGCTTCCCGTTGGGGTGCGGCTAAGGGGAGGAAATACCGGCCACGTCACGAAAACGAAATGGCCCCGGCTATTCGCCGGGGCCATTTCGTTTTCGTGACGATCACTGAAGCGGATCCACCGCTTCCGGGCGGTTATTCATCGCGGCTTGAACCGAGGCCCCCCACGCGAATCGCGTAGTACAGGACGGTCAAAACGGCCTGCAAGGTCGCCGCCACGTAGGTCCAGGCGGCGGCATTGAGGACGCTGCTGACGACGGCAGCCCCCTGCGAGTCGACAATCTGCATCTCGCCCAGAAGTCGCTTGGCCCGATTGCTGGCATCGAACTCGACGGGCAGGTTGATGATCTGAAAGACAGCAACCGCCGAATAGGCGATGATGCCGATCCAGATGAGCTGCATGCCGAAGGCCGGAGCGCTCGCGGACACAAACATGCCCGCCAGAAGCATCACCATGAAGACCCAGGGCCCCACCGTCGCGGCCGGAACCGCGAACGAGCGGAGCGCCATGGGACCGTAATTATGAGCGTGCTGCAGCGCGTGGCCCACTTCGTGCGCGGCGATGCCGACGGCAGCGAGCGTCCGCGAGTGGTAAACCCCCGAACTGAGCCGGACAACCCGATCGCGCGGGTCGTAGTGGTCGGTTAGTTCGCCGGGAACTTCCTCGACGGGGACATCGTGCAGGCCGCCTTCGTCGAGGATGTATCGGGCTGCCGCGGCCCCGCTCAGATTCGCCGGCTCCTGCATGCCATGCGAGTAGGCGGACCGAACGCGCATTTGCGCCCAACCCGCCAGCAGCAGAGCCGGGGCAAGAATCAGGAAATACAGAGGGTCGAACACCGGAAACATCGCGAGATTTTCTCCTTCACGGTTAGACGACCATGGAGACCAAATGGTTTGCCCGATCGTCCAATCCACATTGTTGGGGGCTCCGCCCGGACGGCAAGTCCGTCGGCTCCAGAATTCAAAAACGAGTTCGACCAGCGGACGGATCAAAAAAACCGGCCCCGCGGGAAGCGATCCTTCCGCGGGGCCGTGGAGATTTGCGAAGCAGAGTCTGAACTTGCGGTTAACGCGACCGGAGTTCGAAGTTCAGATCGGACTTGCCACCAACCGGAATCATGACCGAGCTTGCCGGGTTTTCCGCGCTGCGGTACTTGGGCGGCACCTTATCGACGGCCTGGACGTCGGCAGCCGTCTTTCCCTCCGGAATGGGGCTGCCATCGGGCATGACCAGCTTGGAAATGTAGATCTGGAATTGGCCGGTCGGACAGCCGGGTTTTCCATTGCTGTAGATTGCGGAATAGTTTCCACCTTCCGCAGTGGTCGCGGTCACGACCTGGCCGGCCGTGTCACCTTTTGGCAGAAACGATAACACCGCTCCGACAAGCGGCTCACCGTCCAGCGTCACCTTTCCGGTGACTGGATACAGTTCCGGAAGATTAAGCGATTCGCCCTGGCCGCAACCCGCCATCGCTACGACCAACAAACCCAGACCAACCGACTGAAGCCCCAAACGGCTCAACATCTCACTTCACCTCTCACAGAGACTGCCAGCAGGACTCCCCGACTCACAGCCGGGGAGTTCCCGAGATTTACCGAACCTCAACGACTAGAATTCGCCAACAGTTTGACCGTCCGCGATCCGTGCAAGATTGAGGCGAGTCGTGTTGTCGATGTTTTCGGAAACGAACCGCACGGCTCCGTCCGCCATCAGCACATGGCAGCCGCCGGTGTGAAGACTGCCGGCCGTTCCCCACTCGCCGAGCTTTCCGGCAATATTGCTCTGTTGCCAGGGGGGTGAGGACCAGCCGCAGCACAGCCAGTCATTGATTTTTCGTGAGTTCGTGCTGGCCAGATCGATCCCCATGCCGACGTGGGATGCGTAACCCCACTTGGGCGTCTTGCCGTCATGCACGTCGAGCGTCGTTTCGACGACGGCAACGGAATTGCTGGTTCCGTCCTTCACATCGCGAATCTGGCTCCTTGAGTCCTTGCCGAACAGACGGCGATCCGTCGAAGCCTGCAGCGTCCATGCGGTTGTCCAGGCAGCTGAATAGACCGAAAAGTCATATGAAGTGCTGGCGCCATAACGGCCCGCAGCGTAACTCGCCGTCCCGATTCCGTACGTCGAGTCGTTACCGCGATACTGCGGGTCGCCTGAATCAGACGGGCACAGCAGCGCTTTCAGCACTGTCGAGACGACGATGTCGTTTCCATTGAGCGGCGATCCCTGCAGAGTTCCGGTCCCCGTCGTTCGCTCGCCTGCGGCAACATCGGCGTTGAACTGGTTGTAAAGCGGCGCCTGATCGAAGTAGGGCAGGAGCATGACCCAACCCCGGTGATTCTTGATGAGGGGAGCACTATTCCCAGAGGAATACCCGTCGGCCGCCGTTGAGAACGGGAAGACCGAGTGGGTGTCATGGTAGTTGTGCAGCGCCAGGCCAATCTGCTTCAGATTGTTCTTGCACTGGGTGCGGCGAGCGGCCTCACGCGCCTGCTGGACAGCAGGCAGCAAGAGGGCGATCAGAATCGCGATAATGGCGATCACCACCAGCAATTCGATCAACGTAAACCCATTCCGACTTCGAGATTTCATTCCCAAACTCCTGAATAAAGAATCGACAACGATCTCGTGCGCGCGAATGCTGAAAGCCAACGGAGCCACGCACGCCAATTCATGTGGAAACGAACACACGACACCGCCCCCGCTCGGAGGGTGGCGCAATTCGCATGGGGAAAAACGCCGGGGTGACCGACGTCCGGCGTCGGTCACAGGCAGGGATTCTCTCGGTCAGCGCAAAGCCGAGACGGCCTTCCCATCAAATGGCGGCCGGGAGATGCGATGCACGACTACCGCGCACCTGGTGTGCAAAAGTTTGGCAGGAACAAAGGTGGGAATCAGGCAGAAATCTTATCAACACGAAATCATACGTCAATAAATGGCGGGAGTGCGTGACGAACTTGCACTTTTACGGCTATCTCCTAGAACTTACGAGAAGCCTGCCGTTGAACCATGGTTCACGAGAATGGCGATGCAACTTGCGTGCCGTAAGTGGAACCACCTAATAAATTAGTGCAAGTACTCACCAGAGTCAGCAGAAATCACACATCCAGATTGATGAATCGGTCTTGATTCGTCAAGCAAGGATGGGTGAGAGGTCGACTGGGCTGCGCAGAAAGTTGGCAGGGTTGACGCTGCTCGTCCGGGCGCAGGCGCGGCGGCTTACACGAACTCGCTTTCATCATCCCCCGCTTCGCTCATGCCGAGTTGCCGCATCTTGCGGTAGAGGTTCGAGCGATGCAGCCCCAGTAACCGGGCCGCTTCGCTCATGTTTCCCCGTACGCGTTTGATGGCCCGCCGGATGAACTCCTGCTGGAAGTGATTGGTCGCGTCGCTCAGCCCCAGGTTTTCCGAGGGCTCCAGGGCCGACTCCCGGTCGGGGCTGAGAATGAAGGCCAGGTCATCCGCCTCGACCTTTTCACCGGTCGTCAGGTAGGCCACCCGTTCCATCAGGTTGCGCAGCTCGCGGACATTGCCGGGCCACGAGTGCTGCTGAAGACGGCGCTTGGCATCGGGCGACAGTTGCAACTTGGCGCGCCGGGCATTGCCGGTGAAGAGCTTGAGAAAGTGCTCCGCCAAAGGAAGGATGTCATCGGGCCGGTTTCTCAACGGCGGCAGATCCAGCGTGACGACATTCAGGCGGAAATAAAGGTCTTCGCGGAAACGCCGTGCGCGCACGGCCTCCGCGAGATTCGCATTCGTCGCGGCGATCACGCGGGCACTGATGGGAATGGGCTGCGAGCCCCCAACGCGCGTGATGATCTTCTGTTCGAGCACGCGCAACAGTTTTGCCTGACCGTTCAGGCTCATGTCGCCGATTTCGTCGAGGAAGATCGTGCCCCCTTCGGCAAGCTCGAACTGGCCGCGACGCAATTCCCGCGCGTCGGTGAATGACCCCGCTTCGTGGCCAAAAAGTTCGCTTTCCAGCAGAGTTTCCGTCAGCGCGGCGCAGTTGACAGCCACGAATGGCCGATCGGCTCGCGGTCCCTGGAAGTGCAGGGACTGGGCGACGACTTCTTTGCCCGTCCCGCTCTCGCCAAGGATCAGCACCGGCAAATCGGTGGACGCGAGACGCTGGACGGTGCCGCGCAACGCAACGATCGGGGCGCTGTCGCCAATCAACTGGACCCCGCGCGTGACGCGCTCGGTCAACTGGCGATGGGAACGCATGAGCGATTCCCGCTCGCGCGTGTTGCGGACGGCGACCGCCACCGGCAGAGACAGATCGGCGGCGGTCTGCTCGTCATCCGGCGTGAATGGTCCGCCGCGATGATTGATGCCCTCGATCGCGCCGACGACCTTCCCGGCGGAATCGATCAGCGGGCAGCACAACAGCGATTCGGTCCGATAGCCACTCTCCCGGTCAACGGCCTGATTGAAGCGCGGATCGGCATACGCATCGTCCACCCGCAGCATGCGGCCGGTATGAATCACCTCGCCGACGATTCCGCCGCGATCGGGAAGCCGCAAGACGCCCCCTTCCACGCCGAGGGCGGGACAGGCGACCAATTCCTGATGCTCGCGATCCCAGAGGAAAATGCTCACGCGGTCGCAATCGAGCAGTTTTGTGGCCTCTTCGGCGATCAGTTTCAGGAGCGACTCGGTTTCGACCTGATCGCTGAGTTCACAGGCCAGTTTCAAGGTTCGCTGCAAGCGATCCCGGCGCTGTTCGGACCGGGAGGAGCGATCGCAGATCTGCCAACCCAAGGCAAGCGCCGGCACCAGCGCGGCAAAGGCAGCAAGTCGTTCCGCCAGAGTCCGCCGGAGCAGGAGGGCGAAGACCGCCGGGGGAAAACCCGCGCAACGGACGGGAACCGCGGCCCAGATCGAATCGGCCGACTCCCCCCAGGGGGCTTCTACCGCCTCGTCACGGTCGAGGACTTCCGCGAAGAGCGTTGTCGGCAGGCGTTCGGTGGGCCAGCGGCCGTGCGAGGCGACGGTCTGCCAGGGGGCCGGCCCCGCGACCCAGCCAGCCGCGACTCCCCCGAATTCCGCGGCCAGCTCCCGCACCAGTTCGCGCTGGTAGGCATCGGGACTTTGCGCGTAAAGAGCTGACTGCAAAAGATGTTCGGTGACGTCCATCACCCGGGGTGCGTCGTCCGCAGCCACTTTCCTGCGGGCATGCGTCATCGAGAGCCACTGCCGATCGCTCATGGGATTCTGTCAGCCTGCCGAGAAAATCGCGCAACTGTCATGACACGTGGGCACCGTGCCATGACTCCAGGACGAAACACCGCGTCCGAAAGTGTCGCATGAACTCTAACAAACTGAAGTCAAGAGGACAACAGATCGCCACAAGAATTGATCTCGAATTGTCGTCGACCCGACAACACATGAACCAATTCTGATCTCTGGAGTCCGGGCGGCTGTCGTCGCGCGATTTGACCCGTTATCATCAATCCAAAAACCTGGGCGGTCGCTCTCGGGAAGGTCTCTGGAAATGGTTTACGTGAATGTTGTCCTGACGGTCCGAGAGGAAGCCGATATCCCCCTGGTGATCCGGCTGCTCGCCGATCAGGGACGATTGTCGCGCCTGGAACCAGGCTGCGCGCGATTCGAGGTCTACCATTCGCAATCGGATCGACGCGTCTTTTTACTGAACGAACATTGGGAGTCGCAGGCCGCTCTGGACCAGCATCGAAAAGGATTGGCGTACACCACCATCTACCAACCGGAAGTGCTCCCCCGCGTCGATCGGGTGCCGCATCCGGCGGATTTGGTCGAAGGGTGAGGAAGGGTCGATGGTTGATGGTTGAGGGTCTATGGCAAAGCCGGGAATTCCTTCATCCGTCAGCGATCAGCATTCCGTTCTCAGTCTTCAACCATCAACTCTCAACCTTCAACCATCAACGATTCACCCTCCTATGCTCAACAAAATCAGCTCGCGAATTACGCAACCGAAGTCCCAGGGCGCCTCGCAGGCCATGCTGTATGGCACCGGCATGACGGCCGAGGACATGAACAAGGCCCAGGTGGGCATTGCCAGCGTCTGGTACGACGGCAACACCTGCAACATGCACCTCAATAAACTCGCCGAGAAGGTGAAGGAAGGGGTGGTCGCCGCCGGCCTGGTGGGGATGCGGTTCAACACGATTGGTGTGAGCGATGGCATCTCGATGGGCACCGAAGGGATGTGCTATTCGTTGCAGTCGCGTGACCTGATCGCTGACAGCATCGAAACCGTCATGAGCGCCCAGTGGTACGACGCGAACGTGTCGATCCCTGGCTGCGACAAGAACATGCCGGGCTGTTTGATTGCGATGGGCCGGCTGAACCGACCTTCGCTGATGGTTTACGGAGGCACGATTCGCGCGGGCTGCACGTCGCGGCATCCGAAGCTCGACATCGTTTCGGCCTTTCAGGCGTATGGCGAATACATCACGGGTAAGATTCCCGAGGAAGACCGGGCCGACATCATTCGTTGCAGTATTCCCGGCGCGGGAGCCTGCGGCGGGATGTACACGGCCAACACGATGGCCTCGGCAATCGAGGCCATGGGGATGTCGCTGCCCTACAGTTCGTCGATTCCTGCCGAAGATCCGCTGAAGCCAGCCGAGTGTCTCGCCGTCGGCAAGGCGATCCTGAACCTGCTGGAAAAGGACATCAAGCCGCGCGACATCATGACCCGCGATGCGTTCGAGAACGCGATGGTGGTCATCATGGCGACGGGCGGTTCGACGAACGCTGTGCTGCACCTCATTGCGATGGCCCGGGCCGTCAATGTGCCGCTGACAATCGACGACTTCCAGCGCGTGAGCGACCGCATTCCGTACATTGCGGACCTTAAGCCGAGCGGCAAGTACGTGATGGAAGACCTGCATCACGTCGGCGGCACGCCCGCACTGATGAAATACCTGCTGGAAAAGGGCCTCTTGAAGGGCGACTGCTTGACTGTGACCGGCAAGACCATCGCGGAGAACCTCAAGGACGTTCCGGGCCTGGCCGAAGGTCAGCGCGTGATCGTCCCGATCGAGACGCCGTTCAAAGAGACGGGTCACATCCGCATCATGCGCGGCAACTTCTGCCCCGATGGAGCCGTCGCCAAGATCACCGGCAAGGAAGGTCTCATCTTCAGCGGAACCGCGCGCTGTTACGACGGCGAAGAAGCGATGCTCAAGGGTCTCGAAGACGGCGAGATCAAGAAGGGCGACGTCATTCTCATCCGCTACGAAGGTCCCAAGGGGGGCCCCGGGATGCCGGAGATGCTGACGCCAACCTCCGCGATCATGGGAGCCGGCCTGGGAGCCGACGTGGCCCTCATCACAGACGGCCGCTTCTCGGGTGGCTCGCACGGCTTCATCGTGGGTCACGTGACGCCCGAAGCACAACTCGGCGGACCGATCGGCCTCGTGAAAAACGGCGACAAGATCACCATCGACGCCGAGAAGAACGAGATCACCCTGCACGTCGACGAGGCCGAGATGGCCAGCCGCCGCAAAGCGTGGACAGCCCCGGCCCTGAAAGCGACTCGCGGTACGCTGCACAAGTACATCAAGCTGGTAAAGACGGCGAGCGAAGGGTGCGTGACGGATGAGTGAGGGGCGGCGCAGCTGTTCTATCGAGGCGAAGAGGCCGTTTCAGGGACTGCTCCTGGCGTTTCTGGCGTCGTGCCTGTCGGCGAGCACTGCGACGGCGAATGACGACATCCAACCTGCGATCTCGTACGACATATCGTCGATACCCACGGTCGGAAAGTGTGTCATCTCGCCCGATTGGCGTTTTGCCGCGTCCGCTTCGCTCAACAGACTGCAACTCCTGTCGTTGACCCGCAGAGCAAACGTACGTCGATTGCCGATCTCAACGTCAAACCGACACGAATTATCATTTGCGGACAGCGGCGACCGCCTCCTGATCTCGACTCATCACGACGTCACGTTGTGGAATCTACGACGAAATCAGCCTATCAGCTATGTTCTCAACGACCGCAAAGATGTTCGCAGCGCTTGGCTTTCGCCCGGCGGGGATCGTCTTCTGCTGGTTTCTACAATCAAGGATTCTGGTGATCCAAGACGGCTTGAGGTGTGGAAATCCACGCCACCAGAGTTGATTGCCTCTCGCATCATTGAAGCGGATGAAGATGCGATAGTCTTTGGAGCGCCGACGACAGACGCTATCTACGTCAGCACCGGTCGGACCATCGAGCAGT
>JAHBXV010000021.1 GCA_019636285.1 Planctomycetaceae bacterium
AGGATCGAAATTTCCCGCCTTTGCAACCTTATTTTCATGGGAGCTTGGGAACGAACGCGGATTCAAGGCACACTGGTGGAGCCAGGGATACCCAAGACCACATCTTCCGTCGACGTCGCGTCTGAAAAGGGGACGGCTGCCAGGGGTTCCTGCACGCACAATCGCCACAGGCCCAGGAAGTAGAGGGCGAGTGAACCCATCACGCCAGTCAGGATGATGCCGATGCGCAGCGTGATGGTGGGCTCGACGACGCCCAGCCATTCCAGACCGGCATACCAGCGGAAGAGGGTAATGCCGAAGACGACGGCGATCGCGGTCGCCCACATGGAGTGATAGAGCAGGGGAACCTCTTGCGGTGTGATCGGGAGCAGCCATTGGCGATGCGTGAGATGGCCGCCGCCGGTCGCTGCCTTCAGGAACTCCAGCCAGGTGCGCGGCCGGGCGGCGCGAATGGAATCGGCCAGAATGCGGGCATGGCGGAGAAAGCCCAGCCACACGGCACAGAACAGTCCAATGAACCAGATCTGCGTCAGCGAGCCATACAGGTAAACAAAGCCCAGCGAGTGCCGTGAGTCGAGGAGGGCCCGAATGTAGGGATTCCCTTCCATCGCCAGGTCCGGGCTGTGGAAGAGGGTGACGAAGAGATCGAATCCCGCGCCGGCGAGTATGAACAGCACGCCCGAAGTCGCCGCGATTCTGCTTTGCAGCGCGACACCCTGTCGCGAGAGCTGATCGAGCAGCCAGACGGTGGCCGCCGCGAAAACCGGCAGGAGATAGGCAGTTCCCAAGCGCAGACGATTCGCGGTCTGCCGTTCAACGGGCAGCCAGTTCTCGTACGTCGCGAACCAGATGCCGACGTCGACGGCGACCCAGGAGAGGACCAGCACGGCACCGATCAGAAACCGCCGCAGCGCGCGGTTCTGTTGCCAGTGGATGACCGTTTCGAGGGGTTCGGCAGACATGCGCGCTCCGCGAATGCGGAAGGACCGATCGATTCTCTGAGGAGACGGTGAGGTCCATACAGATCCCCTACCGCCACCAGAGGGAAACGCAAACACTTCCCACGGCCCACAACGCATCATCGCAAATCGGTCCGGGCGAACAAAGAGAAATTTTGCGAGGTGGGTGGTTTGGGGGAGGGATTGGTGGAGGCGGAGAGGGGGCGATGGGGAGACGGGGAGATCGGAAGCGAGAGTAAAGCGACGAAAAGAGCGTTCTGGAAAATCACCGGAACTTTCACACGTGCGTCGTCGTCGAACCCGTTGCCTGTCTTGAACCGCCCCGTCCCATCACAAGGGTGCGACCATGCGAACGCGCACGATTCTGCTCGCCGTTGTCGCGGCATTGTTTCTCGGCTCGTCGGAACCGGTTTCCGCACAAGGGGTCTTGATCGCTCCAGACCACCCGGTTCCGCTGCCCCGCCCGATCGCGCCGCGACCAAATGCCGGCAGCTACCGGATTCGCGAGTTGGCAATAGCCGCCAACATTGCGGAAGGCGTGGCCCGCGTGCAGGTTTCGCAGACTTTCGTGAACACTGGATCGACTCAAATGGAGGTCCAGTTCGTCTTCCCACTTCCGTACGAGGGTGCGATCGACCAGTTGACGCTGCTGGTCGACGGTAGAGAGTTCCCAGCCAAGCTGCTTCCCGCCGACGAGGCGCGTCGAATTTATGAATCGATCGTCCGTCAGAACAAAGACCCGGCGCTGCTCGAGTGGATGGGCCATGGGATGTTTCGGACCAATGTCTTTCCGGTGCCGCCGAATGCCGAACGGAAGGTGACCCTGCAGTATCACCAGGTGGCCCGGAAGCAGGAAAACCTGACCGAGTTGCTGATTCCCTTGAGCACCGCGAAGTACACGTCGCAGCCCGTTGAGAATCTCGACATTCGCGTGTCGATCGACAGCGCGCAGGAGATCAAGTCGATCTACAGCCCGACTCAGCAGATCGACATCCAGCGCAGCGGCCCGAAGCAGGCGGTCATCACCTCGAAACAGACACAGGTGGTCCCGTCCAGCGATTTCCGGCTCTTCTTTGAAGCGGCTGATGGCCCGCTCGCCGCGAGTCTCTTGAGCGTGCGTCCCCAGGAAAAAGAGGACGGCTACTTCCTGCTGCTCGCCAATCCACGGTTGGACGCCTCGCGAGACGCGGCGATTGCGAAAACGGTGCTGATGGTGATTGATCGTTCGGGCAGCATGGCCGGTCCCAAGATCGAACAGGCACGGCAGAGCCTGACGTTCGTCCTGCAGAATCTGCGCGAGGGGGATCTCTTCAATATCGTGGCGTACGACTCGGCTGTCGAAACCTTTCGACCCGAACTGGAACGGCTGACCGGCGACACGCGACAGGCGGCGCTCGGATTCGTGAATGGTTTGAATGCCGGCGGCGGCACCAACATTCAGGGCGCGCTGACAACGTCGCTCCAGCAACTGAAAGACACCAGCCGTCCGACCTATGTGTTGTTTCTGACGGATGGTCTTCCCACCGTGGGCGAACGGAACGAAGCGCGCCTCGCGGAAGCCGTCCGCCAAGCGAACACGGTCAAGGCCCGGCTGCTTTCGTTTGGCGTGGGGTTTGACGTCAACAGCCGCTTGCTGGACCGGTTGTCGCGAGACAACCACGGCGCGACCGAGTACGTGCGACCGGATGAAGACATCGAAGCCCATGTGGGACGGGTCTACGGCCGGATGGATGCCCCGGTTCTGACGCAGGTCCAGATTCAGGTCGACGGCTCGCCGGATGCAATCGCCGAGGGGCCGATGATTAATCGTCTGCTGCCCAAGCAAGTGCCCGATCTGTTCGCCGGGGAACAATTGCTGGTGCTCGGCCGGTATCGCAAATCGGGCCAGGCCACGCTGAGAATCATCGGGCAGGTGGACGGTGGATCGCGGGAGTATCAGTTCCCGGTGCAATTCGCGGAGACCGACCGCAATAGCGCCCGGACATTCGTGGCCAAGTTGTGGGCGAACCGGCGCGTGGGCGAGATCATCGATGAACTCGATTTGAACGGCAAGAACGAAGAACTGGTGAAAGAACTGGTTCAACTGGCGACCGAGCACGGGATCGTCACGCCGTATACGTCGTACCTCGCCGACGAAAACGCGAACAGAAGCGAACTGGCGCTAGGAGCTCAGACGGAACGGGCGCGTCGCGGATTGCAGCGCCTTGACGAAGTGTCCGGGCAGTCGGCGTTCGAACAGCGGGCCGCGAAAGGAATGTTCCTGGAATCCAAACAGATCCAGAGCGGACCAGCCTTCCCGGGTGGCGTTGCTGGCGCGCCGCAGGGCATTCGCTATCTGAAGGAGCAGGTCGCCTTCAAGCGGGGCAAGCTGGTGGTGACACCGGAAACCAGCCAGATCGACCTGGAGAAGGACCGCGGACAAATCCAGACCATCGAGAAGTTCAGCGACGCCTACTTCAAGCTGATCGCGGCAAACGACTCCGAAGAGAATGAGCTGCTCTCCAGCCAGGCCGACGACGAAGAACTGCTGGTCAAGCTGCGCGGGCAGGTTTATTTGATTCGGTAGGAGCTAGGATCGTCCCACTGCCCCGGCGGGCTAGTCCCGCCGGACGGGAGTTTGACGGCTAGAAGTTTCTTTTTGGTTGCTTTGGCTCCCCTGTCGGCTTGCCCGGCAGGAAGCCAAGTTTGCCAGGCTAGGATCAGCGGGCGCCAGCCATTAAACTATAGCTCCAGCCAGACAAGCTGGCTGGGGGCGGACTCGGCAGGTCCGTAGCACGTGCTCGCTTTCAAACTCTCGTTCCCACCCGGCGAGCGGGTGGGGGACGATGCACAGAGGAGCCAGCGCCACCCACTTATGATGAGCCGGCCCGTAACACGGATTACCGCCGCTTGCGGTTATTCAGCTCCAGGCGGTCGTCGCGTTCGTCATACGGCCGCGAGCGGAAGTACCAGGCCAGCCAGTCGGCGCGGGCTCGCTGACGCCAGGCCGACGCGGCTGCGAGCTTTTCGTCGTCGGTCGCGGTGGGAGGTAAACCGGCGAAGGGGTTGTGTCCCGCCGTGATACCCCCAGGGAGACGGCTGAGAGCCGCCAGGGCGAGGCTGGCTTCGCGGGCGACATCGAGATCGGGATCATTCAGCAGATCGATGAGTCGGCGTGCCTGACGGATGTCTTCCGAGCGTCCCAGCGCCCAGGCGGCCGTTCGTCGGACCTCGGGTTCGGGATGAGCGGCGAGTTGGACGAGCAGATCGATCTGACCGACGAGCTGTTCGCGCGGGACATCCGGAAGACTGGCGACGATCTCGGCCTGTTTGCCGGGAATCGCGGCAACGTCGAGTTTCTCGAGTTCGTGCAGCAACTCTTCGAGCGGGCCATGTGGTGCCCGGACTTTGACCTCGCCGTTCTTGATTTCCAGGTCGGCTAGGTTGTCTGGCAGACCGCGACCGCCGACCAGGAGTCCCCCCTCGCGCGAGACGGGGCGTATTTGTCGCGGCACGTTTCGCGAGGTGGCCTTTGCCAGAAACAAGAGGCCGAAGGAGTCGGTCGCGAGCTGCGAGTCGGAGGTGATGGGCCAGGAACCATTCGGCTGTTGCGAGCGAACGAGGTGTTCGGCCCCCTCTTCATACCATTTGTGCGAGCCAATTTCGGCTTTTCCCAGGAGAGCCCCACACCGTTCGATGCCATACAACCAGTAATGGAACCAGCGGCGGTCGGCTCTCAAGAGATCGTAACGGCCAGTGACCCAGCCGAGCGCGCGGTCGGAGGCCCGGTCGAGATCGATGGGCTTCACGGCCGGCAAAGCCGGGGTTTCCACGAGCGGAGCAATTGGCCGCGCATCGGGCCGCCGCTCGAGGTAATTGAACTTCAAGGACTTTTTCGGTCCTTCGGGCGTCGCGACAGCCGTCGCGGGTTCGAGTCCGAACAGAACCATCCGGATGAGTCGCAGATTCGCGAGGCCCGCGGTGGACATCGTCATGGTCGACGGGGTTCGATCGAGCGAGTGGTAGGTATACCCGCCGTCGGGAAGCTGTTGACTCAAGTGCCAGCGGGCCGCGTTCTCCCAGACCTCGGTCGGGATCTCGGCACCGGCGCGGAGCGCCGCCCAGAGGCCCAGCAGGGCGTATTGTGTAATGCTGGTATCGTGGTGCTCGTCGCCGGGCGGATTGGGATAGTACCACCCGCCATGGCCGCGCTGGCGGCTGATCAGGTAGCCCGCGATCGCCTGAATGGGCTCGGCGTGTTTCACGGGGTCGAGGGCCTCGAGAAACATCAGGCGAACCGCTGCCTCGTACGAGTGATGCTGCGGGTCGGGGCGATCGGCGGCCACGGGAAATTCGTAGACCCGGCGAACGGCGTCCTGAACAGCCGGTTCGTTCGCGTTCGAGCCCGTTTTCAGCAGGGCATACGCCTTGAGGCAGGCTTCGGCATGATTGCGCGGCTCAAGGGCCAGTAACGCCTGCCGCGCGCGGTTGATGGTCGCCTGAATTTCCTGTTCGGTCGCTGCCGACGCAGTCCCGCCGAGGAGCGCGACCGCGATCACCAGCCAGGTGAGCGGTCGACAGTGCGACAGAAGGAAACGGAGGGCTGACGCCGCGACCATTGGCATGTTTTCAAGGCTTTGTCTGCCGGTCGCACCGGCAGACCAGTTCCCCACAACCCGGACAGCCACTGCCGTATTTTTTCCGAATGGCCGTCTCCAGATCAATCCCGGACACATTGGCAATGGTACTCAGCCACGCCAGCACGTCCGCAAACTCGAGTTCCAACTCGTCCCGATCCCCCGAGCGCAACGCGGCCGACAGCTCGCCCACTTCTTCCATCAGCCACATAAACGTCCCTTCGACGCCGCGAGCTACATCCTTTTCGCCGTACATCCGGCGGATGAACTCCTGCAGATCGCGGAGCGTGGTGGGAGTGGTCGATGGCTGATCCGTCATGCTGCTTGATTCCTCAGGCGGGACTCTTGGGAGATCTACACTGGACTGATCTTGCCGCGAAGTCGAGGGTCGAGAGTCCAGAGTCGAGCAAATCACATCTCAGAATCTCTCTTTTCCTTCTCGACTACACTCGTCTCTCGACCCGATTCCTCAGGCGATTCGGTCGACAAGTTCGATCAGGCTCGTCAGGCAGTCTTCGGAAGGGGACGTCGCCCGGCGATCAATGAGCAGGGCAGAGAGTCCGGCTGCTTTCGCGCCGTCGAAGTCGCAGTCTCGATCGTCGCCCACCATCAGAATTTCCTCCAGCCGTGCCCGGCACGCAAGGGCCAGGGCGGTGTAGAACTCGCGGGCCGGCTTCCGCCAGCCGACTTCCGACGAGACGACACGCACTTCGATCGATTTGAGACCTGGATGGCCCGCACCGATGGCATGCAGTCGCGCATCGAAGTTTGACGCCAGGGCAACCTGGATGCCGCTCATCTGAAGAGACTGAATGGTGGCGGCGGCGTCATCGCACAGCCGCCAGGCGTCGGGCCGGGCGAAGTGGTCGTGCAGGTCGGCATGGAGCGCTAGGGGATCGGCTACGTCGGGGAAGACTTCGCGGACGACGCGCTGCCACCAGATCCGTTCGTTGTCTTCGCTCGTCTGGAGCCGGTCGAGCAGCTTCGGATTCGTGCGCTGCCGATAAACCCTCGCGAACCCTTCGGCGACGGCCCCGACGTCCAGCCGCGAACCATGCCGCTGACCCGCCGCGTGATAGGCCACGGGGACCGAGGGTTCGGGAACCAGGAGCGTGCCGACGGCGTCGAAGGCCACCCAGCGCGGCCGGGTCGTCATGGAGCGGCTCGCTTGGCGACGGGATTGCTGAGCGTGCCGATGCCGGTGATTTCAATGTCCACGAGGTCGCCGTCTTCCAGCGTGAAGTCGTCGCCGGGGACAACGCCGGTCCCGGTCAGCAGAAACGCGCCGGTGACCAGTTCGTTCTCACGCGTGAGCCAGCCAACCAGCTCTTCGAGACCGCGCTTCAGCTGGTCGAGCGACGTTTCCCCCTGGAACGCGACCTTGCCGCCGCGTTGGATGGTCAGGCGAACGGTGGTGGCCGGAAGGTCGAGCGGCTGATCGGCCAGACGAATGACGGGACCGAGTCCGCAACACTGGTCGTAGAGTTTGGCCTGCGGCAGGTAGAGCGGGTTCTCGCCTTCGATGTCGCGAGCCGACATGTCGTTACCGATCGTGTAGCCGACCAGGCGACCCGACGAATTCACGACGAGCGCCAGTTCGGGCTCGGGAACCGACCAGTTGCTGTCCCAGCGAACGCGGACCGGCTGTCCTGGTCCTGAAACGCGATTGGGCGTCGCCTTGAAGAAGATTTCGGGACGGGGAGCGGTGTAGACACGGTCGTAGTGCGACGCCCCGGTTTCAGACTCTTCCATGCGGGCAATCTGGCTGCGCTTATAAGTTACGCCGGCGGCCCAGACCTCCTGCTGATCGATTGGCGCCAGAAACTGCACGCGGTGGACGGGATACGACTGGGTAAATCCGCGGCCAATCGCTTCCTCGACGGCAGCCGCGGGCGAATCGGCTTCCAGGTAGGAAGCGAGCATCGGACGTGACGGATCGCGGAGCAGTTGTGCCACGCCGCCATCAACGGCGGCCGGGCCGGACTGACCATCGGGGGTGCGGATCTTTGCCAGCAACATGACGGGAAATCTCAGCGGGGATATGCGTTCGAAAAATGCCTGGCAACAGGATATCGGGGTTTGCGAATATCCACGACCGTGCGCGACCCCGGCACGCGCGGGCGCAATCGTCTCTGCTCTGGAATCGCGAGGAACGGTCGGCTACGACAATTCGGGTGAGTGAATATGCTGGCGCGACCTCGATCGGAAGTCGCCCTGATTGAAGGGTCAAGATGGATCGATTCCGTACGTCGCGCGAGACCGGCTTCGTGAAGGTCATATCGCCGCGGTCGGCCGTGTCGCGGTTGCTCCTGACGTGGTGCGCTCTGTTCGTCACGAGTTTGGCGGACGCCCAGGAAGAAAACGTCGTGAAGTCAGAGCCGCGGCGTGTGCTGGTGGGGGCCTACGTCAACGACGTGCAGCACATCAGCCTTGAGTCGCACAGCTATGCGATCGACGTCTACCTGTGGTTTCACTGGACGGACTCCGCACTCAACCCTTCAGAATCGGTTGAGATGGTGAACCCGTTTGAACTGTGGGGGCACACCGTCGATTCAATTTACGACGACGTTCAGGTCATCGAGGACGGCGAGTTCTACCAGGTGCTGCGGATCCAGGGGCGGTTCAGCAAGAAGTTTCTGCTCACGAATTTTCCGTACGACCGCCAGGAATTGATCCTGGAGTTCGAAGATTCGCGGAACGCTGTCAAGGACATGATCTATGTCCCGGATGCCGCTCCCATCACCATCAACCCCCGGCTGGTCCTCCCCGGGTTTGACGTGGGGCAGCCGGTCTTTGAAGTCGAGAACTTTCAGTATCCGACGAATTTTGGCGATCCGCGCGACAAGGGACCGCTCGTCTATTCGCGAGGCCGCATCAAGATTCCGATCTCGCGGCCCATCGTGACGTATAGCATCAAGTTGCTGCTGCCGATCGCCTGCGTGGTGCTTTGTGCTTCGCTGATGCTTCTGATTCGGGCGACCTACGTTGATGCCCGTGTCGGCATCGGGATCACGTCGCTGCTGACGGTCGTCGCGTTGCAGCTCTCGTCCAATCAGCAGATGCCGAGTGTCGACTACCTGGTGCTGATGGACAAGATCTACATCGCCGCCTATGTCTACATTCTGGCGGCTCTCGGCGTCGTGCTGTACACGGCCCGCCTGGTCGATTCCCAGCAACCCGAACGGGCCGAAAAATTGCAGCGGCGGTTGTTCACCATCCTGACGGGGCTGGTGATTGCCGCATCCATCTTGATTGTGGGGATCGGCATCTATCAGGGGTGACGATGCACGGTCCAGAATCTCAGCGGGCACCCGGCGGTGGGGCGAAGACGTTCTCGCGTTCCAGCGGAAGCTGAAAACCATCGGAGACGCGAGTCATGTATAGCCCGCGGCACAGCCACCAGAACGTGGCAAGAGCCTGTTTCGGTCCCAAGTCCGATTCGAGAAGGCGATAGTCAGCCGGGCTCAGTTCCCAGGGAGTCCGACTGAGCTTGCGGGCATAGGCATAGGCCCGCTGCTCGACCGGGCTGAACGTGGACCAGTCGGAACCGGCCAATCGGCGAGTTCTGTCCGCGACCTCGTCTCGCTCAAGGCCAACTGTTTCGAGCAGCATTTCGCAGTGCCCCATGCAGTAATTGCAGCCAATCGCGCGGGTCTGAATCCAGAACAGGCTCTCCTCGAAGACACGGTCGGGCTGTGTCTCGGCCCACATCGTTCGCGTGGCGGTGCTCCACGGAACCGCGAGTTCGGGAACATACCCGAAGCAGACCAGGTTCCAGACAACGCCCGTGGGCTTGGTCGCCATTTCCGGCGGGAGCTTGGGCCCCACGTCTTCCCACGCAGGGACGGGCAACCGCGACGTGCGGCCCCGCTGATCTTCCAGTCGGGTCTGAAGTTCGTCGAATGAAGTTCGTTCCCAATCGTCGTCGTGCGGAACGACGCTGAGTCCCGCTGGGGCTTGCGAAGTCACCTTCGAATTCTGTTCTGGATAGTACGGAGCGAGTTGAAAGGCCCCTTCGGCGAACCTGACGGCGACGGGTGGCAGCGGGCCATCGGCTTCGAGCGGCAGGTTGAGGCCCAGCACTATCCGGTCCTGGAAGTTTCCATAGGCGGCCAGCAGAACCATCGCGGCGACCTGGCTATCGCCGAAGCGATCGCGCAGCCGTGCAAACAGGTCATCGGGAATTGTCGGGGCCGCGACCGTCAGCAACCGGACGAATTCGAGCGGCTCGCGATCGGCGTCGGGCCATGCCGATGACGGCCCCTCCAGAACCCGCAGGCAGTAGGCATCAATGCCCGCACGTTTCAGGTCGGCCTCGGCATAGGCCTTCGAGTACTCGCAGCGGTTGGCGTTCGCGATCACCCACCGCATTTTGCCGCGCAGAACGGGATCGAGGGGGCTTTGCGTGCGTTGGGCGAAGTCGAGGGCCAGCATGGCGGCGGCGGTACGCGGAAGATGCTCGGCCACGCCGCGCGCCCAGTTGGGCAACGGCTGGCCGTGGCCAGAGGTCGCCATCGGCAATCGAGCCCAGGTCTCATCGTTACTCAGCAAACGCACGGCTGGCGTGGGCAGTCGAGTAGGGCTGGCGGAGTTGGACGACGGGAGATTGTAGTAATCGTAAAACACGTTCTCGCGCTCGAGCGTGAGCTGAAAGCCGTTCGAGATGCGCGTCATGTAGTGATGGCGGCTGGCATTGAGGAGGATGGCAATGGCTTTCTCGGCACCAAAATCCTGCTGGATCCGCGCGACATCATTCCGAGAGACTTCGCCCGGTGTCAGCGTAAGCTTCCGCGCGAAAGCCAGGGCGCGTTGTTCGGCCGGAGTGAACGCGGCCCAATCCCCCTCGGCCAGACGGCGACTTCGTTCGGCAATCTGATCGCTGGTGAGGCCGGCCACTTCCCAGTTCATTTCGCAATGCCCCATGCAATAAGGGCAATTGATGGAGCACGTGGTGACCCAGAACAGGCTTCCCCCGAAGATGCGATCCCAGTAGGGACTCGTTTCGGCCCCGGCCGTTCGCATGAAGATTTCGAAGGGCACCGCCAGTTCCGGGGCATAGCCGAAGACGATCCGATACCAGACTATATCGCTCGATCGCCGCATCAACCCTTCCGGAAGTTGGCGCTCGACTTCGTGCCACTCGGGAATGCGCAGTCGTGTTGGCTTGCCGCGCTGCAATTCCAGCCGCTCTTGAAGGACATCGAAAGAGACCGTCTTCCAATCGGCACCCGTCGCGGCGAGGGCGTCGCTGGCAGGCGGCGCGCTGGGGGCTGGTTTGAGGGGAGGGGGCGGCGTTGTCGGAATGACAAAGGCCCCCGCTTCAAAAGTCACCTCGACCGGGGGAAGCGGATCGGCCGATTCGAGAAGGGTTTCCAGGCACAGCAGCAGCCGATCCTGAAAGTTGGCGTACGCCATCAGCAGGACCATGGAGGCGGCCTGGTGCTCGCCGAAATACCCGACCAGCGCGGCGAATTCGTCGTCCGTCACGGAGTCGGATTCGACGGTCATCTTGCGGGCAAATTCCAGCGCGGCCCGTTCGCCGTCGGTCCAGTTCGCCAGTTGCGGGCCATTCGACTCCTGAAGCTGTGCTTCGCCAACCTTCGCACGTCGCGCATCGGCCAAGGCCACCGTTTCGGCATAGCGACATCCATTCGCCCGTGCCGAGACCCAGCGCATGGCGGCCCGCAGGCCGGGCGCAACCGGACTGCGCGTTCGCTGCGCCAGGTCGAGTTCCAGGAGCGCCGCCGTCGTTCGCGGCAAATGACCGGCCAACTGCCGTGCCCAGTTGGGAAGCGGTGCGTGATTCCCCTGAACGGCTGTGGGCAACCGCTGCCAGGCGTCTTCATTCGACAGGGGCGGAACAGGCAGACTGGCGATGTCGCCGGCGACGTTGGCTGTTGAACCAGTCGCGGCAGTGATAGGCACGTTCATGACCAGCGTCCCTGGCGGAAAAGGAAAACGCGATGTCTCGTACGCACCCCAGAATACCACCATGCTCGAGCGGCGGAGAAGTTTTCGCGTGAGTTTCTTCCGAAGGGGCCGTTACGCGGGCGGCTCGGCAACCAGATCGGTCAGTCGTTCGCGGCGAGCCGACGCGATGACTCCGTAGACAACGGCGATCGCCACCACGACTGGCTGGATGAGCTTGAACCACAGCGGATAGGGGAGCATCGCCACATTCCAGAGGACTGCCGCCAACAGCAAAACGCCAATGAAAATAGCGCAGGGGCCGTTGCCGACTCGTCCCGCGATCCAGGTGCCAATGAAGGCAGTTGCTCCCCACATGGGAACGACGACTGCCAGAACCCAGTGCGGGTATTGCGCCACGTGTTCGCACATCTCTTCCACGGAGCCATCGAAGTTCTCGGGAACGGGATGAACGACGGCACTGAAGATCTCGACAGCGATCACCAATGCAAGCGTGACGGCAATCGCGGCGATGATAGCGCCGGCACCGCGAAGAATCGTGCGGAACATCAGGGCGTTTCTCTAAGATGTGGTTTCGCGATCGTCGGTCGCTTCATTCAGGGAGCCCGTTCCAGCAACTCGACAGTGTCATCGAACCGGGTCCAACCCCAGCAATCGCCGTCATCGAATTGGGTCTCGATGACAAGTTCCCGTTCCGGTGTCTGGGTGGAGTGACTGCGGAACGTCTGGAGCCGGATGTCCGTCACAGTGGCCAGTCGTTTCTCGGGCCCTGTTGAAACCGCAATCCGGTCGCCTATCTCGACAGGCTCGTTGATCAGATAGCGGGGCGAATCCTGCCATCCCCAATCAAGACCTCGGCTGATTCGGCACGGATAAGCGGGAGGCCAGCTTAATCCTGTGCAACTGGCGGGCGTCCAGGTGGCTGCCCTCGGCTTTCTGTCGTCGTTACGGCACAGGATGAAGAAACCCGGTTGCGGTGTTCGCCACCAATCGGCCCGCCAGGCCGGAAAAATACCCGCTCGACAGCCGCACTTCTCCTCGGGTTCCGGATTATTAATGATCGACAGTTCGCACTCTGGACACGTCCGGAGAATCGTGGAATTGAAGCATCCGCTTCCGAAAAATGGAGGTGACGATGCGATATGCAGCGTCATGTCGCCGATTTGCCGGGAACGTGTGAGCGGTAATTCGAGCACGCTCCGTTCAATCCAGCACCATATCGCTTTGCCGGTTTCCGAGAGCGTCAAACTTTCGTCGCAGAACTCAATATCCTCTGTGTCCCAGATGTCAATCGCGTCGATCTGCTTCCAGGACGGATCCGGAACGCCTTTTCGCAGCAAACCGTCTCGAAGTAGTCTGTTCAAGACTCCCTCAACATCGCCGTGCCAGACGCTGCCGATTTCCATTTCTCCGCAACCCTCGGGAAGCATGAGATATCCGTTGGATGCTGCTCGTTGGAGTCTGAACTCAATCGCTTCCGCTGTCAGCGATTCTTGCGCGACGAGTTGGAGGATGGCGTATTTTTCGACCGACCAACCCGGAAACTGCGACAGCAATCGCACGCGTCCGTCGGCGTATTCCGCATCCCATTTCGCCAATCGTTGCGTAGTGGGGACCGATCGAATCGCGGCTTGAAGATTCTCCAACGACGTCGATTCGGACGTAAAGGTCATTTCATGGTCCTCGGAGACCCGGCCTTCAGCCAGCGTTCGTGAATCAGTCGCACCGTAGGAAGCTGAATCAGGCATAAGGTGAGAAGAGTGATCGGAACCAAAATTCCAGAAAGTTCTATGCCGCGAAGCCACATCCCGATGAACAAGCCCGCTGCCGCGACATAGACGACTGCCGCGAAGACGACAGCTCGATCGCGCCAGGTAATGAGTTTTTCCAAGGCGGCCCATCCACAGGTCATGAAGTAATACAGGCAGCAAATGGTCAGCAGACCGGCCATTCCTGCGGCCGTGTGGCCTTGAAAGATGAGGACACAAAAATACGGAATCGGGATGAAAAGCAGGAGGCACAGCGCGATTCTAAGAATTGTGCGGATTCCGGAGGTTGTACTTCGGCTCATTGAGCTGACTCCGCCTCAATTTTCACGGTCGCTTGCCAACCCAATAGAGAAGGCGCGATGCGCGTCTTGCTCTGCGTCGAGATGCGTTAATCGTTGACATTTTGTCATTCAGCGGCCTCGAATTGCCACAAAATATGGCTCACGGCGCCTGCAAGCGCTGCACGAAGACCGGCGATGGCATCGCCGGCTTTTCGATTCTCCGCGCTCTCTGCTTCCTTAGTGGTGAAAAGATCCTCGCCGTAGCGGTGACGACAATTCGACAGTGATCGAGACAACTGCGGGCTGGCATTGGTGGAACCACTACCACATTCGACGTCAACATCGGGCGGTCAGTGAACACAAGCATTCGTGTTCGCCAAATCCTTGTGGTCACATCAATTTGGTCGACGGAATTCTCTAGAAATTCGCAATTCATTCCTGCCACAATACGGTCAATCATCAGCGGTTATTGATTCACCGCCGTTCGGCGGCCTTCTCGATTGACCTCCCGCTGCAGGTGGCCGAACCATGCAGACGGAAACCCCCTCTGCCATTCTGCGAAAGAGCGTCTCCCAGGCGGAAGCGACCTCCTTGGAGAGTCTGTTCCGGCAGTTCGTGGAATCGTCGGCTCTGGGAATCCTGATCGCCGACAGCGAGGGCGGGATCACCTATGTTAACGAGAGCCTGTGCCGCTTCTTTGGCTACGAGCGCCGGGAGCTCCTCGGACAGCCGGTGGAACTGCTGATTCCCGATGACCTGCGCGACAAGCATGTCGTTCAGCGGGACGAGTATCTGCTCGATCCGCAAAAGCGCGTCATGCATGGCCGGGAAGTTCGCGGCCTGCATAAAGACGGTCACGAAATCATCGTGGCGGTCGGCCTGACGCCGCTGGCGCAGGGGAGTCATCTCAAGATTGTCTGCACGATCTGGGAAGTTTCTTCCAGCCGACGGGCTGAACAGACCCTGGCCAACTTCTTCGACCTGTCGATCGACCTGTTCTGCATCGCGAATACCGACGGCCACTTTCTGCGCGTGAACCCGAATTTCTCGCGAGTCCTGGGCTATTCGGATCATGAGCTGCTGGAGCGTCCGTTTCTGGACTTCGTGCATCCGGACGATCTGGAGGCGACACGCGAGGTGGTCGCGACGCTGGCTTCGGGGCAGCCGATCGTACGTTTTCGCAATCGCTATCTGACGGCGCGCGGCGACTATATCTGGCTGGAATGGAACGCTCGTATGGGGGGCAACAACGGCGTGATTTTCGCCGTCGGCCGCGACGTGACTGAGGAGTTGCGTTTTCAACAGGAACTGAAGGTTCGCGAAGAGCGGGAGCAGGCGATCCTGGAAAACACGCCGGCGGTGGTCTACGTGAAAGATCCGGAAGGCCGTTACCTGTACGCGAACCAGCGGTTCGTCGACCTGTTCGCGCTGGAGCACGGGTCGGTCACGGGGAAGACCGATTTGGAGATTTTCCCGCGCGAACTGGCCGAGGCATTCCGGAGCAACGATCAGCAGGTGGCCGCTTCGCGCAGCCGGATCACGATCGAAGAGCAGGCACCGCATGCCGACGGTTTGCACACGTATGTGTCGGTGAAATTTCCGCTGTTCGACGCGGCGGGCCATATCTCATCGGTGGCGGGCATTTCGACCGATGTCACGGATGATTTGCGAAACAAGGAACTTCAGGCCCAGTTGCAGATCGCGTCGACGTTTCAGCGGAAGCTGTATCCTTCGCACGCGCCGGTCTTTCCAGGTCTTGACCTCGCCGGCTCCGCGCTGCCGGCGACGCACTTGTGCGGAGATTACTACGATTTTATCCCCATTGAAGATGGTCGCGTGGTGCTGGCGGTGGGCGATGTGAGCGGGCATGGTTTCGGGCCCGCCCTGGCAATGGTGGAAGTCCGTTCGATCTTGCGGGGCATGCTGCATGATCATGGGAATCGTCCCTTGTCCGAGACCCTGGTTCGCCTGAACGAACTGTTGTGCGAGGATTTGCCGGAAGCGCGGTTCGTCACGCTGTTCCTGGTGGAGATCGACACGGTGACGAGACGGCTGCACTACGCGGGGGCGGGGCACCAGGCGCACATCTTCCGGGCCGATGGAAACTTCGAGGTGCTCAACAGCACAGCTCCGGTGATCGGGCTGATCGATTCCATCTCGGTCCGCGAGCCGGAACCGGTTGACCTCGAGGCGGGCGATGTTCTGCTGATCTGCACCGACGGAATTACGGAAGCCTTCAATTCACGGCACCAGTTGTATGGCTGGAAGCGAACCATTGAGCGCGTGAAGGAGGATCGCACGCGCGACGCGGCCGACATCATTCGCCGGTTGTTCGCCGAAGTGAGCGAGTTCGCCGGACAGCGCGGCCGCGCCGACGACATGACGGCTATCGTCGCGAAGGCCGTGCCGAACAGCCCGGCGTGTCTGGCTCGCGATCTGGATACGCCCTGAGCGCGCTGCTGGGAAGATCGCCGCCATCCCTTGCGAACCGTCCGCGCGTCCTGCACGCTGTCAGCCTGCCCTGAATACGGGGCGAACCGCGCGGAATTCGCCGCGCGTCAGGGCCAACAGGAAGGAAACGCGAATGCGGGGTACATGCTGGATCGTCGGGCTGTTCACCATTGGCTGGTGTCTCGTCGTGTCGGCGGACGAACCGCCGTTGCAACTGCCGGGAACCGGCCCCCTGACCATTGAACAACCACTCGACGAAGCCATGGTGGACGGCATCGACCGTTATGCCTTGAAGGCCATCGCGAAAGCCCGGGAGGCACGTGCCAGTCGCTGGACGACGAATACGGAATCTCCCGAGGCATACAACGAAAGCCTGAAGCCCTACCGCGAACGCCTGCGGACCATTCTCGGCGTGGTCGATCCTCGCGTGGCCGGACGCGGGCTGGAAGATCTGTCGCTGACGAACCCAACGGGTCTCGAAGCTCCTGGCACCGCGGTTCCGCCGGAAGACGACGACAACGCTTTCTATTCCGTCTTGCCCTGTCGCTGGCAGGTTCTCGACGGCGTGACCGCGGAAGGCATCATGCTGTCGCCGTTGGCCGACGAGATCGTGGGTCTGGTGGTCTGCCTCCCCGATTCCGTCTGGACGCCCGAAGAGTACGTCGGTGCGGACAAGGAGCGACACCAGGCCAGCCCGCTGCCGCAATGGCTGGCCGAACAGGGGTTTCTCGTCGTTGTCCCCACGCTCATCAGCCGCGAAACCACGTTCTCGGGAAATCCGAAGATCGCGATGACCAACCAGTCGCATCGTGAGTGGGTCTATCGTCAGGCGTTTGAACTGGGGCGGCACGTCATTGGTTACGAAGTTCAAAAAGTGCTGGCGGCCATCGATGCGTTCGAGACGTTTAACAACGAACTGAATTCGAACCTGCCGATCGGTGTCGCGGGAGTGGGCGACGGCGGGATGCTGGCGCTCCTGGCGGCCGCGATCGATCCGCGCATCGAAGCGACGCTGGTCAGCGGCTATTTCCAGCCACGAGAAGGGGTCTGGAAGGAGCCGATCGACCGGAATGTCTGGAAGCTGTTGACGGAATTCGGCGACGCCGAGATCGCGGGCATGGTCGCTCCCCGCTCACTGATCATCGAGGCCTGCGGTGTCTCTCGCGTCGAAACTCCGGCCGCCGTGGAAGAAGGACGCCGGGCCGGCGCGGCTCCGGGGCTGATCGAAACGCCCAAACTCGCGGACGTAGAGGCCGAGTTCGATCGAGCCAGACCGATCTTCCAGAAACTGGGAGCATCCAAAGAGCTTCAGCTTGTTGTCAGCGGCCCCGAGGGAACCGGGATGCCGGGCTCTCCCATGGCACAGCGGGCGTTCTGCGCGGCGATGGGCGTGGAGCCGATTGATGGGTCGATTGGTACGCAGTTGATGATCGATCTTCCGATCGATGCTCAAGACCGGCAGCGCCGGCAGGTGGCTGAACTGGTCGAGTACACACAGGATCTTCTGCGTCTGTCGGCCCATGTGCGGGACGATCGCTGGAAGGACATGCCGCGAGCCAATGTCGACGCCTGGGTCGCGGCCGCGCCGGCACGACGCGATTGGGTGTGGGACGAATTCATCGGCAAGATTCCTGATGAACGGCTCCCGCTCAATCCTCGCACCCGCCGTGTCCTGACGGATGAGAAATTCACGGGTTACGAAGTCGTCCTGGATGTGTTCGACGACGTCATCGCGGCTGGCATTCTGCTGGTGCCGACCGACTTGAAGCCGGATGAAAAGCGGCCGGTCGTGGTCTGCCAGCACGGGCTCGAAGGGGTGCCCATGGACACGATTTCCGGTCCGGGTTCGGCCGGCTATCCGTATTACAAGGCGTTCGCGACGGAACTCGTCAAGCAGGGCTATGTGGTCTATGCCCCGCAGAATCCCTATCGCGGACGCGACCGTTTCCGGACGCTGCAGCGAAAGTCGAATCCGCTGGGACGTTCACTCTTTAGTTACATTTTGCCGCAACACCAGGCGACGCTCGACTGGCTCAAGACACTTCCCGGTGTCGATCCCGAGCGAATCGCGTTTTATGGCCTGTCGTATGGCGGCAAGACCGCCGTGCGTGTTCCGCCGCTGCTCATGGATTACTGCCTGTCGATCTGCTCGGCTGACTATGACGAATGGATTCTCAAGATCTCGACGGTCAATGACCGCTACAGCTACATGTTCACCGGCGAGTACGAGATTTTTGAATGGAATATGGGGCATGTCGCGAACTACGCCGAGCTGTCGTGCCTGATGACGCCCAGGCCCTTTATGGTGGAGCGCGGCCACGATGATGGCGTGGCTCCCGACGAATGGGTGGCATGGGAGTATGCCAAAGTCCGTCGCCACTACGTGAAGATGGGACTTGGCGACAAGACCGAGATCGAATTCTTCGACGGCCCCCATACCATCAACGGCCAGGGAACCTTCCAGTTCCTGCACAAGCACTTGAACTGGACGCCCCGCTGACCGTCCGCATGGTTCGATCGTGAACGGGTGCCTCATCCCGTGACGACCGTCATTCGTCTTCGAGACGAACCGCGTCGGCAGGGATGGGGCCTTCCATTTCCAGCGGCGTTCGGTCCTTCGGGCAGAGGGGGCGTTGCCGCGCCTGCTGCAGCGCTTCCATAGGAGGCGCAACCCGCCACGCTTCGCATTTGGGGCAGTACAGTCCCAGTCGCAGCGTGGATCGACCTGTTAAAGGGTTTTCGAGGGGCACCGCTTGCGCGCGACCCTGGAAGACGTCCCCGGTCTCTTCGCAGACGTAGACGACCACGGGGATTTCGTCTGTGAGAATGGCCTCGGAGGGAGGAATCATCCTCCAGACAACGAGACCCACGACCGCCACGGCGGCGGCTCCGATCAGCAACGACTTGGCGGGCATATTGCGAGTCCTGGCGCGGGAGCGCGAGTGGAGGGAGGAAGCCCGGCGTGGCGACTCCTGGTTTCACGGCTTCTTGTTCGTGTGCCACTGGCTCCGCCAGTGTGTCTTAGCTGCTTCGTCCATAACAAGATGCACTGGCATAGCCAGTGGCACACGAAAATCTGTTCGTGACAAAGAGCCAGATCCAAACAACCGCCCGCCGAATCTGAACGGAGACGCCGCCGTTATTCGCGGTCGTACAGTTCGTCCCTCTTCAGCGGATCGCTGAGATTGCCGTTGCTGATGAATCCCAAACGCTTCTGATCCATCCGACTGGCCTGTCCGGTGCTGATGAAGTTCGAGCCGGGGACATCGATTCGCCAGTCTCGCCCGCGGGTCTCCACATGCCCGTCCAGAAACGCGACGTTCGCGGTGTCGTTGTGCCGGAAATGGACCGACGGGTAGTTCTTACTGGGCGGTTCGAGCAGCCAGACTTCCTTGAATTCCAGCATGAAGTCGACCTCGGCCGCATCTGCATAGACGAGGGTCTGGGTCAATTGCATGACGTCGCGCAGCCGGCGGAAATCGACAGTCGCCGTCACCGTGGGCCAGGTGGAATAGTCATAGTCGCTGCCGATGCCCAGGTAGTTCCCGTTGAATCCATACCCGCATGCCATGCGGCCGAAGCGGACCGTATCGACCTGCGGCGGTCCGAAATTCGGGCACTGATAAGCCTGCCAATTGGTCTCCATGTAAGGGGCCAGCAGGCCGCGCGAAAAATCGAGCTGCTTCGTCGTGTCCGGTTCATCGTAGTTGACTTCGCCGAACCAGAACCGGGAAATTCCCCCCGGAGACCACGAACCGGAGACGTTGTCGCCGACGCGCTTGCTGTCATCAATCCGGTAAGCGGGAAGCACCCCCGCATACGTCTCAGAGTAGTTATGCAGCGCCAGCGTCAATTGCTTGAGGTGATTGCGGCACTGCGTCGTCCGCGCCGCCTCACGCGCCTGCTGGACCGCCGGCAGCAGCAGGCTGATCAGAATCGCAATAATCGCAATGACCACCAGCAGTTCAATCAACGTGAACCCGGATGACCGGCTGCGAGCAGACAATCGAGTCGAAGACGGTGAACGAAAACGCGGCGAGACCATGACATGACTTTCGCTGTCAGGGAATGGGCGCGTCGAGACGGCGCAGATGGTGGCAACACACGAAGAGCGGGGATTCCAGGGCTGTCTTGCCCGGAACCACGCGGACGCGCTGTGAACCTCGCAGCGACGACTGACACGCAATCACGACAACAAGGCCGGTCTTCTGACTCCCGGATCGCTCTACTAACCGCGCCTTCCCACGAATCCTCGCAGTGGCAAAATGCGGCGTTCGTCCCCGGATACAGCGGCGGGTCCGTGACGGGTTCGCACCGTCTTCCCGATTCTCCAGCCATCCCAAAACGGCTGGCACCTTTGTCGATTGGCTCGAATCGTACCGCTTGCGTTCCGGAAAACAAGCCAATCCTTTGCCGCATCAGTTGAAGGACGACCTCTCCGGGAGAATCACGGCGTTCGACGAAGAACCGATCTCATTGTCGGGGAGTCGCTTCCGTCGAGACGGTCCCGCGGCTTTTCCAGGTTGGGATCGACGCGAGCGAGCCGGATCAAGGATGAACATTGTCTCGCGCGGCGACGGAACGTACAGTCGAAGCGGAAATCGCTGATCCGTCTGGTCCGATGAACGCAATCGCAGTCCCTACGAGTTCCGGAAGGCTACCCCGATGAGCAATGTGCGCGGCTTTGGTGCCAAGGGCGATGGTGTCAACGACGATACCGAGGCGATCGAGCACGCGCTCAAGATGGGCGACGGTACCCTGGAATTCCCTCGGGGCGAATACCGCGTCACCCGCACCATCGTCATCGAACTCGCCAATCACGGTCGGTTCGCTGTCTCGGGCTCGGGTGGGACTGCCAAGCTTCTCATGGAAGGAGCAGGACCGGTCTTTCGCGTCCTCGGAACGCACAGCAAAACGGCCGATCCCAACGGTTTTCGCGATGAGGAGTGGCAACTCGAACGCATGCCGACCTTCACGCAGTTCGAGATCGAAGGCCGGCACCCCGAAGCCGACGGACTCGAAATCTCCGGCATCATGCAGCCGACGTTCGAAGGCATTCTGATTCGCAAGGTGCGCAATGGCATCCGGTTTTTCGACCGGGCCCGCAACATCCTGATCTCGCATTGCCACATCTATCACAATACGGGAATCGGCGTCTTCTTCGACAACATCAACCTGCATCAGACGAACATCGTCGGCAGCCACATCAGCTACAACCGGCTGGGGGGCATCCGCATCGAGAACAGCGAGATTCGCAACTTCCAGGTCACGGGCTGCGACATCGAATACAACAACAATCGCGCGTTTGGCGTGCCCGATGCGGATGACGTTCCGACCGCCGAGATCTACATCGACTGCGGCGAGAACGGCACGGTCCGCGAAGGGACGATCAGCAGTTGCACGATCCAGGCGACCTACAGCCCCAACGGTGCCAACATCCGCATCATTGGCTCGCGGACGCCGGAAAGTCAGAAAGCGGGGATGTGGTGCATCACCGGCAACCTGATCGGCAGCCAGGCCACGAACGTCCATCTCACGCACTGCCGCGGCATCACGTTCGAAGGCAACTACATTTACAGCGGCCATGTTCGCAATCTGTTGGTTGAGTCGTCCAAGAGCATCGTCATCGGCAACAACTGCTTTGGACACAACCCCGATTACAAGGAAAAAGAACTCTGCACGGGGATTCGGCTGGTTGACTGCGAAAACTGCACGCTGACCGGCGTGCAGATTCAGGACGCGCAGGCCGGCGAGCACACGGTTCCGAACACCGTTCCCATTGAACGGCAAGGGCTGGTCGAGCTGATCCGCTGCCGCCGCATGCAATTGACCGGCGTGCAGGTGCTGGAAGGAACGCCCGCCGCCGTCTATCTCGAAGATTGTCAGGACACGCTGCTGACCGGTTGTCTGATTAACGACGCGCGCGAAATGCCGCTGGCAGAAGCCTCCATCCGCTGGACCGGGATGGGTTCCGGAAATCTCGTCTCGAATTGTCGCGCCAATCGCCCGCTGGAGATTGCCGAGTCGGCCGGCGTGACCACGACGGGAGTGGTCGTGGGATAGGGAGTCGCGTGGAACCTGGAGGGCAGCAGGGAGATTTTTCTCGCATATTCGATGCGCGCGGATTAGTCTCGCCTGTACACGTCTTCCCTTCCAACTGGTTCCAGAGACTCCATCATGCGCGCGCTCATCGTTTCGTCGCTGGTCATCGGTTCGTACTTGTGCCCTGTTCTCACGGCGCGTGCCGCCGAGAACGAGGAGCGGACCTATCAGTCGGCCGAAGAAGCCTTGAGCGTGGGCGGGGCGTTGTTGCGATCCGGCAATCATGCGGCGGCGCGAAAGCCGCTGGAAGCCGCGCTGGCCCTGTCGGAATCGACGGACGCGAAGATTCGGATTTACCAGGCGCTGAAGGCCCCCTATCGGCTCCTCGAAGATCCCGAGCCGATGTTCACCGCCAGCGACTACATCTTGCGCAATTCCCAGCGCGCTGCGGAACGCTCGTTGACCCGGACCGATGTCCTGGGATTCGCCTTCCAGCGCGGCAAGCTCGATGCGCTCGCGGCCCGGTACGAAGAAGCCCTCAAAGAGAATCCCGACGATGTCACCGCGCTCTTCGTGCTGAGCGAACTCTACGGTCGCCTGAAGCGCGACCCCAAGCGTAGCGCCCAACTGACCGAACGATTGATCGCCGCTCAGAAAGCCAGCGGCCAGCTCGATGTGGGAACGCAGGCGCAACTGGCTCAGCAACTGGTGGCCGGTAAGAAGTTCGCCGAAGGGGCGGCGATGTACGAGCAGATCGCGCCGCAGGACGAAAAGCTGGCTGCCTGGCATTGGAAGGAAGCGGCAACCGCCTGGCTGAGCGCGGGCAAGAAGGAAGATGCATTGCGGGCCGCGCGGGAATCGGAGAAAGGCTCTCCCGAAGCCCGCTCGGAGCAGCTTACCCACTTCTGGCACAAGGGACTGGCGGACGTCTTTCTGCAGACCGGCGACGCCAAGGCCGCGATTCCTCACTATGAACAGGCGATTGCCCACACCAACATCGACGGGTACCTGAAGACGTGCCGCGAGCAGTTGGCGATCGCCAAGCAAAAGGCTGGCCAGTAGTAGGCCAGTCGGAAGCGACGCCGCTGTCGGATATCATCTCTGGACAAAAAGAATCGGCCGATGCTCCGCCTAATGGAGCATCGGCCGTTCGTGTTTGTTCTCGGAATTCGGCTCGAACGTAGTCGGTCGTCTTACAGCGTGACCCCTTCGGCGCTGTCGAGCGGAATGTTTTCCGGTTCCAGGGCCGACGCCGGAGTTTCGGCGATCACTTCGTCCAGCAGCGATTCTTCCGCCATCAGGTGGCTGCAGCATCCACCGGGTGTCGCCATGAGCACGGTCTGGGCCTGAGTCTGGCAACAACCCTTGCTCAAGGGACAACTGCCCGTGGACGCCACGCTCACGGCCTCGCCGTCCGGGAACCGCTGCTGTAGGGCGGCCGTGCCGGCGAATCCAAGACCCGCGAGAGCGAGCACCATGAGCAGCGGCTGCACGGTTCCGCGAATTCCGCCACGGCAACAGGCTTGCGTCGCCTGAACATTGTCTTCGGGCAAAGGCGAGGAAGAGTCGCTCATTCGAGATTCCTTTTCGACGGCAGGGGCACACGTTGACGCGGGAAATTATAGCGAACCCGCACAGCGCGTCATCCCCGGTCTTTCGTAAGCTGGCTCACCAATGACCGTCGAATTCTGGTCGATCTGGCTACTACTGAGCCGTAAACGGCATTCAGTGAAGTGATCGCAAATCAATTCGACGTCAGCGTTTCCGGATGATTTCGACCGGTTATTCCTGCTCGGCGAAGACAGGCAACAGCAGGTTTTCGACCGGCGCGAAGTCATCCGTCAGGAGGTGCCCTTCGGAAAGCGACATCAAGCTGAGAAAATGGGAGTTCAGGGTCGCGGTCTCGCTCTTCGAGGGCCGTTCGCAAATGGCAAAGGGCGAATCGCCCAGCCCCTCGACGTCGGGCAGGTTCGTGAGATCCAGCGGCCGCTTTGTGCAGACAGCGACGTACGTGTCGCGATCGGTCCCGGGAACCCGACCCCAGGTGCTGAAGACATAGACGCAGGGAAACACGTCTGCCAGCGTTCGCACGTACCGACCCAGAAACCGACCAGCCCGCACACGACGAGATTCGGTCTGCAATTCATCGACCAGCTTCACCCAGGTGGTATCATTGGGGCTCAATTGTCGCAACCGCCCGGCCAAATCGTCCGACATCTCGCCGCGGACACCGACCGCGAAACCCTGCTCGTGTCTCCAGAGTTCCATCGAGGCAAATTCGCCGTCGGCGGGCGTCCAGCTCTCATCCGGCAGTTGACCGGGGAGCAGGGCCTGGGGAATGGCGATTTGCGTCAGCCGCGGTCGCTGGGTCGCGGCATTCAAACGCTCAACCGCATCGTGCCACGCCTGATTGTCCAGCAGCGCGCGCAGGGCTGTGGCCTGTTCCTCGCTCATCGGTCCCGACCATCTCAGCGCCGAGGTGGCATTTGATCGTGGAAACACCTGCAACGGCCCGAAGCTCTTCGGCACGCTCAGCCATTTGTCCTGCTGCGTGTTGTCCCCCAGCAACTCGGGGGGAACGCGCTGAGAGTATTCCACTTCGCGGAGCGCTCCGGGATCGCTCGGTACGACGGTTCGCGGGTAAATCTCGATGACGTTGGCCTGAAAGACGCCGTCGTCGTTCAACAGCTCAGCCACCATGCTGTTGAACTCGCGCGTCGTCAGATGCCACGGGATGCTGAAGTCGTTGAACGCATCGCCATAAATGACGTCATACAACACCGGCGACTTGCCAGCGGCCGTGCGGCGACGGTTTTCGCGGAAGCGGTCCATCACATCGAGTCGGGCATCGCCAATGCGCGTGTTGATCCGCTGCCGCTCGATCTCCTGAAACGGGAAATTGGTAGCAACGGCCCGCAGCACGGCGGGATCAAGTTCCGCGACGTCGACAGTTTTGCTGGCGGGATACTCGGCGAGTACCCAGCGTGGGAAAATGAACCCCCCGCCGCCCAGAAAATAGGAGCTGAGCGCCCGCGTCGATTGACCGAGTCGAGTGAGTCCCAGTCGCAGCGGTGCATGCGGTCCCGCGGCAATCAGGCGGTCGATCTTCTCGTCGTCCAGCCGCTCGTACGCCTTCAAAACGCTCAGCGACTCGTCGAAACGAATCGCCCCCGCGAGATCAGTGGGAATCGCGACTCCGTCGGGCAATGCCGTCAGCGGAGCCGTGCTGAAGCCGCCCCAGTTCGAACGCTGCGTCTCAGTCCGAAGCGCCTCGAGGGCCTGCCACCAGTTCCATTCCGGCGAAAGCTGAGCGATGGAATCAATCAACTCGGCTGATCGCTCTTCGAGTCGCAACGTGCGAGTGGCTTCGTCATACGTAGCTCCCTCGGGCAAAGTTTTCAGCAGGGAATCCGCGTCGGGGAAAGGCTCCAGCACGACCGACACCGCCCCTTGCTGTTCGCCAAACGCGCGGCGGGTGACGGCGGCGTAAATCCGCTCGTAGTCGTAATACAACCGCGTGGGATCATTGGGATCGAAGTAGCTGTGGACCAGCTTGTCGAGCCTCAGGTACTTGATCGGTTCGTCTTCTTCGTAGGTGTCACCGACTTCGATGTAGGAATAGTTGCTCTCGTCGAAATACTGTCCGGGCTTGTCGTCACGGAGCTTCAGAATCAGGCCCAGTTCGTGCAGTTTGGTGCCAAACTGGTTGCCGAAGGTCTTCCAGTCGGCGACCCGGTTTTCAGCGTCGCGCGGCGTTGAAAAGACGCTGAACGACGATCCCACTTGCGCGGCGAATGCGGCCCCGGTCTCGGCGGTCAGGACAGCCGCGAGCGACCAGAAGGCCAGCATCTGCAGCCAGCCAAAGACGACGAACGCCCGGAATCCCCAGCGTCCGGCCGCCACGCAGATGGCCTCGATGGCGAGCGTCAGCGCTGTCAGCCCGATGATTGCCCGTGTCCCAAAGATATCGACGAGGAAAAAGCCGGTCAGAAATGTTCCCACGATGGAGCCGGCTGCTCCCCAGGCGTAAATATTGCCCACGGTCGTTCCGGTGCGTTGGCTGTTGGCCAATGCGAGACTCGCCGCGATGGGGGAGATGGTCCCCAAAAGCAGCGACGGAATGAAGAAAATCGCGGCCACGATGACGACGATCCACAGCGGCCAGCTCACGCCCTCCGGACGCTCGAGATTCATCATCAGCGGGTCGAGCCACAGGACCAGCCCGCAGGCCAGGCTGGCTAGAAGCAGCAGCCAACTGAGACTGCGGGCGCGGTTGGTGGCGAACCGATCCGAGACCCACCCGCCGAGGAAGTTCCCCAGCGTGATGCCCGCCAGGACGACGCCGATCACGGACGTCCAGGTATACAGGGAACTCCCGACATGTTTGGCGATCAAACGCGATGCCGTCAGCTCCAGAACCATCACGGCGACACTGGTGACGAACACCAGCAGGTTGAGTCCCCACACCAAAGCCCGCCCTGCCGCGGACCTCCGCGAGGCGGGACCACGCGACGGGGATCGCCGGACCGCCTCGTCTTCGCGTCCGGCTGGTTTAAGAACCGTGGGCTGGGGAATTCCGATCACGGCATCAGCGCCGGTCACGCCCCCCATGAGCCGATACGTCTCCGGAGACTCGGCGGGGGAGCCTGATGGCTCCTCGGGTTTCCACGCCTCGTCAGGATTATCGGGTATCATGTTGCGGTCCGCGCGCCCTGGGATGCCGTTCGTCGAGTGGCGCAGTATAAGGGCGCTCCGCGGGGGTTGGGAATGAGGAACCCCGGTCGCGCCGCAAACCGGCTTTCGGCTTTGCTGCCGGCACGATGCCCGCTCGAAAATTTGTCATCTGTCTCGGAGACAGACTCGCATGCCAACCCGCCAACTCGACTTTCACACCTACGACGAACTCCTCGCCGAGGTCGACCGACTGCACGAACACGGCTACCGCGCGACGGGGAAGTGGAATCTGTCACAGATCTGCAATCACTGCGCGGACTTCATCGAGCAGGGGCTCGACGGTTATCGCTTTCGCGTTCCGTGGGTTCTCAAGGCCACGCTGGGAAAGCTGTTCCTGCGCAAGATCCTGTCCACCCGGAAAATGAAAGATTCGCAATACACCCCGCAGCGCCCCCTCCCGCTGCCCGATCGCGATGAGAGCGAGGCCATTGCCCGGCTGAAGTCAGCCGTCAACCGGATGCTGGCTCCAGACGTCACGCTGCACGATTCGCCATTCTTCGGGCACATGACGCAGGAGGAATGCCACGAACTCCATCTGATTCACACGATGCACCACCTCGGATTTCTGGTTCCGAACGACGAAGGTGGCGCCTCCTGAGTCTTCAACGGGCTCGAGGATCTGACCACTTCGACTGTTTCTTGACCACGACGCGTGGTGAAAAATCCGCAGCCGTGTTGCCGTGTCGCAGCGCTCGTGAATTCTCGAAAAATATTGCGGGAAATCATTTGACGGTTCGGAGGGGCGAACTACGTTTCCCATCGGAACGTCACACATGCTGCGAGTCGTCCGGCCGGTTGGATGTCGGCTTCAGTTGCCCCCTTCGACTCTTCGACGCCTCGTGACCGCCGTCGCTCCGATGTCGGGCCTGGGAAACGAAGTCACCTCTCCGGCAATCAGCCTGCTGAAACAACTCGAGACCTCTCGAAATCCATGAAACATGGATTTTACCGAGCCGTCAGCCGGGTTCTCATCCAGTCATGCTGGTACCGGACCGTCGAAAGGGTCTCACCGTGATCTCATGTCCGCGTCCGTCGCTGCGCTTTGCGATTTCGCTGATTGTCGTCGCTGTTTTTCCGACAGTCGTGTTGGCTCAATCGACGGCCATCGATCGGATCGAAGAGGACTGGGAACTGGTCATTAGTGAGCCCGACCCGAACGTCGAAGCCCCTCAGGTCATCAACATTCTCTCGCCAAACGGGACGACGTACGGCAACTACTTCCTGCTGGAACTCAATCACGGAACGCAGCCTGAATACATTCTGGGCGGCCGACAGCTTCAACACTGGTTCGGGGAAAGTTTTCGATCGCAGGTCACGGCCAGCGCTCCCGGCGTCCTTTGCATTGCTGACGAATCGATCCGCTACACCCTGGCCCTTTCGATTGATGACGGTGTCATGAAATGCCAGGTTCGCAACGGCCAGTCGGTGTCCTGGGGAGAATTCGGCGGGACAAGTTCCGACCGGCTGTCGACGAGCACCAGCCTCAATTCTTTGAACTGGTATCGCACCGAGACGTCCGTGAACGGGGCGAAAATCGGCTACGGCAGCTTTCGGGTCTCGCGGTTTCGTCTGATCGAGGTCCGCAAGTATTCCGACAATCAGTTGGTCTCGCGCGACACGACACCGCACGTCGTGTTCGACCGTAGTCAGTTGAGCGAGTGATGCAAGTTTCTTCAGTGGCTTCCATCGCGATATCGCTTCGAACTGGCCACGTTCTCTCGCAACTGTCTGGAGACTTGAAGATGCCGTGCAAAACTCGCAAAGAGTCCGGTCAAACTCCTTCGATCCAGCAGACTCCCCGCAAGGGAGCGATCGCCGTCCTGTCCGCTTTTCTGATTGTTTTCCTGTTCGGCATGGTGGCGTTTGCCATCGACCTGGGCTACATCGCGCTGGCCAAGACACAACTTCAACTGGTCGCCGACTCTTCGGCATTGTCGGCGGCCCTGGAGTTGGAGGGGGGCCTGGGGATTGCTCCCACGCAGACGCCGGCACAGGCGTCCGACGCCGGACGACTGGCGGCCTTTACACTCGCGGCACTCCATCCGAATGGGGATCTCGACAGCACCTACCTCGACACCGGGTCGGATCTTCGGTTTGGGACGTACAACTACAACGTCACGTCCGGACAGTGGACAAAGTCCTGGGGAATGCCGCCCTACAACATGGTGGAAGTCTCCGCTCGTCGAAACGCGGGAGGGAGCGGCGGCGATCGTTCGCTCGACCTGTTGTTCGCGCCCACACTGGGATTGAACGAGACCAACCTCACGCAGTCGGCGACGGCCGCGCTTCAGCCCGGCGTGGGGGTTCGCATCACCCCTGGGTCGGGGGTGAAGTGCGATGTACTTCCCATCGCGCTCGACGTTCCGAGTTGGAACGCTCTGATCGCCGGGACGGGTGAGGACAACTTTCGCTATAACCCGCAGACGGGAGCAGTCTCCGGCGGGTCCGATGGCATTCTCGAAATCAGCCTCTATCCCTATGGAAACCAGGCGCTCCCTCCGGGCAATCGCGGCACGGTCGACCTGGGAAGCCCGAACAACAGTACCAACGATCTGAAACGTCAGATCCTTTATGGACTCAACGAGAACGATCTGTCGTATTTCGGAGGCGAGCTGCGAACCGATAACGGGCCGCTCATTATCAATGGCGACACCGGCATCAGCGCGGGAATCAAAGCCGAACTGGAAGCCATTAAGGGTCAGCCGCGCCTGATTCCGTTATTCACCTCCGTCAGCGGGCCAGGCAACAATGCGATGTATACCGTCGTCAAGTTCGTCGGCATTCGCATCATGTACGTGAAACTGACGGGAGGGACAAAGACCGTGATCGTTCAACCCGCTCCGTTTGTTTCGTCGACCGTCATCAAGGGAAACGTCCCGATCGCGGCCGACTCGTATTTCACGAAGCCGCGACTGATCGACTGATGGAGCGATCAAACTGCCCCCCGATCGCTTCGTCGGCAAGGCCCGGGTTCCGCCATCGCGGAGCCCGGGCTTTTTGCTGGGGTTTGGTATTAGATCGGAATGTTTTCCGTGGGCGCCGGATCGACGGACGGCCCCGGACCGGTCTGGATCGGCACGCGTGTCGCGCGCATCGGAATGACTTTGGGCAAGGTCAGCGTCAGCACGCCGTCGCGCAACTGTGCCGCGGTTTCTTCTCCGCGCACGGCGACCGGTAGCGGGATCGACCGTGTCTGGCTGCCGATCGGCCGTTCGCGATGGCCGCAGGCCGGGAACCCTTCCAGGACGGGCGCTGTCCGAGTGACGGTGAGCGTCAGCATGTTTCCGGCGACGGTGACATCCACCTGATCGGCCAGAACGCCCGGCACGTCGGCCAGCACGAAGACTTTTTCACCATCCTCGAAAAGGTCGATCGGAATGCCGGGTACTTCACCAGACACGCCCAGTCGCTCAAGCGCGCTTTCACCCGCCTTGCGAGCGGCCTCCAGCCAGCGCTCAAGCTCCTGCTTCATGCGATCGACGCTCGGTTTGAACGATTCTTCCTGCGAGTCGCTGGTTGTCATGACATTTGTCTCCCGGGCCCGCGGTTGTATTTAGAAACCCTAACACAACCGGTTGTGCCTGTCAGAAACCTGCGGAACACAGGGCAAACACTTCATTGCACAGAGGTTGTGTTAGAATCTCGTAGTAAAGCGGCGCCGAATTGCCCGGGACGAAGAGGCCGACCCTGGCCGGGGGCAGACCGCCCCCAGACGCCAGGTTCGATTCTACGACGAGTCACGCGAAACGATCCATCTCGGCGTACGTGCCGCCGGCGCAGGTCAGGTACGATTTCGTGGCATAGTCCATCACCATGCGATCGGAGTTGAACTTCCACGCCATGGTCCGAACCGATCGTTTCATGCGGGAGATCCAGGCCGTGGGCAGGCCATCCTGATCGCGCTCGAAGTACAGTGGAATCACCTCGTCCCGCAGCGCTTCCATGACGGCCTTCGCGTCGCGATCGTCCTGGATTTCCTGGTTCGCATGGACCCGGTTGGTTCCGATCGCGAAGCCATTCAGGCCGTCATACGCCTCGGCCCACCAGCCGTCCAGGATCGAGCAATTAAGGCCGCCGTTGAGCACGACCTTCTGTCCGCTGGTCCCCGAGGCTTCCAGCGGCCGGCGGGGGTTGTTCAGCCAGACATCGACGCCCTGCACCAGCGCGCGAGCCAGGTTGATGTCGTAATCCTCCACAAGCACCACGCGGCCTCGGAATCCCGGTTCCTCGGTCAGCTTGTAGATCCGTTGCAGAATCGACTTGCCGTTCTGGTCGGCGGGGTGAGACTTGCCGGCGAACAGAATCTGCACCGGCCGCTTGGCGTCGTGCACCATTTCGGCGAAGCGCTCGATGTCGCGCAGAATCAGGTCGGCTCGCTTGTAGGGGGCGAATCGCCGCGCGAATCCGATGGTCAGAGCATTCGGATCGAGACACTGATTGATCGCGGCGATTTCCGATTCGCCCAGATCCAGCCGCTTCGCCCGCCGCAACATCCGATCGCGCACGAACGCGATGAGACGGATTTTGAGCAGACCGTGCGTCTCCCAGAACTCTCCATCGCTGAGCGAATCAAAGTTCGCCCAGGTCTTCTGTTCGCCCGAGTGTTTGACCCAGTTGGCCGGCAGGACGCGGCTGTAGAGTTGCCGCATCTGCGGCGCCAGCCAGCTTGGCAGATGCACGCCGTTCGTGATGTGGCCGATCGGCACCTTCTCTTCGCTGCACCAGGGCCACAGGCTGGCCCACATTCGGCGGCTCACCACGCCATGCAGGTTGGAGACCCCGTTGGCCCGGCGGCTGCACTTGAAAGCCAGCACGGTCATGCAGAACGGCTCGTGCGCGTTCTGCGGGTCGATCCGTCCCATGCCCACCAGGCCCACGGGGCCGATTCCCAATTGGTCGGCGATCGGTCCCAGATGCTCTTCGAACAGCCCGTAGTCAAAACGGTCGTGCCCGGCGGGGACGGGCGTGTGTGTCGTGAAGCAACACGTCGCGGAAACTTCGCGGAGCGCGTCGTTGAAGGTCAGCCCTTCCTCTTCCATCCGCAGCCGAATGAATTCCAGCGGCGCGAACGCCGAGTGGCCTTCGTTCATGTGGACCACAGCCGGCCGGTAACCGAGCGCTGTCAGCAGCTTGGCCCCGCCGATTCCCAGCACGATCTCCTGGCGGATGCGGGTCCGCTGGTCGCCGCCGTAGAGCCGGGCCGTCAGCTTGCGGTCCTCGGGCGAATTCTGCTCGATATTGACGTCGAGCAGGAACAGCTTGACCCGGCCGACGTCGACCTGCCAGGCCTGGGCGTAAATCGGCCCATGCCGCGTATCGACCCGTACGACCGCCACTTCGCCATTGGCGAGCCTGGCAATGCGAATCGGCAATTGTTCGTTGCGGACATGCGAATAGACTTCCTGCTGCCAGCCTGTTTCGTCGATGAGCTGCGAGAAGTAGCCCTCGTGGTAGAACAGGCCCACCGCCACCAGGGGCAGCCCCAGATCCGAGGCACTTTTCAGATGGTCGCCAGCCAGCACTCCCAGGCCACCCGAATAATTCGGCAACGATTCATGCACGCCGAACTCGGCCGAGAAGTAAGCGGCCGGGTAGTTTCCGAATACGCCGGCTTCTTCGTCGGCCCACGTCTCCCGCGACTCCATGTACTCCTGCCAGCGGCGATAGGCGTAGTTCACGCGGGAGTGCAGCAGTTCCAGCCGCGCCCGCTGTTCCAGCTCTTCGGGAGCGAACTCGTCGAGCAGAAGGACCGGGTTGTGATCGAGTTGTTCCCACCGCACCGGGTCGAGATCGCGGAAAATTTCGACGACTTCGGGCTGCCAGCACCACCAGAAATTACGGGCCAGGGACCACAATTTTTCATGCAAAGTCGGATTGGCCGTGCTCATGAACTCGATTCCAATTCAGTCTTGAGCCAGAAATAAATGTCCGGGGATAACCCCACCTCCGTGGCGCCCGGAGCGCGGTTCTGAAATCAGCGCGAAGCAAGTATATCGCTGGACCGCGTCCGGCAACACCGTTGTAGCTTCCTGCGGGGTGTTCGTGCGTTTCCGGCCGGCACGACCGGCGAGAGAAGTCGAGGGTCGAGTGTCCAGAGTCGAGTAAGATGCGGAGATTCTTTTCGCTTTCTCTCTCGACTCTGGACTCTCGACTCCCGGTTGCGAGCTCCCCTTGCCGACGCCAGAATCGACTCAATACTCGTTTCCTGCCACAAGGACCGCACATGTCCCCCTGCGAAATCGTCGTCAGGTTCTGCCGGACGGCGCTGGCCGTGCTGGCTGGTTGGCTTATGGTGACCACTGTTCACGCGGACGATCCGCCACCCCTCCGGCCATCGCAAACGACCGCTTTGAATGCGATCTCTCAACTTGAAGGCCGTATTCTCAAGGCCAATCGGCAAATCTGGGAACTCGCGGAAGTGGGCCTTGAGGAACGTCGCTCGTCCCAGGTTCTGATCGACGAGTTGCGCAAGGAAGGCTTCGAGGTACGGGCCGGCATTGCCAATATGCCGACGGCTTTCGTTGCCACCTTCGGGACGGGCTCGCCAGTGATTGGCATTCTTGCCGAGTACGATGCTCTGCCGGGGCTTTCGCAGAAAATCTCGGACACGCGCGATCCCCTGTCCGAAGGGGCTCCGGGCCACGGCTGCGGGCACTCGGGATTGGGAGCCGGCGCGATGGGGGCGGCGATCGCCGTTAAGCAGGCGATGCAGCAGCATGGGATCAAGGGAACGATTCGCCTGTACGGCACTCCCGCCGAAGAGACCGTCATCGGCAAAGTCTACATGATGCTCGCGGGAGTCTTCGACGACCTGGATGTCTGCCTGCACTGGCATCCCGGTTCGAAGAACGAGGTCTGGAACGGCAGTTCCAAGGCCCTGGTCTCGGCGAAGTTCACGTTTTCGGGAGAGGCCTCGCACTCGGCCGGCACTCCCGAACAAGGACGCAGCGCGCTCGATGGCGTGGAACTGATGAACGTCGGCGCGAATTTCATGCGCGAGCACCTCAAGGAAGATGCCCGCATTCATTACGTCGTCACCAACGGCGGCGGGCAGCCGAATGTCGTCCCGCCCGAAGCGGAAGTCTGGTACTACGTCCGTGCCGACGATCACCGCGATGTCGAGAACACCTTCAAATGGCTCACCGACATTGCCCGCGGCGCGGCCTTGATGTCCCGTACCAAAATGCAGGCTCGCATCGACACCGACTGCCACGAACTGATTACCAATGCTCCACTCGCCGAAGCCATCCAGAAACGGCTCGAAACGATCCCGCCCCCCGAATTCAGTCAGGACGAAATCGCCTTTGCCCGGCGTCTGCAACAGACCTATGAAGTCGACGGTCGACCCTTTTCGACACCCGTCGATAGTCGCGTTCAACCCCTGAAAGCGATTGGCGAGCACTCCAAGGGGTCGACCGACGTCGGTGACATCAGTTGGTTCGTTCCGACCTGCGGCTTGCGGACGGCTTGCTTCCCGCTTGGGTGCCCCGGCCACAGTTGGCAGAACGTCGCCTCGATCGGCTCGACCATCGGCGAGAAGGGGATCGTGTACGCCTCGCGCGTGCTGGCCGCCACGACGCTCGACCTGCTGGAGACGCCGGAACTGGTCGCCGCCGCGAAAGCCGATCTCAAGGAACGGCTCAAGGATCGCAAATACGTCACGCTGATTCCCGATGGCCAGAAGCCGCCTCGGGGCATTCGCTGAATCACTTCGGTCCGTTCGACGTCACACTCCGCGTCGCCCTTTTCGAGCCGTCCGATGGATCGCCACCGTGTCGTCTCGAAATCCGCTTCGAATGCCAGCCATCCGGGTTTTCCGACCGGCTTCCTGCTGCTGGCCTGTCTGACAGCGTTTGCTCTGTCAGTCGTGTTCTGGGCTCCGCTGTACTTCGGGGCAGGGCTCATCGGCGGCGATCTCTATCCCTATTACTTCCCTCAAAAGGCGTTTCTGTCAGACAGCCTGCGGTCGGGCGAGTTTCCGCTCTGGAATAACTGGGTCGGACATGGGTATCCGCTGATCGCCGAAAGCCAGACGGCCGCCTTGCATCCGGTTGTTCTCGCGGCGTTCTGGCAGTGGGACATCAACACAGCCTACAACGCGGTGCAGCTCTTTCATTATGTCCTGGCCTTTGTCGGCATGGCGCTGTTCACACGACGGTGGCTGAACCACGAGCGAGGCGCGTGGTTTCCGGCGCTCCTGGCGGCGCTCGTTTTCACGTACGCCTGGTTTCCGCCGCGCATCTGTCTCGAGTGGGCGATCCTGACGGGGGCGTACCTGCCCTGGATTTTGTGGAGTACCGATCGCCTGCTGACATCGGGCCGCTTGCGGGATTTCGTCCTGCTGAGCGGACTGCTCGCGATTCAGTTACTGGCAGGTCACTTCCACATCGCCTTTTTGACACTGCTGATCGCCGTCCCCTATGCGGCGACTTACCCCTGGCGTACCCGAGATCTGGATGGGGCCGCGCCGCAAGGCGTTTCGCCCCGCCAAACATGGAGATCGCCGGGTCTCGTCCTGCTGGCAATTGCCACCGGCTTCCTGCTCGCGGCGGTCCAGTTATTTCCCACCTGGGAACTCAAACAGCAAAGCCAGCGCGCGGAAGTAAACGCCGATCACGATCCCGCCTACGGCCATATTCCTCCGGCCTACCTGACGCAGATTGTCATGCCGTGGTTCTGGTATGACCGCGACCTCGATCGCGACGCGGCGCTCGCCAAACTCCCCGGCGGAGGAGCTTCCTCGGGCACGAATCAGGTCGAAGCCCATGTCTATTTTGGCCTCATCCCGATCGCTCTCGCGATCGCCGCCGCGGTTCGTCCTGGATCACGACGACGGGAACGCTGGTTCTGGCTGGCAATGGGCGTGTTCGGCCTCGTGTACGCCACCGCCATTCTTCTTCCACTCTTTCGGCATCTACCGGGATTCAGCTTCTTCCACGGGCCGGGTCGCTACGGACTGTTGACGACGGTGAGCGTCGCCCTGGGAGCAGCGGCGGCGCTTCAATTCGTTCTGCAACGGCTGTCGCGTCCAGCGGGCATCACGCTCGCGTCGGTCGTTCTGCTCATCACGACGGCTGAACTCTGGTGGGTCAGTGGCGTGGTCACCTATGCCGTGGCGATTCCGAATCCCCCCATCGACTATCGCGAGGCCAGCGTGGTCCGTCGGTTGCTCCACGAACATCCACAACCGGCGCGCCTGTTCGCGCCGGGGCCAAACGTGCCGACGCTTCTGGGCGTGAGTGCCGTTCCGGTCTATCTGGGCATTGGGCCCGCCGAATACTACACGGACGGTTGGCCGCCACCGCCATCACCGGCGGACCCGGCGCCCGGTAGTCCGTACTCGGACGAGCAGTTCGCCTGGATGCACGCGAACGGTGTCACGCATGTCCTCAGTTTCGGGGAGATTGACGCTCTTCGACATCCCGTCGCCATGGTTTGGATCGGTTTTGACGAACTCCTCAGCCGCGCCTGGGGCCGCTTCGACGAACCGATCTACCTCTACGAATTGAAGGGGGCTCTCCCTCGCGTCCGTTTTGAACCGCCCGACGCAGCGTCCAAAGTGGAAATTACCGAGATGCGAGCTAATCGCGTGACGATTCGCGTCGAGTCGCCCGTCGCTGGCAAGGTTGTTCTGGGCGATCTGGATTATCCTGGCTGGATTTGCCAGGTGGATGGTCTGACTCTCGGTCGTGAGGATGGGCGGGTCATAACACATCAGCGACACGGCATTGATCGCGCTCTGGAGGTTCCCGCCGGAACACATGAGATCGTTTGGGTTTACCAACCCCGGTCTCTATACTATGGCCTCGTCGTCAGTCTGCTGGCGGCGACTCAGTTGCTGCTGGCCTGCGGAGTGCGTGTTCTTCTTGCCAGACGTGGGCTCGCTGCCGCCTCCAGCGACGCCGCGACGAAGATCGTCCGCAAAGGGTGATCTTTCTTCAGAGTGGGTTGATCGGGTTGTCTTGGACGCGGGGTTCCGACACAGGGCCGAAGCCCGTCGGAGACTGCACAAGTTGGTTACTTCTCGCGAGAGGGTTCTGTTCCATGAAGGCTGCCTACATCCGCGAGACCGGTGACCCGACTGTCATCACCTACGGAGACCTGCCGGATCCGAACATCGGTCCAAACGACGTGCTCTTGCGCGTCGCGGCGGTCGCGGTCAATCCCATTGATACCTACATCCGCAGCGGTGCCGTCTCGATGGCAGCCGACTTTCCCTACGTCGTCGGTTGCGATGTCGCCGGAACGGTTGTCGAAGTCGGGCCCGCGGTCCGCCGATTCAAAGTCGGGGACCGTGTCTGGGGAAGCAACCAGGGATTGTTCGGTCGACAGGGAACGTTTTCCGAACTGGCCGCCATCGACGAAAAGTGGCTGTATCCCATCCCTCCGGAAATGTCCGACAATGAAGCGGCCGCCGGCGCGCTCGTCGGGCTGACGGCCCACCTGGGATTGTTTCTGCACGGACATCTGCGACCGGGCGAGTGTCTGTTCGTGAACGGCGGAACCGGTGGCGTGGGTTCTTCGGTCGTGCAACTGGCGCGCGCGGCGGGGGCTTATGTCATCGCGACGGCCGGAACCGACGAGAAAGTCGAAGCGTGCCAGCAGTTGGGCGCCCACCTGGCCGTCAACTACCGCGATGATCGGCGGGAAGATCGCATCCGTGCGTTCGCGATGCCGCACGGCGGGATCCACCTGTGGTTTGAAACCCAGCGCGAACCAACCTTCGACCGCACGATCTCGCTAATGGCTCCCCGCGGCCGCGTCATCCTCATGGCGGGGCGACAATCACGTCCGCAGTTTCCCGTGGGACCGTTTTACGTCAAGGATCTGCGGCTGCTCGGCTTCGCGATGTTCAACGCCTCGCCCGACGAGCAGCGGGAGGCGGCCGCCGCGCTCAATGCCGCCTACGAGTCGGGCGCCTGGCGACCGCACATTGGCGCGGTCATGAAGCTCTCGGAAGCTGCCGAAGCACATCGCCTGCAAGAAGACAACACGCTCGGCTTCGCCGGGACGCTCTCCGGAAAAATTGTGCTCAATCCCTAAGACTCGTTCAACGCCCGCTCGGTCGGCACGATGCCGTTTCCGCGATCGGTTTGTCATCGGGAATGGCCGGCGGAGTCGGCGAGCCGGGAATCTGAATCGCCGTCGCGTTACACCCCAGCCCGCTCAGTTGGCTGGCGAATTCCCGGGCGTAGCCGTGCATGACCAGAATCCGTTCGGCTTCGGTCCCGCGAACCGCCTCCAGCAGGCCTTCGCAGTCCGCATGGTCGGAGAGCACGAAGCCCGTCGACATCCGCCTCCGTTTGTGTTCGCTCGGCAGCAGCATCCATCCAGAGGCGAAAGCGGCTTCGAAGTGGCCATGAAACGGGAACGCCGGCTTCCACCGGACCGACGGCGGCAGCACAACAAGTGCCCGGCTCCATAAGTCGGGCGTCAGCGCGGTTTCGGCTGGCAAATCCTGCGGCAGCGCGATCCCCGCGCGGCGATAGTGTTCGTTGATCGCGCGGATCTCTTCATGTGCGAAGATCGGACCAATCGCCGGGTCGAGCAGAGACAACAGCCGCTGGGCTTTGCCATAAGAGTAGACATACACAAAGCTCGCCTTGCCCGCCGACTGGTTGGCTTTCCACCACTCATGCACGCCGTTCATGACCTCGTCGAGCGGCGGCCAGCGAAAGATCGGTCGGCCAAATGTCGACTCGGTGATGAACGTGTCGCAGCGCACCGGCTCGAAGGGTTCGCAGGTCGCGTTCGGCGTCGTTTGATAGTCACCCGACACGCACCAGGTTTCGCCACGGTCTTCCACCCGCACCTGGGCCGATCCCAACACATGTCCCGCTGGCCAGAACGAGACGCGCACACCGTTGATTGTCAGCGACTCGCCGTACTGCAACGTGTCGACGCGTGCCATCGCTCCCATGCGCTGCTGCAGAATTCCCGCGCAAGATGGCGTCGACAGGTAGCGTGCCGATCCGCGTACCGCATGATCGCCATGAGGGTGCGTGATGATGGCCCGCGCTACGGGGGCCACCGGGTCGATATGAAACCCGCCCCGCTCGCAATACAACCCCGCCGGAGTCACCCGAATCATTCCCCGGCCCCTTAGCCGCGACCCAAAGGGGAGCGCTCCCCAGATTCCATGATTCCCACATAATTTGGACGATCGGCCGCCGTCTTCGCCGCCTCTCCGGCAACGATGTGCCCATCGCGAACGAGAAACGCACCCCCCATCTGGAAGCCGTTTCCTTCCAGTTTCCCCACTCCATGGCGAAGCAGCGCCTGTTCGCCGATCGCACGCCAGACCACTTTGGGACCGAACAATTGTGCGAACGTGCCCAGTTTCAGTTCAAACGCACGATACAACTTCCGCGCGGGATCGGAGATCCAGGTGGCCCACGTTAGCCCGGATGTCTCCGCATACAATCGGCCTGCTTCGTCATCTCCCTGGTGGACAAGCACGAGACGAACGCCCGCCGCTGTCAGCGAGTCGCGCAAAGCGGACAGGTCTGCCATGGCTTCCCGGCAGTACGTGCAGCCCATATGCCGCAGCAGCACGACAAGCGTGGGTTGCTCGAAACTGGCTGACCACAAGGAATGCTGACTGTCGACCGGCGTCGCTTCCAAGCGAGTTTGCCAATCGCGTTCGTCGACGGAAACCCGATTCCAGTCGTGCTCGCGATAGGCATGCCACAGAATGATCGCGAAGGCCGGCAGCCAGACGAGATCGTTAGTCACGTTCAACCAGAAGAAGTTCCAGGGAAGCTCCCCTTTCCAGGCGGTCCAGAGCACACCAATCGGTCCGAATAGCTTTCCCAGAAATCCGACCAGCACGATCGGCCAATGCCGCACGGGGTCGCGGGCAGCGATCGCGTAGCCGACTCCGTAAACTCCAATGACCATGCCAATGCATTGCCACGATGACGGATAAAGGGGGCGAACCATCCCGAACAGGTCGAACAGCAGGTTGGGGAACAGAATCACCACCGTTCCCCACAGGATGTTGTATGCGCCCGCCAACGTGAGCACCCAGAACATCCATCGCGGAGCTGTTTCAAACTCTTTCGAACCCATTCCAGCCAACCTGCATTTCCTTCCCAAAACCAGCTCCACCCGCGAACCGTGGCACAACCGCCCACAACTTATCATGCTTTCACCAACCACTAACCACTACCCACCAACTACTTCTTCCCCCCTATGTCCCCGGCATTCGCTGACGAACTGGCAGACTGGGGTCCCGATGCCCTCTCGCGTCGCCCCGCGCCTTCGGTGAGCGAAGCCCGCGCGTATTGCCGTCGTCTCGCGACCGGTCACTACGAGAACTTTCCGGTCGTTTCCGTCCTGCTGCCGCGCGAGCTGAGGCAGCCGTTTTACGACGTTTACGCATTCTGTCGCTGGGCCGACGATCTGGGCGACGAAACGGGCGACCCGGCGACCGCTCTGCGTCTGCTCGACTGGTGGCAGACTCAGTTGGATGCCTGTTACGCGGGAGAAGTCCGCCATCCCGTATTCGTCGCGCTCTGGCAAACCATTCTCGACTACGACCTCCCTCGCCAACCGTTCGCCGACCTGATCTCCGCCTTCGTTCAGGATCAGACCGTCAACGAATACGAAACTTTCACGCAATTGCGAGATTATTGTCGTCGCAGCGCCGATCCGGTCGGCCGAATTCTCCTGGGCCTCTGCCGTCAGGCAACCGACGAAAACATCGCGTTCTCCGATTCCATCTGCACCGGCCTGCAACTGGCTAACTTCTGGCAGGACGTCGCCCGCGATCGGGACATCAGCCGCATCTATCTTCCACGCGAAGACAGGGAACGCTTCGGCTACACCTCCGAGATGCTGAATGCCCGGACCACGAATCCCGCGTTTCGCGATCTGATGCAGTTCGAGGTCGATCGGGCACGCAACTACCTGCGGGAAGGGCTCCCGCTCATCAATCGCCTGCCGGGCCGATTGCGGGTCGACATCGACCTCTTCGCACGTGGTGGCCTGCGCATACTCGAGAAGATCGAGCAAATCGGCTATCGCGTCTGGGAAACTCGTCCCAAGCTGACAAAGTGGGACGGCGCGACACTCGTGGCGCAAGCGGTCTGGCGGAGGGTCTTCGCCGACCGCTCTCGCTGAAGGCCGTATGATCCTCCGTCAAAACCCGGTTGGCGGCTCCAGCACCCCCGAAAACCTGCCGTTCTGAGGACGTCCAGAGGGTTTTGACGGCTCTACCTGAGAACGCGAAAAGACGGCCAGCCGGGAAGGGCGCCCGTGGCCGTCTTTCTGGACCGCAGGACCGGGGCGCCGATCAGCCGATCGGGGGGCCCATCGGGTCTTTTTTGTCGGTGATGTTCGGGCAGGTGGGGGACATTTCGGCGTTCAGGCCGAGATAGTCTTTCCACTTTTCCGGCAGGTTGTCTTCGTGAAAAATGGCCTGCGGCGGGCATTCCGGCACACAAGCTTCGCAATCGATGCACTCATCAGGATGGATGAACAGCATCGATTCCCCCTCATAGAAGCACTCGACGGGGCAAACGACGACGCAATCGGTGTATTTGCAATTGAAGCACGGTTCGGCGACCACGTGCGTCATGGATCAAACTCCCACGAAGACGGCTCCAATCGATTCGATCGAAGCAAAACTCTCTATCAAATCACGAGTTACGCTGTTTTCTTGAATTCTGCGCGAATCTTAGTTGTCAACTCGGCGAGCGTCAAGAAGTGCGGCAACGGAATTCCCGCCTAAGCAAATCGTAACGAACCCGGCGGAACCCCATCTTGTCTCACTTTCCAGGTGCGCATAAACTCAATCAAGTTGAATGCATGATTTGAGCGCGAACCGGCGATTTGCGCGTCCGATTGCCGAAACCGTGGGGCGCCACGTGGGTTCAGTCTGAAGGGGACCGTTGATGAAACGGCCCTGACGAGGTCCGGGAGACCTCGCCGCGTTGCGGCAGACTCGGATGGAGCGGGTTCACTCGTCCGACAGAGGCATCATTCCATGGCACTCACTGATGTCGACCGCGATCTGTGCGCCCGTTGCCTGACCCAGGATCCGGTCGCGTGGCGGGAATTCGTCGATCGCTTCGCGGGCCTGTTTGCCCATGTCGTTCGACACACCGCCCAGGCGCGCAGTGTGTCGCTGAGCGCTTCGGACGTGGATGACCTCGTCGCCGACATGTTTCTGACCGTCGTGGTCGACGATATGGCCGTCTTGCGGCGTTTCAAGGGCCGGTCCTCGCTGGCGACCTACCTCGCGGTGATCGGTCGCCGAATCGCCGTTCGCGAAATCACCCAGCGGCGGTTCGCGGAGGCTTTGGGCCACGTTCCGGCCCATCCCCAACCCGCCGCCCCCGATTCCAGCCGAATCACGAATGCCGAGCTCGTGGAGCAGATGCTCGCGGGTCTCGGCGAGAAGGAAGCAGCCGTCGTACGGGGCTATCATCTCGACGGCCAAACGTACCAGCAGCTCAGCCGTTCTCTGGGACTTCCCGAGAACTCGATCGGGCCAATGCTCTCGCGCGCCCGCCAGAAGCTGCGTGATTCGGGCCTGGTCGTCTCGTCCTGAGCGTCATGCTCGAGGATTTAGCCACGGCTGAACGACGGGCGCCACACGACGTCGGACCCTTCTTTGCTGCGTCCCCCACCGGCTCGTCCGGTGGGTACGGAAGTTTGGCGGCTAGCACGAGACTGCGGCCCGCCCCGCTTCGCCCCCGGCCGGCTGGTCTGGTCTGGGCGGGGCGAAAGTTTGATGGCTGTTATCCAACGATCCTGGTCTGCCAGACTTCGCTCCCCTGCCAGTCAAGCTCAATCCTGTTCGGCACGAGGATTGATGTAGCGTGGCATATTGAGCTGGTCGCGGGAAGTTGCTGACTCCCGATGATGGTGGTGAGTCTGGCTGGTTGTCAGCGTTGTGGAGCGGGATTTTCACGGCGCAGCGTGAAGCTCATCGGCGCGCCGGGGCGAAGCGGCGGCGATGTCGCTCAAGCCGGTTTTTGAGCTGCGGCCCGGGCTTTTAGGTGTGCCAGCACGTCCTCCTCACTGGCCCAGCCCTGCACGTGCAGGCACAGCAGTTTATAGGTCCACTGATTCGGGAGGAGGTTGCGTCCGGTGGCCAGTTGAATCAGGAGAAAGGCAATCAGCGCGCAATACATCTGAATCTGGATGCCGTTCTCGCTCTGGCTGACCAGGTGCCGGCAGGACATCACGCACTTCAGCCAGCGGAAGAACAGCTCGATCAGCCAGCGGCAGCGATACAACAGCACGATGATCTCGGCCGGCACTTCCAGCAGACTGGTGGCCAGCACGAGATCCTGTGCGGCCCCCTTTCGCCGTCGGCCGCCCCGTTTCGGATGTTCGAGGCATCGAACAACGATGCGTCGTTGCGGGTGATCGGGAGGTTCGATCCGTTGGCTTTTGGGCGAACCCATGCGACCGGTGGCGTCTTCCAGAACACCGGCTGCCACCGCTTCCGGTGTCAATTCCCGTTGCACTTCGACTTCGAAGTGATGATCGTTGCGGACCCGGCAGACGTAGCTGCTTCTCGCGGCAACAATCGCGTTAAATAACCGGAATTCTTCATAGCCGCGATCGGTGATGTAGCAGCGGTCGGGTTCCAGGGCCGCTCGCAGGACAGCCTTTTCGTTGGCCGCGCCCTGGCCGCTGGCGTTCGTCACGCGGCCGAAGGTGGGAACTCCGCGGAGAATTTCAAAGTGGGTATGCAACTTCCAGCCGCGATCTTTTCTCGCCGCGAAACAAGCCTGTGTGATCTGCGGCAGTTGCCTCAGCAGCGTGCCGTCGACCGCCGTGGGCAAGTGCGACAGTTGTTGGAATCGCTGATCGGCGGCGGAGATTTCGGGGATCTGTCCCAGCAAGTCCTGGACGATTTCGTTCAACCGTTCCGGATCGAACAGGCGCAGTGCTTCCGAGAACGAGCCCAGCGACGTTTCGCGGCACCCCAGCTTTTTGCGGACCGCGGCCAGCCCGCTCACCGCCGAGAGGTCGCGCAAGGATCGGCAGACAGGATTGAAGAACGTCAGCAGAATCAGGCCGCAGGCGTCATCAAAGAACAGCTCCCGGTTCCCGGCTCGATCGCGACCAACCGCCTCATCCCGCACGCGAGCCAATAGCGGCCGCACCCGCTCGAGACACCGCAGCCCTTCCAGCCGCTGAGTCGATCCTTCCGCGCCCTCAACCACGGCACTCGCCCCGCCTGTCATCCTGGCAGCAGAAACTTACTCACCAGTGATGGCGCAAATCTCGTGCCGAACAGGATTGAGGCAAGCTAGCAGTGGCACCCGGCGAAGTCTACATTCGACTCACAGATCCAGACTGGTATGAAAGTATCCCAAAGAGAGTCTTGGAGAACGAACGAGTGCGTGACTCCGTATTGCGTGCGGCATTCTATGGTCTGGACTACTAGGAGCAGATGGAATGATTGATGAAAGAGTAACACTCAAGACAAACTCACAAGGGTACCCGATCATTGTGCGTTCGGGCGAACGGGGAATTGAGGTGTTGATCTCAGAAGACGCCGAAAATGGGACGACCGACATTGAATTGATCGGTGACGAAGCCTCGTTACGATGTTTCGGTGAAGTTTTGATCGGCGTGAGTAAAGCGAAGGGCTATCATGTGCATCTGGAAGCGAACGCTGAAACATCACCGCTCGACATTGAGCCGAACAACATTCGAATAACCGTTTCCAACCGAGAAACGCCCGAGCAAAGGAAACCTTCATCGCTGCCACCGGACTGGGCAAGAGGATAATAAAAAAGCAACCAGCCATAGCCGCTACACCGGCCCGACCACCGCCCAGCCCCTGAGCCATTTGTGGCACGACGCCGGTAGAGCTTTCCGTCCTGACATGTCGCGAGAACGATGTATCGAATGATCGCCAATGCCCAATTCGTCTGGGGAAGCCTCGCATGCTTGAGTACTCTCCATGCTGTCGCGATGGCCTTGCCGATTTTCTCCGAAGGCACGCGCATGCGGGAGGGATCATTGTCTGCGAGTCACGAAGATTCCTCGATATGAAGCCGTGTCGCACCGGCGGAACAAGCCTGTTGCGAGAGTTTCTGGAGCCGAGAGTTCCGGGGCTTGTTCATCAGAAGGATCATCCTAAACAGTTCCGGGAATGGCTGTCGCGGATCACGGATGATTCGTTGAGGGAGTACTTCATCTTCTCGGTCATTCGCAACCCCTGGGATCGTGCCGTCTCGATTGCTACCTACTTCCGAACGCCTCTTGCGAAGTTTGCCCAGAACCTCGCGCGACAGAGGGTTACCGAAACCCGATGCTCTTCCAGTCTCTACCACTTCGTTGCTACTTACCAACGCAATACAAAAACCGATCCGAGCGGATCAAAAGGCGGTTGCCGTCGATTGCGGGGCTGGCGTTGAAGAGGCTTCTTTCTCGGAGTTCGTTGGCGGCGAGTTGCTCGAACTCGGGCTTGGCGGCGATGACGAAGGTCTTGCCGTCTCGCGTGACATAGTAGAGCTTGCCGTCGGCCAGCAGAGCTGAGGAGTAAACCTGGCCGCCGCGGTTGAGGCTCTTTTCGTAAACGATCTCCCCCGTGTCGGCTTTGGCACAGAACGCGATGCCGCGTTGTTCGTGCATCCAATAGAGGTGACCGTCGAGATAGACGGGGGACGAGACGTTCGAACCCTTCTGGCTGGTCCACAGGCGATGAGTCCGCGTGACATCGCCGCTGCCGCCTGTTCGCACGGCCAATCCCGCGGTTCCCGACCGGCCGCCGAGTGCATAAACGATTCCGTCGGATGCGACCAGGCTGGGAACCATGTACCAGCCAATATCGGTCTCACAGGACCAGAGTTCCCGGCCAGTCTGGGGATCGAACGCGAGCACATTCCCCTGCCGCGCGAGGACCAGTTCGTCCTTGCCGCTCGTGGACTTCACGACAACGGGCGTATTCCACGATTCGCGTATGCCCCCGGCCCGCCAGCGCTCGCGGCCAGTCTCGCGGTCGAGCGCCACGAGGGATTCGCTTTCGACACTGGCATTGATAAAGAGCAAGTCGTTGTCGATGACCGGAGAGGCAGACGTTCCCCAGCCGTGCGTCTTCGACCCGACATCGGCTTGCCAGACCTGTTTGCCGTCGTGATCGAAGGCGAAGACACCGGTCTTGCCGAAGAACACGTACACACGCTGCTCATCGGCGGCCGGTGTATTCGCGGCGAACCCATGGTCGCGGATGCGATCCTCCTCGGGAAGCTTCGCCGGGATCGCCGTGTCCCAGAGAACTTTTCCAGTCTTACGATCGATCGCAATCAGATGCCGCTTAAGATTCTCCGGCCGCCCCTCGTCTTCACCAGGGACGAAAAAGCCGGTGTAAGCCGTCAGATAGATGCGATCCCGGAACACAATCGGGCTGGAGGCCCCTGCCCCCGGCAACGGCGTTTTCCAGACGATGTTTTCGGTCTCGCTCCATGTAACCGGCAGTCCCGTCGCGGTCCCGGTTCCCATCCCGGTCGGCCCACGAAAGCGCGGCCAGTCGTCAGTTGCCCCAGCGCGAGAAGCAACGGCCGCCCCTTTCGCTTGCGGCGCTCGCACAGGCTGCCGCGTCTTGGACTTTTGCGACCCGGCTTGTGCCAACGTCAAATCATCGGCCGCTACACCTGTGGTGGCTATGCTGCCAACAACGAACGCACAGCAACTCAATACGACAGCGAGGCCGGGGCGGAACAGAAAGCGCGCAACCACTCGAAGGGACGACATGGCAAACTCCGCGAGGTGACCACGAGAATCAAGGCGAACGCCGCCGATCAGCCTAGCGGAGCACGATTGGATTCTCTAGAAGCCGCGACGCGGAGCTGGAGTCGCTTTGGCCAGTTCACAACGAATGGTGACGGCGAAAGCAAGCCTCGGATTGACCGAAAGAAAGAGGGGACCCCTTCGATTGTCTCAACCCGCAGACGAGTGGCCGTCCGAAGACGTTCAAGTTCCAACGATGGGCAAAGTGCCAGAAACGGACCGCCCCTGACCCGCACACACCGAGCAAAATCCTCGTTCGCCAGAGTTCCTCCCGCCGAGTCGACGTTCGCGTAGTTCAGAGCTGCCCCGCCTCCCCGATTGGCATGATTGTTGCTTTCATGGTGTCAGCACGGTTCGGATCGCTCTGCCCTCTGGTTCTGGATGCCCCACCAGCCTTGATTTCGGGCTCAACCGTTGAGTTTTTGGGCATAACAGCGCGCGAAACCAGCCCGCGGTTCTTGATCCCCAGTCGAACTCATTGTGTCCATTTTTTTAGAGAGTTTTTATGAACGTTCGAGGGAAAAACAGGTCAGGTTTCACACTGATTGAATTGCTGGTCGTCATCGCCATCATCGCCATTCTGATCGCCCTGCTCTTGCCAGCCGTGCAGCAGGCACGCGAAGCGGCCCGGCGAACGCAATGCAAGAACAATATGAAGCAGATCGGGCTGGCCCTGCACAACTATCACGACGTGTACAACTCGTTTCCGATTGGCTCCCAGGTCTCGTACTTCCGTACGAACTGGCGGGCCTCGATTCTGCCGCAAATCGACCAGGGGCCGCTCTTCAACCAGATGAATCCGTATCCTGAGCCGAGACGAGGATACGCCGCCGGGACTGGAAATACCGCCTCCGGCTGGGACACGCCGAATCGTATTCTGAACAATCTGCTTGTGACTGCGTACAAATGTCCCTCCAGCACCGCGAACGCGTTCAACGTGTCGACCAGTCCCGTGACCAATAACGGAACGGCGTCGCCGAATGCCTCGCTGGGAACGGAAACGGCCATGACCATGGACTACGTTGGCATCAGCGGTTCGTATTCCGGCGTGGCGCCGTTCAATCAGGACTGCGGCTCCGTGGTGTACAATGGCTATGCCTGCAATAGCGGGATGATGCGAATCGGCGCGGTCTCACTGATTCGGGACTGCAAGGACGGCACGTCCAACACTATTATCATCGGCGAAGACTCCGGCTTCATCAATAATCGTGACGTTCGCAGCAACTATTACGGCGGTTGGGCGGGACACCTCGGATTGTCCAGTTGGGGCACCGGGGTCAGAACCATTCGCTACAGTCCGAACCTGAAGGTCACTCCGGTCGGTGGCGACCAGACCTATACCGCGAATTCACCGCTGTCGTCCCAGCACGATGGTGGAATTCATGCGCTGATGACGGATGGTGCTGTCCGTTTCATCTCCGAGAACCTCGATATCAACGTGTTGCTCAGCTTGGGATCGGCCAAAGACGGAACCGTCACGGGCGAGTTCTAGAACATGTCTCAAAACCCCAGTTGGCTGCGGAAAGACGTCTCGAATACCGACGACAGTCTCGGCGACCAGAGGGTTTTGAAACCACTTGTCGACAAGCCTCACGAAGCGTAAGTTCCGGCATGTGCGATGACTGCGTCGCACATGCCGCTCGCTGCCTAGTCCAAACTGCCGATAACTCGCCCTGTTCTCCCGCCTGACCGCCTGATGCCACTTGGTTCTGTGTCAGTCCTAGCGCTTACTTTGGCAGTCCGAGTCCGATCGGGCTGCGTTAAGACTTTCTAGGCGCGCTCATTCAACGGAGTGCCGTCTCTATACTGATTTATTGCCCGAATACAAGAACCTTACCGTCCTCCCCGTGACAGAATCGAGTACTGTGATGGCTCCCGCACAATCGCGTTTGTTTCCGAGACTCTACTCGTGTGCATTGATTTGGCTGCTGGCAACGCTTGCGGGATGCGGCGGTGGAACCCCAAAAACGCCGACAGGGACGGCAACAGGAAAGGTGACTTTCAAGCAGGCTCCTCTCACTTCGGGGCGCGTGAACTTCGTGGCGACCAACGGGAGCGCGTCGGCGTTCGGCGACCTGGGAAGCGACGGAACCTTCAAAATCCCTGGTGAGCTGCCCGTGGGCGAGTACTCGATCCATTTGACGCCGGTCGGACTGGGGGACGCCCCTCCGTCCGAAAATCCGGCACAGGACAAGCAAACACCGCTCGACAACATTTCGAAGAAGTATCAGGATCCGGTGACGACGGACCTCAAGGCGACGGTGAAGGATGGGAAGAATGATTTCACTTTTGACATACCGTCGTAAGGCCATCGGACAGATCGTCGCGTCGCCAGTCGTGACAAGCGCTCACCGTTCACTTGTTTGTCTGGCGTCATGAGCATGGCCATGATGTCGGAACGTCGGCGAGGAATGGCGTCTCGATGGGGAGTCGCCATGGTTCTTGGCAGCTGTGTGCTTGCCGGATTCTTGCTGGTTCTTCTCTCCCGCTCGCTTCAGGAAGCAGATCCGATTGCCGCGGCGGAACAATTCTGGGAGCGTGACGACTTTTTCCGCACGCTGAAACTGGCCCAACGGGCATTGGAGCAGGAGCCAGATTCGCAGTCCGGCCATCTGTTTGCCGGTCTGGCGTGCGAACGCCTCGGGCGGTACGACGAGGCTTTCGAGCATCTGCTGCGGGTCGATGACGCATTCGATCGAGCCGCGCTCGCCCGGCGGGCGTGCGCCGACTTATGCCTGAATCGGCTTCATTGTCCGTCCCTGGCGGTGGAGCACTACCAGCGGCTTTTACGAATCGATCCGCAAGCGATCGACGCCGAACAGCAATTGGCCTATTTGCTGGGCTTGTCCGGTCGCTGGCGCGAAGCCGAACCTTACCGCTTGCGCTTGATTCAACAGCACCGGCTGGAACCGATCCTTCTCTATCTGTTGTGCTCGCGGGATACCCTTCTCGAGAACGTGGACGATCTGGCGACGATGCATCATGCCGCGCCGGACAGTCCCTTGCTCGTTCCGGGCCTGGCCCGCAAGGCTCGCGATGATGGCGAAACGGCTTCCGCCGAACAGCAATTGCGGAGGCTGCTGGCCGAAACTCCAGCGGACGTCAGCGCTCAAGTCGAATTGGGGAAGATCGTCGCCGGGGACAACCAACAGTTCGTGGCCTGGTATCAACATTTACCCGAGTCGGTACGAGCGTCCGCCGGGATATGGTCGCTGTTGGGGCAATGGGCGGCCGACCAGTCGCAACTTGAGGCCGCCGCCCGGTGTTATTGGGAAGAACTAAACGCCGACCCGAACGATGCCCAGGCCAACTATCAATTGGGCCGCCTGCTGGCAGACCTTCACCGGGATCGCGACGCCGCCCCATTCCTGCAGCGTGCCGAGCAGCTGGAGCAATACTTCCAATTGGTAACCCAGGCCTGGACGGGGAACGATCTCGAGGCGGTGGAAAAGGCCGCGAAATCTGCTCGAGACCTCGGACTTATCTGGGAAGCCTACGGTTGGGCAATTCTCATGTCCCGGTATTACTCCAATGCTCCGTGGGCGGAGCGCATGCTGACCGAACTGGCCCCCATCGTACGGGATCTGCCACTGATTCGAACCGTGGCAGAATCGAACCCCGCCCGTCACCTGAACCTATCGGAGTATCCGCTTCCCATAATGCCCGCTGATCAGACGGCTCCTTCACCAGCAAGCAAGCTTGCCGAAAAACCATCTCCAGTCGCGGCGATTCGCTTCGAGAATCAGGCGGCTTCCGCCGGAATCGAGTTTTCGTATTTCAACGGTGCCCCGCGAGATCGGCAGACTCGTCGGATGTATGAATTCAACGGCGGCGGTGTCGGGGTCATCGACTACGATCAAGACGGACGTCCGGATCTATTCCTCGCCCAGGGCTCGGAATGGCCCCAGGAAACTGGTTCCAGCTCCCATTCCGATCGTCTCTTCCGCAATAAGGAAGGCAAGCGATTTCATGATGTGACGCCATCAGCGCGCGTCATGGACGGGCAGTTCAGCGCCGGCATCGCGGTTGGCGATCTCGATAACGATGGCTTTCCCGACATCTACGTGGCGAATGTCGGCGGTAACCGATTGCTGATGAATAATGGCGATGGCACATTTCGCGACGAGACCGGGGCAACCGGCACGGCCGGTGATGATTGGTCGACGAGCTGCGCGATCGCGGACATCAATGCGGACGGCCTTCCCGATCTTTATGTTGTGAACTATCTCTCCGGGCCAGATGTCTTCGAGCGTCTTTGCCGCGATGAGGATGATCGTCTGCGAAGTTGCTCGCCGCGCGAGTTTCCAGCGGCCCAGGATCGATTGTATCTGAACCTGGGGGATGGGACTTTCCTGGATGCCACGAGTGCAACCGGCATCAATGTGCCTGACGGCAAGGGACTCGGGATCGTGATCGCCGACTTTTCCAGCTCCGGCCGCTTGGACCTGTTTATCGCGAACGACGCCGAGCCGAACTTTTACTTCGCGAATCTGGGGGGCACAACGCCCGGCACGATACGGTTTGAAGAGCAGGCGCTACCGCGTGGAGTTGCCTTCAATGAAGCCGGTCGGGCGGAGGCCTGCATGGGAATTGCCGTCGGCGACGCGAATGGCGATGCCCAGCTCGATCTCTTCGTGACGAACTTTCACAATGAGACGAACACCTTCTACCAGCAGACAACGGGTGGAGTTTTTCTGGATGCGACTCGCCATGCCCGGCTCGATGCGCCGAGCTTGAAGATGCTGGGCTTCGGCACGCAGTTTCTCGATCCCGACCGTGACGGCGACTTGGATCTGTTTGTCTCGAACGGGCATCTCGACGATCTGCGAGATACGGGGATCCCCTTTCAAATGCGCGCGCAATTCTTCAGCAACGATGGTCGCGGGAGGTTTGCGGAGATCTCGGCTGAAAGGCTGGGGGATTACTTTACCGTCGAGCAACTGGGCCGTGCCGCGGCCATTGTCGACTGGAACGGCGACGGACTTGAAGACCTGGTGATCTCGCATCTTGATACACCGGTAGCGTTATTGACGAACCAGACACCCGACTGCGGAAACTCCGTACGGATTCATCTGCGCGGCACGGTCTCCAGCCGAGATGCAATCGGTGCGACGGTTACCCTCGAAGTCGGCGGCAAAACCATCTTGCGACAGCTTACTGCGGGTGACGGCTTTCAGGCATCCAATCAACGCCACTTGGTCGTCGGCCTCGGCGCGGCTGATAAAGTCGATCGCCTGACAGTACGCTGGCCGAGCGGCGAGCGATCCGAACTCGACTCCATACCCGTTAACACCGAATTGCTGCTGATTGAAGGCCGTCGCCCGCATGTGGAGAGGGCCTCGGGAATTCCCCACGGCCGAGGGGAAGAAGCCAGCCGTTGACGTCGCAGAGAGTCGGCTGTGGACGGTAGCCGACGAATGAATTTTGGAATCAGGTTCCACGGACGAGACAAGATGTCCAGATACGGTTCCAGACGGGAACCCGTTCTTTTGGACATCAGCCGCGCGACCCAACCAGAAACCGTAACGTAACTCGTTTCGGCGAAAGACATTGCCCAGGACAGGACTTGAACCTGCACGCCCTTGCGGGCACTAGGCCCTCAACCTAGCGCGTCTGCCAATTCCGCCACCTGGGCTTTTTGACACCGGGCCGGACCGCGTTCAAGAACGGGTTGGCCCGGTTGAGGAACGACAAAGTATATCGACGGTTCTGCCGGACACAAGTCGCTCGAATTGAGGCGCTGAGTTCAATGCCAGGCGGAAAGCGGGTTGTTGCCTGCGCAATCCGTCGATAATCTAGATGACTCATGTCGATTCGTTGATTTGTCTCCGACGGGAGGACGGTGTGGCTGGCACCTACTCGCATCCAAAATTGCCGCGGCGGGCGTTGCTCGAAGCGGGAAGCCTGAGCCTGTTGGGGTTGGCGAGCGCGCATGTTTCCGAACTGCGGGCCGCGTCAACTCCTGCAACCGCTCTGCCAACGAATCGCCGAGTGATCTACATCTTTCTGTCGGGCGGCCTGGCCCAGCAGGACAGCTTCGATCCGAAACCGCTCGCTCCGGAAAATGTTCGTGGCGAGTTCCAGCCGATCGCGACCGCGACCCCGGGAATGATGATCTGCGAGCATTTGCCGATGCTCGCCCAGCGGAGTCGATACTGGTCTTTGATCCGGTCGCTGACGCACCCGACGAACGACCACTCGCTCGGTCATCACGTCATGTTGACGGGCCGATCGACCGCCCCGCCGACGTTTAGCAGTAACAAGCCGATGCCCCAGGATTTTCCGTCGATCGCGGCGGTCGCGGGGGCGGTCCTCAAGCCTCGCAATAATCTGCCGCCAGCCGTCGTCTTGCCGGAGCGGCTGATTCACCGCACGGGACGGGTGATTCCCGGCCAGTTCGCGGGGGAGATGGGTTCGCGACGCGACCCGTGGTTCGTGGAAGCGAGCCCATTTAACGCGACGACGTACGGAGCGTTTCCTGAATACGAATTCCATCACGCGCGGGGGCCGGAGAAATCAGGAGTTCAGTTCCAGGCTCCTAATTTATCTCTGCCGGAATCGCTGACACGCGGCCGGCTCGACAATCGGCTGGCGTTGCTTTCGGTGCTCGACCAGCAGCGCAAGGCTTTGGAAACAGGGCCGCAGCCGACGCAGTACAGCCAGCATCGCGAGAACGCCGTCTCGCTGCTGACGGATGCGGCCGTCCGCGAAGCCTTCGATGTCACCCGGGCTCCGGATGAGGTGCAAGACCGCTACGGCCGCAACGCATTTGGATGGTCGCTGCTGATGGCCCGCCGCCTGGTCGGGGCCGGCGTGAATCTGGTGCAGGTGAATCTCGGAAATAACGAAGCCTGGGATACCCACGGCAACGCATTCCCGAACCTGAAGAACATGCTGTTGCCACCGACCGACCGAGGGTTGTCCGCTCTGCTGGATGATCTGGCGGAGAGCGGAGAACTCGATTCGACGCTGATCGTCATGGCGGGAGAATTCGGGCGGACGCCCAAGATCTTCGGCCTGCCGCAGCATTACAAGCTGCCAGGCCGCGACCATTGGGGCGCTGTTCAGACGGTCTTCATGGCTGGCGGGGGCTGCGAAGGCGGGCGAATTGTTGGCGCCAGCGACGCACTCGGTGGTTATCCGACAGACAATCCGCAGACGCCGGAGAACCTGGGGGCGACGATCTATGACAGCCTCGGCCTGCCGCAGGAACTGGCCTGGCATGACGATCTGGGACGTCCGCACCCGGTCTACCACGGGACGCCCATCGCGGGGTTGTGATCGCGCGAAAACGACCGTGCAGCATAGAGACGCCGTGGGAATTCCGCGGAGAGGGCGAATTCAATCACTTCGAGCGACTCGGAACCGGGATTCGGAGCCGTCGAGCATCTGCTTACCAGAGCCGCGGAGTCATTGAGGCGATCAAAGTCCGCAAACGGACCGCAGTCGCAATCATTCCTCAGCCTACCCGCGCGATGAGAAGATCGCGCGGGCCGAATCCGATCAGCCGCACTCGGCTGCGATCAGGATCTCATCACGACCGGCGTTGACGCATTCACTGCGGCGGATGGACACGTGTTGGGGGGCACTGACGCCGATCTGAACCCGGCCCCCCTGCGTCCGGACGATGCGAATCACCACATCGTTTCCGATTTTGATCTCTTCGCCGCACTTTCGACTGAGCACGAGCATTTGAAACTCCTCCCTGATTATGGTGCTCCCTCCCTATCCACCGGGAGATTGGAGCGTCGAACCTTCTACGTAACTATTATGAGGCCAGATCACAAAAAAAGAGTGGGATTGCTGACATTTCTACAAGATTTTCCCACCCGCGAGACGAATGTCCATCGTCGCGCACCAGACTCTTCCACGCATGTCCAGTCACAACACTTTATCGCGGAATGCGTTATTGCAACGAAACCACGCGCCAACCCGTGACCACCCAAACCCGTCGCCCCCACTGGAGCCACCAACAGCGACATTTGGGACGTAGGATCCGAGGCGTCAATTCCCATGCAGGATCATACACGAAGAACGCACATTTGTACAGTTTTTTGTTCACGAAAAGTAATGTGATCTGGCACTTCAGGAAGCCGCCCGGCCAATCGTCGGCAGCCGAGCCGCAAGTCGCCAGCCACTCGCAGAACGCGATGGCGTCACTCGCGTGGACGGGATGACCTGTCGGCGGGCGGTCGCCAGCGAATTCGTCAAAGGCCCGCGCAAACCGGTCACCCAGGCGTTTTGCGACAGCAGGTATCAGATGGGCGACGGCCTGACGGCGTTTGGCGAGAAGAGCCGTGGCGACCGTTGGCAGGCCCCGCTCCCGGAGACCTTGCAGTACCGTGAGTGTGTGCTGGTCGACTCCCATTTCGGCTTGCAGCCGAGCCGGTTTTTCGGCGAGTTCAGATCGCAAAGCGCGGCTGGTACACAGTCGCACCATGGCCGCCTGTTGACGTGCCAGTTGCTCGACGTCGTCGGAACTCATGGGACGACGCCCGCGACAGTGACGGACGACTTCCAGAGGCGGCGGGCGCGGGCGAGTTCGTCGGCCAGTTCCTGAAACGGGGGAAGGTTCTCGTCTCGTTCGAGAATAATCCCTTTCGGAATCGTCGCGCGGCACACGGCTTCGAGCAACTGCCAGACCGGCTCCGGAGTCGCCCGGGAATGACTGTCGATCAGCCGTCCGTTCTCTTCATGACCGCCGACGAAATGGAGTTGGACAACACGGTCGAGCGGCAGGCGTTCGAGGAGGTTAAGCGGATCGAAGCGATGATTGATGGAGTTCGTGAAGAGATTGGTGACATCGAGCAGGAGGCCGCAATCGGTCCGGTCGAGAAGTTCTCCGAGAAAAGCCGCTTCGTCGAGTTCGTCGTGCGGCCATGTCAGTTCATAGGTGATGTTCTCGAGGATGAGCGGGACGGGAATCGCGTCACGAGCCCGCTTCACGTTTTCGACGAACACCTTGATCGCCGTACGGGTTCGTGGCACCGGCAGCAGATGACCGGCTTCCACGCCACCCGCCTGCGTAAAGGCGACATGCTCGCTCCACCAGAGAGGCCGTACATCTTCAACAACTTCGGCAAGTCGGGTGAGGGTCCACTGGTCGAGGCCCTCTGCTGATCCCAAGGACAGGGACAATCCGTGCGGAATCAGCGGATACCGGGACTTGAGGAGATCCAGTTCATCCCGTTTTGCGGACGAGGGCTCGAAGTAATGTTCGGCGGTGATTTCGAGAAAGTCGCAGGTCTCGGGCTGAGCAAAGAGGTCCGCGCGAAAGGGCGAGCGAAATCCGAGTCCCACTCCCAAAGACGGCAAGCCTTGCAGCACGGCGGATGACATGCCTCAACCTCCGCAGCCACCACACCCACCGCCACAACCCCCTCCGCCCCCACAGCCGGTTCCGCAACTGGAGCTGAAACCCGCGCCACAGCCACCCCCGGACGAGGCGGCGGCGCGCTGGTACGCATCGTGCAAAGAGGCGAACGCCGTCCCCTGAAGAGCCACGACGCCAAATAATGCACATCCCAGTAGAAAAGCAGGATCTGGGGCGGCGCCGATGGCGGTCGACCTGACAGCGGAACGGGAGTCGGCGAAGGCGGTTTCCCAGCGTTTCAACTGCAACCGCCCGGCGGCGCTGAGACGTCGTCTGGCGGTGACGATCATGAGGACGATCACGCTGATCGCGGTGAGCGCGACGAGAAACCCGAGGTTCCAATGATCGGAGCGAATGGCGGCCGCGATTTTGTACCCGGCGAGGCCAATCAGCAGGAGACTTCCGACCACGCGCGCGGTTCGCGACACGGTGAGCGTTTCTTCGGATGTTAACAGTCCCTCTTCACGAAGGGATGTCTCCAGATGCTGCATGTCCTCTCGCAAGGCCGTCTGAAAGTCTGAGCGAAAGACGACGGCTGGCTGGCGGGGTTTATGGCCAATGGTCTCCAGAAGTGTCGTCGCGACAGGATGAAGATCTGCGACGCCCTCGCCACTGCCGACGGTCCTCAGCACTTTTGATTTCAGCAGCCCCAGGGCCCGGGGTTCGTCCGCGATCGTCACGAGGCCGCGTTGCATCAGGTCAGCGACCGCTAATCGCGTGACGTCAGGAGGACCGCCGCGCAAAAAGGCGACTTCGTAGGGATCCGGAGGGCCGTCGATGACCGGCGGCTCAACGGGTGACGGCGGAACCAGCCAGCGGACCGCGAGGCCGGAGGCGACCAGAACCATGACGGCGAAGCCGACATAGACGGCCAGGAAATCCGGGCCGCGCATCGTGGCGACGGGGTTGTCGAACAGCCAGTCCCAGGGCATGGCGATTTTCCCGGAATGGACGAAGGAGAGCGCTCCCCGGTGGGTCGCGGCTCATGGGCTTTTTATCAGTTGAGGGGCGCCGGGGAAACGTTTGTTCTTGGGCGGCGGTTCACCATTTGGGCGTTGCGGTTGTCGAAACAGTCGGGTTTTTGTCGGATGGAGGTTCAGATTGACCACCCGATTCCCGACCGGCCCCGCGGATGAATTACTTTTGCCACGCTCTGCCGCACCTCGACAACGCCTGGATAGTTGCCGGAACCGCGATTCCGGACTGGCTGTCTGTCGCGGATCGGCAGGTGCGGCTGCGTCCTCGTCAAGTTTCACCGTTCGCGGAGGCGGAGAACCCCATTATCCGGGATGTCGCCCGGGGCGTGCTGCAACACCTGCATGATGACGACTGGTTCCACCGGACGCGGGGCTTCGCGGAAGTCACGGCCCGCGTCGCTGTCGAGTTTCGCGAACTTCTGGCCGGTGGAGACGGTTTCCGTTGCGGGTTTCTGGGACACATCGCGACCGAAATGCTGCTCGACGCCGCGTTGATCGATGAGCATCCCGCTGAGTTCGCCCGGTATCTGGAAGTGATCGACCAGATCGAAGCGATGGCGGTTCAGGAGGCAGTCAATCAGATGGCCCGCCAGCCCACCTTGCGACTCGCCAGGCTGATCGAGCTGTTCCGCCGTGAGCGATTCCTGTGCGACTATGCGGATGATGAGCGTTTTCTATGGCGCTTGAATCACGTCCAGTCGCGGGTCAAACTACCCCTGCTTCCCCCCCAGGCCGTTGCCGTTATCACCTGGTCTCGCGAGTTCGTGCGTCAACGGCGGGGCGATCTGCTCCCCCAGTCGCTTTATGGCGGACGGGTGAGCTGATCCGAAATTTCCAGTCCGAATGCCCGAGTCGCAACAAGGAACCATGATGAAGTACGGGATCAACATGCTGCTGTGGACCTCGGACGTGACCGAGGAGCATTTCGGAATTCTCGAAGACCTCAAGCGCATGGGATACGACGGCGTCGAGCTCCCCGTGTTCGACATGGACGAGGCGCGGTTTGCCGCTGTCGGGAAGAAGCTGGCGGAACTCCAACTGGCGGCGACCGCCGTTACGATCTGCACGGACACCGAAAATCCGATCTCTCCCGACGCGAGCATTCGCGCAGCGGGTCTGGCCCGGCTGAAAAAAGCGATCGACGTCTGTGCCGCCGCCGGGGCGACGCACCTGTGCGGCCCCATCCACTCGGCGATTGGACAATTCAGCGGAGCGGGACCGACAGCCGACGAATGGAACTGGGGCAAGGAAACGCTCGCTAAAGCAGCCGACTATGCCCAGGCCAACAAGGTGACGCTGGTTTGCGAGTACCTGAACCGGTTCGAGTGCTATTTCCTCACCTGTGCGGCCGACGACGCCCGGTTCTGTCGCGAAGTGAACCATCCGAACCTGAAGATGATGTACGACACGTTCCACGCCAACATCGAGGAGAAAGACCTGGCGGCCGCGATGAAGGGCTGCTGGGACCAGGTGGTCCACGTTCACATTTCCGAAAACGATCGCTCGACGCCGGGTGAAGGTCATGTCGACTGGGACACGACGTTCCGAATGCTCAAGGAACTCAAGTACGACGGCTGGCTGATGGTCGAAGCATTCGGCCTGGCCCTGCCCGCCATCGCGGCCGCGACGAAGATCTGGCGGCGGATGTACACGACCGAACTCGAACTGGCCCAGAACGCGCTCAAGTTCATGAAGAGCCGCATGGCGAATTGAGACGCCGGGTCTGGGATTATCACAAAACGACAACGCCCACGGATGGATGCCGTGGGCGTTATTGTTTGGAATCGATCGAGGAAATCGGAGAATCCCTGACACAACCGGTTGTGGTTGTCAAAAATCTTGAGAGCGCCGGGCAAACGCCTCGTTGCACAGAGGTTGTGTCAGAATCTTTAAAAGAAGCGCTCTCCGTTGGGTCGCGGCTAAGAAGGCGATCCGTCGTTAGCCGCGGATGGCGGTGTTGATGCCGTCCATGATCCAGTGGTCGACGTCCCGCAGCATGCGGGCGACGGCCGATGTGCCCTTGGACTGGTAGGACCGCGTGGCGACCTGCAGCCCGGCACGGTAAAGCAGACGGCCCTGTTCGATCAGACGGCCGATGCGAGATTCCGCCGGATTGGTCCAGGAGCACAGAACGCGACGGCCGTGCAGATGACGGAAGGCAGCCAGTGGGTGTGCCATATCAGGCGCATCACCGTCGAGGTTGGCGACGCCCGCGAAGAGATCGGGGCGGCGGAGAAACAATCGCAGTGCGGCCGTTCCGCCGGTCCCCTGCCCCACGAGGTACAGTCTATCAGGATGGACGTGGTACTCGCTTCGCAGCCGGGCAACCAGCGCCTGAATGTCTTCCACGACCGCGTTGGTGTCGTCGTCGTTCAGATTCCAGTCGTAGCCAGTCCCGGTCGCTCGCGGACCGCGCGGTGCCAGCCCGAGGTAGTTGCGTTCGCTGATGGCGGGCAACTGGTGAATGATGTCCTTCTCGTCCCGGTTGCGATCATGCAGCCAGATGACGAGCGGGTAGGCATACCGCTCCACGTATCCCTCCGGCAGGCAGAGCGCGTGCGGCGTGGTGGACCCCACTCCCGGCGGACCCGCCAGGACTTCGTCGGCGGCGTCCGACGCATTCGGCCAGGGTTCGGGTTCCCACAGACAGTTGAGCGCCAGCCGTTCTGCCCAGGGGGACAGACCGGTCAGCGAATTTTCGTGTGGGCCACGACCAGCGTGTTCGTTCATCGGAGGAATCCCGTTCAGCGATCGATCGCATCAAATGGAGTCGAGGAGAGCCGAACCGAAACGGCGGTCGGCAGGTCGTTCTGATGCAAAGCCAAGCGCTTGCGGACTTGTTGAAGCGGAAAGTTGCGGCCCGGACATTCCGTGGCCCTGACACTGCCGTGTCCGACAATCGACTCGCTGTCGATTGCATGTTTTCGTGCCAGATACGTGGTCAGACGCGCCAGCGATTCCAACTGCCGGGCGGATGGGGGAGCCTCCTGAAAGTTCCCGATCAGGCAGATCCCGATGCCGCGCTCGTTGTGATCGACGCTCCCCGCGTGCGCCCCTTGCAACTGGCCGCGCCAGCGGAATGTCGGTTCGACTTCGCCGTCGTCCATCCCGCTGCCGTTGCCGATCACGAAGTGATAACCAATCCCCAGCCACGGCTGACCAAACTGATCGCGATTCATCAGATGGGCCTGATGAATGCTTTCCACGCTCCCGTCCTTTGTCGCGGAGTGATGCAGGACGAGATACTGCCAGTCGCGCGGACGTTCAGCGGGTGCCCACGGATCGCGGACCGCGGGAGCGGACCGACGTGAGTCAGCCGCGCCTGGCCCTTTCGATTGAGCGGGTTCCGCTGCCATTACTTCGGCCCCTAGCAGTACCATTCCAGCAAACGCGCCACACAACTGGCGAAATCTGGACCGGCTTTCGGGAGTCGTAAACAGTGGCCTCATGGGCTCCGTCCTTCGAAATTGAACGGCCCGGTCCCCGAGCCGTGAACGGCGGCGGAGTTTAGGTCGGGTCGAAAAGTGTGTCAACGTAGGCTGATGATCCACAAGCACTTGGGGCGGGGGTTCGCGGTGGGATTGTCTCAGTCTGGTGAAGGCGAGAAGACTTTAACGGCAGTTTTTGCCCCCGGTTATTCTTCCCCGCTGACTCAGGCTGTGTAAACGGTTCATCAAGCGCGTTTTTGGCCCGATTTCCACAGAACCCGCGATTCCCCTCATGTTGCCAGTTCCCCGCCCTGACGGCCTGCAGCCTGTGACGATCGCCGATTCGTCCGAACGTGAAATTCATGGGCTCGTGCGGCATACTGTCGCCGACTCGCGGGGCAACCCGTTCACCCAACGACAGTGGCGATCAACCAAGACCGTTCGGGCACCGGGCTTGGGTCGATGGCCCCATAACCTTTGAAGACAGACGACCGCGGACGATCGAGAGATAAGACTTCGAGCGGGGCGATCGGTTTCCCGGCATCGGTGTTGGGCAGTCTTGTTCGTCGTGGCTCCCCCGAAAACGTCGCAGACCACGTAACGAGCATTCATGGATCCGGTTGTCGCCCGCTATCGCATTCCCGCTTCCCGGACCGAAGCGGAACAGATTGGTCGTGACATCGCCCTGGAACAGACGGTGGAGATTCCAGCGGAACTCGCTGTACGGCTGGAGTTGTCGCACAGCCGGGTCGGCACGGTCCGGGAAATCATCCCGGCTGCCGAGGCTGGTCCATCACCCTGCTGGGACATCGTCATCGACTTCCCGGCTGAGTTTGCCAGCGGGGGGCTCGGGCAGCTTTGCAATCTGCTGTTCGGCAACATCTCGCTGAAGCCCGAGATTCGTCTTTGCGAAGTGACGCTCCCGGAAGAAGTCCTCAAGCGATATCCCGGTCCACAGGTCGGCATCGATGGTCTGCGCAACGAACTCGGTGTCTTTGGTCGGCCGCTTCTGGCAACGGCGCTCAAGCCGCGCGGCGCGACGGCAGCCGAGCTCGCTGGTTGGGCAGCCGACTTCGCCCGAGGAGGCGGCGACCTGGTCAAGGACGATCACAACCTGGTCGAAGCCGATAGCGACGCATTCCTGGACCGCGTGAAGAAGTGCTTGGATGCGCTGGCGGAAGTCGAACAAACCAGCGGCCGACGGACCGCCTATCTGCCGAATCTGGCCGGGCCTCCCGATCAGCTTGAATACCGTGTTGAAAAATGTCTGCGATGGGGCGTGACCGGCTTTCTCGTCGCTCCGATGCTGCTTGGGCTCGATGCCCTGGAACGGCTGACGCGGCAATACCCCGCCTTCTGGTGGGCACACCCAACCTTCGCCGGAGGGCACGTCTGCGGCGAACGTCACGGCATCGATCCGGGCTGGTTTCTCGGGACTCTGCCACGGCTGATCGGCTGCGACGGCACGATCTTTCCCAACCACGGCGGGAGATTCTCGTTCTCGGCCCACACGTGTCACTCGATCTCGCACCGTGCCCGCGAGCCGATGAGCCACCTCGCCCCCTGCTGGCCATCGCCCGCGGGAGGCATGTCGTTCGAACGCCTCCCGGCGATGGCCGGTGCCTATCAGCAGGATGCCATCTTCCTGATTGGCGGAGCCCTGCTGGGTGACCCCTCGGGACTGGAAGCCGCGACACGGCGCTATCGCGGGGCGCTGGACGAGCTGTTCCCAGAAAATCGCCAGCAGTCTTCTGCCCCGTTTCTGTCGGCTTGCGAGTTGCCGTCACGCGACGGTCGGCCGACACAGAATCCTGATGAATACCTGCCGTTTCTCGACGGTTTCCGCTGGGATGGTCGTCCGCCGACCGATTACAAGCTTTCCGAGGCACTGCCGTTTCAGGCGGTCAGCCGAACGGAGCTGATCGGCCGAAATGGGGAAGAAACGGCCTTCGACTTGCGGTATTTCGAAATCGAGCCAGGCGGCTACTCGAGCCTGGAACGGCATCGTCACACGCACGTCATCATCGGAACGCGTGGCGAAGGCCGCCTGCTCGTGAACGAAGGCGAGCGAGCGATTCGCCCGTTTGACGTGGCCTACGTCCCTCCGCTGAAGGTCCATCAGTTGCGGAATGATGGGTTGCAGCCGTTCGGGTTCTTCTGCATTGTCGATCGCGATCGGGATCGGCCGCAGGCGCCGTGAAGAAGAGCGCTCCCCGGTGGGTCGCGGCTATGGGGCGCGTAATTCTTGGTAGAGGGTGGCGAAGCGGTTGACCATGTCGGGGATGGCGAAATGATCGCCCATGCGTTGCCGGGCCGCCGCCCCCAGGCGTGATGCGAGTTCCGGGTCATCCATCAGCACGCGCATCTGCTGCATGAGGCCGACCATGTCGCCGGGTGGCACCAGCAGTCCCGACTCGCCGTGAACGATCAGTTCGCGATTGGGGGGAATGTTGCTTGCGATGCAGGGGCAGCCGAGCGCCATCGATTCCATCAGGCTGTTGGACTGCCCTTCGAAGTCGCTGGGCAGGCAAACCGCTTGTAGCAGCGGCTGAATGTCGGCGACATCGCCGCGATGGCCCGCGAAGTGGACGTGCGACGCTACTTGGACAGCTTGCGCGAATTTCTCCAAGCGGGTTCGTTCGGGACCATCCCCCACGATCATCAGTCGCAGATTGGGGCGAATCTGACGCAGCGTTTCGACCGCGAAAATCAGATCGCGAACCCTCTTCTGCGGGGCCAGCCGCCCGATCGATCCGACAATCCACGCATCGTCCGGCCAATTGCACTCGGCGAGCAGACGTTGACGACGCTCGGTTAACTCTGTTGGTGTTGGAAGCTCCGGCAGCGCGACGCCGTTGGGAATCACGCGGAGTTTGTCCGAGGGGATGCCGACATCCTGATAAAACTGCCGGACGCTTTCCGAGTTGCCGACCAGGACATCGGTCTTGCTTGCCAGTCGACGATCGAGCCAGAGCTGCCAGCCGGCTTTCCAGGAATCGACGCAGCGTTCCGAAACCACAACGCTCGGGCGATTCCTGCGTCCAATGGCCAGCCGGCCGTAGGCGTTCGCCGCGAACAGCCAGGTGTGCAGCACATCGGGAGTGAGTTTCCGCAGCGATTTGCGGAGCTTCAAGAGACAGAACGGATCGGCTTTGCCCCGTTTGCCGAGAATCGTCATCGGGATTCCGGCTTCGGCGAGTTGCTCCTCATAGGGTCCGCCGCGCGTCAGGCAGACAACATGAACCTCGAATTCCTCGCGCGGCAAACCCGTCGCCAGCAGGGTGAACTGCTTCTCGGCTCCCGACCGGTCGAGCGTCGGGATCAGAAGTACGACACGGAGGGGAGACAACAGCGATCCCTTTGGGGCGAATAGGCACGGTCGTCGCCGACCTGGCGATGGTCGGGCTGTCAGCGGGTGAGAATTGTCATTAAAGTTCTCGCGGCGGGCAAGGTTGTCCGCTTCGCCCCAAAGTTTTCCGAGCGATTCTGACAAACGAACGGCTTGGCATCTCAACCTTCAAATATTAACCCTCAACCATCGACCCTCCCCCTCCATGCCCACGGACAGTACCTCATCGGGATTTCCGCCGCTCGTCGCCGAGCGTTCGACGCTGGCGGCTTCCGATGGCTATTCGCTGGTGCTGCATCAAACACCGGTTGACGCGGCGGCGATCAAGTCGCGTGTGTGTCTCTTGCATGGAATCCAGAGCCATGCCGGCTGGTATGGCGAGACCAGCAGACGATTGGCCGCGGCAGGACACGAGCCCTGCTGGCTGGATCGGCGCGGCAGCGGCGACAGTCAGGTCGACCGCGGGCATGTGCGGCATTGGGAACGCTGGGTAAGCGATGTCCGGCAAGTCATCGACTTCCTCCGGTTTCAGGAGCCCCGTTGTCCGACGTTTCTCCTGGGACTGAGTTGGGGAGGACGGCTCGCGGCGGCGTTCGCCAACTGTCACCCCGACTGCTGCGATGGTCTGATTCTGCTCTACCCGGCTCTGTCTCCCAAACTGCGTATTCGCTGGTGGCAGCGCGCGGCTTTGAAGTTGGGTCTGGCCGTGGGGCAGAACAAACGGACGGTCCCGGTCCCGCTGAAAGACCCAGCCCTGTTTACCGACGATCCCCGCGCACGGCGGTGGATCGCAGCGGATCCCAAGGCATTGCACGATGTCACGCTGGGGTTCCTCGGTGCGAACCTGGAACTGCAATCCGTCCTCAGCGACGTTCCGGAGAGACTTTCAATTCCCGTGCTGATGATGCTGGCCGGGCGCGATCGCATTGTCGACAACGAGCGGACCCGCGCGGCTTTGGGACGCTACCGAAATTCAACGACCACGTTAATCGAGTATCCGAAAGCCTGTCACACATTGGAATTCGACGACTACCGCGATGAATCGCTGAATGACCTGATTGGGTGGCTGGACCGCCGGCGAGCGGACTGGGATCGTGAGAAAATCGCCCGAGAGTTGTTCGCGGTCATGATGGCCAATCCGGGAACTCTGGCCTGCGATTGACCTCGACAGTCGTCGGTGAAGTCGTTGTGATGCAGGTCGCTCAGTCGACAGATTCCTCTTCTGGACGCGGGACGATCGCCATGCGTGCGAGTGTTTGGTGCAGCCTGGTTGTGCTCACGATGCAGGCGGGAATGGTTCTGTCTCAGGACAAGCCCGCGGCTCCCGAATGGCAGCCCCTCAATCCCGAAGGAACCATTCTCATTCAGCGGGAGACGAAGACTTTGCGATTGAAGTCGCAGGTCTGCTTGCGCGAGGGTCTCCTGGAGATGCTCGCCTGCCTGAAAGGCACCAAAGAGCACGAGGCGATTCTCGCCGTTCCCGGATCGGCGCAAATGGTTCATGCGGGGCTGTTGGCCCTGGGCCTCGAACCGGGCAAACCGGTTACCTATCAGCCCGAGTATCGCCCCGCGAGCGGGCCGCTCCTGGACATCACACTGGAATGGACCGATGCCAGCGGGAAAGTTCACCGAGCGCCGGCGACTTCCTGGATTCGTCATGCAACGCGACGGTACTTCACGGCTCCCATGAAGCAATTGCCGGGAACGCTGAAGCTGACACGCGAAGATGAACTGCGCTTCGACGAACGCCACAACGAACTGCTGTGGTATGGGCCGATGACCGAAACGCAGCGCGACCTGTGGTTGAAGAAGAGTGACGACGCGGAATGGCAAAAGGCCATCAAGGGGTTCTACGACCGCACCCGGTTTCGTCCTTTGGATGCCCGGTTCGTGTTCGCCGGCAGTCACTTTTACAAAAATCCCAAGACCGGCGAGGAACTGTACGAGGGTGAAGCGGGCGACCTCATCTGCGTGGCCAACTTCCCGTCAGCGGTGATCGACCTTTCGATTTCGAGCAGTAATCAGAACGACGACCTGAACTATGAAGCGTGGACCGATCGGATTCCCGAGATCGGCACGACGGTTCTGATTGACCTGTCTCCCGCCAAAGCGGCGGAAAAAGCCGCGGTTCCCGGCAAGTAACCGGGCCAGACGGCATTGATCGCCACGAACGGCACCCAGCGAGTTCAAGGCTTCGCGGCAAAGTCTGCCGCTTATGTCATGAATGTCCGTTGGCGCGCGTTGTACGCAACCTGCCGAGAAAGATTTCGGCGAGTCGCCTTCGTGGCCGATGAAAAAAACAGGCGAGTGGTGTCGCCCGTCTCTGACTGAAAAACCCCGTCACGACTGTCCGGCGCGATCTGGCGCGCTCGAATTCGAGCCGCGAGCCCGCGACCGTCTCTCGGTTGCGGCCGGGTTTCCGAAATTCTCCCGATTCATGTCCGCGTTCGGAACGGCGAACGGATTGGCCAACCGCTTGACGGATCCGGGATCCCGTGGTTCCTCCCTTCCGCCGTACTCCCGATTTTCGCGGAGCAGAACGCATGATGCGATCGATTCGTCGACGTTTAACCCTCAATAGCCAGCAACGTGCCAACAGCATGGCTGGCCTGGTCGCGGTCTTCGCCTTTGGATTCCTGGCACTCGAAGCGCCGCCGCAACGGGCCGGGGCCGACGTCATTCGGCGGAAGCCGGTCAACAAGGTGCGGGTCACCGTCACTGCGAACCGTCCCACGCTTCCCGAAATGACGGTTGAAGGGACTGAAATTGCCGAAGATTCGACCACGGCAGTGGCCTCGGCCGACCCAAACGTCGCCGCCCTGATGCAGAAGGTCAGCCGACTGAAGTCGGGGAGAGATTTCCTGAAGCAGATTCCCGACTACACAGCTTGTTTTACAAAACAGGAACTCGTGGGGGGCGAACTGCTGGAAGAGCAGGACATTTCGATGAAGATTCGGCATCAGCCGTTCAGCGTCTACCTGAACTGGCGGACGGGTGACCGCGGCCGTGAAGTGATCTATGTCGACGGGCAGAATGACGGGCGCATGATCGTTCATGCCGGCGGCTGGAAGGCCCGGCTCCCTGCCCTGACGATCGATCCCGAAAGTTCGCTCGCGATGGGCGAGGCTCGCTACCCGGTGACCAAAGCCGGCGTCCTGGGCCTCGTGGAAACCATGCTGAACTGTCACGAAACGGATATCGCCAAGTCGAGCGTGGCGGCCTGCCTGCGGGCGGAAGACCAGGAGTTCGACGGTCGGCCTTGCGAGACCTACGTGGTCGAGTACAAGTCGGCGGCCGTTTCGCCGGTCTACCGGAAATCGATCACGCTGATTGACGCGGAGTGGGGGATCCCGGTTTACATCAAGAACTTCGGCTGGCCCGGCGCGGGTGAAGACATCGCCGGCGAAGAACTCGATGAAGCGACGCTGATCGAGTATTACGCCTTCAGCGAAATCGAGTTCCGCAAGGATCTAGCAAACCTCGACTTCGACCGCGGCAACGAAGAGTATCGCTTCCGCTAACGGCACGCCGGCTCAGCGGTCAAGACGTTCGAGAACGGCCCTCCAGCGGGCGGAATCCCGCTGGTTCAGGGCCGTTTCCAATTCATGGAGCGCACGGGTCAACTCGGCTCCCACCGCGAGGACGGTCGCGTCTGGCGGCATTTCGATCGCAACGCGCTCGGCCAAACTTTCGAGCAACCCGTCGACACCCTCGCCAGTCCGGCAGGAAACGCGAACGGCGTCACCAGGAAGTTGCTCTCCCCACGCATCAGGAAGATCGGCTTTATTGCCGACGCGTATCGCGTGCGGAAACGCGGCCAGAAGCGCTTCATCGTCCGGCGTGGGAAGGATGCTGGCATCAAACACCAGCAGGACGAGGTCGGCGCTCTCCGCGAGCTTCCGCGCGCGGACGATCCCTTCGCGTTCAATGTCTCCAACGGCCTCGCGCAGGCCGGCGGTATCGACCCATTCGACCGGCCAGCCCGCCAGAGCGAACCGCGAGCGGACCAGGTCGCGAGTCGTGCCCGGCTGATCGTGGGCAATGACTCGTTCGTACCCCAGAATGGCATTGGTCAGGCTCGATTTGCCCACGTTGGGGCGCCCCAGAACGGCAATTTGTAGCGGCCTGGTCAGACGCTCCGCGAAAGTGCGAAACGCTCGCGAGCGTTCCAACTGCGATTGAACGCGCGACCGCTCGACTTCCTGGGCCGAGGCCGGATCGAAGTTCCGCCACTGGTCGAGAGCCAGCGGCCACGCCTGTTCGCGCTGGACCAGCAACCACTCGGCACATTTCCAGGTGACGGACTCGCGCAAGGCGGGATCTAGTTCACGCTGCCACAGCGGACCGCATTCGATCACCTCCCCTGGCGCTGTCTCGACCCCCAGCGCGGCCAGCGAATTCAGAATGCGTTCCACGGGGGCCGGACCGCCGTGGCATTGAATCTCGACGCCGTTCGCAACGAAGGCCAGGACGACATCTTCCCCGGTCCCGTCGTCGATCCAGCGGCCATACTTCAGGCCGCCGACTTCTCCGAGAATCGCGGTGCCCGGTCGGGCGGGAGTAAAGGCGTTTTCGACGATTCGCCGAAGAACCTCGCGAGCCGCTTCCAGGCGAATGACAGCGATTGCCCCGCGACCGGGTGGCGTCAGCACTTGGGCGCGCGATCGGCCCGTCATGGCGCCGCTCCCGCGTGATCGAGTGCGGCCCAGAGCGCTCCCTCCAGCGTCAGTTCGGGAACGAACTGCACATCATTCGCGAGGCCCATCAAAACATTCGCGCCGCCGCCGGTCAGAAAGACGTCGACGGAATGCGGTGCCAATTCCCTCTGGGCGACATGCAGCAATTCCCGGGCAGCCCCACGATGACCAAACCACAGGCCGGCCCGCATGGCGTCGACGGTCTTTTCGCCCGGATAGATCGGTGCTTCCGGCCAGTCGGCAACGTCGATTCTCGGCAGCCGTTCGGTGAGCTCCGACAGGGCACGAGCGCCCACCGCCAACCCGGGGGCGATGGCTCCCCCCATGAATTTCCCGTCCGGCGAAACGGCATCGACAACGAGTGCCGTCCCCGAGGCGATGATGACAGCCGCATGATGGGCGTGCTTTCTGCGAACGACGGCCAGCGCATTGCACAGGCGATCGAAGCCGACGGAATCGGGATGTCCGATCGCCACCGGCACGGGAATCTGGTCGCGCGCGGTGATCGCGATCGAGGGAGTTTGCCGGGAATCGTCCCACAGCCGTGCAAATTCCTTCACGCGATCGAGAGCCGAACCCGCAACGACCAACAGACCGACCGGTGTCGGGGACAACCAGTCCAGGAATTCGTCCGGCGAGCCCACAAGTCGCGAAGAGAGATGCCGAATCTGAACGGTCCGTTCCGCCGCCGTCGAACGGACCACGAAATCGGCCCGCTTCCACCGGGTGTGGCCCAGATCGACAACCGTCACGGTCTGCGAACTCATGCGACACCGAACTGGACGAAGTCTAAAAGTGGACACCCCTGGCATGGACCGGACTGAATCGTCCTCCCCCGCTGTTGTACCCGCGACGCGGGAACGCCGTCGAGTCGGCCATCAGGACCGTCTACTTTCTCAGACTGCCCGCCATGGCAGCGGATTCAGTCGAGGGTCGAGCGGCTTCAATCGAAGGAGCAAAGAAGATTCGTCAGTCTTTCTCACTCGACTTTCGGCTCTCGACCTGGCCATTGTCCACTGGAGCGAGGTGTTTCAAAGGTTGTTACACTTCGTGAAAGACTGGCCGATTTCCTTTTCAGCCAGATAACTCATTCATACACGGCGACGGGACCAGATGCCCTTTCAGGGATCGGTGTCTCGCAGCGACAGGTTTCCATGGCGATTCTCAGTCTGCGGCAGGTCACATTCGGATACGGCGGTCGGCCCCTGCTCGAAGAGGCAGACCTGCAAATCGAACGCGGCGAGCGTGTGTGCCTCGTGGGCCGCAACGGGGCGGGCAAATCGACCCTGCTGCGGTTGCTCTCCGGCGAACTGCGGCCCGATTCGGGCGTGATCGAAATCGAGTCGGGGGCGCGCAGTTCCCGTCAACAGCAGGAAGTTCCGGAAGCCACTCGCGGGACGATTTTTGAAATTGTCGCGATGGGCCTGGGCGACATCGGCCCGTCCGTTGCCGCCCGCTATCGCTTGCAGCATCACCAGGGGGAACTGACGGACGACGAACAGCGGCAGTTCCAGGAAGTCGCCGATCGGCTCGATCCGGCGGAGGCGTGGGACTGGGATTCCCGCGTGCAGCAGACTCTCGGGCGAATGGATCTGAATGCCGGGCAGGACTTCGAAACGCTGTCGTCAGGCTGGAAACGCCGCGTTCTGCTCGCCCAGTCGCTCGTCAATGACCCGGAAATCCTCCTGCTCGATGAACCGACCAACCATCTGGATGTCGCGACCATCGAGTGGATGGAAGCCTTTCTAAGCCGGTTCGCGGGGACGCTCGTCTTCATCACGCACGACCGCCAGTTTCTGCGGAAACTGGCAACCCGCATTGTCGAAGTCGATCGCGCCCGTCTGTTCGACTGGACCTGCGACTACGACACCTTTCTGGAGCGCAAGGAAGCCGCCCTCGCAGCCGAGGAACAGCAACAGGGGCTGTTCGACAAGCAACTGGCCCGCGAAGAAGCCTGGCTGCGACAAGGCGTGAAAGCCCGGCGGACACGCAACGAAGGGCGCGTGCGGGCGCTGATGGAGATGCGGGCGGAGCGCCAGAAGCGGCGGGAAAAGGTGGGGACCGCCAAGGTCGAGCAGCATCGCGACATGGAGCGTTCAGGTCAGCTTGTCATCGACGCGATCAACATTGGTTATGAAGTCGGCGACAGGATCCTGATCGACGATTTTTCCTCGACGATAATGCGGGGCGACAAGATTGGCGTCATCGGGCCGAACGGCTGCGGCAAGACGACACTTTTGCGGTTACTGCTTGGTCAGCTTCAGCCGACTCGCGGAACGGTGCGGTTGGGAACGCGGCTGGAGATTGGCTACTTCGATCAGCTTCGCGAACAGTTGGACGCCGAAAAATCAGCCATCGAGAATCTCGCGCCCGGCAGCGATTCGCTGATCGTCAACGGGCGCAAGCGGCATGTCATCAGCTATCTCGAAGACTTTCTCTTTTCACCGGAGCGGTCCCGCACACTGGTCCGCTTCCTTTCTGGCGGCGAACGCAACCGGTTGATGCTGGCCCGGCTGTTTTCGCGCCCCGCCAACGTTCTGGTGCTCGACGAACCGACCAACGATCTCGACGCGGAAACGCTCGAGCTGCTCGAAGATCTGCTAGTCGAATACCCCGGCACGCTGCTGCTCGTCAGCCACGATCGAGCGTTTCTCAACAACGTGGTCACGTCGACGTTCGTCTTTGAAGGGGACGGCATCGTTCGGGAGTACGTCGGCGGATACGACGACTGGGTCCGGCAGCGACAGGAGCAATTGGCCCAGCCGCCCGAGCGCCCTGCCAATAAGCCAGCTGCATCGACCGAACCGCCCCGCCCCACTTCCAAGAAGCGCGGGTTGAGTTTCCGCGAGGAACGGGAACTCGAACAGCTTCCCGCACAGATTGAGGCCTGGGAGCAGGAGCAGGAAGCGCTCCAGACGCAACTGGGAGACCCCGCGTTTTACCAGCAGGCGAAAGACGCGATTGCCACCGTCACTCAGCAGTTGGACAAAGTCCATCGCGAGTTGGAGCAGGCGTACGAGCGGTGGACCGAACTGGAGTCGCGCAAGAACGGCGACTAACTTCCGGCCGGTGGGTCGTCAGGTTTGGCTGCCGCGCGGCGCGATTCCTTCAGCATTCGCGTGATCGTCTGATCGAAGGCCGCCGCGAAGCGATGTCGTTCCTTGGGACCGTACGGAGGAGGCCCGCCTCCCACGAGGCCCTCGCCCCGCAGCGAATCCATCAGGTTGCGGCCGGCGAGCCGACTCCCCATCGAATCAGGCGAGTATTCGGTGCCGCGCGGGTCGAGGACCAGAACTGATCGTTCCACCAGGCGGGCCGCCAAGGGAACATCGGCGGTGATGACCAGATCGCCAGGGACGGCGTTGGCGACCATGTAGTGATCGGCCTCGTCGGGCCCCACGGAAACGACGACCATGCGGATCGCGGCGATGCCGGGTGGCAATCGCTGCGGAGCGTTGGCCACCAGGCAAACCGGGAACCCTAGACGCCGGGCCGCCTTGTAAACGATCTCCTTGGCGTCGCGGGGCGCGGCATCGGCGTCGATCCAGACCTCCATCAGTTCGACGACTCCTTCGCCTCGGCATCGCCTTCCTTGGGAGCTTCTTCCTTCTCTTTAGGCGGCTCCGGCGGCGGCAGAACCGTCAGCCAGATCGAGTCAAACGATTCTTCGAGTTTCAACGGTGTTCGAGCCATGCGGACCAGTCCCTCCGGCTGGCTGGCCGTTCCGCGAATCGCGATGCGACCCGAGAAGGCTGGACCGGTGGAACTGAATTTCAGCGTGACCTTTTTGGCGGAGTCTCCCTTCGGCTCCGAGACCACCGCCTCAGCCGTCACACCTTCCGGCAGCCCAACGGCCTCGACGGTGATGTTTTCAATCGCCTTCCCGGCGGCATTTCGCCGGACGATGTCAACCGGCACTTCGGCCGGCTTGTCGGCGGCAACCACGTAACGGTCCGCCCCCAGCGACAGTTCAAAATCGGGCTCATCCGCACGGGCGAGCAGCAGGAAATAACCACGCTCATGCCCCCGGCCGTAGCGATCGGTGACCGAAACCGTGAAGTCCCCATCGGCCGGAGCCGTATAGGCGAGCGTCACGTCGCGCGTGCCAGCCGTGTCATCCCCTTCAGCCACCTTTTTTCCAGCGGCATCGAAGATCCGCACAACGGGGTCAATGTCGAGTCCGATCGTTTTGGACAGGACCGTGAACAGCAGTGGAGTTCCCTTGGCCAACGTGACGCGAAATCGCTGATCGGCTCCCGGTTCCTGAAGGAGCCCGGTCACGGCCTGGGGAATTGCAATCTGGACCGGCTCAGCCGCCGACAGGGCGAGCATGGACGGATAGGGCACGACCAGAGCCCGCGGCAGTCCTGCGGCTCCTGGCGACCACAGTGCACGCCAGCGGGACGATTCGGGAAGCCTCAGGTCATTTCGAGGGAGAAGGCCGAGTTGATCCGCCGCAGCCAGCTCAATCGTTGGTGATTCGGGAAGGTTCCATCCCGTCCAGGACGTGGGCGGCGTGTCAGTCATCGAAAGCGGCAAGGGATGCGTCGCGTAAGTCGTCGTGGTGAGCGACAACCGGTACAGGCAGTCATCCCCCCCCTGTAAGGCAATGTTGGTATTCGGAGTCGAACTGAAGCCAAAGACTCGCACGATGTAGGTCCCCGTTGTGGGAACGGTGAAGACGATTCGAGGGTCCAGACCAACGACGTCGTGATTTTCGGCAACCACTACCCCAGAAGGACCGACCAGTTGCAGGATCGAATCAATCGGCGAGCCAAGCAGAGTACTCGCGTCGAGCGACGCCACGAGCGTCGCACCGGACTCCAAGGGGATGGCAAAGCCATCGACGTCGGCCCCTTTGAGGACGCCGTTCACGGTCATCGGCAACGCCGAGATGGCCTGGGATTCACCCGGTTTGTTGTTGGGCTCAACTTCGGCGGTTTCCGGAAGCTGGCCGACAATGAAGGGGACGGCGTCCGAGGCTCCTTCGTTGTTCCACAACCGCACCCAGTATCTGCCCGTCGCGGCCGTTGGGGGAATCGTGATGTCGAGCGTCCCCGACTGCTGACCCTTCGAAACGGCCATGTTCTTGACCGAGTTCGCCAGACTCTTCAGAGCATCAACCGGGTTGTCGGTGGGCGGAGCGTTCCCATCAAGCCCCGGAGCGTCAATGTGAAACTCGCCATCGGCCTTGCCGGTGAACTTCACGGAAACGGTCGTACCCCGCTGCCCACCCGCCGGCTCGAAACGCGAGAGCGTCGGAGCCGCGGCACTGGCGTTGCCAGGAGCGGCGAGAGCCGCAGCCAGCAGCGTCGGGCATAGAGAGGCGAGAGTCAGGAGGTGAGTCGAGCAGCGAATAGACGGAACGGACACGGCGGGGGTACTCGGGCAGGTGGGAGCGGGGAGCTCGGAACCAAACTTCCGGGCACGGCCTTCCCCGCCAGAGACCGCCTCATGACCTGACACATCCGCCAGCGTGACGGCTCAGCCCATCAACTCGCGAATCGGGCTGGGATCGCTGACAAGATGGACGGGACGCCCTTCACTCGTGTAGACGATTTTGTCGGGGTTGATGCCCAGCTTGCGGTAGACCGACGAGACCAGGTTTTCGGGGCCGTACACATTGTCCACAGCCGAGTACCCGGCCCGGTCGGTCGCTCCCACGACCTGACCGCGAGGAGTTCCGCAACCGGCGACCAGAATCGAAATCGCGCTCGACCAGTGATCGCGCCCCGGCGTCTTGCTCCCCGGCAACGTGCTGATCGCCGGGGTTCGGCCGAACTCTCCCATGACGATGACCAGCGTCGTGTCGAGCATGCCGCGTTCATCGAGGTCTTCGATGAGGCTGGCGACGACCGAGTCGAGCTCCTGCCCCTGTTTGCGGAAACGGGGGAAGATGTCCGAGTGATGATCCCAGCCGCCATCGTTGATGGTGACGAAGGGGACACCCGCTTCGACCAGACGCCGGGCGAGCAGTGCTCGCTGGCCGAAACCGTGGCGGCCATACTTCTGGCGGGTCGGCTCCGGCTCGCGGTCGATTTCAAACGCATCCAGCGCGGCTTGTGACGTCATCAGCGACAACGCCTGACGGTAGCTGTCGTCGACACCCAGCACCGGGTCGGAGGCCACCTTCTCTTCGAAGCGAACCATCTTGTCGAGCCGATCGCGGAGGTCGCGTCGGCTGAGCGATCGTCCTTCCGCCAAGTCGCGCGGCAACGTGACATCGCGCACGCGGAAGTTCTTGCCATTCGGATCGTCGGCGACGACGAACGGAGCATGGCGAACACCGAGGAAGTTCGGCCCGCCAGACCGTGTCGCGCTGGGGAGCGAGAAGTAGGGAGGCAGGCCCGGCGCGGCCCCCCGTTCGGCCGAGACAACCGACCCCATGCTCGGATGGAAGCTGACGAACGCTCCGCAACTCACCGGAATACGAGTGGGAGCACCCGTCATCATGTAGTGATTGCCGGCACCGTGATTGTTCTGGTTGTGCCGCACCGAGCGGACGATCGTCAGCTTGTCGCTGATGGCCGCGAGCCGCGTCATGTTCTCCGAGAAGAACATGCCGGGGACGCGCGTCTCGATCGGCTCGAACTCGCCGCGAATTTCGGCGGGAGCCGTAGGCTTCGGATCGAACGTCTCAAAATGGCTCGGCCCGCCGTCCAGCCAGATCAGAATGCAACTGGTCTGCCGAGGAGTCGAGGAACTCGCCTCGGCCCGTCCGCGCAACGCATTCGCGAGGCCGCCGCCCATCAGGGCACCCAGGCCCAGTTTCAGGCAGTCGCGGCGAATCAAACCTTCGCAATTCTGATGAGCTGTCATGGTCTGCCTCTTCCAGTTCCGGCCAGGGGGGCCAGTTCGCGGATTGTTTGGCGGGTTCGCAGGTTCGGCGGGAAACCGGCTGACAAAACAGCCGTCTCGGCCGTCGTCAGTCGATAAAGTAAAACTCCGGCGTATTCATCAAAGCCCAGAACAGATCGACCACTTCGGATCGACGTTGTTTGATATCGGCAGGAAGCGCGGCGACCGCCGCATCGGCTTCCTCGGGTGTCGGCCGTCGGCCGTAAATCCACAGGTAGGCTTCTTCGACTAACTCAGGATTCGACATTTCCGACTGGGCCAACTTGGCCGGTCGTGACGAGTCGGCCGCAAGCTTCGAATCCAGCTGCTGCGAATTCATCAGGTGCAGGATCTGGGGTGTCGTCATTTCCCAGGTGCGCTCATAAGGCGGATCCTGGTTGGCATCGGGCCGACCAAACGTGTCGAGGAACACCGAAGGCGTCCGCAGCGTCCACAATTGCACCGCCCGCGTTCCCGGCGGACTGGCGGCATACGCATCTTCCGTTCCCAGCACGTCATTCCAGGCATCGGCCAGCACTTCCGCGCGCAACCGCTGGCGGTAATAGCGAGAAAAGTTGCGGAGATCCGACGCATTGCGTTCCCCCGGTGTCGATGAGAGGGCAAAGGTTCTCGACAGGGCGATGCGGCGAATCAACTGTTTGATGTCGAAATGGTTGTCGCGGAAATCTCTTGCGAGGTCATCGAGCAGCGGTTCGTTCGACGGCGGATTGGTGGCTCGCAAATCGTCGACCGGATCGACAATCCCGATGCCCATCATTTCCGCCCAGACCCGGTTCGCCATCACCTTGGCGAAGTACGGATTGTCCGGGCTGGTCACCCACCGCGCGAGGACTTCACGCGGGTCGTCGTTCTCCCCAATCGCGGGCGACTCGCCCCACAGCATCTTGGGAGCGACCACTTCACCGGTGCGACCATGCTTCACCGCCCCCGAGGGAGCCGTGAAGATCATCTCTTCGCTACCGGAAATGGGCGGAGACAGCCCAACTCCCTTGCGGCCGATGCGGCCAAAATAGGCAGCGTAGCCATAGAAATCATCCTGGCTCCAGACCTCGAACGGATGGTGATGGCACTTCGCGCACGACAGCCGAATTCCGAGAAACAACTGACTGGTGGAGGCGGCAATTTCCTCGACCTGCGGCCGATCGCGATAGAGGACCGTGGCGCCATTCTCCCACGTGCTGCCCCGCGCCGTGAGTAACTCGTAGACGAACTGGTCGTACGGCTTGTTTTCCCGAAACGATTCGCGAACCCACGAATCGATCATCCAGACCGCTTTCATCCCCACGCGGAAGGGATTCGGACGGAGCAAGTCGGCCCACTTGTTTGCCCAGAAGTCGGCGTATTCCGGTCTCGCAAGAAGCTGATCGACCAGGATCGCCCGCTTGTTCGAACTCGGCTCGGCGAGATAGCCGCGTGTTTCATCGGGAGTCGGGAGCTTGCCGATGATTCGCAAAAAGGCGCGGCGATGAAACTTCGCGTCGTCAGCGACGTCTGAGGGGAGCATTCCCAGCAGTTTCAGCTTCTCCCAAACGAGCCCGTCAATCGCGTTGTCGCGCGGCAAGGCGTCATAGACAGCGGAGGGAACCTCTCCCGGCAGAGGGATGGTGATCGCGCTGACGGCGATGTGATTCATGTAACGGGCCATGATCGCGGTTTCACCCGGGATCTCTCCGGCCTGGAGGATGCCGTCATCCGACACGGCGGTGACCGCGCGATCGTTTGACTGAAAAGCTGCGGAGTCGGTGACATCGCGAGTCTGACCATTCGAATACTCGGCGATGGCCCGCAACTGCCGGGACTCACCCGGTTTGAGCTGGACGGTCGCCGGCTCGACGATCACGCGAACCAATTGCGGTGCGTCCGGCGGAGTCCGCGGGGCTCCCGCCTCGACCCAGGCCTTCAGCAACTGATAGTGCGGACTGTCGACGGTAAATCGCGCTCCACCGCCATGCGGAACCTGTCCCACGGCCTTCTGCAGGAGCAGGCTCTCAGCGGGCGCCGTTAACGAAACGCGACGACCACGCCCTTCCCGAACCAGTGACTCGTAATCGAAATCCCCGTCAAACCCCAGCAGCGACAGGGCAAACCCGTTCTGGCCTCTGGATTTGCCGTGACAAGGACCGGAATTGCACCCGAACCGCGTCAACAGCGGCTGAACATCCAGATCAAACGTGACGGTCGTCTGTCCCGACAGGAGCGGCAGCGCGGGCTCGTCGGCTCGGAGCCGGTTGTCAGACAGCAACAACGTCGCGAAGACCAATCCCCACACGGCGCATCGAATGCGTGGAAACCGGACCATGAGACGGGCCACGAAACCAATTCCCCGCGCTTCTCCGCTTCGATCCATGACGACCGAGGGACGCGAATTCCAGCCAGGATTGTAGCAGTTACGACGCATATCTCCGATTCAACTGGCTGGCACGGCCGACGGCATTACCGCAGGATTGCAGCAATTCCGTCGAACCGCATCGACTTCGGTGGGAAAAACGAGTCTGACTCGCATGGCGGGATGTTCGCGAACCTCTCTCGGCGGCATATTCTTCCAGCCGGGCGAAGTCCGCGACTCAACCAATCAATTTTCACTTGCGCCACATCAGGCGTCAACCGTAACGTGAGGCCGGTCGCAAAGATTCCCGTCAGCTGGCGGAACGCTCCGCGCTGTGTATTCACTCACTCTCCGTCCAATCGACCCGGCTCAAAGCAAAAAGTCGCCCGAGGAGAATTCTCCTCGGGCGACTGGCGCCGGCCCGCTCATTCGGTTGGCTCAAACTTTGTGGTTACCACTCGCCGTGGATGGGCGTGTTGCAGACCAGATCCGCCTGCCCGTCGCAAAAATCGTGGTGGTCGTGGAACTTGCCGCCCCCCAGGGCCGCTTTGTGACCACTCACGCCGGCGTAGCGATACGACTGGTTCACGGCTCCAAACGCGGAACCAATGTCTTCCAGTTCTTCGTTCACCCCGTAGGCGACTTCCGAAAGTCCAACGATCATCGCGAGAACGACAATTGTCGCAATGAGGACAAGCTCGGCGGACACGAGAAAGCCATGTTCATCGCGCCACAACATCAACGTCAAGTTTTTCATTCATTCAGCTCCTGTTTTTGGAGAAGGAAGGTCATGGGAGAGTGGTTCGTGTTTGGTGATTAGTGGGTGGTGGAGGGCAAGAAGCTGAGAGCGGAAAGCGGAGAGCCAGAAGTTCACGACTGATGGCTGACCGCTGATTCCTGATTCCCGCCTTCGCTGGCTGCTGGCGGCTGGCCGCTTCCTGCCGCTTACCATTCCCCGTCGATGCTGCTGCCGCACTGGATGTCGCAGGCTCCGTCGCAGAAGTCGGCGGCGTCCCAGAATTCGCTGCCGCCGTGCTGGGCCTTGTGGCCCCGGCTGCCGTCGAGTTGGAAGCTCTGGCTGACCTTGCCGAAGGCCGAGCCGACGTCTTCAAGTTCGTTGTTCACGTTGAAGGCGACTTCCGAGAGGCCGACGATCATCGCCAGGACGCCGATCGTGGCGACCAGAACGAGTTCGGCCGAGACCAGGAAGCCGTGTTCGTCGTTGAGCAGATTGGTGAAGAGAGCGGCCATGGCGGTGATCCTTTTCCAAAAAGGAGGTCGTGTGTTTCTCGTGTTTCTCGCAAGCGTTTCAGCGGCTTGTCGATTCGAGCCGTGTTGTTTGGCTCGGTGATCAACCTGTTAAGCAGGCTGAATGCCAATGGCCGTTCCGGTGCTAAGACTTGTGAGCGCGAATTCGCACGAACGGATACAAAACACTTCCTGGAAAACGGTTACGTCATTCCAAAAATCTTGCACGCAAGTGGAACTCGCCCGGCTTCAACCTCTGCCCACGTTGCCAAAGCCCCACATCCAAATTCACTTGCAGCAGGTGCATCCTCCTCAACCGCCAACAGGGAAATGACTTACGACATGGCAACAGAGTCGCAACGGTGTTGCGAAAAGACCACCGCTTTCCCGGCCCGTCTGCTGCCGTACAGAGATCGACGCAACCCAATATCCATGAGCGATTTGCGACTCGACGCCCGAACTCACTTCCCCGCCGAACGCAAATTGACGGGTTCCCGCCGCGGACTCTATACTCCGCGCGAATTGACAAAGGATGCGGAACACGCCTGTGGGCAACCACTTCCGCAACCGCGCACGTCATGGATGTCGTTGCGTTCCACTGACCAGGATGGCCCGTGCTGGGCAAGAAGCGGCGAGCGAGACCGGCGCTGAGAGCAGTCGGGTACCTGTGGGTGCTCGCGCTGTGCGCTCGTGGTATCTCCACGACCAACGCCGCTGAGCCGATCGCCGATCAGGCTTCTCCCATTCATCTCCAGGCCGACTGGTCGCAGGATTGGCAGGAAGGTTCTGCCCGAGTCGGTCTCTTCCGCGGGCAATGCCGCGTCGCCCAGGGAGACCGTGAGTATCTCGCGGATCGGATGGTGATCTGGCACCGGACGTCCAACACACACCAGGCGACCGACCGTCTGGAGGTCTATCTTGAAGGAGATGTGCGGGTCCGCACCCCCGCGCGGACCGAGACTCTCTCCAGCGAGTTCCTGATCCTTGCCACGACGGGCGGCATCAGCCTGACCCAACGCGGAGAGGTTCACGATCAGCCCGGCCAGGAGGATCCGGTCTACCGCCGCGCCGCGGATCGACGCGAAGGGCGCGAACGGTCGAACCTGTTGCAGACACAGCTCACGATCGAACCGCCAAGCGACCCGAACTGGAATCAGGTTCCCCTCCAGGCACCGGGCCAATCGCTGCGGCGCGTTCGCATCAGCCCGCGCAGCTTCAGCATGCCATTCAATGCCGACACGTTTCAGTCGGGAGACACAAACCCGCCGGAACAGATCGCGGTCATCACCGGCGGCGTCAACGTGCTCGTTGACGGTGTCGCCATTGAAGGCTTTGGCGAACTTGGAACAATCGACCTCACAGCCGATCGCGTTGTCATCTGGACGACCGCGTTCGACGGTGAAAACTTCTCGATGGACAACATCCAGACCCGCGACACACCCTTTCAAGTCTACTTGGAAGGGAACATTGTCATTCGCCAGGGTGAAAATGTCGTGCGGGCGGAGCGGGCTTTCTACGATGCCCGCGAAGATCGCGCTCTGATTCTGAATGCCGAGCTTCGCACTGAACTCCCCGAATACGGTGCCACGGTTCGCTTACGGGCACAGGAACTCCGCCAGCTCTCGCGCACGCAGTATCAGGCGCGCAACGCGTGGGTAACGACCAGCCCGTATGGCCGGCCGGGGTATCGGCTGCAAGCGTCTGAAATTCTGTATGAAGAACGGCCGGGGAATATCTACGGTCGCGTCGAACCGCGCTACGACCCCAACACCGGGATGCCGCTTCCCGTCACGCAGCCCTGGATCACCGCCCACGACACGACGTTCCTCGCGAACGAAACCCCACTGTTCTATCTTCCGGTTGTCAGCGCCCCCGCCGAAGACCCGAACATTCCCATCGAATCGATCAACTTCGGGCAGGATCGCATCTTTGGGACGCAGATCCGCACACGATGGAATGCCTTCCAACTGTTCGGCCTGGAACGCCCGCCCGGTGCCCGCTGGAGCCTGGATTTCGACTATCTGAGCGATCGCGGACCGGCTGTCGGAACGAGCGGTTCGTATCGCGGCATCGATGGCGACGGAAACGCGTACCGTGGCAAGGGACTGGGTTACTACATTTACGACGACGGCAGCGACAACCTGGGTCTCGACCGCCGCGATCTCCCCCCCCCGGACAGAAATCGCGGCATCGTCGACTTTCAACATCGGCACATCTTCTTCAATGACCTGATCCTTGATGCCCAGCTCGGATACGCCAGCGATCGCAACTTCCGCGAGCAATACTTCGAGAACGACTTCGACCGCGGCCAAGATCTCGAGACGTTGCTCCACTTGCGCCAGTCGCGCGATGTCGACGCGTGGTCGATTCTCGTCAGGCCGCAAGTCAACCAGTTTGAAAACAACACGCAATGGCTGCCCAAGGGGGACTACTATGTCCTGGGCATGCCGCTCCTGAACGGGCTTATCAACTGGTCCTCGCACACCAGCGGCGGCTACGGAACCCTGAACCAGGCCAAGCCCCCCACCGATCCCAACGACCTCTTCACCCCCCTCCCCTACTTCGCGGGGGCCGAGGGACTGGTGGCCGCGACTCGGCATGAACTCGAAATGCCTCTCGACCTGGGCCCTGTCCGCGTGACCCCCTATGCGTTGGGCGAAGCAGCTTACTGGGGTGACAGTCTGACGGGCGATGCTATTGACCGCTATTACGGCCGGGCCGGCGTGCGGGCCAGCATCACGTGGTGGCGTGTCTTCCCCGATGTCCAAAGCGATGTCTTCAATCTGACCGGGCTCGCGCACAAGTCGACCCTCGACGCCGACTTTGGCTTCGCAGAGTCGTCGCGAGATCTGTCGGAAATCGCGCAGTTCAATGAGTTCGATGACGATGCCCAGGAACGATTCCGCGAGCGATTCGTTGTCAACACGTTCGGCGGAGTGCTCGATCCGATCTATGACCCACGCTACTACGCGGTCCGTTCCGGGGCAGCGACCTCGGTCACCGCCCCCGCCTATGAAATGGTCGACGATCAACAAGCCCTGCGGCTCAACTGGTCGCACCGCTTGCAGACCAAGGTCGGACCGCCCGAGCAACCTCGCATCAAGGACTGGATGACGCTCGACCTGGGAACGACCTTTTTCCCCCGTCCGAACGAGGACAATTTCGGCGAAGCCTTCGGCCTGTTTTCGACTCGATACGCCTGGTATGTGGGCGACCGAACCAGCTTGCACGCCAGCAGCCTGGTCGACTTCTTTGATGGCGGACAGCAACTCTGGAGCGTGGGTGTTCTGAGTCAGCGCAGCCTGCGGGGCAGCCTGTACGTCGGCCTGCGGCAGATCAAGGCTGGCGACGACCTCGACAGCCAGATCGTCACCGCCAGCTATTCGTACGCGATGAGTCCCAAGTGGGTGTCGACCATGTCGACGGCGTACGACATCGCGGAAGGCCAGGACCGCGGCCAATCCCTCACCATTTCGCGAATCGGTCTCGACTGGATTTTCCACATCGGCGCGAATGTCGATGCCAGCAAAAACAATGTCGGCTTCGGCATCTCGCTGGAGCCGCGTTTTGGATCGCTTCTAGGCAGTTCGACGCAACTCGGATCGCTGCTCGGAGTCAGAAACTAAAAACGCCTAACCCGACTTATTGAGTAACCCGAAGCATCAGCGAGGGACGTCCCCCCGTGCCCTCGCTGACGCTTCGAGTTATTGAGGAATCCGGGCCAATTTACCAGTCGAACGACGCGGAGTCCGCCGATGACCAGCCCGCTCTCAAACCGTGGATTCGCGAACTTGGCAGCCCCCTCGCCCGGCGGCAAAGTCGCCGGACCATCTCCGTGTCAGCCAACGATCCGGATGGACTCTTGCGAGGCTGAACGGTGCGAGGGACGGCGACGTTCACCGCTCAGGCAGACCCTTGTCGAGGCCGAACGCGGCCTGGCGTGTGGACTCCGTCGCGACAGCTCGATGGTGGTCCACTTCTTCACCATCTCGCTGCTGACGATGACCGCCATGGTCCTCGGACTGGCCGCCTGGCAGTGGGTCGCCCTCGCGCTGGTCTTTTCCAGCTCGCTGGGCATGGAACTCATTCGTCAGGCCCTGCGCATTCTCGCCGGAGAATTGCACGACCTGGGCCGCGCCGAGACTGCCGAACGAATCGACTGCCTGGCAACAGCCGCACTCATGACCGTCTGGCTGGGCGGCAGCGTCGCCACGTGCGGCGTCTTCGCCGTCCGCATTCGCGATCTCTACCTGACCGCGTGGTCCTGAATGGTATGTTCGCCACGAAAATCCGAGAGAGAGACCAACAACGGCGTGCATCGAAGAGGTAACCCGAAGCGTGAGCGAGGGACGATCTGTCTTCGCCCTCGCTCACGCTTCGGGTTACTAAATCCGCACTACCCAGCCAGCAACCGCTGCTCGAGCGTGTCCAATAGTTCCGGCACGCGCCACACCTGCGAACAGACTCGCAGTTCGGCCGACGACTGCACCCAGCCCTCGACCTTGCGTTCGGCTGACATCACCGTGCTGTGGTTGCGATTGCCGAAGTGCTTGCCGATTTCCTGATAGGCGGCCTGCGTGTGCTTACGGGCCAGGTACATCGCGAGCATGCGGGGCTGACTGACCGTGCGGGAACGGCTGTCCGACTTCAATTCGACGGGCTTCACACCAAACAAGTCGCAGACGACGCGTTCAATATCGGCCAGCCGCACGATCCGCAGACAATCCCGCTCCAGTTCCGCCAGGACGCGCCGCGCGAGGGCCAGCGTCACCGGCTTCCGAGAAACCGTCCCGGCCGTTTGCAGGCAGTTCATCGCCCCTTCAAGTTCGCGGACGTTGTGCTTGAACTTTTGCGCCACATAGTTGAGCGCCTCGTCCGTGAATTCCCCTTCCACGCGCCGCGCGAGCTGCCGGACAATGTCGCGCCGCGTCGCTTCGTCGGGAGCCTCCAGCCGTCCGATCATTCCCGATTGAATACGGCTGACCAGTTCCTCGGGCAGGCGCGTCATCAGTCGAGGATGACGATCGCCCGTTAACACAACCTGCCGACCATGGTCGATGAGATCGGCAACCGTGTGCAGAAATTCTTCCTGGAAGGCTCGCTTCCCTTCGAAGAAGTCGATGTCGTCGACCAAGAGGACATCGACCGTGCGAAACCGCTGGCGAAACGCCGGCAGCGTTCGCTCTCCCAGCGCGACGGTGAAATAGTTGGCAAACGCTTCCGCGGTCAGCAGAACCGAAGTTCGCGTGCCGTGCTGTTCCTGCAGACCGCGGCGAATTCCTTCCAGGAGGTGCGTCTTGCCGCAGCCGACCGGCCCATGCAGGTACAGCAGTCGATAGGTATCGCCCGGACGGCGAACCACCTCCCGAGCCGACGCTACCGCGACTTCGTTCCCCTCGGAAACCATGAACTCATCGAGAGCGGCTAACCGGCGACCGCCGCGGCTGCTGGAACTCACGACAACCGCGGAAGGGTTTGCCGCTTCGGTCAGCGAGCGAGTCTCGCTGATGGAACGCGGTTCTGAACGCGACATCTCGGCGGTCGGGGACTGGACATTGTCGAGCGCTGACCGGGAGGGAGCATCCGTGACCACCAGCTCCCGGGTCAGCTTCGAATCGACAACAACATCGATCGTCGCGGCCGGTCCTACCAGGCATTGGGCGGCGGCAAGAAAGTCCGCGCGAAATTGCCGCATCAGCCAGGTCTGTAGAAAGGGGCTGCCGACCCCGACGGCGACCCGATTCTCATGGATCGCCAGACTGATGTGATTAGCCAACCACATCTCGTAGCGGCGTTCGCCGACTCGGTCACGAATCTCATGCCGCAGTTGTTCGACTTTCGCATCGAATCCACCAGCGCGCTGGTTCGGCTTGGGCGTCTTGCCGGGCTGCATCGTGCCACCCCCTGATTCCCTCGAACCGAGCGCGCACGACCACCTCATCGCGCGGGGGCCACGCGATGATGCTTCCTCCCTGCTGGACCGATTCAGTCGGTTGGGATCGTGAACGGAGCGATTCGAGATTGTCTGCATCCGAGGTTGCGACGACAGGCTCACTACAGTCGGCGAACATCGGGGAAGGTCATCTGAGAGGGCATGATCCTAGCCCGTTGGAACCGGGAGTCAAACGGTCGACGTTCATAAAATCTTTTCAATTTCGTCTTCGCCTTCGCGGGCCGTCAGAACCCTTTGCACAAGCCAGACTTTCCGCTCTCCACATCCGCCGTAACTGCCTGCCTGCCGCGCTCTCGCGAATGTGCGCAGCTTGTTCAATGTTGACGCTTGACGACGTCGCCCCGTCGCCAATACACATCGCGCCGCGACAGCTCCGAAAACCCCATCCGCGTGTAACCATCAATCGCAAAATGGTTTGTGATGTCCGCCGCGAGAAACACCGACGACCGCCCGAGATCAGCGGCCGTTTTCAGCGCTGCGGAAAGTAGACGGCGACCCCATCCCTGACCGCGATATTGGGGCACAATCCCAAAGTATTGCAGCTCGATCGCATCATGATCGGGATGATCCGCCAACAGCAGGATTCCCACGGTTTCCGCACCCGATCGGTAGACGTTCCACAACTCTGGACGGGCCCCGTCTGCAGCGCGATGGCAGGCGAGCGCCTGCTCGGGCGTTCGGTGCGGCGTGAAGTCGGGGATATCGAGCGAATCGATATAAGTCTGCCCCAAAGTCTCCGCGAACAGATCCTCATTTTGGCCCGGCTTGAAGCCGATGCCGGCTAGTGCCTCGGCACCCTCAAACTCTTCGGGCTCAACCGCTCTCCCCCAGAACGCCAAGGTCGCCCCATGAACATATCCGGTCGCTTCGAGAGGGCCGACGGTGGGGTCGTCACGTCGCTCGATGAGTACTTGCGAGAGAGGAACGCCCCTGGCATCCATGTCCTCGCAGACCTGGGCCAATAGCTCCGTTCGGCCCTCAAGACTGCTCATGTTAGCAGCCAGCCAGACGAGCGCGACGTCGTCGGGCTGAGGCAACCACCAGACCACGTCTGCCAGCCCCGCCAATGAGGCCGCGACCCAGAGACCGCGCAAGTCATGCCGGCCCGACTCGGCGGCGGCGATCAAATCAACCGCCCGCTCGCGTTCGGCATCTCCGGGTGATGACGACAGCAATCGCGCCAAAGCCGCGAGTCGTTCCGAGGAGCCGGCAGGTCGAAACTCGAACGTCGACGTGGTGCTACTCCAGGAGCGCCTGAATGGTCGCCGTCAGCTCGCTCTCAGCGACTTTCTGCGACGTCCCGTTCCGCAGGTCTTTCACCTGCCAGACGCCGGCGGCGAATTCGTCGCTCCCCGCGATCAAGGCGATCGCATGCCGCTTCTTGTCGGCGTACTTCAGTTGTTTGCCGAGCGCCCGGGCCTCGGGAAAGACTTCCACGCCCAGACCAGCCGCACGGAGCGCGCGAGCAACGCGATGATAGTCGGCCAGTCGCGTTGATTCGAAGTACGGAATGAAGACGGCGGCGGGAGTTTTGCCGTTCTTGAGCAGTCCCAGCTCTTCCATCGCGGCCAACAGCCGATCAAGCCCCAGGCTGGCTCCGACTCCGGGCAGCTTCTCCTTTGTGAACAAGCCGGCCAGATTGTCATACCGGCCCCCCGAGCAGACGCTGCCAATGCCGGGCAGATCGGTCAGGAAGGTTTCGTAAATGGTGCCCGTGTAGTAATCCAGTCCCCGGGCAATCGAAACATCGAGCTGCAACCTTTCCGGAGATACCCCTGCGGCGATCGCAACGTCGAACAGCTCTTTGAGCGAATCAAAACCCTTCAGTCCTTCGTCGTTACCATTCAGGGCCTGTTTCAGCTCGTCCCAGCCAATTCCCGGACGGGCGATTTCCAGAACCTGCCGAGCCTGCGATTCCGTCGCACCGGCTTTAGCCGTCATTTCCTCGACAACGGCATCGACTCCGACCTTCGCCAGCTTGTCGAGCGCCCGCAGGACGGCAGCCGTCTGCCCCGACAGCCCCAGCCCGGCAAGCACGCCGTTCAAAATCCGGCGATTGTTGACGCGAATCTGAAACCGCTCGAATCCGATCGCCGAGAGCAGATCGTGAATGACGAGCAGCGTTTCAATGTCGGCCGCGTTCGACTCCGAGCCAATCGTGTCGAAGTCGCATTGCATGAATTCGCGATACCGCCCCTTTTGCGGCTTCTCGGCCCGCCACACGGTCGCCAGGTGATACCGCTTGAAGGGCAGACCGACTTCGTGAACATGCTGGGCCACGAATCGAGCCAGCGGAACGGTCAGGTCGAACCGCATGGCGACATCGCGTTCTCCCTGATCGGTAAACCGAAAGAGCTGCTTGTCCGACTCATCGCCCCCTTTTCCCAGGAGGATCCGCGAATACTCGAGCGCCGGGGTGTCGATCGGTGCGAAACCGTAGCGTCGATAAACATCGCGGGCCGTCTCCATCAGCCGTTCGCGCGCGAGCATCTGCTCGGGTAGGTAATCGCGAAAGCCCTTCAGGACTTCCGGGGTAATCAACGCATCAGCCACGGGACACTGCTTTATTTTATCTGATGTTCTGAAAACGAATTCTGTCGCCGCTCGGAATCTCGATCAGTCGAGCGAACGAATCCTGAAACCGGCTGCGACGCGTCGAACCAGACGCACAATCCAGCGGACGGTTCGTGGGCGCCCCTGTCAAACCGTCAGAATCGGCAACTTTGGAAGAGCCGGAGAGGCCGGTTGCCACTTCGGCCGCGACCGCTGCGGCAAGATCGCCTCGGCATATTCCCAGAGCTGTTCCGGCACCTCGAAGAACTTGTCGTACACGCCGTCATCGTCGTACTCGCAATGGTCGGTGGTGTAGTCGCGGCAGATCTGGGGGCGCGTTTCATACAGCCCGCAACGATGATCGGCCTGCAAGTTCTGACAATCGGCATAGACGAGCAGATACCAGACGTCCGAATCGACAAAGATCGCGGTTCGGCCGTGCATGACGTACCACCGCATTTTGTCGAAATCGTCCCACGTCGTGGGCGTATCGATCTGTAACGCGAAGTAGCGACAGCACTTGGCGGTGCAGTACTGGCACAGCACTTCACCCGGCTTGAGCTGATCGCGGCTGGGGCGTTTTCGCGCCATGGTGTTTCTTTCAGGGCCTGGAGTCGGTTGCGGCGGACGATTCCCGGAACCACCGGATCGAGCCCACGGTTCAGGGGCAACTGGCTACGAACACTCCGCCTTTGCGGAAGTTAACGAATCTGCCCGGCGGTTGGTACTCCCGCGCCGTGCCGCCAGAAGCGAAGCCCGCACCAAACTCGGTTCTTGACGGTCGCTCTCCGGACGCCCTATGATCTTGGCTGAGTGGAGTTTGTGAAGTTCCTGGAAGTGTCGGAATCTCGCCGCCCGATCAGGGGCGGATTCCGGAAGTTTGGCAGGATGCCCGGCCATTGAAGAGGCGTGTCGACGGGGTCGCAACGGCGTTATCGAGTGCGGTCGGCGTCTTCCCGGCAACCGCGTGCGAAGCGGCAGTCGGCCTGAGAGCCGCACAGGCATGTGCCGATAAATTTCCGAGGATTGATTGAATCGAATAATCGCGGCGGACTCGCACGCCGTTGCGAAGGACTCTCAGGAAATCGTTGCAAGACCTTCGGGTCGACGACGATGATTTCCTAACGAGCCAGAGACTTTGAAACGCTGACACAACCGGTTGTGCCTGCCAGAAACCTGCGGAATACCGAGCAAACAACTCCTTGCACAGAGGTTGTGTTAGAATCTCATAGAAGCGCTGACTGGTTTTTTGGAACCGAATTGTCGCTGGCAAGAGAAGCAGGACGAAACCGTCCGACGGGAAATTGACTCATGCACTGGTCCGGGAAACTCTTCGCGTTTCTGACGCTGGCGGCTGCTTTGGGTGGCGCTGTTCTGACGGCCCGGCTCATTGAGGTTCGCAACAGCTGGACCCGCAAGGCCGACACATCGCTCAAGAGCATCGCCGACCTGGAACCAAAACTGGCGGCCGCCAAGGCCGAAGCCGATCGAGTCCAGGGCGAAATCAATCGCGCGGCCGACCTGTGGGGCCGGACCTGGAGCGATGTTGGCACGCAGGTCGCCGATCCGGCCCAGGGCAATCTGGCGATCGAAATCGGCACGAACAACGGCGTGAACCAGGGGATGTGGCTGTACGCCTTCGAGCCGACCGCTGACGGGAGTATTTACCGCGGCGAATTCGCCGCTTCGACCGTGCGTGAGAACCAGGCGCTGGTGGCACCGACGTTTCGCGTTCGTCCGAACGAAATCCAGCAGTGGCAGCCGGGCCGCTGGCGGTGGCGATCGCAGTTGCCGGCGGGATACACGGCCCAGGAACGTCTTCAGCAGCGCCAAATGATTTCCCTGGACGAACGGCTTGCCGACCTGCAAATGACTCTGCAAACGCACGACAAGGTTCTGGCCGAAGCCCAGCTGCAATTGGCGCGGCGCGAGGCCGAACTCCTGGGCGGCGAGCAACTCTCGCAGGATTCCAACGTGGCTCAGGAGTTCCGCGACGGCCTTCTGGCCGCGATGGCGGCGGTCGAGGAAGAACGAAACGCCACGCTGCTGGAGGTCGACCGCCTGCGACGCGAGCTCCGCGAACAACAGCGCTTGCTCGACGGCCTGCAACGGGAGAACCAGGCGCTCGTCGGCCAGTTGCCCCAACCCGCCACGGCGCTGACTTCGCGTCCGGAAGGCAGCCGGGATTGATTCCCGAAGAGCGCATGTCACAATCGTAGGGGCAGTTTCCGAACCCAAGTTGAAGAGATCGATTCGGATCTCGAAGCGGGTTTTGAAACGTGTTCCTGGACTTGGCCGATCGGGGTCCGTGAAGGAACGGCGAACCTCGTGCGTCGACAAATGGGTTGACGCTGGGATTCAAAAACGGTCTTCGAGCGCGGAGGCGCGACTTGTCCGATGGGCATCAATAGCCGCGACTACGTCTACCGCGACTCGTATGAGCAGCCGTGGGGCCATGACGTGCCGGTCTGCCGCGGCATCCTCATAGCCACGGTCGTCGTTTTTCTGGCCCAGATCTTCACGCCGCTGCCGGGCGACTGGCCGCAGGGAATGCGGCCCTCGTACGTCGACGAGTGGCTGGGCCTCAACTCGGCGGGTGTGCTGCACGGGCAAGTCTGGCGATTGGTGACGTATGCCTTCGTGCATGACCGCGCCAGCGTCTTCCATATTCTGTTCAACATGCTGGGGCTGTGGTGGTTTGGCCCGACGCTGGAGCGCATGCGCGGCAGTCGGGAATTCCTGTTCTTCTATCTGGCCGCTGCCACTTTTGCCGGATTGGGTTTCTTCGCCTGGGGATTGGCACTCGGCAATCTTCCGAATGCCGTTGGCGCCTCAGGGGCAGTCTTCGCGGTCCTGATGCTGTATGCGACCTATTTCCCGCGAGAAAAAATCGGCCTGTTCTTCGGTCTCATCTTTCTGGAGATTCGCTGGCTGATCGCGATCTTCGTGGCGATCAGCCTGTTTCCCATGTTGCTGGAACTGGCCGGTGATGGAAAGACGTCCCGCGTCGCCGATTCCGCCCATCTGGCTGGCCTGCTGTTTGGATACCTGTATCGCCGTTATGACTGGCGGCTGGACTCGTTGACCAGCAACCTGCGCTGGCCCGACTGGCGAAAATCGCTCCGCCGTAGCCAGTCTCGCCGCCAACTCAAAGTCTTCACCGAAGACGAGGACGTGTCCTCACTCGACGAAAAAGTCGATGCGATCCTCGCCAAGCTCCACAATCAGGGCTCCGACAGTCTGACCGATGCCGAACGCGCCACGCTGAAGCGTGCCAGCGAGCGGTACAAGCAGCGGTCCGACGTCCGGTAATTCGGTTCCCTTCGCAGCACGACCTCCCGCGCCGGCCGACTGGGACTCTGGGCGAAGTCGAGCGAAGAATCGGGTTAGTGCATCCCCTTGCGTTCCACATCATCGCCCGCGGGCGGATGGTTCCGCGCGATGGTGGAGGCTTGCCGCCGTCCCGGATACCATGACCGATCCGGCGGCGAACGGATCACGATCGATCCGGAAGCGACGACAGGAACACCGTCATCAGCAGCCGAGGATCGTGCATTGTCACGGCTTCATTTTGGTGTGCCACTGGCTCTGCCAGTGCGTCATAAGTGGAACGTCCATGCCAGGATGCACTGGGAGAGCCAGTGGCATGCATGGGAATCGTGAGCATGGAGACGTAGTAACCCGAAGCGTGAGCGAGGGAGGTTTTGTGTTCTCCCTCGCTCGCGCTTCGGGTTACTGAATGATGCGGCGAGGCAACGACCAGCGTCTCGGTGCTGGATGTCGTAGGACTGGAACGTGTCGACTCGGGAAACAAGCGAGATGGTGCAGGACAAAGAAACGCAGGAGTCGGAAGTCGGCCTCATCGAGCGGGCACAGGTTGCCGTCAGCCGATGCAACTGGGAAGTCGGCGAGTGCGCGGCCATCTGGACGCGACGCTTTGCCAAGGGCCGGACCGATGCGGACTTCGCGAACCTGGTTGGCCTGTCGGCCGATCAGGTTTACCAGCGACGCCGCGTCTGGGAGACTTTCGGCGACGTTTCCAATCACTACGATTCGCTCAAGTGGTCGCACTTCTATTCCGCGATCAACTGGGACGACGCAGCCGAGTGCCTGCAATGGGCCAACGATACCCAGGCCACCGTCGCCGAGATGAAGGCCTGGCGGCGAGCCCAACGGGGCGAAGACCTCACCGAAGCGGCGGATGACTTCCAGTCCGATCTTGCCGCGGAACCGGTCCCGGTCCGCTGGCCGGACGACGCTGAGGCCGGCACGGGGACAGGCGGTTCCTCATCGAACGCCGAGGGACGCGAACGCGATCCGCAACTGAGTCAGGCCGCCCGCGAACTGGGCGAATCGGGTGATGATTACGCCCCCTTTCACTCCGGAGTCGTCGTCCCGCCGGGTTCTTCCGGTCCAGCAAAGTCCCACGAGCCGCCGAGCGCTGAGCAAATCGTCCGCCGTGCTGCCTCGATGCTGGAACGCTGTGCCCAATCGCTGACCGAGGAAGTTCTCTCGGAGTGGGATTCGTTCCCGAACAAAGTCCGCGAGCGGCTGTCCGCCGCGCTGGAAGAACTCCAGGACCGCTTGAGCCAGGTCGCCCGGTAGGCGATCACGACGCCCCATAGCCGCGACCCAACGGGGAGCGCGTGTGCCACAGGCTCCGCCAGTGTGTCCTGGTGTGTCCCCCCTTTTGGAAGATTAATGACCGCGAAACGGATTCGATCACTCCATAGGCTGCCCCGACCGCCCCGGCGGGCTTGTCCCGCCGGACGGAAAGTTTGACGGCTAGAAACCGTCCCCCCCATTCTCTTTCCGCCCCGCTTCGCCCCCGGCCAGCTTGTCTGGCCGGAGCGAAAGTTTGATGGCTAGCCGAGCAAACCCTTTTCGCGGTCCTTCGGAGACTCAAGGTGTGGCACCCGACCGGCTTGAGCCAGCTTGCGCAAAAGACCATGCTACGAATGCTGGCAACAGCCCAGAGCCGCACCATCGCGTCGCACCGCGAGGCCCCGAAGAACGTCGTCCGTCATGACCGAGCTTACCGACCCGCCCGCCGCCGATCATCCCGCGAAGCCCGCGCGGGAGCACCCGGCCGTTCATCGCGTGAACGGGGGCTTGGTGGTCGTTCTGCTGTTCGTGGTCGCGGCGCTGGTTCTGCGCGACGCCGGCATGCTGGAGTTTCGCGCTCCCGCTCAGCCCCGCACGGTCATTCCTCGCGGCGATCTTTCGTCCGAGGAAAACTCCACAATTGCCATCTTTGACCTGGTGGCTCCCTCCGTCGTGAACATCACCAGCCTGGGTGTCCAGAGGGACGTCTTCAGCCGGAATCTGCACGAAGTTCCCCGCGGGACCGGCAGCGGCTTCATCTGGGATGACAATGGCCACGTCGTCACGAACTACCACGTCATCAGCAACGCGAATGGCGCCCGCGTGACTCTCGCCGACAACAGCGTCTGGGAAGCCCGGCTGATCGGCTACGAACGCTCGAAGGATCTGGCGGTCCTCAAGATCGACGCCCCCCAGGGGCAACTGCGGAAAATCCCGAACGTGGGTACCTCGCGGGATCTGCGAGTGGGTCAAAAAGTCTTCGCCATCGGCAGCCCGTTTGGCCTAGATCAGACGCTGACGACCGGCATCATCAGCGGGCTTGGTCGCCAGCTCACCGGGGATGGTGGAACCAGCCTCAAAGGGATGATCCAGACCGATGCCTCGATCAACCCCGGCAACTCCGGCGGGCCGCTCCTCGACAGCGAAGGGCGGCTGATTGGAGTCAACACGGCCATCTACAACCCCACTCAGTCGGCCTTTTCGGTTGGCATCGGCTTCGCGGTTCCCGTCGACACCGTGAACTTCATCGTCCCGCAATTGATCGAAAACGGCCGCGTTTTGCCCGTGGGGCTGGCCATCGACGTCCTCGACGACTCCGTGCAGAGACGGCTGGGGATCGCGAGCGGCGTCGTGGTGGCACGAGTGTGGCCCGGATCCACCGCGGCCGAAGCCGGATTGCAGGGGATCCAGATCGACCAGAAATCCGAATTGATGGTTCTGGGGGACGTGATCCTCGCGGTCGATGGAGACCCCGTCGATTCTCCCATCGCGCTGATGGAGGAGTTTCAGGAGCATCGCGCGGGCGACGAGGTGGAGTTGACGGTCCGACGCGGGAAGAGCACACTTCAACTTAAGGTGCGACTGGAAACCATCGACGACGCGACCCACTAGCACGTTGTCATGGCTGAATCTTCGTGTGCCACTGGCTCTGCTGGTGTGCTCTGGAACCGATTGGCCATGAAAAGTTGCATTGGCTGGGGCGCGTGAAACTGTTCGACGGCGCGGCGTCCGCGCGTTGAACGCCGGTCCGTCGTCGTCCAGCCGCCCGCCAGGCACAGGATCTTCTTCATGAGCAACGTCTATCTGAACGTGGAACAACAGGGCGACGTCACGGTCTGCACCAGCACTCCCCTGTGCCACCACATCGACGAAACGAACGTCGAGGACGTCGGCCGGCACCTGATGACGATCATCCAGAACGCCGAGCCCCCACGGTTCGTACTCGCCCTCCCGACGGTCGAGTTTTTCGGATCCTCGTTCATCGAGGCCATGTTCCGGGCCTGGAACCGCTTGAATTCCCGTCCCGCGGCCAAGCTGGTTCTGTGCGAATTGCAGCCGTACTGCCGCGAAGTTGTCGAAGTAACCCACCTGGACCGCCTGTGGCCCATCGTCGCCACCCGCGAAGAAGCCGTCGCCCTCTGCTCCGGCGGATAACCCTCGCTCCGCGCCGCGACCCAACGGGGAGCGCTCTCCCCGACTACTCCCGGCCCGCCTGCGACGCCACCGCGTGAACACGCACCACGATCGTCCCGGGCGTAACTTCAACCGCATACCCGGCGACGCCAGCCAGTTCGGTCAGCAACTCGTCCAGCGTGGCGTCCGTACGGTCCAGCGAGACGACCTCGGCCAGTTCCAGCGTCGTTTCCAGACGTCGGCCCGACAGATCCGCGAGGCGTTCCAGAACGTCGTGCAGCCTGGCCCAGCGCACGACCGCCCGATAACGGTCCCGCCGGGCATCAAGACGGGCCACCTCGATGACGCGGGGACGACCGACTTCGCGCAGCAACTCTCTTGAGTCGCCTGCGGGACGCCAAAGCGGGGCAGACAGGTCTCGACTGCGATCCAGTTGAATGACAACCGGCCGCGGCTCGGCAACGGGCGTGGGAGGCTCAATCGGAATCTCCGATTCTCGCGCCACCCCCATAGCCGCGACCCAACGGGGAGCGCTCTCCGGCGTCGGCCGGCTGGCAAGCTCGTCCACCGACTGTCGCAGCGCCGCCAGTTCGGCTTCCAGCCGAGTCCACCGTTCCTCGTCGCGCAGCACGGTGACCGGCTCAGCGGCCGGAAACTCAAGCGGTTCGTCTTCAAGGCCGCCATTGGAGAGAACCTGTCCATCTGCCCCAGCAGGCTCAGGAAGCGAAACGGATTCGCTCTCGGCGGATGGAACGAGAGGATCGTCGACCGGCGTGGCAACTGTTTCCGAATCGTCCACGAATGCTGGCTGTGGCTTGGCAGGCACATCATCGAAAAGCGGCTCGGCAGACGCCTCAAGAGGGAGAGCCTCGATCGGCAACCCCGGCTCGACGTCGGAAGAATCCCCGACCCGATCGACACCTGCCGGCTGCCGTGGCCCAAAAGACGTCGCCACCCAGTCGACGGGAACCGGGACCGAAACCTGTGGTGCAACGCGTGTCTCATTCACCGCATGCAGCGGTTGCCAGGCGGCGTCGACAGCCCCCGACCAGTCGGCGGGAACTTCCACGGTCGCGGACACGAGCGGTTGCGGATCGACTGTTGGAGAGGCCTTCGCGGGCGAGAAAACCCACGCGGCGACCAGTGCGGTGAGCGAAAGTGCCCCGCCCCCCGCGCACAGGCCCGCCAGCGACAACTGCCCCGAGTCTTTCACGTCTCCACGGCCCCCGCGCGCACCAACAGCACACGACGCCCCCCGTCGCGCTCACCAGTTGGTTATCGACCAGAAGCCGCAGCCGGGGCGAACATTCCTCCCAATCGGCAGATTCGGCCGAAGCGGAACGGTTCGCGGTGCACGAAACTCACGGCGCAAAGAAAAAGCGCGGCGGGGTCCCCTCGAAGCTCCAAGCTCCTCCCCGCCGCGCTTAAGAGACAGTCCCGAGTGGACCGGCAATCAATCACGAAGATGTCGCCCAGCCATTCCCCGTTGAATCGGGAGAAGCCGTCAGCAGCAACAGCGGAAAGATAGGTCAGGAACCGGACACGTCAAACCGAATTGCCCGAATTCCCCGTCCGACAGAGCCGCGCACCCATGGGGAGGGTATCTTCACGTCACGGGACCAATGTCAACGTCACCCGTCGCAAATCCAGCACATTCCTCCCTGGAATCTCAGTCGCTCGTAACGTCAACTCCCCCTTCATCTTCGGAAGTTCGATCACCCCCAGCCGCAGCGGGTGGAACTCCTTCATTTGGGATTCGCCGTGCGGGCGCGGGAGAGTGTCCTGGTTGGTATACAGCGGCGGATCCCAGCCGGGACCGACCTTGCCCGTCAGGCGGGCCTCGCCGAGGGAGAGTTCGATCGTCGAACCGGCGTCTGCTTCTGGACAGGTGTAGTCGATGACCACGTCGTAGCGGCCTGCCGTCTGGACGTCGACGTTCCAGACGATGCGGTCGTCGACCGACGCCCAATTCACGAAATAGGAGCAGTTCGGGGCCGGGCTGCTGCGTTTGACGCCGCCGCGCGGTTCGCCGTCGCGAGCGGGAAGCATGGTGATCGGGAACTCCGGGTAGCCGACGCCGATCGGCCGCGGGTCGACGGCATTCCCCGCCAGGCGCTCGCGGCCGCCGAACATCTCCGCCTTCCAGTCCTCGACGGCTGCGGTCAGTTCGCGAGTCACCTCGGGCGACCTGGCGTTCACGGCCATCGTCTGACCGGGATCGGCTTCCATATCAAAGAGCTGACCCGCCGCGTCCAAGCGGTACTTTTGCGTGCGGACACTGACCTTGCCGGCCCACGTCGAGAAAATCTGGCGGTCAGGCCAGTCGGTCGACTCTCCCCGCAACAGCGGCGACAGATCGCGACCGTCAAGCGGCTTGTCGCCCACGCGTTCCACATTCGCAAGCGACAAGAGCGTGGGCAACAGGTCGATCGCTCCTGAAATATGAGGAACGGTGCGACCGGCGGGGAGTCCCTTCGGCCAGCGCCAATAGCAAACGCTGCGGACGCCCCCTTCGTCGGTCGATCCCTTTCGGCCCTTCATGCCCCCCGTCCAGCGGACCGAGTTGGGCCCGTTGTCCGAGAAATAGACGACGAGGGTGTTGTCTTCGAGACCATGCTCCTTGAGCCGCGCCAGCACCCGACCGACGTTCCAATCCTGATTCTCCACCATCGCCAGAGCGCAACGGGTTTCGTCGAGGTTCTCCTGCTTCTCAGGCGTGCCGCGCTGTGTAATCGGCTTGTCGCGGAATCGCTCCCAGTTCTCGGCGGGAGCCGCCCAAGGGGAGTGAGGCGTCGTGAACGGGACATAGCAGAAGAACGGGCGTTCGCGATTGCGGTCGATGAAGTCGAGCGCCCGATCGGCGCAGACGTCGACGATGTAGCCCTCGGTGCGGATCATCTTGCCGTTCTCTTCGAGCGGGGCATCGAAGTATTCGCCCCAGTGACCAGCCGTGTGGCCGAAGTACTCGTCGAACCCGCGCGCCATCGGGTGATAGGGCCACTGGCTGCCGTTGTGCCATTTGCCGAAGGCCCCGGTCGCATAGCCCGCCGCATGAAACGCATCGGCGACCGTCTTTTCGGAGACGTTCAATCGCTCCTGCCCCGTCGAAACACCCGTCACGCCGCCGCGCGGGTGGTAGCGACCGGTGAGGAATTCCGCCCGCGTGGGCGAACAGACCGGACAAACGTAGAAGCGATCGAGGGAGACGCCGCGACGAGCAATCGAATCGATGTTCGGCGTCTCAATCTGCCGATTGCCGGAAAAGCTGTAGTCCCCCCACCCGGCATCGTCGGCCAGAAAGACGACGACATTGGGCCGCTCGGCGGCGGCCGGGCGCCCGAGACCCAGGGCGATCATCACACCTAGAATCCCAATCAGCGGCCGAGACCTCATGGCGGTCGACTCCTAGGAACTTGTTTCACTTAGCCGCGACCCACCGGGGAGCGCTGCTCGTCAGGCTTTCCGCTTTCCGCCCTTCTTGTTGCTGCCTGCTCCTCGGTTTTGGGGGAGGTCTTCGGCGTTAGTCTCCGGCAGCCACTTCGCGAGCTTCGCCTTGATGGCAGCATGATCGGGTTCGCTCGCGAGATTGTCATATTCCAGCGGGTCGGCTTTCTCGTCGTACAGCTCTTCGCTGCCATCGGCATAGCGAATGTACCGCCAGTCCTCGGTACGGACGGTGTGATTGAGTCGGCCGTGTGTCGTGATCGCGGCATGGTCCCATGGTGCTTTGGGATCTCGCAACAAGGACGCGATGCTATGGCCATCAAGATGTGCCGGCTTCTTGAGACCCGCCAGGTCGCACAGTGTCGGATAGATGCTGCTGTAGTCGACCGTGCGATTGCACGCTTGCCCGGCAGGTGACACGCCGGGAACGCGCCAGACGAAGACCGTCCGCGTCGGTTCTTCCCAGAGGGCAAACTTCCGCCAGTGCGATTTTTCGCCCAAGCTCCAGCCATGATCGCTCCACAGGCAGACAATCGTGTTGTCGCGATGCGGTGAAGCGTCGAGCCCATCCAGCAGCCGCCCGACCTGGGCGTCGCAGAAGGCAATAGTCGCGAGGTACGCCTGCACCGCTTCTTTCCAGCGGCCCGATTCGAGGATGGCGGCGTGGTCGCCGTTCGGACCGGCCATCTTCACGCCAGCGGGTGGAACATCAGCCAGATCGTCTTCGCGCCAAGGGGGTAACTGAATCTCCTCCAGCGGAAACTGGTCGTACCACTTCTTCGGCACGCTGAACGGCATGTGCGGCTTGACCAGGCCGACCGCCAGGAAGAAGGGCTTGTCCGATGTTTCCCGCAGTCTCTCCAGGCTGTAACTGACCACCTGGTAATCGGGCATCTCCTCGTCGGTATTGGCCAGCGGATAGAACTGGATGCCGCCGACGCCCGTGTCTTTCGCATCAGGATGGCGTGTCGTCGGAGCCTGCCCGGGAAAGTAATCATCCCAGTGGCCGCCGCGGTCCCCGGCCCCGTGATAGATCTTGCCCGCCCCGTAAACGCGATAGCCATTCCTGGCGAAGTGCGTGTTGAGCAGCTTGTCTTCGCTGATTCCCGGCCGCCAGTTCTGCGAGTTGAGATAGCAGCCCGTGGTACTTGGGCGCTGGCCGGACATCAGAGAGGCCCGCGACGGGTTGCAGGCCGGAGCCGTGCAATACGCCCGCGTGAACGTAACGCCCTGCCTGGCCAGCCGGTCGATGTTCGGCGTTTTCGTTTGCGGATGACGACCGAGATGACCAACCCAATGATTCAGGTCATCGATCGCGATCATCAGCACATTGGGAGGACGATCAGCGGCGAGAGCATTTGCGGCGCTGCAAAGAATCGCGAAGACCGCGAGACAGATTCGGTTCATCATGTCCTTCATTTCCGGGATGCTTTCCGGCTGTTCTTGAGGTAACCCTGATACTCCCAACGGTCTTGCCATTGTTCCAGGTAGGGCTCGTAAGGCTCCGCCTCAAACCACGAAATCGACGGAGGATCGGGCGGATTGAGTCGGCCCTCGGGATAATCCTTCCCGGCGAAGCTGGCATCCACCGAGGCATGAAACTCCAGCAGTTGCCGCTTCATCGTTTCGAAGAGTTCGACCTGCTTCGCGCTCAGATCGCGACCCTCACCACGATCGATGACGAGGTCGTACAACTCGAACTCTCCTTTGGAGAGATCGCGCGTCAGAATCTTGTAACGACCGTCAACCAGAGCGGCCTGTTTCCCAAAGCGGAACGGAATCGGCGTTGGGCGGTCGCCATCCATGCCCTCTATGACGGGTTTGAGACTGATTCCGTCAATGGGTTGAATGAGACTGTCTGTGGGCAGTCCCAACAGATCGACGACCGTGGGAAACAGGTCCATCGTGCAGGCGGGGTATGCGGTCACGCGCGGCGATTTGATCACAGCCGGCCACTCGATGATACCCGGCACACGCAGGCCGCCTTCGTAGACGGTCCCCTTGTTGCCGCGCAGGCCACCGGTGGTCTCGGGCTCAATCTTGGGAAGGCCGCCGTTGTCGCTGCAGAAAACCAAGAGGGTATTCTCCGCCAGGCCGGAAGCCGCCAGTCGACGTCGCAGCGTCCCCACGGCTCGGTCCATGGCGACCAGCTCGCCGTAATGGTTGGCGGAGGCCTCATCCAGTTCGGCGAACGCCGACTTGTCCCGGTCCAGCGCGCGGAACGGACTATGCGGCGTGCCAAACCAGATGACAGCGAACAGCGGCTGATTGCTCTTGCGATGGCGATCGAGAAACCGCAGCGCCTCGGCGACCGCCACCTCGGAGGAATCGCCTTGCAGTTCGACGATCTCCCCCTTTCGGGACATGAGCGGGTTCTGGTCGAAGAAATTCGTGACCGAGGTCCACTCGTCGAATCCGAACGCCGACGGACTGTAAGGATCATCAGCCAAGATCGGCACCCCTGGCCCCTTGTAGCCGTTGAGATGCCATTTGCCAAAGTGGCCGGTGATGTACCCCGCCTTCTTGAGCGCCTGGGCGATCGTTCGTTCCTGCTGGCGAAGGGCATAGCCATGCGTGAGCACGCCGCAGCGATCGGGCGAACGTCCGGTAAGAACGCTGGCCCGAGTCGGCGAGCAAACCGGACCACCGGCGTAGAAGCGCTCGAACCGCAGTCCATTTGCCGCCATCCGGTCGAGCTGCGGCGTCTTGAGCAGCGGATGCCCGCGATAACCCGTCTGCCCCCAGCCCATATCGTCCGCCATCACGAAGATGATGTGCGGCCGGCGAGGTTCCTCTGCTGCGGCCGGGCGACCAAGACCCAGGGCAATCACCAGACCCAGCATCTCAATCAACAGCCGATGCCTCATGGCAGCCCGACTCCAAAAAAACATATTTCCCTTAGCCGCGACCCAACGGGGAGCGCTTCCCGCGATTGCCGTCACGCGGCTTTCTTTTTCTTCTTCGCCTTCGGAGCGGCGCTGGGATTCGCGGCCCGGAATGTTTCATCAAGCTCTTTCGGACGAGCCTCGCGGAACTGTTCCAGCACCGCTTCCAGTTTTTTGACCCGCTTCACAGCTTCGCCAGACAATGTCACGGGGTCGAGCGGCCGCTGTTCAAAGGGGTCGGCCGCCAGGTCGAAATACTCCCCCGTGCGATATAGCTTCCCTTTTTGGTCGAACGCATACTCCTTGACCGTCATATCCGACTGTTGACGCGGAGAGTACCAGCCATACAGCCACTCACGCGGCTGAGCGGTTTCCCCGCGGAGACGAGGCAGCAAACTGACACCGTCCAGATTCTCCGGCGCCTTCACTCCGGCTGCCGCACAGATCGTGGGGAACAGGTCGACACTGCTGACGAGATCCTCGCACACCGCACCTTCCCGAATGACAGCGGGCCAGCTCACCACGAGTGGCACATGGGTTCCGCGAGCGGTCGTCTGTCCCTTGCCGCCGCGATAGTCGCCCCCGCGAAAACGGCTGGTGACCGTCCCCAGTGTCCCGTTGTCGCCGAGAAAGATCAGCAGCGTATTGTCGCGAATTCCGAGTTCGCCCAGCTTCGCGTCGAGCCGGCCAACCATCTTGTCCATGTAGGCGACCATCGCCGCGAAGTGCCGCACGTCCTTATTAACGTCTTCTCCCCGCGTCGCCGGATCCCAGTTGGGACTGTCCGGGGTCGGCTGGAACGGCGCATGGGTAAGAATCATCGGATAATACAGAAAGAAGGGCTCGTCGCGATGCCGGGTCACGAAGTCCAGCGCGAAGTCATTGACGAGCGTCGGTCCGTATTCGCCGTTCGTGAAGTCGAGTTCGCGGGCGTTGTGCTCCAGACCCGGATTGGCATAGCGGGGCGGCCGCCGCGTGTGCTGCCACAGATAGGCCTCGTCAAAGCCGAAGTGCTGCGGCGAGTCTGGCTCCTTCCCCAGCTGCCACTTGCCGCAGATTCCCGTCGCGTAACCCGCCTGTTGAAAGACATGGCCGAACGTCTTTTCGCCGCGCGGCAGCACACCAAACCGCAGGTAATTGCGGACGTTGTACTTCCCGGTCATCAGTTGCAAGCGCGTGGGCGTACACAACGGCTGGACGTGGCAGTGCTCGAACCGCATGCCACTCGCGGCCAGCCGATCGAGATGGGGTGTCTCGTACGACTCGCCCCCATTCGCGGTCAGGCATTCATAGCCTAGATCGTCGGCCATGATGAGGACGACGTTGGGACGGTCGGATCGACGAGCGGCCTCCGCGCCGGGAAGCACGGTCGCTCCCCCCAACCAGGCCCCCATCGCGAACAGAACGCTCAGCACTCTCATGGCGAAACATCATTTCGTGTTGGAATTCAAGACTCGGCGACGGCAGCGTGGAGTCAACTGCCGGTTGCTCGATTTGTCTCCGCGTCTCTTGAAACCCATCTGCAACTTCCATTCCTTCGCACGAATTGCCCCGAAGGCAAGCGAACCGAGCGGCAAGCCAGAAACTGACGGTTGACACCCGATACCTGACTCCTACTTTGCTGGCCGCTGGCTGCTGGCCGCTCAACCTTCAGTCCTCAAATCCTGGTATCGGATCGTCCCGATGAACGGGCTTCCCCTCCCAGGTCGCGACGTCGGTCTTGGGGTCGTATGTCAACACGCGGTGCGCGCTTCCTGGAGCCGGAGGAATATCGGTCGTCGGAATCCAGCGGCGGTGTTCTTCCTTGATGGAGGCGTATTTCGACTCACCAGCCAGATTGGTCCATTCGCGGGGGTCGGCGACCATGTCGTACAGCTCTTCGCTCCCATCGGCATAGCGGATGTACCGCCAGCGTTCCGTGCGAATGCCGTGATTTCCCTGGTTATGCGACGTGATCGCCGGCCGTTCGCGCTCGGCTGTCGCGTCGCGCAATTGCGGCAACAGGCTGACCCCTTCCAGATCACCACGCGGCGTCAGCCCGCAGAGGTCGATCAGCGTGGGATAGATATCGAGAAGCTCGGCTGGCCGGTTGCAACGACCGTGCGGTGACACTCCCGGACCGGCGAAGATAAGCGGCACCTTGGTTCCCCGATCCCACAAGGTGTTCTTGCCCGTCTTGGCTTTCTCACCCAGATGCCAGCCATGATCGCCCCAGACGACGACGATCGTGTTGTCAGCCAGCCCCGCCTTGTCGAGAGCCGTCAGAATGCGGCCGACTTGCGCATCGACAAAACTCGTGCAGGCCAGGTAGGACCGGACGAGGTTCCGCCACTGGTTGTTCTTCTGCACCCAGGCCAGTCGCGGCTCGGGCAGTTCCCAGTGGAGATACCACGAGAACCGCGGCGTATCGTCGCGATCGTCTTCCTTGATGATCGGCAGCACGCTGTCGTCATCGGGATAGAGGTCAAACCACCGTTGCGTTGCATAACACGGGACGTGCGGCAGAAAGAAACCGGCGGCGAGGAAGAAGGGTGCGTCTTTGGGCAGCGTTTCAATCTGCTCGATGGCCCAACTGGCGACCTGATAGTCTCCCTTGTCTTCATCCTTGTGCGGGAAGACACCCCAATCCATCAGGGGATGATTCCCCATCGGCGTGGGTGGAATCAGCTTCTGTGGCGGCTTCACGCCGAT
>JAHBXV010000022.1 GCA_019636285.1 Planctomycetaceae bacterium
GATTCATCAGGCGTTGGCCGATCGTCCACCCCTCAATGGCAAAGTGTGAACCGATGGAACGGAAGTTTGGCCGGCTCGTCAGCCTCGACCCGCGGGACCGCATGTTCCAGGTGCGGCGCTCGCGGTCCACGCGCGTGCGCCGGTACTGGAACGACTCGGCCGTCTGGTACGACCAGGGCGAGACTTCGAGCTGCGTCGGTCATGCCTGGGCTCACTGGGCCGTTAACGCACCCGTGGTGCAGCGGATCGATCCCTTCGGCGTCTACACGCTCGCTCGGTTCCTGGATGAGTGGGACGGCGAGGACTACGACGGCACGTCAGTCCGCGCGGGGGCGAAGGTGATGCTGGCCCTCGGGTACATCGCGGAGTACCGCTGGGCGACGACGTTGCAGCTCGCGATTAATGCGCTGCTCGAACAGGGTCCGGTCGTCGTCGGCACGACGTGGTACGAGGGGATGTTCGAGCCCGACCGCCGCGGCTTCATTCATCCCACTGGCGATGCCGTGGGTGGTCATGCCTATCTGTGGACCGGAGTCGACACGAAGGCGGAGAAGATCCGCGTGAAGAACTCATGGGGCCAGCAATGGGGCCAAGACGGCCGGGCCTGGCTCTCGTTTGCCGACGCGAAACGACTGATCGCCGAAGACGGCGAAGTCTGTCTGGCGTTGGAGCAATTGGCGATTTGACCGGGGCCGCTGTGGCCCTGGCGAAAGTGGTCTCCTGAAGGAGAACGATGATGCGAGGTTGGATCGGTTTCGTGTTGTGCGTGGTGTGCGTGGCCTGCCTGGCCGCACCCGTTGTGGCCGAGGCGCAGGACTTCGATGGCCATCGTGCCGAGGCAATCAGCCAGACGGATCAATGCGATCCCGCGTTCTGCCCGTGCGGTCAGTGCCTCCCCGGCATCTGCGTCGGCAACTGTTGCCAATCCTACGCGGCGACGAACGGGGGCTGCATGAAGGGGAGCTGCCAACCGTTGGCCCGGTATCAGCAGTTCCCCATGTACGCGACCGCCCCGAGGGGCTGGCACACTTCCTCCGTCCCGGCCTGGGGAATGTACCGCAGGTGGTAACGCCCGCCCGCTGAATGGCGGTCGATCAATCCTTCCTGCAGGAGCGAAACCGTGGAAGTACTCGTTGCGATCCTCGTCTTCATTGGCGTGCCATCGCTGATCGCATTCTTCTTTGGCTATTGCTTTGGTTCCGCTGCCACCCATAACACGGTGGATGAACTGAAGGATGCCAACGAATACGCTTTCGAGCTCCACGGCGTGCTCCTGCGGAAGGTGAGCACCGCCACCTCGGCATTGGATGCCGTCGAACTCGCGATCGAAGACGCCCGCCAACGGCTGCGGGAGATCGACCAAGGCGAAGACGACCCCGAAGCTGCTCCGGCCGGAACCACGGTCAAACGACTCAAAGATTGTGTTCAGCTGCGCCAGGTGATGGCGCTGCTGATCTGCTGCCTGATGGGATCCGCCGCCGATGCCGACCATACCGTGGCCATCCGCGCGACGATCACGGAAAACCGCCAGCAGTGCGACCAGGGACGATGCTGGTTTGCTCCGGTGACCTACATCAACCACGGCAACGGTGTGATTCTCGGCCCGAACGCCAGCGGTGACCATCTCGTCGCCACCGCCGCGCACGTGGTCCAGGCGGAGGATCCAGGACGGCAACAGGCCGCCACGGTCGAAGTGGCGTTCGGTCACCAATGGTTTCCGGCGCGAGTGCTTCGTGCGGAACTCAACTCCGGGATCGATCTCGCCATCCTCGGGGTCCGGCTGCCGGAAATGACGGACAACGTGCTGCCGGGGATCACGTCGGCAGGCCGCCAAGTGTATTTCGCCGGGTATCAACCGGGGCGAGGCTGGAAGAGTCGCACGGGTCAGGTCTCGCACGATCCGAGGTTTCTGTCGCTCTCGGAACCGATCGTCGACGGGGAATCCGGAGCACCCGTCTGGGACAAGCAAACCGGTCGGCTGGTGGGGATTGCCAGCGCCTGCACCGCGAACAAAATGACCTGGATGACGTCGGCCAGCGTCATCTGTGAGTGGCTGCCCAACTGGGCTGCATTCATCCGGGACAATGGCCCACGCGAGCCATCGTGCGCGGCTCCCAATACACGCGAACCAACGCCGCTGGTGCCATCCGATCGTTCAAGACCGCAGGGGCCACCAGGTCCACCGGGACCGGTCGGCCCGCAAGGCCCGGTGGGGCCACGGGGGGAACCAGGCCCCGCCGGGCCGCCGGGGGAAACGAACGACTACCTGGTGCAATCCCTGCGCAACCAGGTGGACCGATTGTCGGGTCGGCTGACGCAAGCGGAGCTGGCCAATAAAGCCCTGCGGTACGAGGTCTCGCAACTTCAGGCCAACGCCACGAGGCAAGCGCCAATCGATTACGACCAGCTGGCGGGGGAGGTCCAAAAGCGGCTGCCTCCCGTGCCGGCGTTCTTCGAGATTCAGCCGCTCGCAAAGGAGCCCCCATGAACGCCGACACCGCCACCGAACAGGCCCAGCACAAGGTCGCAAACGATGCGATCACCGACACGGACTTCAACTCCGCGTTGGCTCGCGAACAGGCCGCTGGCCTTTCAATCGCCGGTCAGGAATTCAAGGCAGCCGCCGCGCGGCGGACCAACATGTTCGATCACTTCGGGGCCTTGCTGGCCGCGCGGTACACGCCGCCGGTTACGGCGTAACACGAGGTAGACCGTGATCACCAGACCCAACCGTCTGCTGGAAGCGGTCCAGGCCATTGAAGCGGGCCAGCCGGTCGATTGGGACCGGCTGGCCAAGCTGCAAACTCTCGATCTGGTCATCGTCGGACGTCAATTCATCGAGCAGGCGGTCATCGAACAGGAACAGGCTGATGAGCGGATCCGGGAACTCCTCGAAGACATCACCCCGCCCCCCGCTTGATGGGCTTCCGGTCAGCGGCGGCGTTGAGGGCTGGTGGCACGCTTGGGGGCGAAACCAGCGATGGCGCGACAACCTGCATCGCAAGGTGACCCACAAGGCTCTCGACATTGTGGACGATGACATGGCGGTCACTGTCACCAAGAGCGGGATCGGAACGCTGGGAGTGATCGGGATCGCGCTCGCCGCCGGCGTCCCCGGTGCGGGCGTCGGGCTGATGGCCCTGCAGATGCTCTCAAACCTGCCTCAGGCAGCACCGCAGCCGCCCCCGGCACCAGTGTCGCCCCCGCCGGCGGCAGTAGCGCCAGCGGCCGCTCCGGACGTCGAACGGGCCTTCCGGATCCTGTTCTTCGACAAGGACCGCAACCCGATCGAGGTGAAACCGTTCACGCCCGCGGACTGACGGCAGCCGCTGGGAATTATTTCGGCCGAAATGACCAGGGGGCGACCCCGGAAAGGATTGAGCCATGAGCACGCGGCGCATGATCGGGATCGCGAACCGGCTGTACTACAACACGGGCACGGTCGACGTCCCAATCTGGGTAGCGATCCCGATCGCCAAAGACATCAAGGTGACCGGGGACAAGGAGAAGGTCGAGATCACCAACCGTGGGCATGGCGAAGTGAATCGCTACGGCGGTGGGGGTCGCGACATCGGCTTCACGTTTGACGTGTCCAATAAACCCGCTGACGCCACGTTCCTGGCCCTGCAGGCCAGCTATACCGGCAATACGTCGATCGAACTCGCCGCCACGGATGGAGACATCACCGTGGCTGGAACCCATGGCGTTCGCGCCGTGTGCGAGGTCTTCAAGTTCGAGAAAACGGCCGGGCTCAAGGGCGAGGCGAAGTGGGACGTCGAGGCGGCTCCGACCGACTCGACCGCTGTGCCCAGCTACTTCACGGTTGCGGATTGATTCCGCCTCGGCCGTTCTTCGGTTTGTTCCCCTGCGAGAGAGCTCATGCGCACGTTCAAGGACAATGCCGAGACCGCGTGGACCCTGACCGTCGATCCGTTCGACGTGAAGCGGATCCAGGCGGCACTCGGCTACAACCTGCTCGATCTGCGGCTCAGTGACGAGGCGCTAACAGCCTGGATGGCCGATCCGATGCGGATGGTCGACACGCTCTGGCTGCTGGTTTCGGAACAAGCCCAACAGCAGAACGTGACGGAAGCCGAGTTCGGTCGCCGGCTGCGTGGCCGACTCTTCGAGGCCGGATTGGCGCTGCTGGAGGAGTTGACCGATTTTTTCCCCCTCCAGAGCCAGCGGGACGAGCTGAAGGCCCGCCTGGCTCTGCAACTGAAGGGGATGGAAGTCGAGCACTCGACGGCGGCCTGGATGGCGGATCGGTTCCGGACCGCCCTCGCGGCGTCGACTTCCTCCGCCACTGCTTCGAGCTCGCCGGAATCTGCGGAGTCAGTGCCCGCGGGCTGACGCTTCGGGAACTGGCCTGGATGGCGGAAGCGCGCCAGCGCTCCGAATGGAATCGGACGGCCGATCTGATGGCTCTCACCGCGAACTGTCTGCTGACGGAAGGGGGTTTCACCCGCGAGCACTTTCATCCCTTCGCCCAGTTGGATGAGTGCCAAGGCCTGAGCGGGTTCGCGGAGTTGTTGCCAGCGTCGACGTTGAAGGCCTCGAAATGAGCGTGCAGGGAGTTCGCGCGGGACGCGCGTATGTGGAGATCGGCGGCGATGACTCGTCGCTCGATCGCGTGCTGCGCGAGGACGTCGGCAAACTTCGAAACTTCGCGAGCTCGGTGGCTCGTGTGAGCGGGGCTGTCCTGGCGGTTGGAGCTGCCGGAGCGACGTCCCTAGTCCCAGCCATTTCGAAGGCCAGCGAATACGAACAGACGATGGCCAAGTTCGACACGATTTTCGGAGACCTGGCTGACAGCAATCGGGCGTGGGGCGACGAGACTGCGAAGCAGCTCGGCCGGAGCCGTCAGCAGATCGCATCCTTCCTGGCCGACACCCAGACCCTGCTGTTGCCGATCGGGTTCGAGCCGGGGGCGGCCGAGCAGATGAGCCGCACGCTGACCACCTTGGCCAGCGATATGGGTAGCTTCCACAACAAAGCCGATTCCGACGTGATGCGGGATCTCCACGCCGCCCTGACGGGATCTGGCGAGGTCATGAAAAAGTACGGCGTCATCGTCACCGAAGCGGCCGTTAAACAGGAGCTGCTGAACGCGGGGATGCGGCCGGATCGCGCGACCGAGATGGAGAAGGTCTGGGCGCGCTACAACATCATCATGCGGGGAACGGTCTCGGCCCAGGGCGACACCCTGCGGTCGATGAACACGTTCGACAACCAGATGAAGTCGTTCACCGCCTCGGTGGACGATCTGCAGGTCGCGTTCGGGACGCATCTGCTTCCGATCCTGACGCCACTCGTGACCAAAGCGAGCACTGCGATTCAGGCGACCGCCGAGTGGACCGCGAAGAACGGAGACCTGGCGGAATCGGTGATCGCCCTGGTGGCGGGTCTGATCAGTACGGGGGGTGCCGGGCTGGCCGTTGCTGGGATCGTCCGGCTGATGGCTGGCGTTTGGAATAGTTACCGGCTCGTCCTGCAGGCCACGACACGCGCCAATGTCATCCTGCAGGCGCTTTCCGGTCCGAAGGGCTGGGCGATGATTGCCGCCGGCCTGGGCGTGGCTGCGGTGGCCATCGCCGGCGTGAACGCCGCCTTGAAGACTGTCGAGCCGGATCTGGCCAAAGCCGAGGAAGGGCTGAAGGGTTTCGCCGAGGCTCAGACGCAAGCCGCGAACGCACCCCCGGTGCGGCTGAATGTCCCCGCTGGTCCCAACATCGCCGCGCTGCTCGAAAAGTCTCTCACACCCGCGATGAAGCTGCGGAAGGAGCTGGAGGAACTCGCGAAGGCGCGCCAATGGATGGGTGACTTTGGTCACACCAACGAAGCGGCCGCGATGTTTCAGCGGCTGTCCGATTCGGCGTACGACTCGGCCACCGGCATTCAATCGGCCATGCAGAAAGCCCGGGAGGAGATCGCCCTCCTGAAGGGGACGATCACCGAAGGCGAACTCGAACTGCACAAGATGGCCGCCAATGGGGCGAGTCAGCAGATGCTCGATCAGTATCGCCAGTTGATGCAGGAGCGTGACCGGCTCAAGTCGGAGCAGGAGGCGAAAGACCGGGCTCGACAGGAAGCCGAGCAGCGTCGGCAATCCGTCATCCAGACGGCGCGCAATGAGGCTCAGTCGATCGTCTCCAACACGCGCACCGATGAGGAACGGCGTGATGCCGAGCTGGCGCGGCTGAAACAGTTGCGGAACACGGTCGACCCGAGCACCGGTCGCGCGTTCCTGGATGAAGACACGTATCAGCGGGCCGTTCAGAAGGTCCTCGAAGGCGCGAAACCCGACGCCGTCGCGGTCGATGACCGTCTGCAGCGGGCCACGGCCAGCGATGTTCGCAGCGAGGACGGCGCCCGTGCCCTGCTCGCCGCGTTCGGCGGCGGGTCGTCTCAGGACAAGCTGCTGAAGTCGTCCCAACTGGCGGCGGCGGAAGCGACCAAGCAGACCGAGCTGCTCGCGAAGATCGAGCGGAAGCCCCAGCCCGAAACGGAGTCGCTCTGATGCTGGCCTGGTGCAATATCCGGAATCGGGGCCGATTGAGCAGCGACAACACCCAGACGTCGTTTGTCGATCGCTACGTGGCGAAGTTCAGCGATCCAGATGTCTCGCCGGTGGCCGTGCGTCGGGCGCTCCCGAGGTTGCAGCGCTGGCAGCCGCACCCCGAGGAGCCTGGTTATTACGTCGATCGGTTTGAGGCCGAGCAGCACAACAACACCCGCTTCTGGTTCCTGGATGTCACCTACACGGACCAGATGGTGAAGAACCCGCTGGCCGAACGGGCCTCGGTGACCATGCGTTCGCAAGCGCTGTCGAGCTACACGCTGGTCGACCACAAGGGCCGACTGATGCTCAACACCGCCGGCGACCCGTTCGAGCCACAGGAAAAGAAGGAGGTGATCTGGGTCCTGTCGGTGAAGAAGAACGTCGCGGACTTCCCGGACTGGCTGCTCGATTACCCGGAGGTCATCAACACCGACGCCGTGCGGATCCGCAATCGCACGTACCCGCCAAAATCGCTGGCGGTCGCCGGGATCACCATCGACGACTACCAGGAAGAGAACGACGTCGAGTTCCTGCCGCTGACGCTGGAACTCCACTATCGCAAGGCGACCTGGCAGACGTTCGTGCCCAGTCGCGGGTACCAGGAGCGCTACGAGCTGGAGCGGACCGCCGGGCAGCCTCCGGAGTTCGCGAAACGCCGCATCGTGCTCCCCGATCAGTCGTTCCCGAACGAGCCGCAGTTGCTCAACAAGGATGGCGCGTGGCTGCCGAGGCCTCGGCCTCAGGACGTCCACATCCTGAAGTTCCAGATCCCCGAGGATCGGCCGTTCTCAGTTTTGCCCCTCAAGTAGCGAGAGCGCCATGACACCCGATGAAGCAACAGCGATCCGGGAGCGGATCCAGGAATACGACCAGGCCGATCAGCAGATCCGGTTCCTGGAAAAGCAGATCGCGATGCTCGATCGACTGACCGACTACGCGCTGAAGGTTGAGCACGTGGGCATCTCGTGCTGCGGCATCCATCTCGACGACGAGCTGCAGCCGTTGTTGCGTGGCTGGTTGAAAGAGCAGCTACAGCGGAAGGCTGCCGTTCTATCGCAATTTCAGGATTCCCTCGACTGTCCGTCGGGGCACGCAGCCAACGGGGAGTGACTGCACGCCGTTGGAGCCGATGACGCAACTGATTCAAGGAAGAGACCATGGCAAACCGTCGACTTCGGGGCGACGCCCCCACGCAGGCTCAGATCACGCGGCTGTCGTCCAGCGCGAGCGGGAATATTTCGCTCGAAATGAACGGCAAGATCGGCGTCCAGGCGGACGAATGGGACGCCACCGCGATCGCCGCGCTGTGGAACGCGTCGACGCTCCCCGAGTTCGCCGAGGTCACCGCCTCGGTCGACGGCGACGACGTCCTGCTGACAGCCGACGAACCGGGGCGGCCGTTCGAATTGCGCGGCCTGGTGAATGGCGAGCCGCTCGCCGATGACGAGCAGGCGATCATCTTCGATCCCATGCCAACCGGCGGGACGTTTCCCCTCGGGTTCGATGGTCAGACGGCGGCCGCGATTGCGTGGCCGGCCAGCCAAGCCACGATCAAAGCGGCGCTGGAAGGGCTCAGCAACCTCGCCGAAGGCGAAGTCATCGTCACTGGCGAGCTGGGGAACTGGCGGGTGCGGTTTGTCGGTGCGAAGTCCGACACCGATCAGCCGCAGATGACAACCAGCCGCGCGGACCTGACCGGCGGCACGGCTGGCGTGTTGATCGAGACCGTCCAGGACGGGACGGGCGAAACGAGCCCACTCGTGATCTACGAGGAGCAGGCGGGAGGCGCCGGCGTGAACGAACAGCGCCGGTTTCGCTTCACGGCGGATCCCGGTGTCGCCCTGTCGGCCATCACGCTCCGGTTCCAGTCGCTGGGCGCGACCGGCGATGCGTATAGCGTGACGTTCCCCGGTGACGCATCGTTGGAAACGATCAAGGCGGCTCTCGGAGGCCTCCGTGCCAAGTTCACCGGTGCGCAGTCCGGTCTCACGTATGGGGCCGACAATCTGACGCTCTCCGGCACGCTGGCCAATTCCTGGGTGAACCCCACGGACGGCATCCTCGTCGAATTCGGCGGCATCTGGGCTGGCGAAGATATCACCCGCGACATTGAGCTGGTCCCCTATGCCGGTGCCGCCGCCACGTTGGGGCGAACGACCGTGCAAGACGGTGACCCCGGCCCAAACGAGGTTCAATCCCTCCGGCTGATCGGTGAGCCGGTGGGCGATGGGTTCCGTCTCCGCCTGGGCAGCATCATTACCGATCCGATCCAGTGGAACGCGTCAGCGATCACGATCGTCTCAACGATCAACGCCGCCTTGGGAGCGAACAGCGTCCGCCTTTCGATCGTCGCGCCTTGGGAGCAGTTGGACCACTTCGAGACGTTGCTCAACGCCGGATACACCGGGGACGGGATCATCTACATTGAGTTCTATGGGAACGGCTACCAGTCGACCGATGTGGATCTCCTGGAAGTCCTGACGGTGGGCGGCTCCGAGATCCAGTCCGTGACGCTGACCAACTCCCCCTGGAAGGGCGACGTCACGCTCACGCTGGGCGATCAGACAGCCATCGCTCTCGATTGGGACACAACGGCTGGCGAGCTGGAAGCCGCGCTGGAGGATCTCAGCAACGTCGGGGAAGGAAACGTCGACTGCTTCGGCGGACCGTGGCCGGCCACGATCTTTGCCGAGTTCGATTCGAGTCTCGGCAACCTCCCCCAGATGACCGCCGTCCATACGCTCACCAATGCCGACGTCGCGGTGTCGACGATCCAGGATGGTGGCGCGGCGGTGATCGTCACCGAGGACCAGCGCAGCCGCGGGCCAGCGCATTGGGACGATCCCATCCAGTGGTCCGAGGAAGCGGGAGCCGCCGGCGTCCCCGGCAGCAACGACATCGTGACGGTCGACCTCGACGGGATCGATCTCTTGTACGGCATCCTCCAGCGGTGCGAATTCACGGTCGATGCCGCAACCAACCGGTTGACGCTCGCAACCGGCCGGGCCACGTTCTGGCCGGAACAGGCCTTGCGCGTGAAGTCATCTGATGCCCTCCCGGGCGGTTTGGATGCCGACGTTCTCTACTATCCGGTCAACATCGTTGGGGGGACGCTGCAGCTCGCCACCGCCCCCGGAGGCGATCCCGTCGACATCAGCTCTGCCGGTACCGGGACGCACCTGATCGGCGTGCGGCTGGCAAAGCTGTTCGTCGACGCGCGCTTCAGCGGCGATCTCGGTCTCCCGCGAACCTCCGATCGCGGGTACGACGAGTACCGCGCCCGCGGGCTCACGCTGTGGGCAGACGAGATCCAGATCGGTTCGGGCGACGGCTCCGGATCCGGTCGCACGATCCTCGACACCGGCGACGTGCAGACCTCGATCGAGATCCTGTCGACGGGCGGATCCTCCGAGTCCGGCGTTCCCGCGTGCCTGTGGAAGGGTCACCACGCTCAAACCTTGATCATCAACGCCGGCGGCGACATCGGCGTGGCGGTGTTTCCGGAAGACTCCGCAACCTTCCGGGAGTTTCGCCAGTACAGCGGCGAGGCGACGCTCGGGCGAAACGTCGCGGTCACGAACATTCGCCGATTTGGGGGCACGCTACGCGTTCTGGGAGCCTCCGTCGAAGGGGAGGTCATTCAGTAATGGCCGGCCGCCTGCTCGATTCACGCGACATCGCCCGTTTGCGGCCCATGGTGCGCGCATTCGAGCACGGGCTCCTGAACCCCGGCGAGGCGGCCGAATGGGCACGGCAGCCGGAACAACGGCCGCCGCTGATGGCCTGGCTCCTGGAGCAGCTCGCCCCGGAGCCGGCATCGGCCCCGGCTGTGATCGCCCAGCCGACGCGCCAGCAGTCCTACATGCTGCGGGCGCTCAGCGAGGTCGACCCGGACGAGCCGCGTGTGATTCACGCATCATTCAATTTGGTCACCACGACATTCCCGGAGCGAGCTACCGCCGAGGAGGTCCAGGAGATCATCGACGATCTGGTCGCCAGCGACGGGATTCCGGAGATCCGTGTGCAAGGTCTGGGCACCCGGTACGGAAACTCCGCCTGGTCAGCTCCGTCGTGGTTCTTCGTGTTCCCCCAGACGCCGGGCACGAACTGGAACATGCAGATCAACAACACCGACGACTCGGCCCAGGTGCGGCTCCTCCGGACGATCTGGATCCCGTCGACGGAGCCGATCACCGTCTTTCCCGGCTTCCCGATCAGCGAACCCATTCGCGCAGGCCTGCGGGTCGAATGCCGGCATCAGCCTGGCCTGGGGTTCGTGGCCATCGTTCCGGAGTGGGACGAATAATGATCCTGAACACCCGGTGGGCCGAACGCTGGGCCACCACACTTCGATTCGATTCCGAGGGGGAGTTCTCCTGGGCAAGGAACTTCGCGCGAGCCGACGGCATCGACCTGTGGGGCTGGGCCCCGCGCCTCGACATCGATGCAGACGACCGGATCGTGCTGGCCGGCAATTCGCAGTCCCGCAGCGCTGACGATCCCGCACCGACCCCGAGGCGTCACAACTTCGAAGTGCGCGGCGCGAACGGAACTCGGCGAACCCGATACTTCCTCACGCTGGACGGGCTCAGTGACCCGACCGATCTGCCAGACGACCTCGACGAGTACGGTGGATGGGCACCGGTCGGGTTTCTGCCGACTCCGCAGGAACCGTTGTGGCCGATTCGCTGGGCGCCGGATCGAGGGCTCCTGTTCACAAGGCGACTCGGTGCTGGGTATGTCTCGATCGGAGGCAGCGTCCAGTTCTATCGCACGCCCTGTATCATGCGGCTGCGCAGCAATTTCACGCTGGATCCGGTTCCGGTCTACTTCGACAGCGGATACCCGGTCGACTATGTGAAGCTGCCGTCCGGTGACCTGATCGTTCTCTGGAACAATCCGACCTCTCAAGGCTTCAACGGGATCGGTGGCACGGCCGTCCGTTCCATGATGCGCCGCGTGACCAGTGACGAGGTGCTCTGGTCGGAATCGGGAGGGGGAACCGATACGTGGTTTCAGTTCCTCGCCGCCGGCGACGGCTTCATGGCCGCGACCGGGCACAACTGGGGCATCTCGGACGATGACGTTGTGCCCGTCCTCCTGGTGGATCCTGAAACGGGTGATTCGCTGTGGACGTCGAATCACTTTTCGTTCCCCAACCTGGATGACGCAGACGCCGGTCTCGGTATGGCCACCGGGCTGGCAGCGCGCGGCAGCAAGGTCGCGGTCGCGTGGGACCGTACCGGGTTCACGACATTGGAGATCTTCGGCCTGGCACGCGGCGGGAACGGGCGAGTCGCGCTGATCGACGTCGAATCGGGAGCAGTCGAGTGGGCCTGGGCGACGACGAGACCAGTCGGGCGGGTCGCGATCGACAGCCAGAATCGCGTTTGGGCGAGCGTCGGGCGTGACCTGATTCGATTCACCAGCGCCGGCGAAATCGACCAGGTTTGCAACGTGCAACGGGCCACCAGGCCGCTGGTGCGAGTCACGAGTCCGTGGATCTATGAGCGACCGCCCTACACGGTCCTACCCGAAGCTGTCGACCCGGAGCCGTCGGATTATGTCACCGATCTGGCTGTCGACTCGGCAGACGGGGTGATCGCTGCCCTGTGGACGCAATTTTGGAAGGCTCCCGAATGGCTTTGACGATTGGGGCTGTTGTCCCCTGCCACAACTATGGTCGCTTCCTCGCGGAGTGCCTCGATTCGCTTCTGGCACAGTCGTTCGCGCTTTCGCAGATCGTCGTCGTGCTCGACGGCTGCACGGACGACTCGTCCGAGATCGCCGCCCGATACCGGAACGCCGGCGTCGAGATCCTGACGGTCAACGTGCGGCATCCGTACCTGGCCCGCCGCGCCGGCCTGCAGGCGATCGAGACCGACCTGGTGTTCTTCCTGGATGCCGACGATCGGGTCAGCGAGGACTTCGCGGGCGCTGCCGCCGCGATCTTTGAGAGACGTCCCGAGGTCGGCATCGTCACGCCGGTCCTGCGCACGTTCGGCGAGACCTCGGGAAGCTGGCGGCCGGATCCGGACGGCGACATCGAAGCCGAAAATCGGGCGACGTCGGCGTCAGTGGTCCGGCGCATCGCGCTGGAGCGCACGCAGGCCTTTGAGCAACTGGAGTTCGTGAGGCTCGCCAACGAGGATTACTTCGTCTGGCGCCACCTGGTGCGGCACGGCTGGAAGATCGCTCGCAGCGAGGCACTCCACGAGTACCGCCGCCACCGCGCGAATTACTCGCTCAACTATTCCGCCGAGACCCATCCCTGGGCGGAAGAGATCCGCCGTTCCATGCCGGGATACCGTCCGGCCAAACAACTGACGGTCGGCTGGGTCACCCCGAACCTGTGCGGCGGTGGCGTGGTGGTCAACACGATGATGAAGATGCGGTGGGCCAAAACGGTCCACTGGGCGGGAGCAATGCTGACCGATGGCGGTGCGTCCGACCAGCCGGCCTACTTGGCAATTCGATCCCGTTGCCCCGTCGTCGCCGGCACGCCACATCCCACCACGAATGCCGACATCCCCGATCGACGCTCAGGCGTCGCAGCGGCCGTCCAGCTCGCCGAACGGTGCGACGTCGTCTACAGCTGGGGCCATCGTTCCGCCGAGATCCTGGAAGCGATCTCGGCGGTTTGTCCGGTCGTGTTCGGCCTGCATGGGCAAGGCCCCTGGACCGAGCAGACGGCCGTGATCGCCGCGCCGTACGCCTCGGGGTTCTACTGCGTGTCTCAGGCCGCGGCCCGATGCGTTCCGGTCAACCGGCGGCGGATGGCCGTCGTAATCGATAATGGGGTCGACCTCGACCGGATCGCCCCGGTGTTCGGCCGCGAGGACATTCGGCGGCGATGGGGTTTGTCGCCCGACGACATCGCGGTCGGATTCGTGGGCCGGATCAGCCCGGAGAAACGCCCCGAGGCAATGGTCGATGCCGTCCGTCTGCTGCCCCCGTCGTTTCGGCCGGTCTACATCACCCCGCAGGCGAATCCCGAGGCCTGCATGGGTTCCCGGTCGACGCGCGATCTGATCGCCGCGAAGGTGGCCGCGCGAGGCGGTGTGTTTGAAGTCGGCGATCTGCTGGGCGACGTCTACGCCGGCCTCGACGTGCTGGTGGTCACGAGCACCGAGGAAGGGGGGCCGCTCGTGATGCTCGAGGCGTTCGCCGCCGGCGTCCCGGTCGTCTCGACACCCGTGGGGCTGCTCCCGTCTCTGGAGCGGCAGCACGGGCCGCTGGCGATCGGCGTTCCGCACCAGGCGTCGCGCGAGACTCTGGCCGAGGCGATTCTCGAGGCAACCGATCGGACGCGCGAGAACCAGCGGATCCGGGCGGCGCGGGAACTCGCCTGGCGGCAGCTTTCGGCCACGCGAATGGTGGCGGAGTTCGAGGATCTCCTCTGGGACGTTGCCGGCGTCCCGAGATTTCGTCCGAAATATTCCGGCGGAAAGGGAGTCGCAACGTGTTGAACCAGATCGTCCCCTGGTACGGCGGGAAAGCCGCCCTGGCCCGGCTGATCGTCCACGAATTCGGTCCGCACCGGGCCTACTTCGAGCCGTTCGCGGGCGGGTTCGGGATCATCTTCCGCAAGCCCGTGACGCCGCACGAGACGCTGAACGATCTACACGAGGACGTGACCAACCTGGCGCGCGTCGTCGCCGACTCGATCGACAGCGCGGCGCTGGTGCGGCGTCTCGGTCGACGGCTCAACTGCGAGGCGCTTCACAACGAGGCCCGGGCACGCCTCCGCGAACCCTTCGCGCCGGGCCCCGAACGCGCGGCCGATTTCTTCTTCGTCAGCTGGCTGGCCATGAACGGCTTCACCGGGTCGACGTCGACTCAGACCTACACGGCGAAGTACCAGCAGGTGAACAGTTCCAAGTGCCAGAAGCTGCGGAGCGCGATCGATTCCATTCGGCATTGGCATGAACGTCTCCGATCTGTCGCCATTCTGAACCGGGATGGGTTCGAGCTGCTGGCCCGGCTGCCGGACGAACACGGCGCGGTGATCTATTGCGACCCGCCCTACGTCAAGAAAGGGGGCACCTATCGGTTCGACTTCGCTGCCGGCGACCACGACCGCCTGGCGAAAGCTCTCGGTCGGTTCCGCAAGTCGCGGGTGATCGTCAGCTATTACGACGATCCGCTGCTCGATCGGCTCTATGCCGGGTGGCACAAGCGGATCATGGTCGAGTGGAAGCATCGCCCGCAGAACGGCGTCAGCAAGCCCAAGCCGCCCGAGATCCTGCTCATGAACGGGCCATCGCTGGTCACGCCGAAGGCGACCCGGATCCGCGGTCGCGTGGACCAAGTTCTCGCCGTCTGATTTCGTCCGAAATGTGGCCGGTCGGCTGTTAGAGCAGCCGACCGGCCCGCACATCGAGCCTGACCGACAGGCCGACATGCGTTTCCGCAAAGGAAACCCGCATGCGTCCTGTCGTTGATCTAGATCAGCCTCGCAGCGGCCGCCGCCGGCGGCCGCCGTGTTCGATCCGAATTCGCGGTCCGCCAGTTCTCGAACAGTCTTTTCCCTCGCGTCTCAACTGACCCGAAAGACCCACGTTCGAGGAACCAAGGATGGAACCGTTTTTTGCCACACAGGATGTCGAACTTTTCCAGGGCGATTCGCTCGATCTGCTCCCCCGGCTGCCAGCCGCGAGCTATGACGCGATCATCGCGGATCCGCCGTACTGTTCCGGCGGCACGACCGCAGGGGAACGCCGCCGCGCGCCGGAGGAGAAGTACTCCCAAGGCGGTCTGCTCTACGGCCGCCCCAGCTTCGGGGGCGACCTCAAAGACCAGCGCTCATTCACCTGGTGGGTGATGGCCTGGCTGACGATCTGCCGCGAGCTGCTTCGAGAAGGCGGGTACTGCCTCGTCTTCACCGACTGGCGGCAATTGCCCGCGGTGACCGATGCGTTTCAGGCGGCCGATCTCACGTGGCGGGGCATCATCGCCTGGGACAAGGGGGCCGGTGCTCGGGCTCCGCACCGGGGCTACGTGCGCCACCAGTGCGAATACCTGGTCTGGGGAACGCGCGGTGCCTGTCACTCGGCGACGCACGCCGGACCGCATCCCGGCTGCCATCAGATTCCGGTCAACCGTCGCGACAAGCACCACCTGACCGGCAAGCCGACGGCGTTGTTGCGCCAGCTCGTCCAGATCGTCCCGCCTGGCGGCCGCATCCTGGATCCGTTCGCGGGCTCAGGGACAACCCTCGTCGCCGCCCAGGCCGAGGGCCGGAAGGCCACGGGGATCGAGCGGGAGGCAGCATACTGTGCCATCACCCGCGACCGTCTGCGGGGCCCCACTGTGGCTCAGGGTGCGGCCAGAAAAGCTCCTGCCGTACCGCCTGACCTGGCGGTCTGAGGTTTAGGAACCCGGCCCCGGTGGCGACACCGGGGCATTTCCATCATCCAATCAGCTTCTGCTTCGCCGCGAGGAACTCTTCATCGCTCAAAACGCCCGACGACTTGAGGGCAGCGAGCCGTTCCAACTGCGAAACGATGTCGACGCTTACAGTTGGAGTTTGGGGCTGAGCCTTCGCCTCCCGACCCGTGGCGATGTGCTGCCTGAGGAAAGAGACGAGCTTGTCCGCCAGATCCTTCTGCACGCTGCCAAAGCATTCGACGCGACCGATGTTGAAGACGATCGCGGCTGTGAGAATGGACTTCTGAACTTCGACGCTGCGGATCTCGTCGTGGAAGAAGGCATCGGTCGACTGGCGCAGCATTCCTCGCGCCCACAGGATGACCCGGCGATCGGTGACGATCAGATAGTGCGTGTGAAAGAGCCCGCCTTTGTTGGTATCCGTCTGCAGCATGCCGAAACTGCCGTTGCTGCGTTCACTCTTCTCGTGAACGGTTCCGGTTGCGACGGCGAGCATGACCTCGCCCTCCAACAGCAACGCCTTTGCCTGGTTGGCATGCTTCGCATCGGAGAAACGACCGATGCGAAGTGGCGAGTTGGGTTGCTGGATGATGAGCGGAGGTTCTGGCTCGACCGGATCTGGAAGCGTTCGACTGGCTGGCACGGAGATCGAAACAGCCGGGGAACCCATCATCAGTTCCAGGGCCTCATCCTCGTCGATTTCCGGCCCTCTCAGCGGTGCCTCGACGATCACAAAAGTGTTCGCGCACTTCGGGCACTGAGCCTTCTTCCCCGCCAACTCATCCTTGACCTGTTTCTCCCATCCGCACGCACACCGAATCAGCATGGATGGCCCTCATTTGCAGTGTCCGCCTGAACAGAGCGCTGAAAGATAAGCCATGGTTGGACGAGAAGCCACCCTGTCCTTGACGGCGGTCCGGTAATCGATCATTCTCTCCCCCATCGGTGCCCGCCGGGTTCGCCCGGCCGCCTTCTCCGCACTGGTGTCATCCACTGGGACAGGTAGCTCAGTTGGTAGAGCACAGGACTGAAAATCCTGGTGTCGTGGGTTCGATTCCCACCCTGTCCACTGGTTGTTTGATCGCCGCGAAGCCAATTCGCGGCGATTTTTTTTACGAAGGCCCTTCGTTGGTGCTCCGCTCCCCATCTGGTCTGCCGGCCGCTGCCGGCAGACCGAGGATTGCGGAAGACCCATTTCGGGTGTACACTGTGTACCCAAGATGGAGGAGTGCGATGGCACGAAGTGGCAAAGCCGATTCCGGCCAGGAAAACCGTCTCAGCATCCGCGTCGATGCGGCTCGAAAAGCCGTGATCGCGCGAGCCGCCAAGTTACGCGGCGAGACATTGAGCGATTTCGTGCTGGAAAACGCTTACCAGATCGCCACCGAACTGCTGGTCGACGAAGACCCGGTCTCCCTGAGCCGGAAACAACTGGCCCACATCTTCGAAACGCTCGACAATCCCCCTCCCCAAAACGTCGAGGCAGTCCGCAAACTCCTCACGGAACGGTCCATCCTGGATGGCTGACGTTCCCTATTCGCCGCTCGCCCCACTCGATGGCGGACATGACCGCTCGGTATTCGATTGCGGCGTTTCGGCACTCAACCTTTATCTGCGCAACTATGCCCTGCAAAACCAAAAGCGAGGGATCGTGCGCAACTACGTGACGACCCAGAAAGACAGCAAGATCGTCGTCGGCTACTACTCGCTCGTTTACGCCGCCCTCGATCAGAAACTCCTTCCGCCCAAACTGGTCAAGGGGTTGGGAAAGTACGACATCCCCGTGATGCTGCTCGCCCGCCTCGCGATCGATCGCCGCGAGCAGGGGCGAGGGCTGGGAAAGGCACTGCTCAAGGACGCCATCCTGCGAACCATTCAGGCGGCGGAGATCGCCGGACTCAAATTACTCCTCGTCCATGCCAAGGATGAAGACGCCGCGAATTTCTACTCCAAACACGGCTTCGTGCCGATCCTTGACGATCCCTTCAAACTCTTCCTGCCGGTGCCGCTTTCCACATGACGAGCCGTCAGCCACTAGCCGCCGGCTGCTTCTGCTGGCCGCTGGTCGCTGGCGGCTGGCGGCTCCCCTGCCCTTCTCCCCGAACGCCCTCCCCATCCCGCGTGTCATTCGGCGAACCGGGTGAGTACCATATCGCCCGAGTTTTCTTCCGCCGGACGCCGAACCCATGAACATTCATCCCTCACTACCTGACTTTACGGCCATGGCCGACGGTCAGGATCTTGTTCCCGTCTACCGCCAACTGGTGAGCGATACGCTGACGCCGGTCCTGGCGTACGAGCGGCTTCCCGATTCGGCGACGTCGTTTTTGTTTGAAAGCGTCATCGGCGGGGAGCGCGTCGGCCGCTACAGCTTCGTCGGCTCGTGCCCACTGGTGCAGTTCAAGGCGTACGGAAACAATCTCCGAATCGAGCGCGACGGCAAGGTCGAGGAACGAACGGTTGCCGACCCGCTTCACGAGTTGGCCGAACTGGTAAAGGGTTTTCGGGCCTATCACTCGCCGGATCTGCCGCGATTTTGTGGGGGAGCCGTCGGCTACGCCGGTTACGACACCATCCGCTATTCCGAGAATCTCCCGAATGCCCCCACCGATGATCGGAATCTGCCCGATCTTTCGTTCGGCATCTATGACCAGATGGCCGTCTTCGACAACATTCGCAAGACGATGATCGTCGTGGTCCATGCGGACGTCCGAACGGACGCCCCCGAGGTCGCGTACCAGAAGGCGTGCGATCGACTCAACAAGCTGTGCGACGCCCTCACCCGGCCGACGACCACGCTGCGGCCGCTCGACATCGATCTGAACGTCCCGACCACGCGCTCCTACAAATCAAATTTCCAGCAGCACGAATTCGAATCCGCCGTCGAAAAGTGTCGCCAGTACATCCGCGCGGGCGACATCTTCCAGGTCGTCATCAGCCAGCGTTTGCAGCTCGATACCTCGGCGACCGCGCTTCAGATCTATCGGGCACTGCGAGTCGTCAATCCGAGCCCGTTCATGTTTCTGTTGCGGACTCCGGAAGTCGAACTGATTGGAAGCTCGCCCGAAATCATGGTCCGCGTGGTGGGCGACGAAGTCACCATTCGTCCGTTGGCCGGAACCCGCAAGCGCGGAGCCACGCCAGCCGATGACATCGCGCTCGAAAAGGAACTGCTCGCCGACGAAAAGGAACGAGCCGAACATGTGATGCTGGTCGACCTGGCCCGCAACGACGTCGGCCGTGTGGCGCGTTACGGCACGATTCAGCTCAGCGACGTCATGCGGGTCGAACGATACAGCCACGTCATGCACATCACCTCGAACGTCACCGGCCGAATGCTGCCGGGTCTAACGGCCCTCGATGCCTTGCGCGCAGGATTGCCGGCCGGAACCGTCTCCGGCGCGCCAAAAGTTCGTGCGATGGAGATCATTGACGAAATCGAGCCGCATCGCCGCGGCCCGTACGCCGGCGCGGTGGGCTACCTCGATTTCTCGGGCGAAATGGATACCTGCATCGCCTTGCGCACACTGGTCCTTCAGGGCTCGAAAGCCTACGTCCAGGCGGGAGCGGGAATCGTCGCCGACAGCGTGCCAGCGAGCGAGTACGAGGAAACTCTCAACAAGGCTCGTGGCATGCTCCGGGCCATCGAAATCGCCGAAACGCAGTTGGACGGTTGAGTGAATTCCCGCCCGCTCATCGGGCGCGACAATGCCTCGCCGGGCGACTTTCGACGAGCCGACGCGCGATTGTCGGCTCCCCTCGAACCCCCTATGATCCCCCCATGTCCAGCCCTATTCGTGTCCACCTGCTGCCCGGTCTGATGGAGCCCGCTGCTCTCCGCGGTGGCGTGGCGATCATCCTGGACATCCTGCGGGCATCCACCACGATCGTTCACGCCCTCGCGAACGGCGCGCGAGCCGTCGTTCCCGTCGGCGAAATCAACGACGCACTGTCGGTTCGCGACAGGTTCCCCGCTGGTGAAGTTCTACTGGGGGGCGAACGCGAAGGGCTGTGCATCGACGGGTTCGACCTCGACAACAACCCGTTTGCCTACACCCGGGCCGCCGTCGCCGGCAAGACCATTGCGTTCACCACCACTAACGGCACCCGCGCGCTATTGCGGTCGCGCGAAGCCGAATCGATCCTCATCGGTGCGTTCGTCAATTTGCGAGCTCTGTTGAAAGGTCTCCAGGACGACCCACGCGAGATTCATCTCGTGTGTGCGGGAACACGGGGCGAAATCAGCACGGAAGATGTCCTCGCCGCCGGTGCGATCGCCGAGAAACTGGCCGAATCGCGCAGCCTTTCCGTCCATGAAATCCCCGACGACCAGACACAACTCGCAATTGCCGCCTGGCGGCAGGCCTCGTGGTCGCAGACCGCCCTGCTGCATGCGATGCGAGCCAGCTTCGGCGGCCGCAATTGTGTGCGGCTGGGTTTCGATGAACAGATCGAACGAGCCGCGACGCGCGACGTCTTCGACATCGTCCCAAGATACGACAGCAGCACGGGCGAAATTCAGTAACAACATCTTTTCACGGGATCGGTTAATCCCGCGACCGAATCATTCCACGGAGAGACTCTCATGGCTGAAAACCGCATGGACAAAATCGTCGCTCTCGCCAAGCGGCGGGGATTTATCTTTCAAAGCTCCGAAATCTACGGCGGCATCAACGGCTTCTGGGATTACGGGCCGCTGGGGGTCGAACTGAAGCGGAACGTCCGCAATGCCTGGTGGGCGGACATGATCACCGAGCACGACGAGCTCTTCACGCCCGCCGGCGCGCCGTCGTCGTTCGACATGGTCGGCGTCGAAACGTCGATCATCATGCACCCGCAGGTCTGGAAGGTCTCGGGCCACTTCGACCTGTTCGTCGACAAAATGGTCGACTGCCGCGAAACCCGCTCGCGCTATCGGCTCGACCACGTGAAGGGTCGCTGGATCGAAGGCAAGCTGGCCGATGCGGCTGCCGACGCCAGTCCGGAAACACTGTTTGTCTGCGCGGTGGGAGACGGCCCGGAGCTTCTGGACGAACTGACGAAGCGCGCCCTCAAACTCTTCGGCATGCGGTCGAATCAGGCCGACAAGCTCAACTGGAAGAGCGAACCGGCCAGCCTCGCAACGCTGCCGGTTGAACAATTCGCATCAGTCATCGCACCAGAGGCGAAATCCAAAGGGACGCTAACCGATCCCCGCGACTTCAACCTGATGTTCAAGACCACGCTCGGCGCCCTCGGCACCGACGCTGACGCGGCTTATCTGCGCCCGGAAACCGCCCAGGGGATGTTCGTCAATTTCAAGAACGTCTGCGACAGCTCGCGCGTGAAGATTCCCTTTGGGATCGGCCAGATCGGCAAGAGCTTCCGCAACGAGATTACGCCGCGCAACTTCACCTTCCGCTCGCGCGAGTTCGAGCAGATGGAGATGGAATTCTTCTGTCCGCCGTCGCAGTCGCTGGACTGGTACACCTACTGGCGCGACCGCCGTTACAACTGGTACATCAACCTGGGTGTCTCGAAAGAGAACCTCATCCTCCGCGAGCACGCGAAAGATGAACTGTCACACTACTCGGTCGGCACCGCCGACGTCGAATACGCGTTCCCCTTCCTCGCGCCAGGCGAATACGGCGAACTCGAAGGAATTGCCCACCGCGGCAACTTCGACCTGCGTTCGCACATGGAAGGAAAGCTCTGCAAGAAAGATGGCGAACTCGTCGTCGAGACTGGTCCCGATGGAAAGCCGAAGTATGCTGGCAGCGGCAAGGATCTCAGCTACTTCGACGATCAGACGCGCGAGCGGTATCTCCCCCACGTCATCGAACCGGCCGCCGGCTGCGACCGCGCGACGCTGGCCTTCCTCTGCGAAGCCTATCACGAAGACGAGGCCCCAGATGACAAGGGAGCCATGCAGACTCGCGTGCTGCTGAAGTTCCACCCCCGGCTGGCCCCGATCAAGGTGGCGGTCTTTCCGCTCATCAAGAAAGACGGCATGCCCGAGAAGGCAGCCGAGATCTACCGCGAGTTCAAGCGCGCGGGAATCGCCGCAACGTTCGACCAGCAAGCCGCCATCGGCCGCCGCTACCGCCGCATGGACGAAATCGGCACCCCATTCTGCGTGACCGTCGATGGCGACACGTTGTCCAACGACACCGTCACCATCCGCGACCGCGACACGCTGGAACAGATTCGAGTGTCCGTGAAGGAGCTGGTCAACCACGTTCAGGAACGGCTTCGCGGGTAGAACGACGTCGTTGCCGATTCCACCAGCCCCAGCGTTCACCTCCGGAAGCAATCTATGACCAACGCATCGCCCATCGGACGTCGTGCGTTTCTGGAGCAGGGGGCGCTGGTGCTCGCCGCGACGTCTCTCGCGTCAGCGAACCTGTTCGCTAGCGATGACAGCCCCGTCCTGCACGTTGGGCTGGTGACGGACCTGCACTATGCCGACAAACCACCAGCGGGAACTCGGCATTACCGGGAGACCCCCAAGAAACTGGAAGAAGCCAGATCGCGATTCGAGCAGGAGAAACTTTCGTTTCTGGTCGAGCTTGGCGACTTCATCGATGCCGCCGACTCCGTGGACGTGGAGCAGGGCTACCTCAAGACGATCAACGACCAGTTTTCAACGCTCTGCAAAGACCGGCACTACGTTCTCGGGAACCACTGCGTCGACACATTGACGAAAGAAGAATTCCTCGGCGGGATTGGCCAGGAGAAGTCGTATTACTCATTTGATCGGGATGGTTTTCACTTCGTAGTGCTCGATGCCTGCTTCCGCGGCGATGGTCAGCCCTATGGGCGAAAAAACTCCCACTGGACCGACGCCAACATTCCGCCTTCCGAACTGGAATGGCTGGAAGCCGACTTGAAGGGAACAGGAAAGAAAACGATCGTCTTCGCCCATCAGCGCCTGGACGTCAGCAACAATCACGGCGTCAAAAACAACGCCGACGTTCGGAAGATTCTCGAATCCTCTGGCAATGTGCTCGCCGTCTTTCAGGGCCACAGCCACCAGAACGATCTCAAGACCATCGACGGCATCCACTACTGCACGCTGGTCGCGATGATCGAAGGCTCCGGCGTCGACAGCAATGGTTATTCGGTGATGAACATCTTCGCCGACGGGACCATTCAGTTGACCGGCTTTCGCAACCAGGCCAGCCATCGCTGGGCTGCCAGCGCCTAGCCGCGACCCAACGGGGAGCGCTCTTTTCCTCTACCCCACCAGTTCCCGGATCGGCCGATTATCCTCCGGCAAGAGCGCCACCGGGCGATCGGTCTGATCGCGATAGAACTCGTGCGGATCAATTCCCAGGTTGTGGTAAATCGTCGCCAGCACGTCCCGATAGTGAATCGGACGGTCGGTCGCGTAACCCGCGTCTTTGTCGGTTCCGCCAATCACCTGCCCCATCCGCATGCCGCCCCCAGCGAATAGAGCAGTCTGCACCGGAGCCCAATGGTCGCGACCGGCGTTGTTGTTGATCTTGGGAGTCCGGCCGAACTCGCCCCAGACGATCACCGAGACATCCTGATCGAGACCACTGTCCGATAGATCCTGAATCAGTGCCGACAAGCCTGCATCGACGGTGGGCAGGTGCTGCTTCATGTGGCCAAAGTTGTTGCCGTGCGTATCCCAGAACCCATACGCGACGGTCACCACGCGCACGCCGACTTCCACCAGCCGTCGCGCGATGAGGAGTTGATCGTTCCAAAGCGGTGCGCCGTCGCCCAGATGCTTTGACGAGCCAAGACCGTAAAGTTCGCGCAGTCGGGGATCGGCTTTGGACACATCGAGTGCATCGACAATTTTGGACGACGTCAGCACGTCAAACGCCTGACGGTAACTCTCGTTCACATCGCCGATGGTCTCTACGCTATCACCGCGTCGGAACGAATCGAGACGCGTCAACAACTGTCGACGATTCTGGAACTGCGGCGACTCGATATACCGCAGCTTCATGCTGGCCAGGTCTTCGCCATCGGCTCGCACCTGGTTGAATGCACTCCCGAAGTAGCCCGCCCCCGTGCTGTTGTAGGGGCGATGCTGCATCGTCGGAAAAAGGTCGACGAACGGCGGTGTGATGGGATCGACCGGCCCCTGGACGCGCGCGACCGCGGAACCAAAGTTTGGATACTGGTTCTGCTGCGTCTCCCCCATCGAGTAGCCGGTCAAGCTCTGAAAACTCGAGTGCTCGTCACGCTGGCCGACTATCGACCGGACGATGCTGCACTTGTCCATCACCCGCGCCAGCCGTGGCAGATGTTCGCAGATTTCGATGCCCGGCACTTTGGTGGGAATCGGGCTGAATTCACCCCGAATCTCTTTCGGCGCATTCGGCTTCAGATCGAACGTGTCCTGGTGGGGCAGCCCGCCGGACAGATAGACCATGATGACCGATTGATGCCGTCGCGTCCGGGCAACGGTGTCCGCCCGCAAAACGTCAGCCAGCGTGAGCCCTCCAACGGCCAGCGCTCCCGCTTGCACGAACGAACGCCGCGAGAGGCCGTCACAGTAGCGGTGGGCAGGACCAGGGCAGGTCAACATCGGAAATACCTGACGGCGGGAAATCGAGCGGACGACGCAGAATCACATCCAAATTATCGGCGAAGCGGCTGGGGAAACGCCAGCGTCCGCCACGGTCGAGAGACGATCTTCCCGGCCCAAACTCCGGCTTTTTCGGAGAGAACGGCTCGATCTGAGTCGATCCCGCCGCTGACGCGTTATGCTGTTAAGTCGCGTCCGTACACCAGACTTCTGGCGGAGTCACCGCGATGTTCCCGAGCCAGTCCGCAACAACCGACGACTCGTCGCCAGTGCCGCCGCTCCGTCGCCGACGATGGCTACGGTGGGCCATTGCAGCCCTCGCTGGCGTATTTCTTTACATCCTGTTCCTGCCCAGCCCTCCAATTGCCAACAGCGTCCTGTCGACGACGACCGACGACAACGGCAACGTGGTGACAACGGGGGACGTCTCATCGACAGGCGGCCCTGTCGCTCATGCAGTCGCCATCAAGTCGAATGTCTCGACGTTCACCACGTCATCAACCGCGCGAAGCGGCGGGGCCATGTGGCCAAAAGCAACGCTCGCGATCTTTTGCGAGTCCGATCACATGTTGATGCAGCGGATCGGGCTGGCCCTCTTCGACGGTCTGAAAGAGGCAAACCAGTTTGACAAGGTTCATTATGTCCCCCGAGGAAAATCACTCCCCGCTGGTGAAGAGGTTCCGGACGTCCTGGTCACCATCGAGATGCCCTCGCTCAAGGAAACCGGCATCCAGCCAATCGTCAGTTACGATGCCAGGTTTACCGCCATCGTGGGTCGTCATCTGCTCCGTTCAAACTCGTATTCGAGTTCCAATGGCGACCCGCCCATCGTCCAATATCAGGCGGAAATGACACTGGAATACAAGGCCGATCAAAGAGGCGTGGAAACGTCGGGCGCTCGTTACTCATCCGTTAGCACGGATGTTGCCAAGCACCTGCAAAAGCACCTGCTCGACTTCTTAGAGAAGGCCGATGGCGAGCCGCAGCCCGCCAGGGACGTGCTCCGCGACTTCTATCCCGCCTTCAAACCGGCCCCGCGCCTGGCAGCCCTTGACACTCTCAAAGCGACCCCGAAGTTCGAGGGACCGCGTTTCATGTTGGCGACCGATGCGGCATGGCGACTCGAAACCCATGCCGGGCCAGAAGAAATCCAACAACTCTTCGAGAAAGATCTGCCGGAGCCGGGCTGGAAACTGAAGGGCTACGACCCCAACGCCGCGACGTTCTCCGGTTCGTGGATCAACGGTGAAGAACTTTGGACCATTATCCCGGTCAAAGACAACGGCGTCGTTAACGCGGAAGAGCCTCGCGCGGTCGATCAGCCGGCATCTCCAAAGTCTTATGTGCTAACCTACATGCACAAGATGAGCCGCCAAGCCGTGGCAACGGCGTTTCGAGACCTTCTAGATCGGCAGCCCACGGAGGGAGCCCTGCTCCTGTTTCGCGACTCGTGGCACGATGAACGAGCCCGATTGACTCAACACTTCGCGGACCATCCGCCGCGGTCCGCTGCCACGCTCGAAGTTCTTGCCCGCTGGAAGCTGAACGGTGGCGACCAGGAAGGGGCGCGCGAACTCGTGCTGCGAGCCTGGGCAATCGACCGGTTGGTGAGCAACGGGCAGAACAAATCAGCCCTCGAAAAACTCGCCAAAGATTGCGGCATCGAGCAGCTTCCCAAAGAATTCGATGTCGCCATTTTCGCGGAACTGGGTCTGCCGGACTTTCGATCGGGGGGCGAAATGTCGCTCACGGCTTCAGCCGGAGACGACCTGTTGATCCTGTTGGCCGGCGACAAAGACATGTTCCGCATGCTGGTGTTGAAAGTTCGCCGCTCGGCGAATGGTCAATGGCTGTTGGGGCATGAAGTGAGCGAAATTCGACAGGGATCTTCGAGCCGTGGATCATCTGGCCCCATGCCAATCGACCCGACAAAGCCGAATTCGCAATGGATTGGCCACTGGTCCGCGAACGTCTCCGTCACGCCCTTCGCGACCGATAATCCCGAGACCCTCGGCTTGCGGCTCGGACGCAGCCCTCAATGAGTTGCGATAAGAATTTTTCACGCCCGACCAGGGGCAAGTCGTTAACGATGATCGCCAACGGCCTCTCCAAGAACAACAAAGCCAGTGGGCGACAATCCCTCTACGGCGGCAGCATTTACTTCGGTTGCCAAGCTGGCACCACCCCCTACGGCTGCGGCCCCCCCCTACATCTTCGGCAAGGATGGGTTGACCGCCGCGCTAAAGGCGGGACCGGAGTATGAAGTCGTCGCGGAGAACCGGCTCTAGGCTTCTGACGATACCTACGCCGATCCCGATTTGACGCCTGAAACCGAAGGCCAGCGACAACGCTCCGCAGCCATGTTCGGCGGGCGCTCGCTCTATGACTACTCGGCGATTCCCGGATTTTTGCTCATCCGCATGGGCGATCGCCTGTCCGGTCCGCGCAAGGAATAAATTCGCGGGAGCCTGCTCGCCGAATGGCTTCAGGCAGCGCTCGCCGAGACATCGGCATTCAGGGGTTTACGGGCAACCACCTGAATTTCGGTGCAGAGCCCTGGAACCGTCGCGCCCAGCCGACGATTGAAGCGATACCACCACTCCTGGTTTTCCAGAGAACGCAGCATGCCCCCCGAGACCATGCGGAAGCCCCGCGTCTCGACGATCTCCAGCCCGGCATGGTGCATGATGAGGTTCATGATGCTGCCCCGCGTGAAGGCCTGCACATGCCCGCGCGTCTTCGCCCACGGGTTCATCCGGTCTACCGCCGGCACGACATACTTGCGAACGAGCTGAATGCCAGGGGGAAAAATCGGCACTCCCAGGAACAGCGTCCCGCCGGGCTTCAACACCCGGCCAAGCGTGGCAATCGCAACCTCCAGATGCGGCAGATGCTCCAGCACCTGTTCGCAAATCACGACGTCATAGGCACCGCCGCCGATTTGAGGATACCCCTCCATGAGGTTCCCCTCGAACAGGTTCCGCCAGTCGTTCTGGCGGTGGATCCGCTCCCGCAGCTTCAAATCAGCCCCTGAGAATCGCAGAACGTCGCCGTTCGGCTGCGCTTCCAGATAACGCCGCGAAACCCCCCAATTCACGCCGACGTCCAGAACCTCCAGGTTCCGACCGCTCTGGCGAGCCTCGCCCGCCAACCGGCTGACATCTTCGGCGATCGCGAAATATCGGCTCTGCCGCAGGCTGAACCGCTCTTTTCGAGTGGGATCGACCCCAAACGCCATCGGCGGCGGAAGTACGGCGATCGACATGGAATGCCCCCAGAACAACCAACGGTCACTGAATTCGCGCGGGGCGAATCCTAGAAACCGTCGGCATCTGGGGCAAGAGGAGGTTTTAGGAGAGTCTTGCGTTCGCCCTACAAATACAAATTCACCACATTCTCCAGATACTCTTGGCGACCAGACTTGTTCGGGCTGATTTCGCCCTTTTCCAGCATGTAGGCTTCCAGTTCCGCGAAGCCGACCGTTCCCTCTTCAATCTTCTGGCCGATGCCGCTGTCGTAGCTGCTGTAGCGGTCCTGGACGAACTTCTTCAGCACGCCATCTTTGCGGATCGCGGCGGCAATCTTCGCTCCCCGCGCGAAGGCGTCCATCGCGCCGACATGGGCATGGAACAGGTCGATCGGCTCGAAGCTCTCGCGGCGGACCTTGGCGTCGAAGTTCACCCCGCCCGGTTGCAGCCCCCCCTGCTCCAGAATGACCAGCATGCACTGCGTGGTCAGGTAAATGTCCGTCGGAAACTGATCGGTGTCCCAGCCCAGGAGCAGATCTCCCGTGTTGGCATCGATGCTTCCCAGCTTCCCTTGAATCGACGAATACGCCAGCTCGTGCATCATCGTATGTCCGGCGAGCGTGGCGTGGTTTGTCTCGATGTTCAGCTTCACGTGGTCCCACAGGCCGTAGCCGCGCAGGAAATTGCAGCAGGCCGCCGCATCGAAATCGTACTGATGCTTGGTCGGCTCCTTGGGCTTCGGCTCGAACAGGAACTGGCCGGTGAAGCCAATCTTCTTCGCATGGTCGACCGCCATGTGCATGAACTTCGCCAAGTGGTCGAGTTCGCGCTTCATGTCGGTGTTGTAAAGGTTCTGGTAGCCCTCTCTGCCACCCCAGAAGACGTAGTTCTCTCCTCCCAGCTCGTGGGTGACTTCAATCGCCTTCTTCACCTGCGCGGCGGCGTAGGCGAAAACGTCGGCGTTGCAGCTCGTCGCCGCCCCATGCATGAAGCGGGGATTCGAGAACAGATTCGCCGTCCCCCACAGCAGTTTGATGCCCGACTTCTGCTGATGCTCCTTCAGCGACTTGGCAATGACATCGAAGTTCTTGTTCGACTCGGCGAGCGTCCGCCCTTCCGGGGCCACATCGCGGTCGTGAAAGCAATAAAACGGCGCGCCCAGCTTCTCGATAAACTCAAACGCCACCTCGACGCGTTTCAGCGCGTTGTCGACCGAGTCGCTCCCATCGTCCCAGGGACGCGACATCGTCCCGGGCCCAAACGGATCGCTTCCCGTTCCGCGGAACGTATGCCAATAGGCCACCGCGAAGCGGAACAGGTCCCGCATCGATCGACCCTCGATCTGCTCGTCGGGGTTGTAGTACCGAAAGGCGAGGGGGTTCTTCGACTGCGGGCCCTCGTAGGCAATCTTCGGAACATCGGGAAAATAGGCCATGGTGTTGCTCGAATGGGTGCGGAGAGGTTGTCAGAACGTGTCCGATTCGCGATGAGTGTAGCAGTCCCCGCGCGCACCGGGCAACCGGCGCCCGGCCCGCGAACCAGCGGAGTTCGTCCATGGATGTCGAAGCGGAACGATTTCGAGCGTTTCTGTGCTTCCTGGCCGTCGTCGCGGTGTGCATCTCCGGCTATCACACGGTTCGCGACGCCCGGTACTTCCTCGTCGGCAAAACCGCGGTCGGCCGCGTGACGAATGTCCGCGAAACGATCGACGCGAGCAGCCGGCGACCCCGGCGAATGCTTCGCGCCGACTATGAATTCGCGGACTCGACGGGTAAGGCGGTCGCCGCGCACGAACAACTGCCGCTGGGCTTCCCCATCACGATCGACGAGCGCGTCACCCTGGAATACCTTTCCGGCGTCAACAACTCGGCCCGACTGACTGGCCGCCAAAACTGGCTGGCAATCATCGTCTTCGTCGGTTCCTTGCTCGCAATCGCCGGTGGACTCACCTGGCTGATTCGCGAAGCGAATCGACCGATCACAGCACGCAGCCGGTTCGATGATGACGATCCGTAAGATCGATAAAAAATTAGCCCCCGGCGAGTCGCCGGGGGCTATGAGCGGTTCAAACGCTTTACATCCTCTTCGTGCGAATTCCGGTTGCGCCTGTCAGTGACCTCGCAGGCGCTTCACGAAACCACATCCGCGGAGGAATTCGCACAGACGAACTCAGTGCGCCGGGGGCGGGCTGTCCTGGAAGGCGCGGTTGCGGTACAGGAACTCGACGATGTTCCCTTCGTGCGGTTGCAGCCAGTTGATCTGCATCGTCCGCACCGGTCCCAGATTTAGCCGGTCAATGTGAATCGCGTCGAGCAGTTGCTGACGGAAGACTTCGTTGTCGGTAATCGCCGTGCAGACCAGCGTCTGTCCGATGCTCGCCAGCATGCGATCTTCCGGACACTCGACGACTGAAGCGAACGGGAACATATACTCGGTGTTCGCCATCGGCGCGTCGGGCGATTCGCAGAAGACGATCGTCGGCCGCAGGTACGCATAGCGTTCCGCTGAAACGAGCCGACTTCCCTCGCGATACTTCGCCGTCATCTCGGTGACGCCGTCCCCCTTGAGGAGTTCCTCGATCTGATCGTGGACCGCTTCCGCCATTTGCGGATTGGTGAAGGCCGCGATCGATGCCTTTGGATCGGTCGGCGGCAGCGGAGCGACCGGTCCCAACCGCTTGGCGAGCGCGTCGGCAATCTCCCGCCCATGCCGCGAAACATAAATGCTTGAACAATTGATGCAACTGCGTCCGCCGTTGGCGAACACACTGTCGGTCATCAGATCCAGGTAATCTTCCCAGTTGTCGACCACGTCGTCGCCGAGAATGATCTTGCTGAATCCCGGACCGTGTACCGAGACCCGGGGGTTGCCGTGATGCTGCTCGACGGTCTGCTGGCCGCCGAACATCATGACGCGCGGACAGTCAGAAACGAGCGCCCCGCCCACTTCGTGGCTTCCGAGGTAGAGCGCGATCGACTCCTTCGGCAACCCCGCCTGGAAGAACGCTTCCGCGATGCGGTATGGCGTCCACGGCTCCTGCGAACCGGGCTTGAGCATCAGGCCAATCTGCATGGGAATTGCCGGCAGCCACAGCGTATGAACTCCGGGCGAGTTGTTCGGCAGTACGGCCCCCAGCACCGGCGTGTTGGCCTGGTAACTGACCATCACGTCGCGGCCCGCTTCCTTGCCGTACCCCTTCGCCAGAATGTCAAACGGCAGCCCGCGCATCAGGCTGCCCAGCACATCTCCCATGTGGCCCAGCACGAATGCGTTCTTCCGCATGTTCCCGGCACACATGTGCTCCGGCAGACCCGTTGTCGCCGACTGAATCCGGCAGAACTCGGCGGGCGTCAGCGTCCCCGTTCCCATGGGTAGGGTGGCGTTCAGGTAGAGATCGGCCGCCTTGGTGCAGATCTCAAGCAACTGCGGAATGCTGAACTGCCGCAGCGCGTCACGAGCCTTCTGGGCCTTCCGCAGGTCCATTTTGACCATGGACCCGGTGGCCTGGTGCGTGAAGGCCATCGGCTCGCCGGTGTCGAAATGGACAACCGGCTGCTTCTCCATGCTCTCGTAAACCTTGCCCCAACGAAGAACCGGTACTTCCAGCATGGGATGTCCTCGCAATCCTCTCGAACCCCAGGGGCCCGATCGGCGTAGGCTGGGTTAGCCAAAGGAGTAACCCAGCAGGAATTTCCATTTGTGCCAAAAACTAGCTGGGATACGCCGTCGGCTATCTCAGCCTACGAATCAAGAACCCGCGATGTGGCGACTAATACACGCCGACGGTCGTCGACTTGGCGATTTCGTGCCACGGCCGCGTACCGCTGATGCCGTCCCACGGATACTGCGGACACGGATGTTCCCGCTCCCCTTCGTCCCGCTCCATGAAGCCGGGGATGAACAGTTCTTTGGTCAGCGTGTACAACTTCACGCGGCCTGTCTGGCCGTAGTCGACCACCTTGTTGTAATCCTTGAAGTCGACCACTTCGATGATCGCCCGCGGCTCCGGGGCATGGTACGTGATCTTGTAGTTGTCAGCCGGATCGAACGGCTTGCTGCACGCCAGGCCCATCAGCGTGTTGCCGTAAGTGGGGGTGATATAAACATCCGGCCCCAGCAGTTCTTCGCGGCAGAAGCGATACCACTGCGGCGAAAACTCCGTCCCGCCGCCGAAGATGCCCGTGATTCCCGCTTCCGCGATGCTGCTTCCCTTGTCGATCAGCTTCATCGCCAGCGCTTCGAGCAGCTTGGGCGTCATGAACGCGCACTTGATGTCGTGCCCGGCTGACAGGATCGTCAGCACCTGGTCGATGACGTGGTCCTTGTACTCCTCGGCTTCCTTGATCTTCCCCTTCTTCAACAGCTTGATGACATACCGGGGATCGAGGTCGACGCAGAAGCAGATCCCACCGCGATATTGCGCCAGGTGTTCGACGGCGAGCCGCAATCGTCGCGGACCCGATGGTCCCAGCATCAGCCAGTTCGAGCCCTTCGGGAAGTACTGGTCTGGCAGGGTGTGACTGAAAACTTCGTAGTCGATCCAGTGGTCTTCGTAGACGAGACGACTCTTGGGAATCCCCGTCGTGCCGCCGGTTTCGAAGACATATGCCGGCTTGCCCTCCAATCCCTTGGGAGCCCACCGAGTGACCGGTCCGCCGCGCAGCCATTCATCTTCAAACAGCGGGAACTTCTTCAGATCCTCGAAGCACTGGACATCCTTCAGCGGATCGAAGTCGTACGTCTTGGCCTTGTCGAGCCAGAACGGCGAACCCGTTTCGGGGCTGAAATGCCACTGGACGGTCTCGCGGGTGTGGGCATCCAGCGCCTCGCGGGCTTCTTTCACGGCTGCGTCAAGATTACTCACAATGGATTCCTGGCGAAGTGTAAATATCGACCGCGTACTCGCGTCGATGTTCCGAAAAATCAGTGTTCCTGGTTCGATGGCAGCTCAAAGCCCCCGAACGGCAACCATCCCCAATCAATTATATCCAGGCCGCCAACGAGCCGTGAACGTAGGCGAAGCACAGACGGAATCCCGCTGTCAACCGTCATGGGCCAGACAGCGGGTCATCCGTCTCGTTCGAGAAGTCTTGTTACTCCTCAGCGCCGCCTGCCTCATGGGAACCGCTCGACGGAACGCGATCGGTCGATTTCCAGGGCAGGCTGCGAGCGACGAACGCCTCGTTACAGATCTTCCGTCGCCGGAACGATGAACGGGGCGCGATAGTCGCGACTCAGGTGCTTGTTAGCCTCCTCGGCTTGCGGGCCGGAGAAGACTTCCTTCCCGGCCAGGGTCAATTTCGGACCCAAGGTAATCTTGGTGGTCTGCGGATCGACGTTGTTATCCCGCAGGTGTTGTAGCGTTCGATCCAGCGTCTCGGAGGCGTCCTTGTCATTCGCCAGCGCCTTGGCGACTTCGTCAGCCGACACTTTGTTGCCGAGCCGGTACGAGATGTTGCCGACATGGCACAGCGCGCTCGACAGGTGGCCTTCCAGGATGTCGGCGTTCAGATCCTCGTGCTTGCGGCTGCGAACGGCCTCGACGAAGTTGGCGAAGTGGTTCGAATCGCCGCCTCCCGCGAACGTCTTGACCTGCTTGCCATCCATGTCGAACACGGTTCCGCCGTTGTAGCTGGGCGAGACCAGGTAACCGTTCGAGCCGTAGAAGATCACGCCGACCTTGGCATCCTGATAGGCATCGGTCTTCAGCCCGCGGACTTCGAATGTCAGCCGCTTCCCGCTCTGGAACTGGTGGATGCAGACCTGCGTATTGGCCGTCTCGCCAGCGTCTTCGTAGCCGAACCGTCCACCATAGCTGAGGACCGTATCTCCCAGGTCCATTTCATCCAATCCCCAACGGCCGATATCCATCTGATGAATCCCCTGGTTCCCCAGGTCGCCATTGCCGTAGGCCCACTGCCAGTGCCAATCGTAGTGCAGCTTCGGCCGCGTCAGCGTCTCGACCGGCGCGGGCCCCGACCACAGGTCGTAATCGATGCTCGCCGGCACGTCATAGTTGCCGCGGGCTCCGATCGAACCCCGCGGCTTGTAGCACAGGCCGCGGGCGTGATTCATCTCGCCAATGCCCCCTTCGTGAATGAAGGCGATGGCTTCCCGCATGCCGGGGTTCGACCGGCTTTGCGTGCCGCACTGGCAGATCTTCTGATACTTACGGGCCGCTTCGACGATCCGCCGGCCTTCGCTCACGTTGTGGCTGACGGGTTTTTCGACATAGACGTCCTTGCCCGCCTGAATGGCCCAGATCGACGCGAGCGCGTGCCAATGATTCGGCGTCGCGATACTGACGATGTCGATCGTCTTGTCTTCCAGCATCTTGCGCATGTCGGTGTAAAGCACCGGCTTGTAGCCGTACGACTTCTCGATCCCTTCGATCTTCTTGCCGCCGACTTCCTCGTCGACATCCACGATCGCCGCGATCTCGCAATCCTTGCGACCACCAAACCCGGCGATGTGCGATCCGCCGCGGCCATTCACCCCCACGACCGCGACTCGCAGCTTCTCATTCGGGCTCGACGACCCCGCCGCGTCCTGCGCCTGCCCCTGGCGGGAATATTGCATCGCGGCCACCGCGGCTGCGGAGAACAGACTGTTTTCGAGAAATTCACGTCGTGACTGAGCCATGATGATCGCCTCGTCGATGAAGGATGTCCGTTGGCAGGGGCCGACCCACTCGAATTGTCGTTTCAACAAGCATTGCTGTGTGCCTGACCGTAGTCTAAGTCCGGCAGGTCACGAATCGCAAGGATTCAGCCGCGAATCCGCTGCCCCCGTCAGGTTCCCCATTCTGCCCGCCGTCAGGAACTCGCTGGACGGTGCAATCCCGCCAAGGGTCAGCCTTCCGTTCCGGCCATTCCCCGAAATAACCGCCGCTTCAGAGGGTTGTCGACGCCCGTGAATTCCTCGCCCGGATTGCCGGGAGGCACCTCCAGGGCCGACACCATCATCTGGAATTTTGCGTCCACGTCGTCGGCGTAGTGAACCAGCAGTGCCTCGGGCGTGCTCGGCGGAATCGGGCTGCCCCAGATCGGCTGTCCCTGGTGCGACACCAGAATATGTTCCAGCCGCAGCAACATTTCCGGATCGAATCCGGCAATCCGGGCGGCGCGATCGCGGATCAGGTCACGCCCCAGCAGAATGTGGCCTACCAGCCGCCCTGCCGCCGTGTATTCGCTGGGAATTTGCCCCGGCGTCAGTTCCAGCAGTTTGCCAATGTCATGCAGGATCGCCCCGGCAATCACCAGCGACCGCGACAACGGCGGATCGAGCTTCGGGTAAAGCGCCCGGTACTTGTCCGCGAAATAGGTCGCCGTTCGCGTGACCGAGACCACATGTTCCAGAAAGCCACCGCGCCACGCATGATGGTTGCGTGAGGCCGCCGGCAGTTGTTTCAGCGCCTCGATGTGTTCGTCGAGCAGCCCCAGCGTCAATTCGCGAAGACCCGGCTCCTCGATCTCGCGCTCGGCATGGCCCCGCAATTCATCGAACAGGCCGTCGATGTCGAACCGCGTCGTCGGCTCAAAATCGGCCGGATCGAATCCCGCCTCCCGATCCGCCGGTTCGACGGGTCGCCAGCGTTCAATCTCAATCCCCGGCCCATACTGATTCTGAAAGTACCGCACCCGCAGCTTGAAATGGTCCCCAACCCGCCAGTGCTGCTCGCAGTCCTCGAACCAGCCCCCATCCAGCCAGATCATGCAACTCGCCGACCGATGGCGATCCCGAAAGACCGTCCGGAAATACGGCTTGCCGTCCCGCGTCGTCCCCGGTTCGCGCTGGGCAAGCTGCGCGAAAATATCTGCCGACTCGAGCGGTTCGAGCTCCGAAAGTCGACGTGGTTCGGCCCGCATCGTGGAATCTCGCCGTGATGAAGACCTGGTGTTTGGTCACAGCTTGATCTTCGTGTGCCACTGGCTCCGCCAGTGTATCTGGGAAGTTGTTTTCAAAAGCGGCGGCTCGGAAGCGGAAAGCGAACAGTCAGAGATTTTCTCGCAGGGGGCGGGTCTGGCTTTCCGCTTTTTGGCTTTTCGCCTTCCGCTCCTGACATTTTGAAAACAGCTTCTGAAACGCGATGACCAACCGACTCACTTCGCCGCGAACGGATGATACCCCGTCGCCGATGTCTTGATGCGATACAACCCCGAGCCAGCCGTGATGTACAGCGTCGAGCGATCCGGCTTCAGGCTGAACGTGCAGTTCGTCGGCAGCACGTCCATCTTCAGAAAGTCGAGTTCTTTCCCCTCTGGCGAATAGACGGCGATGCCATGACGGTCATCCGAACGGACCGCCGCGTAAATGCGGCCTTCGGTATCCATCGTCATGCCGTCGATCCCCAGCTTCTCGCCAAACGAGACAATCGTCTTGGCTTCCCCGAGCGCGCCAGTTTCCAGATCAATTGCAACGGCCTTCAGGTTCATCTTGACCGGACCCGGCGCCGTTCCTTCCGGCTCGACCCCGGTCGCGCCGTTGTCGGTCTCCGCGACGTACAGGGATTTGCCGTCGGGAGAAATAATCAAACCGTTCGGCTTGCTCGCGGCCTTCGTGGCCAGCACGACGTCACCGTCGGAATCGACGCGGTAAACCGCCTGCACATCGAGCTCCAGTGGCTCGAAACCGACATAGCGCGGATCGCTGAAATAGATCCAGCCCTTCGGATGGATCACCAGGTCGTTCGGAGCGTTGAAGCGTTTGCCGTCATACCGATTCGCGAGCGGCGTCATGCTTCCATCAGCCGCGAACATGACGAGCGCGCGATGGCCATGGTTTGCCCCACAGGCGGCAATCAACCGACCCGCATTGTCGAAGAACAGGCCATTGCTCTGGCCGCTGTCCTCGACGAAAACCGCCGATTTCCCCGTCGACGGGTCGAATCGAATGACCTTTCCTTCGCGGGTTCCGCCGATGCCGATATCGCTGAAGTAAATCTGCCCGTCGGGCCCTGCCGCGACACCTTCCGTGAACTCACCCGAGTTCCAGAGTTCTTCGGGGGGGGTACCCGCGGGAAATATCGGCTCGGCGAGCGCCGGTCCGGCAACCAGAAGCAGACTGGCAAACAACGCGGTCAGCCGCATGAGTGGGCTCCTCGGGGTACCGTCACGTTCTTGAGAGTTCGTAGAACATGATCGGATGCATCTTAGACAACCGCAAGTCTCGCCCCGTGATGCATCCCCCTGATCCCAGAACTACCACCGCCGCCACGACTCGCGAAACTCCTGCAAGCCGCGCTGACGAAGCGTCACTTCGAGTTCTGTCGCCAGTTGCTGAGCCGTGTCGATTCGATTGGAGAGCGATCGAACAACCTGCGGGGCGTCGGCCCGAGCGGGGGACAGGGAAACGGTCGACGTGCCCCAGTGGTAACCGTTCGTCGGTGCATGAAACACGGCCGAGACGGACGCACGACCGGTACGATGTTCCCATGCCGTCTGTTCGAGGGGCCAGCGCTCCGCTTGAACCCTCAACTTGTCCAGATCGACCTGGATCTGTTCCGCCTGCCGCCGCGCCTGCCAGATCGCGTCCGGATTCCGCGCGTCTCTGTGCAGCCGTTCCGCCTGAACTCTCAGGGAACGGGCCGTCTGACGCAACGACTGGCTCTCGGGCTGCTGTTCGAACGTCGCGCCGATCGCTCGCTCCAGATGAGCGATCTCCTCGCGAAGGTCGCCCGCGATCCGCGCGGGATCCTGCTGACGGGAAAATGGCATTCGCCGCCAGTCCGCGTCGGGCAGCGGGACGAATCGATCTTCGGAATGAACTCCTGGCGGCTGCGCCCGGACTTCCTGAAACAACGCCAGGCTCGTGAGAATGACGAGAATCGTCAGCAAAGCCAGCCGCCCATTCCACCGGGGCGACGCATCGCGCACCGTGGAATCCGTTGGCAAGGTAGTCGCTCCGAAACCGTGCATCATGCGAACTCCGGGGGTGAACTCAACATTGAGACCTGCGATTCCCCCACAGCACAAACGGCATGCCGCCCCGGAAATTTGTCTTCCCGCCATCTCACCGAGCAACGCAACCAATTTCTGAAAAACATCTTGCGCCTCACGCTCCCTAAAGCCCCGTGACGATCCGTGATATCCTTTTGACGACATTCCGCGTCTGAGTGGCGACACTCCTCGCGTTGTTTGGAGTGCCGTTCGCTGACAAAATCTGATTCACCACGGAGACTCCGCCTTTGTGTCTGGCGAAGTTCCGGCGTATCGCGGATATCGAAACATCCAAGCGGCAAACGATCGATCTGGGCGGAAGCGAGGCAGATGTGCGACAGCGGCGAGCGGAGTGGGCAGAATTGTCAGGGCTGGTCTGCGAGCCGGACGAACCCGACAAAGTCGACGGAATCGTCATGCTTTGCCACGGCTATGGCGCGCCGGGGACGGATCTGGTTGGCCTCGCCGGTTACTTCGACGCCACATTTCCCGAACTGAGCCGCCGAACCGCATTCGTTTTCCCGGCGGCTCCCGTCGACCTTTCCGATTACGGTCTCTTTGGCGGGCGCGCGTGGTGGCTGCTCAATATGCAGCGTTTGCAGGAACAGGTCGCGGCGTCCCGCTTTGAAGACCTGATCGACGAGCAACCTGACGGGATGATCGACGCCAGCGTCGTCCTGACCGCCGCCATCGACCAATGCCTCGCCGAATTCGGCCTCGCCCACGATCGGCTGATTCTGGGAGGGTTTTCCCAAGGGGCCATGATTTCCACGCAAACCGCCCTGAGCTTGAAGTCGCCTCCCGCCGGATTGGCACTCTTCTCGGGCATGCTCATCAATGCCGCCGAGTGGGACCAAAAGCTCGATCGGCCCGATAGATTTCCGGTCTGCCAATCGCACGGCGTGGGCGACCCCATTCTGCCGATCAGCACGGCCCGTATGCTCCAGCAGCGATTTGAGGCGAAGGGCTGGCAAGTTGACTACACCGAGTTTCGCGGCAGTCATGAAATCCCCGCCGTCGCCCTGAAACGATGCGGAGAATTTCTCGCGCGGCAGCTTCCTCCTCTCGCCACCTCATGACGCGAGGACGCGCCAGCTCACCTTTCCGACGAAGTTGTTGGTTTCACCTCCCGCAGGCTCGGATTTCGCCCCGGTCACAACCTACAATCTTCGCGGATACTTGCGTTCTTTGTCGGACCCGTCCCGCAATGCTTCGATCCCCCTCGGTTTTCACCGCGTCCCGAACGTCGTCTCCCCCGCCGGGATTCGCGTCCCGTCGCCTTCTGGCCGCGATGTTCTTGCTCGCCGTCTTCGTCCGCGGCGCGATCCCGCCGTCGACATTCGCCCAGGAGGCTCCCGCCGGATCCGCCGACGTCGCCACCGTGGGATGGCAAGGAAAGTATCGTCTCGGCTACTGGTCGTTCGTTCGGCTTGGGAACAGTGCCGAGCTCGCCGACGCAACGGCCGTCGAGATCACTGTCCCCGATCCCGAAGGCCATGAGGTTCACTATCGGTCCGATTTGACCCCGACGTCTCGCCTCGCCTGGTTTCGCTGCGGACAGCTCACCGACCGCGCGACGCTCACGATCTTTCGAAACGACGAGGTTCTCAACCGGATTGCTTTGCGTGACACCGCATCTCCCGTCTGGCCAGCAGCGCTTCCGGCCGATCGCGAAATTCTGCTGACGATCGGGTCGCCGGGCGGTTTTGATCAGGATTCCTTCGATGCCAGCGGCATCGACGTCGTCGCGCTTTCGGACATCGCCGAACTTCCCGACGACGCTCGCGCGCTGGACGCCGTCACCTGGCTTGTCGTAAATGGTCCGCCCGATGGCTTTTCCCCGACGCAGATAGAGGCCATTCAAACGTGGGTCCAGAATGGCGGACGTTTGCTAATCGCGCTGGGCCGTCCGCAGTCCGAATTGCCCGCGCATCCCTTGCTCGACTGGTTGCCGGTCACTTGGGGCGAATCGTCCACCGAAGCGATCGAACTGGCTGGTCTTGAAGCCATTTCCGGACGCAACACCCGCATTCCCATGCGTTCCCGACCGGTCATTCCCCGCTTCCAGCCCACCGCCGGCGTGGTCCAGGCAAAGAGTCAGCGGGATCCCCTGCTCGCGCGACTCCCTGTCGGGTTTGGCGAAGTCACCCTGCTCGCGTTTGATCTTTCAAAACCTCCCCTCACCCAGTGGGTCGCATTCAGCGATTTCACGCGTCGGCTGACGCCCCGAGCCGACGCCCGAGCCGAACCCAGCCGACCTGGCAGCCGCGAACAGATCGCTTCGACCGGAGTAACCGATCTCGGCACGCAGGTCTTTGAAACCGTCACGCACGACCCGCGTGTCTCGCGGCCCACCCCCTGGTTGATTCTCGTTCTCATCCTGGGCTACGCGGCCATCATTGGTCCGCTCGATTACCTCCTCGTTCAGAAGGGGTTGAAACGCCCGCTCTGGGCTTGGGTCACGCTGCCCGCCATCGTCGCGGCCATCGCCTGGCTTTCCGCGAGCGCCGCGGTTCACATGAATGGTTCCGAGCAACGCGCCCGTCAATTATCCGTCGCCGACTACGACGCCGCCTCGGGACTCCGCCGCGAAACCACCTGGTGGTCGGTCATGTCGCCCGAATCGCGCCGCGCCGATCTCGCGGTCTCGCCGGACCAACCGAGTGGGTCGACCTTGTCGAGAACTTGGGACTGGTTCGGGCCGGCCGAATCCACGTTTGGCGGACTGTATCGCAAACCCGGCATGCGGATCGGACTGTCGGAATACTGGCACGAAGGCGGAGAACTGCGGCAGGTTCCCCTGCTCAAGTGGGGAACCAAGGCATTCTTCAATGCCTCGTTGTCGCGAGTCGAATCCCCCATCACGGTGAAGTTGTCCAGCAATTCTCTTGGACGGCTTTCCGGAACTGTTGAACACCGCCTGGACGGAGTTCTGGAAGACTGGATGCTCGCCTACGCCAATCGAATCTACCTCATTGGCGGAGACGAATTTGGCGCGACCGCGCCTCCCTGGAATCCCGGCGAACCGCTGGACCTCAACGGTCCGCGCATCGTCCAGCGCGAGCTGCGCGCGGTTCTCATGCGCACGAGCGCCAGAAGCGAGCGTGCAACCGGGAAGCTCCATTCCGACATCGTCCTGGAACGGGAACCCTACGATGCCCAGTCCCGCGATCCCTACGACGTCGCGAGAATGCTGACGTTTCATGGCCATGTCGCCGACAGTGGCTACACCGGTCTGACCAATCGCCTGCTGACCGATCTCGACCTTTCGCGGCAGCTCAGCCTGGGCCGGGCGGTCCTGTTTGCACGGCTGCGGAGGAATTCCGATGGCGAAAAAGATGGCCGGGTCGCGCTGGACGGAAAGCCGCTCGCTCCTTCGCCTGATGACGCGTTTGTCCGGCTGATTCTTCCGGTCGAGTCGACTGGCGAAATCCCGCTGGTGCTCCCCAAGTTGACTGAATAGCTTACATCCTGACTGCGGATACCCTTCTCGTGATCGAGACGCGACAACTCACCAAGCGCTACGGCTCGCTCATCGCCGCCAACGAGATCACTCTCAGTCTGGCGCCCGGCGATGTCTTCGGCTTCATCGGGCCCAACGGGTCGGGCAAGACGACCACGATGCGCATGATCGCCACGCTGCTGCAGCCCGACTACGGCGAAGCCTACGTGTGCGGCCAGTCGATCTATACCAACCCGACGGAAATCCGCCGCCTGGTCGGTTACATGCCCGACTTCTTCGGTGTGTACGACGATATGACCGTCATCGAATATCTCGAATTCTTCGCGGCCGCCTACCGCATCAACGGTCCCGGCCGCCGCAAGGTCTGTGAGGAAAAGCTCGAACTCGTCGACATGGCCTTCAAGCGCGACGCCATGGTCAACCAACTTTCGCGCGGCCAGACTCAGCGAATCGGTCTGGCCCGCACGCTGCTCCACGATCCGCAGGTTCTGTTGCTCGACGAACCGGCGAGCGGCCTCGATCCGCGAGCCCGTATCGAAATTCGCAACCTGCTCCGACGGCTGGGACAGATGAAGAAGACGGTCATCGTCTCCAGCCACATCTTGCCCGAACTCGCCGATGTCTGTACTCGCGTCGGGATGATCGAAAAGGGAATCCTGATCGTCGATGGCGACGTCGACGAAGTGATGAAGAAGGCCCGGCAGCAGCAGCTCCTGCATGTGCGCGTCAAAGAGAACCTGGCCGGCGCCGCGGAAATCGTGGCCGCCCATCCCATGGTCGACAAGGTGACCGATTCGCTGCAGAAAGGAACGCTGGACGTCACGCTCAAACCCGGTGTTGACGACTACAGCTTCCTGCCATCGCTGCTCATTGAAAATGGCTTCCAGTTGACGTTGTTCCGCGAGGAAGAAGTTAATCTCGAAACGGCCTTCCTCGCGTTGACCAAGGGCCTCGTGCAGTAACCGCTCTTCAATTGCAGGCACGCTTTTTTCGCATTGGCCCGGCGTTTTGCGGTAGCATGAAGGTTCAGGGTCGCAAGGATCCGAGTCGTTCGCCTGTCGTCCGAAAAGAGTTTGAAATGGTTTCCGCCGGAGTGGTCGATCATCCCCAGACCGCGGCGAAGTTCGTCGCCAATGCCGGTCGTGCCTCGTGGCACGATCAGGCACTGTGGTTCGTGCGTGCCCGCCGCGACAAAGCCGTCCAGACGCTCCCCGAATGGGAAGAACTCCGCGTGACGGCCGCGCAGATCAAAACGCACACGATGTCGCGGCTGGCCGACTATCTCGAAGAGTTCGAGCGGCAGGCCACCAGGCTCGGCGCGACGGTTCACTGGGCCCGCACGCCTGTTGAACACAACGAGATCGTCCTGTCGATTCTCCAAAAGCACAATGCGACCCGCGTTGTCAAAAGTAAGTCGATGCTGACCGAGGAATGCCACCTCAATCCGTTCCTCGAACGGCATGGCGTGCGCGTCACGGATACCGACCTTGGCGAATGGATCGTCCAGCTTCGCGAAGAGCCCCCCAGCCACATCGTGATGCCCGCCATTCACATCAAGAAAGAAGAAGTCGGCGAGCTGTTCCATCAGCATCTCGGCACCACGGCTGGCGCGACCGATCCGCCCTACCTTGTAAACGCCGCCCGTCAGCGTTTGCGGCAGGAGTTTCTCGAAGCTGAAGTTGGCATCACCGGCGTCAATTTCGCCATCGCCGAGACCGGCGGCTTCGTCGTCTGCACCAACGAAGGAAATGCCGACCTCGGCGTTTCACTCCCCAAGGTTCACATCGCCTGCATGGGGATCGAAAAACTCATCCCGCGAGCCAAAGACCTCGGAATTTTTCTGCGGATTTTGGGCCGGTCTGCCACGGGGCAGCCCATCACGACCTACTCCTCACACTTCCACGGCCCGCAGCCCGGCGGGGAGCTTCACATCGTGCTGGTCGACAACGGTCGCAGCGCGATCTTGGGCAGCCCCGAGTTCCGACGATCGCTGCATTGCATTCGCTGCGGGGCCTGTATGAATACCTGCCCGGTCTACAGACGTAGCGGAGGGCACAGCTATCAGACCACCATCCCCGGCCCCATCGGTTCGATTCTCGCCCCCTCGCGCGATGCGAAGACTTACTCCAGCCTGCCGTATGCGTGCAGCCTGTGCGGTTCCTGCACCGACGTCTGCCCCGTGAAAATCGACTTGCACACGCAACTTCTGACTTGGCGCAAAGAAATCGCCCTCCGGAAGTTGCTCCCCCTCTCCAAGAAGTGGGGCATGTCTGCGACCGCATTCATCCTGCGGAATCCGGCGATCTACCGGATGGCAGGCTGGATGGGCCGAAACATTCTCCCCCGGCTCCCTCGCTTTATGGTGTACCATCGTTTCAATGATTGGGGCCGCCAGCGCGAACTCCCGCCAATGCCGCGCCAAAGTTTTCAGCAGTGGTATCGCGAGAATCGGAAGAAGTAGGGCGGAGCTTTCAGGCGTCAGCTATCAGGTATCAGCAAGAATCTTGAGATCCACTTGGAGATGGCCATGACGTTCGATCGTCGTGAAATGCTCGCCCGGACGGGATGTGGATTCGGACTGCTGGGCCTTGCGGGACTTTTGCAGGACGACGGACTGCTGCGGACAGCCGCCGCCGACTCGCTGGGGAAGCGTGCCCTTCAACCCCTGGCGCCGCAGCAGCCACACTTCCCGGCGAAGGCCACGCGCGTCATCTGGATCTTCGTCAACGGTGGCCCCAGCCATGTTGACACCTGGGACTACAAGCCGGCCCTCGAAAAGTGGGACGGCAAGTCGATGACGGAGTTCGACAGCGGCTTCGAAAACACCACGGGGTTCTTCAAGAACGCCGTCGGCAACCTGATGAAGTCACCCTTCGAATTTCGGCCGCGCGGCGAATGCGGGAAGATGGTCTCGTCGATCTTTCCCCATCTGGGCGAACACGTCGACAAGATGGCCTTCATCCACTCGGGCTTTACCGAGTCGAACAATCACTCTCCCGCCCTGTTCGCCATGAACACCGGCCTGCCCCGCATGGGTTTTCCCTGCGTCGGGTCGTGGGTGACTTACGGGTTGGGGAGCGAAAGCAGCGACCTGCCCGGCTTCGTCGTGATGAGCGACCCGAAGGGACGCGGACTTCCCAAAGGCCATGCCGCCAACTGGAGCGCGGGATTCCTCCCCGGCGTCTTCCAGGGAACCCATCTGCGTCCGACGGGCGACCCCATCGACAATCTCGGACGTCTCCCTTCAACCTCGGAAACGACACAGCGGAACCAGCTCGATCTTCTCAAACGGCTGAACGGCGAACATCTGGCTGAGCATCCCGGCGAATCGGAACTGGCGGCCCGCATCGAAAGTTTTGAACTCGCCTTTCGCATGCAGGCCGGTGCCCCGGAAGCCCTCGACTTCGCCAGCGAAACGCGCGCGACGCAGGATCGTTACGGCATCGACCGCCCCGAGTGCGACCACTTCGCCCGCCAATGCCTGATGGCTCGCCGACTGGTGGAACGCGGCGTGCGATTCATTCAGATCTACTCGGGCGGTATGGAAAATCAGCGGTCATGGGATGGCCACAACGACATTCATGGCAACCACTCCCAGTTCGCTGGAGAGACCGATCAGCCGGTCGCCGCCCTCCTCGGCGATCTCGCAGAACGCGGCTTGCTCGACGAAACACTCGTCATCTGGTGCGGAGAATTCGGCCGCCTCCCCATCGCCCAGATTTCCGCGAAACCCGGTCGCGATCACAACCCCCATTGCTTCACGGCCTGGCTCGCCGGGGGCGGCGTCAAGGGAGGCGTCTCGTACGGCGAGTCCGACGACGTCGGCTACAAGGCAGCCGTCAACCGCGTCCACCTCAACGACCTGCACGCCACGATCCTCAAGCTCCTGGGCATGGATCACACCCGCCTGACCTACCGCTACAACGGCCGCGACTTCCGCCTCACGGACGTCGCCGGCGAAGTGATTCAAGACATCCTCGCCTGACGCGAAGATGTTTCAGTCCACCATCATGCATTCCTAACGTGTGCCACTGGCTCCGCCAGTGCGATTTCTCGTTACGACTACTCGATACCAGGCTCCGCCTGGGATCGCCTCTTCCTGAGGCTCCGCCTCACTCAACCATGAACGAGGCAGAGCCTGGGTACCAATGCATTTGGCTGTCACGTATCCGCCGGCAGCGCTGTGTATGAATACATGTTGGCGATCGCCGGTTCGAGCAATCTGGCCGTATTCCACGGCCGAATAGCCGAGCGCACCATGGCAACAAGTTCATCGGCTTCCGCTCGCGTCCTGGGGCGGGCCTCAATGATGCGACTCGCAGCCTCCGTAAGCGTCCCAGTCAATTCCCGGTCATCGGTCGCCAGAAACGTCGTCGGTTCATCCCGTAAACGGCGTCTCTCGCAGGTGGTCACCGCCGCGAAGTACAGCATGACTGCCGCCACGAACGCCGGCATCTGCTGCCGTGCCGCATAACACGCAGCCACATACCCGTCGATCGCCCGAATCTCCGCAGGCACGCGTTGCGAATAGGCAACGAGCCCCGCTTGCCGCTCGGAGGGGGACATCTCCCGTCCCAACAACTCGGCAAGACTTTCGACGCCAAACAGCGATTGCCCGATCCCCGTGCTGTGCATCGGATCGATGAATCCAGCCGTGTGCGGTAACAGCGCCCAGTCTTCACCGGCCGCCGTCGACCAGAGCCGCTGCAAGCGTCCCGTCGATAGCCATCGACCAGGCGGATCAACCACTTCCGTATCCGCGAACTGCCATTTGAGAGTCGGATATCGATCCAGAAACCAGGCCGCCTGCTCCTCGGGACTGCCAGTCGGCTGGTCCGGCGATTCGATTACGAACCCGACGCTCGTCACGCCGTGATCGAACCGCAATTGCCACATCCAGCCCTCGTCCAGCAGTTGATGGAGCGCCGCATGGTCGCAATCAAACGTGTGCTCGGCGCGACTCACGCCCTGGCTGTCGAACCAGTCCCCCATCCGCCGTAGCCCGCGCACATGCGTGAAGACCGATCGCGAATGAGTCTTGAGACGCTCGGTCTCGTCGCCCAGACCAAGCAGCTTCGGAATGACGGCTGCGGGCCCGGTCCCGTCGACGACAAAGTCCGCCGTCACCGTGACCGCTCTTTCGCCCCCGTTGATCGTCCCGCTCCAGACCCAGGGAGATCGACCCGTCACGTGAAGGTCGGCCGCTTCCCACACCTGCGTCCCTGCCTCGGCGGCCTTCCCCGCGAACCACTGATCGACGTCAGCCCGCAGCCAGTGCGTGTCTCCAATGGCGTCATTCAAGCTGGCCGCGACAAGCAGTTCTTGGCCGTGATCGTCGCCCGGATGAAACTCCTCACCGACAGGCTGCCGAAAGTAGCTGAACCCCCGCTTGAGCCCGCAACGAAGATTCTGGAACGATTCCTTCCAAGATCCATAATGCGAGAGCGCGGCGAGTTCCGGCAATTCATACTTCTCGGCAAGCAGCCTCAAGGCCAGATCGGCGAGCGGCGTTGACGACTCACCAATCGCGAACCGCGGATGACGTAGACGATCGGCGATGACCACTTGCCGGCCCGACTTCGCCAGCAGCCATCCCAACAGACTCCCCGAGAATCCCGCCCCCAGGATCAGCACATCGGCTCGCACGGTCTTCATCGCAATGGCATCCATCTTTCAAAGACCTGTGTCATGTTGGCCTGTGCCAGTCGTTCCACCCGCTGCCGCGTTTCGCCGTCTTCGCCAAATAGCCGCCCGGCGTCCCACACGTCGACAAATACCCGGGCCCGATTCCACCCCAGCGCCGTCTCCATCACCTCTTCGAGCATCTCCAGCCGCGGCGGGAACCACTCTCCCCGCTGCGCGAGCAGTTCCATGGCGCCATTCCCCGCACGAACCGGAATCACCGTGCAGACACGCGACCCGGCATCGATTGCCGTCTCCAGCCCGCGAAGCGCCCACTCGACCCACGAATCTGGCTCCAGCCAAGGTGGATTCAGTAACAGAAAGGTCCGCACGTGAATGTCGACTTCGCGAAGTTCACCAGCCGCACGGCGAAAGTCGTCCACCGTCATCCGCTTATTGAGACGCGGGAGCACATCCGGATGGACAGACTCCAGACCCATGGCAATTTCGAACTCACCCGACAATCGCTGGCGAAAGTCGCGACAGGCACTGCCGCACAGCCGGGGGTGATTCTCGACGATGACTGTTTTGTATGTACGGACGCGCTCCGCGATCGCCGGGTGGTCTTCCGGCGGAATGGCCTGAGCATCGAAGAAGTTGCCGCTGTTATACAGCTTGATGTGCCGGGCCTGCGGGAGCCGGGACAGAGCCGCGTCGATCTGACGGGGTATCGCGCCGACGGGAACCCGATCGGTCGTCGTGTGTTTCCAGAGGTCGCAATAGACGCACCGGAACGGGCATTCACGATTTGTCAGGAATAGCGTAGCGACCGGTTCAACGGTTCCCGCCGCCGTCCGTTCGTCTTCGACCAGCGCGGCATACGGCTCGTCAATGGAAACGATCTCACGCGGCGGCCGGGCCGCGAGCACGTCACGATCGGTCCACGAAACGGAGGCGCTCACGCGATGGCTTTCCGTTATCGGGCACAGTCCGCGTAGAGGTTCGCGAACAGGTGACGATAGCCGCGTTCGTCCGGCGGGAATCGCGTCGCCAGGACGTCATCCGACGCAGCACCTCGCTGGAACCGGCGCTTCTCAAACACGGGCATCGCCAGTCCCGTCACGGCTTCGACGCCACGACGAACGATCTCTCCCTTGAGGGCATAGAGCCGCTCTTCCTGCCAGTCGGTCAGTTCAATGAATGGGATGCCTTCCGAAACTTCGATGACATTCGGCAACGCGAGCGGACTGAACCCACGAAAACCGAGCTGCCGGGCCGGCGCGTAACTGCGGACGTGCCCGCGACTTTGCCCGCCGCTGTAGGTCAGCGAATGCTTGACCGCGTCCACTCCCCAGCCTTCGTGATAGAGCAGCGGATTGTTGAGCACGCTGCGGATTGTCAGCTCCGGGTTTTCGTGAATCGGGTAGTCCTTGAAGTTTTCGTCCCCGCCATCGCCATCGACCAGGTACACCCAGTCCGGATAGCGTTCCCGAATCCCCCGGCAGAGCGCCAGTCCCATCGTCGCGGCTTGTATATCGAGCGGCTTGTAGTCTTCCACGGCTCGCACCGCCGCCGCCGGGTCGATTGCGGAAACGTCGACGTCGATCGTTTCCAGCAGGTAGCCCAGGTCGAGCCGCTCCAGAAACTCACGGGCCTGCGCGGCATCCTGGCCTTCACCGGCGACCGTCAGCGTGAACGCTTTCAGCCGTTGCGGGGCTTCGCCACGCTTGAGCAGGCGGTCGTACAGAGTCAGCAAAACCGCGCCACTGTCGACGCCGCCGGAAAACAGCATCCCGAGCGGTTCTTTCTTCGGAACCATATCAAGCCAGCGATCGAGTTCCTTCGAAACGGCTTCGATGTACCGCCGGCCGATATCTGTCAGATCGGTCGACCAGCGATTCCGCTCGGGCGTGAAGAAACGGTTGAGTCGCGGGTTCGGATCCGGGCAGCCGAGAAGCTGCAATTCCAGGAGATAATGAGCGGGAACCATCCGCGTGTAGGACGGATGAAACTGCTCCGCCAGCCCCTCGTTGCGCAGCCATTCGGCGATTTCGTCGATCCGTTCCGCGACAACTAGGCACGGGCCTTCCGCCCGCTTCGCCAGAAAGTAACGCATCGGCCGACCGATCGACCGGGCCATCCGAACGAACTTGCCCACCTTCGCGACAATCGCGAACTGCCCATCGATCGCCCGTATCGCCTCTTCATCACCCGTAGCGACCGCAGCCTCGGCTTCTTCGAAAGTGCCGCTCAGCAGCAGATTGGCCGCCGGGTCCAGCAGATTGACCAGTCGCTCGACATATTCCGCATGCATCGCTGCCGTCCATCACGAAAGAATTGGAACTCGTGGAATTGTCGAGGATACCAGCTCGGCGTTCAAACCCAGCCGATCCCAATCTTGCCGGGGACGCAATTTCGGAATTGAACCGAGTACGGCTTATCGAACTTGGCTGAGAAGCGTGTCGATAGCCGCCCCCACATCGGGCTGCCGCATCAGGCTTTCGCCCACCAGAATCGCGTTCACGCCATGATCGGCGAGCAGCGCCACGTCGGCGGGAGTCCGGATGCCGCTCTCGCTCACGAAGACGGCCTGCTCTGGAACTTGCGGGCGGATCGTCAGCGAATGATTGAGGTCCACGACAAACGAACGCAGATCGCGATTGTTCACACCGACGAGCGGCGGCGCGAGGCGCAGAACACGCGGCAGGTTTTCCGGATCATAGAGCTCGATCAGGCAGGCCATACCCAAGTCAGCGGCGGTTTCAAACAGGAGCGACATATCCGCGTCGCTCAGACATTCCGCGATGAGCAGCACGCAGTCGGCTCCCGCCACCCGCGCTTCGATCACCTGGTACGGGTCGATGAGAAAGTCCTTCCGAATGACCGGAATGGAAACCGCCCGCCGAACCGCGATCAGGTCGTCCAGCTTTCCCTGAAAGAACGGCTCATCCGTCAGCACGCTGATGCAATTGGCCCCATGTGCTTCATACGCCCGAGCGATCTGCACCGGGTCAAAGTCTTCGCGAATCACGCCGGCCGAGGGAGACGCCTTCTTGACTTCCGCAATCAGCCCCATGTGGCTGGCACGTCTCAGAGCCCCCACGAAGTCGCGGGGCGGCGCCGCATCGGCCAGACGCTCACGCAGGGCGTCAAGCGGCAGTCGCTGCTGGCAGGCCGCCAGATCCTGCCGCTTTCGCTCAATGATCCGCTCAAGAATATCCGCAGGCATGTTTTCAGGCAGTTGAGATGTGAGTCGTACAGCCGGGCGGTCGGTCACTCGTCACGGTGCACCGTCCCTGGCGAGAAAGCGGGAAGGCAGATCGCCACGTATTCCGCCCCTTCCTCGGGAGTACTGTAACGAATCCACTCGCCCGCTGCCGTCATCACGGCCTCTCCCGCCGCGACATCCCGCTCTCCGCCCTCGAACTCAACCCGCAACCGCCCTTTGAGCACCACGGTGTACTCGGCGAACTCGGGCCGTTGACCCGGTTCCTCCCAGCCCGCGGGACTGACCATGCGGGCGATGCTCAGTCCCGCATCTCCCGAGTTCACGCGCCCAAAGTATTCTTCAATGATTTTGGGCTTCGTCCCAACAGCCGCGATACGCGTCGGCTGCTCGATGAATTGCGGCATGATGCTTGTCTCGGATTTCGCAACCGGGAACTTCCGCCCGGCTATTCCGTCAAAAAGTCGGCGGAAAGCACGACCGGGGCGTTCTTGCCATCAGCCTTCACGACGACGGGCAGCCGATACGTCCGTTGGCCAAGGCGGCACAACCCGCCGACCCCTTCGCGGCAATACGGGACCACCAGCTTCACTTCGAACTCGCCCTGTCCGGCAGCCGCCGCCAACGGAATCTTCACCTGCAAACGTCCGTCCGCCTCGGCCGCTTCATGCCGCACCCCCAGGTTGTCGGCCGCAATCAGAGTCTGATCGGCAACGGGCTTCAACCGAACCGTCACCGGGGTCGCCATGTTCACCTTGTGCTCGGCAGGCAGGCTCAACCGCAGTTCGATCGTCAGCATGTCGCCGCCAATGGTCACCGGGTTCAGGGAAATCGCGGCTTCCCCGGCCGGTTCGTCGGCAGCCGTCGTGGGCATGGCGGTCGGCGGTTCCAGCCCCGGGATTTCGAACAGCGTTACCGCCTTCGTCTTGAGATCCGCCTTCAGAATGCGGTGATTGTTCGTGTCGGCGATCAACAGGGAATTGCCGACGACGACCAGGCCGGCCGGTTCGGACATTTGCACCGGGTCGAGTCCGGCCCCTTCCCCCCCCCCCAGCCACGTCGTGCATTCGCGAGTCTTGAGGTCGACGGCTTTCACTTTGTGGTTGTACGCATCCGCCACGAAGAGAGTGTCTCCGGAGAGCGCCAGCCCCAGGGGATGCTGCAACCGCACCTCGCCCCCCACGCCGTCAACATCGCCAAATTCAAACAGGCAGCGCCCCATCGGCAGGTCGGAGGTTCCCACCACGGTCGAAACCTCGCCCTTGGGCATCTCCAGGTCATTGTCGGCCTGGGTGCTGATCGCTCGGACCGACGAGCCCTCGCTGTCGACGACATACAATGTCGTGCCCTTCGCAATCAGATCCGATGGCTGCGCGAGCGCCGCTTCGTCCAGCCGTCCATTGCGAATGTCTTCTCGCCCCGAACCGGCATAGTTTTGAACCGAGTCCGATCCCAGTCGATGCGACCAGATCTGGTGAGGCCCCGCCATCGCGATGTACATCACCCCATCCACGACTTCCAGATCCCACGGGCTGTTGAGCGGCGTCTCGCCGAGCTTCCCGCCCACCGATCGCCCTCGTGCCTGTTCGCCCGTTCCTGCCAGCGTCTTCACCGTTTGTTTGGTGAGATCAACCTGGCGAATCAGATGGTTCTCGGTATCGGCGACGTAAAGTTGATCTCCCACGAGGCACATTCCTTGCGGATGATCGAACTGGGCCTCCGCGAACGTACCGTCGGCGTCGCCAATCTGGCCGCCGCCAATGGTCGCCAGCAGCTTGCCATCAAGAGTGGTGACCACGATGCGGTTGTTGTTGCTGTCCGAGATGAACAGACGGTCGTTCTCGGCATCGGCCAGCAGCTTGCCCGGAAACTTCAGCGGCGTCGGCTTCTGATTGTTGCGTTCCAGGTCAAAGCGAACGGGCGTTTCGTCCAGCGTCCCCTTGGCGCGGTGGTAGTCGATCACCTTGCCAATCACGACGTCCAGAATTTCGCGGTTGCCTTCGCCCGAAACGTAGCCGCAGTAAAAACCTTCGGGGTCGAGCATTACCAGCGTGGGCCACGCCCGGACCCCGAACTTCCGCCAGATCGTCATGTTGGCGTCGTTGACCACCGGATGCTCGATCTCGTATCGCAGAATGGCCTTGCGAATATTCCCCGTTTCCTTTTCATTGTCGAACTTCGCGGAATGAACGCCGATCACGACAATCTGCTTGTCGTACTTCTTTTCCAGGTACGCCAGGTCCGGCAGGACGTGCATGCAGTTGATGCAGCAGAACGTCCAGAAGTCGAGCAGCACGATCTTGCCGCGCAAATCCTTCAGAGAGATCGGCCCCGAAGTATTCAGCCACTCGACGCCCCCATCCAGATCGGCTGCTGGAACCCGATTTGGAAATGGGTTGTCCGGCACTTTGGCCGCGCCGGCCGCTTGGGGAGCAACATCGTCGGCTGCTCGCGCCTTTATTGGCTGAATGGCAACGAGGGTAAGTAGAAGTCCGACGAGGATCGGACGAAAACAGCGGGACAGCGAGGATTTCATGGGCGGGTCTTTCGAACCGAAACGAGGTTGGTCGGTCCAGGCGGACCTCTATCATATCAGGCGGCTCCGATCCTGACACCTGTAACGGTCGTTCAGCTCTCCGTGAGAATTTTCCAAACGCAAGTTTTGCGCCGAAGAAACCGGCCTACATACGTTAAGTCATTGCCAGATTGACAATTCGGACGGGCGCCATTAACTTCGCGCTAGCGACAGCCGATCTTCGGAAGGATTCGTGACGAGCTTGTTTGGCGGCAACCGGTTAGCGAAGCGACAAGGCTCGCGGCTTTGAAACCGGTCGATCGCCACGAGGGAATTGTCTCCATGGCTGGACTGACGTACGCCGTTTTGCCTTTGCGCCTGGTGTTCGCGATCGCCCTCATTGTGTCGATCAACGCGACAGACGTCTCTGCCCAGCAACTCAACTGGGCCCAAAAGATGCTCGAAAAGCAGAGCATCGATTTCGGCGTGGTCGCTCGCGGAGCCGATTGCAGCACAAAGCTCAAGGTCCGCAACCTTTACCGCGAAGACATTCAAATCACGAACGTCCGCACGTCGTGCGGCTGTTCCAAGGCCCAGAAGACGGTCGACGTCATTCCCAGCGGCCAGGAAGCCTTCATCGAAATTTCGATGGACACCGTCCGCTTCATGCGTCGCAAAGATTCGGCCGCCCTGGTCACGTTTTATGAACCCTCCAAGGGGCTGTCCCAGGAAGTTCGCATTCCACTGACGGTCTACATTCGAACCGACGTCGTCCTCACCCCCGGCAATGTCAACTTCGGCATCGTCGAAGTCGGCCAGCCCGCCAAACAGTCGATCGAAGTCGCCTATGCCGGCAGTGCCGACTGGCGGATCAACGAGGTCAAGGTCTCCAACCAATTGTTTCAGGCCGAAGCCGTCGAGGTCGAACGGCTTGGCGGCACCGTCAAGTACCGCCTGAATGTCGCCATGGCAGCCGCGCCCACGGCCGGCATGGTGACTGATACCCTGCAACTGGTCACCACCGATGCCAACAATCCGCTGGTTCCGGTCCCCGTCGAAGCACGGGTGGAAGCCGACATCATGGTGACCCCCGCCGAATTGCAATACGGTGCCGTCCGCATCGGTCAGTCGAAAGTGATGAACGTCGTGATTCGCGGCCGCAAACCGTTCAGCATCGAAAAGCTGGAGCGGGAGAAAGGGGACGAGGCATTCAAGGTTCGTCTCCCCAGCGAGGCGCGGCCAGTGCATGTCCTGCCGTTGACCTTCGCCCCTACCGAAGGAGCCGGCGACTACGATGACGTTTTCACCATCACGATCGCTGATCGCCCTGAACCCGTCACCTTCCGCGTCAAGGCGTTCATCGAAGCCGTGACCCCCGGTTCGTAACTCGGATCGGGATGGCTTTCGATTCGGGTGCCACTGGCACGCGCCCGCCGAATTTAGCCGCGATCCAACGGGAGCGCTGCCCTGCTTCGTCTGCGGACGGCTTCCTGCTCGTGTATCACTGGCTTCGCCAGTGTGCTTTTGGCCTGCTCAGCCTGCATGGCTGCACATCCTAAAACAACCCGTACAGCGGCCCGCCCGGTGCCGCCAGTTCCTCGACGCGGCGAGTCACCGTTGGATCTTCAACCAGCGGCGGAGCGTGATGCGGTTTGATCCGCGCGTCGATCACGAGCGATCCCCGCGCTCCCCAATGCTTCTGGTGCGTGAACCGGCCGATTCCATCCAGATCCGCCGCCGGATTGGACCGCGTAAACGTCACCCACAGCCAGTTGTTCAAAGACCGGCTGGCGAACTCGCTGTCGTCAACGACAAGAACCAGCGGGATCGCGTTGATCGGGTGATTGACCGGGTAATAGTCGCAGAACCGAGTGATGTCGCGCGAGTAATCCTCCACCGTTCGTCCCGACGTCGACGGACCGGTGACCGCGAGAATCCCCGCTTCGCAAAATTTCGGCGTCTCGAAGCCTTCCGGCATCGTCAGGCCAGCCGGCAATTCGGTTGGCAACTCCCGTCTCACCGGCCCCGCCGCCGCGATCACCAGTTTCGAACCTTCATTAAATCCGCTGCCCGAGTAGTCCAGAGTGTCGATCGTGGTGCGCGTCTGAAAATGGAGGTCGCGTTCCCAGTCAACCCGCGACAGCAAATGTCGGAAGAAAGCCGGAATGTCGTGCAGATCGAGCGAGGGGTCGTCCTCGTGCGCGACGATCAAGAGGTACTTCGCCAGGCTGAGCTGCCCTTGCCCCAGAATCGCATTGGCGATGGTCAGCAGTTCCTGCGGCCGCCGAGTGGTCGCATAGGGAACATAGCGCTCGCTGCCGATCGCCATCAGCAGCGGATGCACCCCGGCCGCGTCGCAGGCGTGGACTCCCTTCACTCCCGGCAAGACCGTCGGAATGATTGGCCCGGTCAGGTCGTGAATGATCTCGCCGAACGATGTGTCTTCCTGGGGCGGACGGCCGACCACGGTAAACGGCCAGATCGCGTCGCGGCGATGATAGACCTTCTCGACCTCCAGGCACGGAAAGTCATGGACCAGGCTGTAGTACCCCAGATGATCCCCAAACGGTCCTTCGGGTTTTGAACGCTTCGGATCGATCGACCCGCAAATCACAAAGTCGGCGTCTCCCCAATACGGCAGCCGGCCCGGCTGACACACCATCCGGATGGGACGCCCCCCAAGGGCTCCGGCGAACGTCAATTCCGACAGTCCTTCCGGCAACGGCATCACCGCGGCCAATGTCATCGCTGGCGGACCGCCGACAAAGATGTTGACCTTCAGGCGCTCTCCTCGCGCGATCGCCGCCGCATGATGCACGCCGATACTGCGATGGATCTGGTAGTGCAGCCCCACTTCGCGATTGGGCACATACTCGTTCCCCGCCAATTGAACCCGGTACATCCCCAGGTTCGATCTCGTGAAGCCCGGCCGGGACGGATCCTCCGAATAGACCTGCGGCAGCGTGATGAACGGCCCGCCGTCGCGGGGCCAGCTCTGCATCATCGGCAACTGATCGAGCGTCGTCTCGCATGCGCTGACCGGCCCCGACCGCGCCTTGCGGACCCACATGTTCCACAGCGACAACGGAACACCGACATACTGCCAGGGCCGCCGCGCCGCGAGCGACGGATCAATCTTCAGTTCGACGAGCCGCCTGACCCGTTCCAGCGCATCGCGAAAGAGGAACCGCGTCCGCTCTTTGGTTCCAAACAGATTCGAAACCATTGGAAAGCGGCAGCCGCGCACCCGCGTGAACAATAGCGCCGGACCGCCAGCCTGATAAACGCGCCGCTGAATCTCGGCGGCTTCAAGATGCGCGTCGATCTCCACATCGATACGACGCAGTTGCCCCGTCCGTTCCAGATCGGCCACACAGGCCTGCAAACTCGCGTATCCCATAATTCCCTGGAGATCGGCTGGAAGAAGAGCGCGTGTCATGGACCGCGGGAATTCCGCAGACCACCGTTCACTCAGTCCTGCGGATTGTAGTCGCCCCGCCGCCAATCGGCTCGCCAGCAAGATGAGTTCACCTCCGAGATCGCTGAGTACGCAGAGGAATCCCGTGGCGAGAATGCGGCTGAGTCCATATTCTCCGTCGCATCGGGAGCCTCGGTCATTCGGTTCGCCGGGGTGCTATCGCACGATGCCATTCCCTGCGCGATTGTCACGACCAGTTGGCGATCACTTCCGGCTCGATCTCGCATTTCACGACTTGCAGACCAGCCTGTTGTACCGTGTCACGGGCCGATCGGATGGCCGCCTCCAGCGACTCGGCCCGGCGATGGACGCCAACGTAGGGCTTCCCCGCCAGCACGCCGACCAGCATGTCGTCCCCGCCAGCTTCGTACAGCGCCTCGGACCACTCAGCGTGATCCCGCGCATCATCCGCCAGCCACAGGGTGAACTCGAACACTCGCGATTCGTGGCTCATGTTTCCTCTCCTTCGGCGCGAGGGCAGGCCGAAGCCGCCTAATCGTCCCCCACCACCATCCGTACGTAGCTCTCGTAGCGGATCTGGGATATCAGGCCATGCCGCACCGCCTGGCGGATGGCGCAGCCGTCTTCCTCAAGGTGGAGACAACTGTTGAAGCGGCAGTGCGACACGAACGGGCGGAACTCGCGAAAGAATCCCTCCACCTCGCCCCCGGCCACGTCCCAGATTTCCATCTGGCGAATCCCCGGCGTGTCAACCACCCAGCCACCCGTTTCCAGCCGCAAAAGCTGCGAGTGCCGCGTTGTATGCCGCCCCTTCCCGGTGTCCTGGCTGACCTCTCCGATCCCCAGTTGCAGCCCCGGACACAACAGGTTCAGCAATGACGATTTGCCAACCCCTGATTGGCCGGAGAAGACGGTTTGTTCTCCGGCGAGCAGATGCCGCAACAGGTCGACATTCTGCCCCGTCCGCGAACTGGTCGGCACCACGCGATAACCCAGTCGGGCATAGAGGCCGATGATCTGCTGCAAATCCGCCAGATCGACGAGGTCGGATTTGTTCAAACAGATGAGCGCCTTGACTCCACCCTTTTCCGCGCTCACCAGGAACCGATCGATCAAAGCCGGTTTCAGATGGGGCTCTTCCAGCGAACCGATAATGGCAACCTGTGAGATGTTCGCGACCAGGATATGCTGCTGACGCTGGTGACCGCGTGCCAGAATTCCCGATCGCGGCTCGACGCGTTCGATGATGCCCGACTCCTTGTCGAGCGGCCTGAACAGCACCCGGTCTCCGGTCACCACGGCGTTGCGCGCTTCGCGCGTCAGCGTACGAACGACACGTCGGACCGAGCAGTCGTAAACCACCTGGTCCGGCCCCTCGACCCGGCAGTGCAGCCCGCCGATGGCCGACAGCACCCGGCCCGTCAGGCAGCCCGCTTCATCCACATCGCGAATAATCTGGTCGCCCTCGACCGTCACCCCAACGATCGTACGCCTGCGCGAGAGTTTCCCTTTCCCGGAGAGCCGCTCTCCCGAAGCCAGTTTGTCGTCGGCGACATCCCCCTTCTGAACATCGCGCGTGAGGTCATTGTTCCGCGCCACTCGGCCGCGGTTCTTGCGGAAATCGATGCGGACCTTCTTGCCCGATTTTTTCGGCACGGTCGTTACTCGTTACTTGGATTGCGGTGCGTCAGCGATCGGCACTGTCATTGGTGATGTCCTCGGCGAAAGCCCTGCTTCCCGGCGCAGGCTCTGGGCCGTGCGGGACCACAGATCCTGATTCCATCGGTCGAGAATGGTTCGCCGCGCATCTTCCGGACTCAGTTCGCCCGGTTGCTTCTCCTCGACCAGAACCAGGTGAACGCCAAACGGCGTCACAATCGGCTCGGTCATCTCGCCGGGATTCAATCGTACGGCCGCCGCCGCAATCGCGAGGGGCATCCGGCCATCGGCTCCAAACCAGCCGACATCTCCGCCATCGACCTTGCTCGGCGCGTCGGAGAATTGTTTCGCGGCTTGTTCAAACGTCAATTCCTTCGCCGCAATCTTCCCCCGCAGGGCCGTCAGTTCTTCGACCAGCGTTTTCAGATCTTCGTCTCGTGCCATTTTCGGGCGCTTGCGGAAAATCTGTCGCCCCCGAACCTGCGTCCCGTCCAGTTCCGGACGATGAGCCGCGAAATACTCGGCGATCTGTTTCTCGGAGACCGAGTCCTTGACGAACCGAATCCAGGCCAGCGTCAGCGACAGTTCCCGGTCGATCCGTTCCGGGCTGACCCCCATCCGCTTCCAGAACTCCGCCGGCATTTCCCCGCGCCGCGTCAGCAGGCCGTTCAATTGCTCGCGCTGCCAGGCCAGGTCGTCTGCGTCGGCTGTCACCTTTCGCGATGCCAGAAAACTGCGAATCAGTTCCCGGTCGACCCACTCATCAACCAGAGCCGATCGGTCGGTCTCAGGATCGGCGTTCCGCAGGAGCGCGAGCAGTTTGAGGTCGCCCTCCGTCATCCGAACTTTGTTGACGCTCGGCAGTTCCTGCGCAACCGCCAGTACAGACGTGGCGCAGAGAATGAGAGAAACGAATCCCACGACTTTCATCGAAGCCTCCGTGCGGCAAGAATCTATTGCGACTTTCAAAACCCGGTTGGCGTCTCGAAAATCTCGACAATCCGGTGAGGGGTGCCGTCGTCCAGAGGGTTTTGAAGCCCCATCCAGAATCAGGAAGTTTATCAGGTTAGCCTAGGAACGGCACCCGCGGGTGCCGTTCCGGACCGTGCAGGATTCGCGAATGAAGGTGGCCCTCGCCCAGTTGAACCCGACCGTTGGCGACGTCGTCGGAAACACCGATCTCATCGAAGGGGCCGCCCGCACCGCTGCCGCCGCCGGGGCCGATCTATTTGTCTGCTCGGAACTGGCTGTCTGCGGGTATCCCCCCAAAGACCTGCTGCTCCGGGAAGGATTCACCGCCGCCTGCGATCGCGCGGTCCAGCGGCTGGCCAAGTTGTCAGGCGAACTCGGGGTCGGCCTGCTGGTCGGCCATCCCACGTCCTGGAACGTCCCCAACGGCCGGATCGCCAACGCGTGCAGCCTGCTGGCCGATGGCATGGTTCGCGGAACGGTTCACAAGCTTCTGCTCCCGAATTACGACGTCTTCGACGAAGAACGCTATTTTCGGCCCGCCGCCACCGAAGACATTCGCCCGCTCGAATTTCGCGGTCGCCGCCTGGGTGTGCATATCTGCGAAGACGCCTGGTGGGGCGAACCCGACACGTTCTATCACACCGAACCGCGCCAGCTTCCCGACCCGGTCTCGCTGCTCATGCAGGCCGGGGCCGACATCCTCATCAATGTCTCCGCGAGCCCGTTCGAGGCCCGTAAGCCGTTGCGCCGCGAAGGAATTCTCAAGCGACACGTCGCCCGGCATCGCGTTCCGTTCCTGTTCGTCAACCAGGTGGGAGGAAATGACGACCTTGTCTTTGATGGCCACAGCGTCGTTTTGAACCAGCATGGCGAAACCGTTCGCGCGCTAGATGGCTTTCGCCAGATGCTGGACATCATCGACCTGGATCACCTCCCGCCAGCCGTCAGCGCGCCAGCTCCCGCCGACGAAGCGCAACTCCTCGACGCCCTGATCCTGGGGCTCCACGACTACATGGCCAAGAGCGGATTTACCGGCTGCGTACTCGGTCTCTCAGGCGGCGTCGACAGCGCTTTGGCCGCCTATATCGCCGCGAAAGCCATCGGCCCGGAAAACGTCCACGGCATCCTCATGCCCAGCCGCTACAGTTCGCCGCACAGCGTTAGCGATGCCTTGGCTTTGGCCGAGCGACTGGGCATTGATGCCGAGGAAGTCGCGATCGATGCCGTTCATCAGGCCTACGAATCGCTGGCGGTCGTCGGTCCCGAACTTCTCTCGAAACCAACCGGTCTCCCTGAACAGAATCTCCAGGCGCGGATACGCGGGGCGATCGTGATGCTGCGCAGCAACCATCATGGCTGGATCGCTCTCGCCACCGGCAATAAGAGCGAACTGGCCGTTGGCTACTGCACCCTGTATGGCGACATGGCCGGAGGATTCGCGGTTCTCAGCGATCTGTTCAAGCGAGATGTCTACGCCCTGTGCCGCTACATCAACGAAGTCCGCGAAGGTCGCGAAGTCATTCCGGCCGGTATTGTCGACAAGGCCCCCAGCGCCGAACTGGCTCCCGATCAGTTCGATCAGGACAGCCTGCCGCCCTATCCCATCCTCGATGGCATCCTCGACGGCCTGATCGAAGAGGAACGCTCGATCAGTACGCTCTGCCAGTCGTACCCGCGCGAAACCGTGGAGTGGGTCGCCCGCAAGCTTGACCAGAACGAGTACAAGCGCCGCCAGATGCCCCCCGGCATCAAGCTCTCCCCCCGCGCGTTCGGCACCGGCCGCCGCATGCCGATGGCTGCCCGCTATCGCATCAACGAACTCGAAGCCGAGAGCTGATGAGACCCGGTAACCCCGCGTTGGCAACCAATGCGTCAGGCATGGTGCTTGAACGATCTCTCCGGGATACCGATTAGGCAAGCCGCAACGATTACGGCGAATGGAACCGTCGGTTCCTCCGGCGGGTGATGTCAGAAGATTCTTCACGGACCGGCCGAATGATAAGCCTTGCCGACTGGGAAGCCGTCACCCGTGATGTCGAAAACTCCGAGGATCGCCGATGAGCTTTGCAACCGATGCCATCCGCACTTTGGACCAACTCCGCGAATATGTGCTGCGGATTCTGTGTGAAAAAGAAAATCTGCTGGCCGAGCAGTTCCGACTTCAGGAAATCCCCATTCGCCGGGGTGACCAGACCTGCGGCCTCCAATTTCTCCTGCGGGGCCCCCGACAGGTCCAACTGGCCGCGGTCTACGCCAGCGAGGCCCGCCAGGTCTACTTCTACGATGCCCGCGGCGAACGCTTCGCAAAGCAACCGCTCATGCATTCGCTGAATGATTGAGGGGCCGGAGAGTGGTTGGTGGTTAGTGGGAGGTGGTTAGAGTAGACGTGCTCGGTGGACGACGAGCATTTGATAGCCTGCTCACACCACCTCAGCGGTTGCTGCCCAGACGCTTTTGAGCGGTCTGCGAACCGTACTTGGCCGCCATCTGCCAGTGCATCTCGGCGACGACGTTCCGACCGGCTTGTTCGGCCTTGAGCGCCAGTTGCTCGAACCGCTCGGCGTCGGCGCGTTGGAATCGCTGTGAGGGCGATGGGACAGTTTGAAGTGTCCGTCTCATCGTGCCCCTGTTGTCGGTCATTGAACGTTCGTCATAGCCCGCCTCGCGCAGCAGGGCTTCATCCATGGCCCGCAGGTCGTGAATGAACACGTGGGCAGAAACGGAACTGGACGAGCGTTCGACACCGATGGACGATCCCCGCCACGCCGGCCCATATGACGATCGCCCGGATGCCGCCCGATCGACACCGCCGAGCAGCACGCCACCGCGATCGGGAACTGAGACCGAGGTATTCACGCCGAATTGGCGAACGACAGGCTGCTGAACAGCAATTCCCTGCGCCAACACAGTCCCGCGTTCACTGGCGAAACTTGCCGTAAGAACAAACAGAACCGCGCCGGCATGTCTCATGATCTCGGTCCTCCCCAGGATAGCCCACTCTTCAACCGATACGGCAATTGGCACTCGGATTCAAGAACTTTTCAATCGGGTGGCTGATGTGGGACGTCTTCGTCCGCACCCGGAAGAGAAAGCAAATCCTGGTTTCTCACCAAGCCACGAAGGCACGGAGAAAACCAATGGCACAATTCAGATCGCCCGCTCGAAACTCATTTTGTCTTTCTTCGTGCCTCCGTGCCTTGGTGAGAGACCCTGACTTAAGACGAATAACGAAGATGGTGAATCGGGCCACTTTGCCGTCTCGACTCTAGACCCTCGACACTTGACTCCCTACGCCTGCCGCTTCGCTTCCACTTCTTTCCACAGTGGGCCGTAGACTTCTTTGTCGAAGGGTGGACAACCCGTCGCGTATTGTCCCAGCGGATGGTCCTTGGTCCGCATCAGGTTTGTGCAATACGAAAACGTCCGGCAGACTCGTTTCCGGTCCATCCGCCCCGTTTCCTGAAGCTGTCGGGCAAAATCCGGCTGAGACAGCGATGCCCGCCCCATCCCCACAAACGCGCACCGCCCCTCGGCAATATTCGCGGCTCCGGCGTGCATCGCGAAGTCCTGCAACCAACTGTAGCCGCTCCCGACGACCGGCGTCTCGGGAACCGCGTGTTGAATGGCAGCCGTCGCCTCGAAATGCCGGAGCACTCCCAGCAGCGGATGTTCCGGGGCGTGATAACCATCAACTGGGGGAAACTCGGCCGGGCGCACATGGTGAGGGTTGGCGTAGGGGTTCCCCATCGTCACGTTGAGAAGTGAGACTCCCCACTCCGCCAGCGATTTCGCGAGCTGAATCGGCTCGGCGAGGTCCATTCTCCCCGGATTCTCGGGATCGAACCCGAATCCGTCCCTCACCGGCGTCGAATAATCCACGGGAACACCGACAAAGTCCTCTCCCTGCCCGACGTGCGGTATTCCATCGTACGCATTGAAACGGCTGGCCAGGATCAGGGACGGACATTCCGCACGCAGTCGCAGAACCAGGGTCCGGATGAAACGGGTCCGATTTTCAAACGATCCCCCATAATTCCCCGGCCGCGTGCGTGCTCCCAGCAGTTCGCAAAGCAGGTAGTGGTGGCACTGTTTCAGGTCGACGAAGTCACAGCCGATTTCCACCGACAGTTTTGCCGCGATCACGTACTGTTCCATCAGCTCTTCGAGTTGGCCGTCCGTGAGCAGTGGATCGGCAGAACTGACGGGCCGACCAACGGACTTGTCGATCGTCCGAGGGTCGAGCAGCGGATCGGCGACGGCCCGCATGGGCTTCCGAAAGCTGTAACGGCCGGAGTGCGTGAGCTGCAGACCAAGCAGCAAGTCGTCGTCATTGCCAAAGACTTCGCGATGGGCGGCACGACAGTCGGCCAGCATGGTTTCAATCGCGGACGCGGTCGATGAATTCAGGCAAAGCTGTCGCGGATTCATCCGGCCCGCGTCGGAGACCGCCGTCGCTTCGCCCCAGAGCAACTTCGCCCCGCCTGCCCCAAAGCGACGATAGCGACGAAACGTCAGTTCGTCGGGCGCTCCATCAAGCGTGCCGTCGCAGCCTTCCATGGGTTGAATGCAGCATCGATTCCCCACCGTCCGGTCGCCGACCTGGCAGGTTCGCCACAGGCTGGACCAGTCGTCGGACATTGGCAGGTCGGAGCCAAGCCGTCGCGCGTCGTCGACGAGATCGGCAGGAGACTTGTACTTGAAGTAGCGCGCCATCAAGCCCTCATCAGCAAGAACTCTTCGCAGGAAACGGTCGATTTTGCCGTTTCACCCGCTCCGCGCCGACCCTTCGCAGGTGAAACTCTGACGATTGGGCGAAGTCGTCCGGCCATGCGGTTCCGCCGGGCGCTGGAACCCGTTTGACCGTGGACTTGGTCGACCGAGGATGTCGATTGTTCTGCCAGAGGGCAATGGGCTCCGTCAGGAAGCGATCGCGGCGCGCTCGATCCGCTTCTCCGAGCCGCGGGACCGTTCTTCGTACAGGTCAGGACGATGGATTCAGCACACCTGATGGCCGTGGCCGAGCAGGCCGCCCATGAAATCCTGCTGTGGGTCGGCTTCGGCACGCTGGTGGGTCTCGCCGCCAAAGCCATCATGCCGGGCCGCGATCCCGGCGGCGCAATCGGCACGCTTCTGATGGGCATCGGCGGCAGCCTGATCGGTTGCGGCGTCGTCCTGCTGTTCGACACCGGATACAAGATCACGCCGATCAGCCCGATGGGCTTCGCGGCAGGAACCGGCGGCGCGTTCGTGCTGCTGCTCTTCTACCGAATTCTCTCGAACAGCTACATCGTCGAAGCGGTCGACGGAAACATCCCGCGCGACGGCGCGACCGAATACTACCGTCGCCGCCGTCGCCGCGCGGCGTGATGATCTGAAAGCCGGCGATGGTATCGCCGATCTCAGACGGAATCCGCCAGGTCATGGGTTTGATTCTGACCGCTTTCCGCCTCGCCAAGGCTCTTCCGCAAGTGAGCAGCATTCGCGGGACTGGCCAACAAATACAGCGTCTCCTGCCAGGCGCTGTATTCCTCCAGCGGCATCACCACGACCTGTTCACCCTTGTCGGTGACCACGATCCGCGGTTCGGCATCGGAGAGAACCTGATCGACGAGCCGCCCCAGGTGACGTTTCGCCTCTTTGAGCGTGATCGCCTGCATGAGTCGCCTCGTTCAAATGACTTGCCAGAATCTGCTAGAAGAGTTGACCGAAGACCAGCGATACTTCACCGGTCTTCGGAACCCAATCCTGTGTCACCCTACACCTGACCGCAGATCGTCTTGCCGGTGCTGCACAGGTCGTCGCAGGCCTGTGCCAGACGGGCGGCCATGCCGGCTTCGGCCATCTTCAGGTAGGCGCGCGGATCGTACTGCTTCTTGTCGCCCACTTCGCCGTCGATCTTCAGAACACCCGAGTAGTTCTTGAACATGTGGTCGGCGATCGGCCGCGTGAAGGCGTACTGCGTGTCGGTGTCGATGTTCATCTTCACCACGCCGTACGCAAGTGTCTCGCGAATTTCCTCGAGCGGCGTTCCCGACCCGCCGTGGAAGACGAGGTCGAATTCCGATGACTTGCCATACTTGGCCATCACGGCGTCCTGGCCCTTCTTCAGAATGTCCGGACGCAGCTTCACGGCACCGGGCTTGTAGCTGCCGTGGACGTTCCCGAACGTCGCCGCGAACAGGAACCGGCCGATTCCGCTCAGCGACTCGTGGACGGCCACCATGTCTTCCGGTGTCGTATAGAGCTTGTCGGCCGGATGATCCGAGTTATCGATGCCGTCTTCTTCGCCTCCGACAACGCCGGCTTCCACTTCGAGGATGATTTCCTGCTCCGCACACGCTTTGAGCAAGTCCTTCGACAGCGCCATGTTCTGCGCCAGCGGCAGTTCCGAAGCATCGAGCATGTGCGACTGGAACAGGTTCCCCTGCCCGGCTGCACGGCGACGCGCGGTCTCCGCGATGAGGGGCTTCAGGAACGAGTCGACCTTGGCCGGCTGACAGTGGTCGGTATGCAGGGCGACCAGCACGTTGTATTTCGAGGCCAGCCGGTGCGCGGCTTCAGCCAGCACAATGGCTCCGAACGCCATGTCCTTCACGCAGGTTCCCGAGGCGAACTGGCCGCCTCCGGTCGAAACTTGAATGATGCCGTCTGACTTGCTGTCCGCGAAGGCTTTCAAGGCGGCATTGATGGTGATGAGCGACGTGACGTTAACCGCCGGATAGGCATAGTCGCCCTTCTGGGCGGCATCGAGCATGGCGGCATACTGTTTCGGAGTCGCGATTGGCATGAGACTGCTTCCGGGATCTGGAACCGATCAATTGGACCTGTGCGAATCGGAGGAACCTCGCCGGTTCCGCGAACGGCAATTCACACGGTCGAAGGTGGACAAACAAAGCGAGGTCAAGAATCGAAGTCACGGAGACGGACCTGGTCAGGTTCACGAGCGCCACGGAACCTCAAGTCCTCGATACGCTTTCAGCAAGCGTCCCCCGCAAACATCGCTGATTGGGCAGACTTCGCCGCCGAATTCGCGGGCGGCCGTTCGACTCCTCAATCCGCTAGCAGATTATCGAAACGGCACGGCACGGAAAAGCGTCATGCCAAAGCCGGAGCGCAACCTCACCCATCCGTAAGAATCTGGTGGAGGAAAACGTCGCCGAACGCCCCCGCGCCGCGATCGTCTTGCGACCCGCGCTACTGCAGGAACGGATCGCCGGGCGCATCGAGAACCTTCGCGCGGCCGATCTCGTCGCGCGGCCGTTCTGGCGTCTGACCGTCGACATCCGGCCGCGTGGCGTAGAGGTTTCCAGAGTCATCAAACAGCAGCGCCACATTGATGTGCCAGCGCTCGCCGTCGCGTTCCCAGATGTCGCAGTAGAAAATTGACTGATTCTGCCCGAAATTCCCGATGATGCCCGCGTCTTTCAAGCGCTTCATCGTCTCGTCGCGAGGCGTTCCCAGGGGAGCAATCCGGCGAATTTCGGCAACCTGCTCGGTTGTCGGCAAGGGACAGGCGACCAGACCGAGATTCGGGGTCATCCGGCAGCCGGTCGCCAGCAGAATTGCAAAGCATCCGGCCAGGCCAAGCGATGACCACACCGTCGACGGCCGCGTGTGGCAATGAGTCAAAAACACGACAACCCCTCCCGGTGAATCACCCGGCGGGGTTGTACTTCAAGCAAATCGAATGCGTCAAGGCGAGCCGCGAGGCGGTCACCAAGCACGGCTTCCGGCTATTTCTTGGCCGCTTCGAGTTCGGCAATGCGACCGGCGAAGTTGTAGAGCGGGCTCATCCGGCGAACCTTTTCGACAATCGCATCACGATCGGCACCGGTCGCCTTGAGCGCCTTGAGCTCCAGCTTCTTCAGCTTGGCCCGGCGATGACGACGGCTGGCAATTTCACGATCCCGTTCAATCCGGGGCATAATCACAAACCTTCGACGAACATGAATCCAGAGAAAGCGAGCTGACTGGCCGACACCGCCAGAAATCGTAACCTTCGCTATCTCAACTTCTTATGACAGGTCTTGCAGCGGATGCGGAAGCCAACGAGCTTCCCGCACTTCGGGCAGCGAATCGCCTTACGCTGCAATTTCAGCTTGGTCCGGGGTCGGTAAACCATCGCAAATCACTTTCAAAGAGACAACGGGGGCGATATCGGCTCCCCGGTGGAACGCAGAAGTGTACTGCCCGCCGTGCAGGGCTGCAAGAGACTTCGACTTCGATTCAAGCCGCGAAACCCGCATCCCCTGCCCGACATCGGAATTCGTGTCAACAATCTGTGGCAAAACACCTTACGAAAATTCCGCTCTGTACTTCCACAGCATTGAGTTCAGCCGCACGGTCTGTTGAACTAGATCGTCTCCACGTTGCGAACACCCAAGTCCACTCTCCAGGGCGCATGCTGACGGAGCCCATACCCATGCCAGACCGTTTTTCGCTGTTCCGTGCCTGGCTGGGTTGCTGCGTGCTCGCTGGCAGTGGCTTCCAGTCGGCCTCGGCTGCCGATGACCCCGCCGGGCTGGAATTTTTTGAGTCCCGGATTCGTCCGGTTCTGGTCGAGCAGTGCTATTCCTGTCACTCGGCCGATGCGGCGAGCCAGGGAAAACTGCGCGGCGGGTTGTCTCTCGACAGTCGCCCGGCGATGCGGCGCGGCGGTGAAACGGGCCCGGGAATCGTGCCTGGCAAACCGGATGAAAGCCTCGTCCTTGCGGCGCTAAAGCACGAAACATTCGAGATGCCCCCCAAGGGCAAGCTGTCCGACACTGTCATTGCCGACTTCGAGAAATGGATCCGCAGCGGTGCCCCCGACCCACGCGAAGGAGAACCGGCCCCAAAAGCACCGCGTGAGATTGATGTCGCCGCCGGTCGGTCGTTCTGGGCCTTTCAGCCGTTGGCCGCCCCAACGCCTCCCGAAGTCGACGACGCTACCAACTGGTGCCGAACGCCCATCGATCAGTTCGTCCTCGCGCGGCAACAGTCGGCGGGACTGCATCCCAACAAGGCCGCGCCCGCGGCGAAGCTCATCCGACGGGCGTGGTTCGATCTGCTGGGATTACCCCCGTCTCCCGAGGAGATGGCTCACTGGACCGCGCGCCTCGCAAAGGGACAGGCGGCTGGGGACATTAACCCGACGGTCTGGTCGGAATTGCTCGACCAGTTGCTGAACAACCGCCATTTCGGCGAACGGTGGGCACGACACTGGCTGGACGTTTCGCGCTTTGCCGAATCGCATGGTTACGAGCAGGACTACGATCGGCCGACTGCCTATCACTACCGCGACTTCGTCATCAAAGCCCTCAACGACGACCTGCCCTACAACACGTTCGTGAAATGGCAACTGGCCGGCGACGAACTGGCTCCTGACAATCCGCTGGCGTGGATGGCGACGGGATTTCTGGGAGCGGGGGCGTTTCCCACACAGTTAACGGAGAAAGAGTTCGAGTCGGCCCGGTACGACGAACTCGACGACATGGTGGCCACCACCGGAGTCGCATTTCTGGGACTCTCGATAGGTTGTGCCCGCTGCCACGACCACAAATTCGATCCCATCTCCAGCCTCGACTACTACCAGATGGCGGCGACGTTCACGACCGTCATTCGTGGCGAGAAGGAATTCGATCTCGAACCGGAAGCCAACGCCGCCCGCCGTCTCGAATTCAGCAGGAAAGAAGGCGAACTGCGCGAAGCGCTCGCCGCCGTTGAACGCGACGTTCTGCCCGACGAACTCAGCCGCTGGTTGAAAGACCTCAAGCCGGAATCGCTGCGAGACGCGGAGTGGCTGCGGGCCGACGGAACGGTCGAGTCAGCGTCCGGCACGAAATTCCAATCGCTGGCCGACGGATCCTTTCTCGCGCAGGGCTCACCACCCGCGAAAGATGTGCTGACGGTGCGCATTCCCGTCGATCAGGGAGAATTTGGCTCGCTACGGATCGAGGCCCTCGCCGACGAGTCCTTGCCGCAACGCGGACCGGGACGCGCCGGCAATGGCAACTTTGTCCTCAGTCATGTCACATTGAAGGTAGTCGCCAACGAGGGTGGCGTGACCGAGAACGCTCCCTTTGCCGTCGCGCGGGCCACCCATCAGCAGAACGAAACGAGTCTCTCGGTCGCGACGTCGCTCGATGCCGACCCGGCGACCGGTTGGGCCGTCGACGGCCAGATCGGCAAAGATCAGGCAGCCGTCTTCGAACTGGCGTCGCCGCTGGTCGTTACCAGACCCGCTCAGATAATCATCGAAATGCGGTTCGAACACCCAAACCCGCAGCACAGCCTCGGACGATTCCGGCTTTCACTCGGCCGAAAACGATCCGCAGCTCCCGTTGTCAGTCAGCCCGAGTATTCGGTCGCTGCCGTGAAAGTTCTGTCCCGTCTCGCCGGGCAGCCGGAAGATCGTACGAGTGCCGATTGGAACGCGGCGATCGACTGGTATCGCTCCCGCAGCGAAGCCTGGCGTCAGGCGAACGAGGCCTTGCAGACTCATCTGACAGCGGGGCCCGGTGTTGTTCTGACGAAAGTCCTGGTCGCAACAGAAGGGCTGCCCCCGCTCCCGCATCACGCTGACGGTCGCGGGTTTCCGCATTTCTATCCAGAAACGCACTTCCTGCGTCGCGGCGATGTCGAGCAGAAGGGAGACATCGTCGACCAGGGATTCGTCCGTGTGCTCATGACCGAGGACCGAAAGCCCCATGACTGGTCGCTGACACCCCCCGCAGGCTGGGAACGGACCACGTTTCGCCGCGCGGCGCTCGCCAACTGGATCACCGATGTCGAACGCGGCGGCGGGGCGCTTGCGGCGCGCGTAGTGGCGAACCGAATCTGGCAACACCATTTCGGACGCGGTCTGGTCGCCACTCCCAACGACTTTGGCGCTTCCGGCGAACGCCCCAGCCATCCCGAACTGCTGGAGTGGCTGGCAGCCGATCTGGTGCAGGGCGAATGGCGACTCAAGCGGCTGCACAAGCTCCTCATGTCGAGCAGCGTCTATCTGCAATCGACTCAAGTCGACGAGCAGCGCGCGGCCATCGATCCCGAGAACATCCTGCTGTGGCGGCGGAGCCCTCGCCGACTGGAAGCCGAGGCCATTCGCGACGCCATGCTGGACATTGGCGGCCAGCTCGATCCAACGCCTTACGGCCCCGGCACGCTCGATGCGAACATGAAACGGCGCAGCGTCTACTTCTCCATCAAGCGCAGCCAGCTCATCCCGATGATGATGCTCTTCGACTGGCCCGAACATCTTGTGAGCATCGGCCAGCGTTCCACCACCACCATCGCCCCGCAGGCTTTGGCCTTTCTCAACAGCCCCCAGGGGCGGAGTTTCGCGGAAGGGTTTGCCAGCCGGCTACCCGCCGGGCGGCAACCCGCGATCGAAATGGCGTATCGGCTTGCGTTCGGACGAGAGCCGACGTCTGCTGAGCAGGCGGCGGTCATCGACTTTCTGGATCAACAGACAAAAGCTCGCGGCGGCGACGCAAAACCAGATGCCGCGCGCCTGGCGATGATTGATCTCTGCCAGACGCTTTTCAGCATGAACGAGTTCATCTATATCGATTGACCGGCGCCCGTTCCCGGCTGCCCCACTGGATTCAACCGTATGTCGTCGCGTCAGGAAATTCTCAAGACCGTTCGTCGTCATCTCCCGGAATCGGCACCCCTCCCCGAGACCGACGGCAACTGGATTCAATACGATGATCCGGTCGAGCAGTTCTCGTCCGTTCTTTCGATGATCGGCGGCCGTTGTCTGTGCGTACCGGATGCCGCTGCCGCTCACGCCGCGCTTTGCGAATTGCCCGAGTATCAGCAGGCAACGCAGAGGGTTTCGCTGGTGCCGGGAATTGGTGACTCCACCGTCGACTGGTCGGCTGTCACCGATCCGCACGAGCTGGCGTCGCTCGACTTCGCCGTCGTTCCGGCCGAGTTCGCGGTCGCCGAGAACGCCGCGGTCTGGGTCTCGGACGAAAACCTGTCGTATCGTGCCATCTACTTCATCGGCGAGCACCTGGCCGTCGTCGTTCCGCGAACCGAGCTGGTGAATAACCTCGTCGAGGGCTACCGGCGGCTGAGCTTCGACAAACCCCGCTTCGGAGCCTGGATCGCCGGCCCATCGAAGACGGCAGACATTGAACAATCGCTGGTCATCGGCGCCCACGGCCCCCGCACCATGACCGTCATCCTCCTCGGATAATCGCCGCGCGCTCCCCTTAGCCGCGACCCAAAGGGGAGCGCTTCTTCCGTCTTTATTCAACCCCCTCATCCGTGAACTTCGGCTGCTTCGCATAAAACTCGCTCAGATCGAACTTCCCTTTCTGCTCCTGCTCCGCGAGCTGCACCCGTTTTTCGAGCCGCTGTAACCGGGCTTCCAATTCCGGATGGAGCTGAAAGTCGCGTTGCCGTGGGGGACGGGGAACGGCGGGATAGCCCAACTGCCGCTGCAAGGCCGCGAAGAGATACAGAGGATCTTTCCCTCGATTCGCGCGAGCAATCCGCCCTTCCGACCTGCCGAACAGAATCGGGACTGTCGCCTGATAGTCGGGCTTGTCCCGGCGCCGCTCCACGACGTGTTCCTCGGAGCGAAAGTAGAGGAACTCGCCAAACTCCGCCGTCCCGATCTGCTGGCCCAGCCGCAGAATCCAGGTCCGCCAGTCCTCGGAATACGCCGGGTCGGCAGCCACGGCCCGCAGGCCATCCGCGTAGCCGAGTCGATTGCGCGAGAGGCACTCGAACTGATAGATGAACAGGCCCGCGGGCGAATAGCTCTCCTCGGTCCGGTACTGGGCCTCGCGTTCCAGCACCATCAGGGCCGTTCGCTGGTCGAACCGCGCCAGATCCTCTTCCGAGCACTTCAGCACGAACGTCTGAAAGGGGGTGAAATAATGCGAGAGGACCGACATGGCCGTGCTGAGACGCCCCTTGAGCAGGACTTCCCCGCGCAGAATGTCGATCGCCATGGGGAGCGAGGTGGTCGCGAGAATCTCTTCCCGCAACGCGAGCAGGATCTCCTGCGACGGCGTGTCGTCTTCCAGCCGCTCGCGATAGGCCCGAAAGAAATAGGCCTGTTCGATGTATTCTTCGCGAGCAAGCAACATGGTGGCGATTGGGACTTCTCAGGAATTGGCCGGTATCTCGCCGAGGCGACCACTGCTCAACTTACCGTCTCGTTCCCAATCGGAGCCTGGGAATAAGGAACGATGTTCGACGAGGTTTCATGAGGGTGGCACGCCCTGAGGCTTTGGGAAGGGCGTGGTTTTCACTCCATCCCCACGCCCTTCGAAGACTCAGAGCGTGCCACCCAGCGAACCAGCTTGACGAAACTCTGTCGACAAAGAAAATTGTAACCGGAAGGATTCGTCGCGGTCGAAGATTGACCGGAAATCGTGGATCAATCCGGGTCTCACCGACCAGGACCACGAGCGGCCGCGATCAGGAACAACACGGGCGAATTGACGAGGCAAGACTGATGACGGGTTACACGGTTCACACCGGCTCGACCGAGAAGTTCTCGAATGGCTGGGACAACATCTTCAAGAAGAAGACGGCCGCCAAGTCGACCGCTAAACCGGCGGAAAAGGAGAAGGCAGCCGCCAAGGGGAAGGCCACGAAAAAGAAGTGAGGCCCTCGACCGGACTCGGACCGTCTCCATGACCGGAAACCGGCAATCAGGAGCGGGTACGGCGGAGCGAACGACTGTCGGCCAGTCCCTGTTGCAGCAGTTCGCGTCCGCTGCTACCGCACCGATGGCAGGGGACGGGCACCAGAATCGGCTCCCCGGTCATCAGATACCGGGTCTCTTCCAGCGGCGCGCTCGTCACATTTTCGAGCAGTTCGCTGGTCTCCAGGCTGAGCGGACGGTCGTACAAAGTGGTGGATTGTCGATCCATCGCGATCTCCTTCATCAAGGTCTTCGCGAGACAGCCAGGGAAAGGACGGAACCCGAACAGGGACGACTGGCTCAATGATCTTGCATGGACAGGTCACGACAGACGGACCCGCCTGACTGTTACGATACCGCTCCATGCACGGATTACCAGAAAAATCGAACGGGGTTCCTCGCAGCCGTTAGCCGCGACCCAACGGGGAGCGCTCCCCGTTGGGTCGCGGCTAACTCGCTGAACCGGGCATTTGACTTTCCGCGCGCCCCGCCTCGACAATGCTCCCCTGTTTCCTGACGACATGGTTCGGTTCGCGTGCCGGCTTTCTGCCTGGCCCGATGCCCGACCGCTGACCTCTCGAGCACCGCGAGACCCGTGTGACTGACACCGCGAACGAGACTCTTGACGATGTCGCCGCCGTCCAGCAGTTGCGCGACGCGGCGGCACGCATTCTGAGTCAGGTCGGTCAGGCGATTGTCGGGCAGCGACAGGCGGTCGAAGAGTTGCTCATCGCCATGCTGGCGGGTGGCCACTCGCTGCTGGTGGGCGTCCCCGGTCTCGCCAAGACGCTCATGGTCCATACGCTCGCCGAGACGCTGCAACTCTCGTTTCGCCGGGTGCAGTTCACGCCCGACCTGATGCCCGCCGATATCACCGGCACCGAGGTCATTCAGGAAGATCGCTCGACCGGGACGCGCGATTTCCGGTTTCTGCCGGGGCCGATCTTTGCGAACGTCGTCCTCGCCGACGAAATCAACCGCACGCCCCCCAAGACGCAGGCCGCTTTGATGGAGGCCATGCAGGAACACTCCGTCACCTCGGGGGGCGTTCGCCATCGCCTGCCGGAACCGTTCTTCGTCCTCGCGACGCAGAACCCGATCGAGCAGGAAGGAACCTACCCGCTTCCCGAAGCGCAGCTCGACCGGTTTATGTTTCAGGTCCTCATCGACTACCCCACCGAAGACGAAGAGTTCGAAATCGTCCGGCAGACCACGAACGTCGGCAAACCGACCGTCCAGCAAGTTCTCACGCACGAGGAACTCGTCGCCATGCAGTCAGTCGTCCGCCGGATTCCCGTCGCCGATCCGGTGGTTCGCTACGCACTGGCCCTCGTCCGCGGAACGCGCGCGGGAGCATCGGCCGAGAACGACGGCATCCGCGAATACGTCGCCTGGGGAGCCGGCCCCCGCGCCAGCCAGTATCTGATCCTGGGTGCCAAAGCCCGTGCTGTCCTGCATGGCCGACTGTTCGTCAGCCCCGATGACGTCCGCGCCGTGGCCGCTCCGGTATTACGTCACCGCATCCTGTTGAATTTCCACGCCGAAGCCGAGGGGATTCGCACGGATGACATCGTTCGCCGTCTGATCGCCAAAACGTCTGAATACCCGGAAGTCGCAGCCCCCCTCGCGGGAATCTTCCGGCCGAAGTCCTGAGGCTCACATGAGCGTTCTAAATCCGCCTCGGACATCGGCTTTCACCACATCCAATTCGTCCCTCACATTCTGAAGGCCCGCACTCATGACGTCTCCACTCCCTCCGCTCGTCACGCCTCCTTCCCGCATCCTGATGGGTCCCGGCCCCAGCGATGTCGACCCGCGCGTCCTCGCCGCGCTGTGCGCCCCGACGGTGGGCCACCTCGATCCCTATTTCCTGAAGATCATGGACGAGTTGCAGGGGATGCTGCGGCAGGTCTTCCGCACGCAGAACCGGTTGACGCTGGCCGTCTCGGGAACCGGCAGCGCGGGGATGGAAACGTGCGTCGCCAATCTGATCGAACCGGGCGACAAGATGGTCGTCGGCGTTAACGGCGTGTTCGGCGGACGCATGGCCGACGTGGCCGCTCGCTGTGGAGCCGAGGTCATCAAGATCGAACGCCCGTTCGGCGAAGTCTTCGACCCGGCAGAAATCGAAGCCGCCATGAAGACCCACCGCCCGAAAGTCGTCGGCCTGGTCAATGCCGAGACCTCGACCGGTGCGTATCAACCGATGCCCGAGATCGCGAAAATCGTCCACGCGCAGGGCGGTCTGATTGTGATGGACTGCGTGACGTCGCTCGCCGGGATGCCGGTCGAAATTGATGGCTGGGACATCGACGCCGCGTACTCGGGAACGCAGAAGTGCCTGAGTTGCCCGCCTGGCCTGGCACCCGTCACGTTCGGCGACCGAGCCGTCGCGGCTCTCGATGCCCGCAAGACCAAGGTCCAAAGCTGGTATCTCGACTTGCAGATGGTGAAGGAATACTGGGGCGGCAGCCGTGCCTACCACCACACGGCTCCGATTAACATGAACTACGCCCTGCACGCCGCCCTCCGCTGCGTTCTGGAAGAGGGCCTCGAACAGCGCTGGGCACGGCACGCGAAACTGCACCAGGTGCTGCGGGCAGGTCTCGAAGCGCTGGGACTGAGCTATGTCGTCGCCGAGCCATATCGGCTGCCGATGCTCAACTCGGTTCGCATTCCTGACGGAATCGACGACGCCAAGGTCCGGTCGCTGCTGCTTCAGGAGTTCGGCCTGGAAATCGGTGGCGGACTCGGCCCAATGAAGGGCAAAGTCTGGCGAATCGGTCTGATGGGAGCCGCTTGCACGCCGAAAAACGTCGTCACCTGCGTTTCCGCCCTCGAATACGCCCTGCGGAAAAACGGCAACAACGTCACCCCCGGTGCCGGCCCCGCCGCCGTCACGGCCGCGCTACTCGCCTAACCGTACATTTCGCCCCATTAGCCGCGACCCACCGGGGAGCGCTCTTCTCCTTTTCCAGAAGCGCGCTTCCCTCTTGGATCACCCACCCCCGCGCGTTACCATCAAAGTTCTCCCACCCGTTGATGCCGAGGACGCCCCCGTGTTACCCACAGACCGCCGTTCCTTCCTGGCCGCCTCCGCCGCGTCGCTCGCCCTGCCGTCGCTGAGTTTTGCCAGCAGCGACGCCAAGGCCGCCCCGGCACTCGGCAAAGCCGAGCATTGCATCATGGTCTGGCTGGGTGGCGGAGCCGGACAGATCGACACGTGGGACCCCAAGCAGGTCGGCGACCCCAAGGCGAAGAAGCCCGGTTCGTACTATCCCGCGATCGACACCGCCATTCCCGGCGTACAGGTCTGTCAGCATTTGAGCCGCTGCGCGAACGTGCTCGATCGTTTCATTCCGATCCGGACAACCAACCACGACGTCATCGACGAACACGCGGCTGCGACCGACCGCATGCACACGGGACGCCGCAGCGACGCCACCCTCACCTATCCATCGGTCGGTTCGGTCGTCACGCACCTCAAGGGGCCACTCGACGAAAACGTCCCCGCGTACGTGCTGATGGGTTACCCCAGCACGACGCGCGGCCCCGGCTTTCTGGGAGCCGAGGCGGGTTACATCTATCTGACCGAAACAACGTCCGGCCCCAAGGGACTGACTCCCCCGGCCGACATTCAAGCCGAACGCCGCGCCCGCCGCGAAGCACTGCTCGAAAAGGTCCGCAACGACTACGTCCTCAAGCGGCAGGACATCGCGAGCGTCGTCGATTACGACCGCATGATCGCCCGCTCGCTGAAGCTGGGCGGCCCAGACTTTCTGAAACTCTTCGCCCTCGACACCGAGCCCGATTCGCTCCGCAACGACTACGGCGGCGAATTCGGCCAGCGCTGCCTTCTCGCCCGAAGGTTGGTTCAGGCGGGCAGCCGCTTTATCGAAGTCTCGCACAACCTTAACTTCCTCAACGGCACCGGCTGGGACGTCCACAACGAGGGAATCGTCAACCAGCACAAGCTGATCGAGGAACTCGACCGCGCCCTGGCGACGCTCGTTCTCGATCTCGAAAACCATAAGCTGCTCGACAAAACGCTGATCGTCGTGGCCACCGAGTTCGGCCGACCAGCGGGTTTCGATGGCGGCGGCGGTCGCGGCCACCACGGCAAATGCTTCGCCACCGTCATGGCGGGCGGCGGTCTCAAGACGGGTCAGGCCATCGGCGTGACCGACGAACTCGGTATGAACATCGTCGAACGCCCCGTGAGCGTCCCCGACATGCTGGCCACCATTTACGCCACCCTGGGGATCGACCCCCACGAAGACCTCTACGCCGGCGACCGCCCCGTCCCCATCACCGACGGCGGCGTGCCGATCGCCGAGTTGTTTGGGTAACGAACACGGGAGAAGCACGAGTCACTTCGGCTTCATGGGACCGGGCTCCAATTGTGGTGGTCGAATTCGAGTCAGTTCCGATTGGGCATGTTTCTGCTCGTCGGCTGTCAGACTCCGAAATCCGCAACTGAAGATTGTCCCCTCTCGGGGTGTCTCGCCTCCATAAGTGATTTTCAGTTGCGGCTTCACCGGCGCGGAATCGATATCGAGAATCTGCCGGTCGCGATCGAACAGCAAGGCGACTCCCTGATACCTCACGAGACGCAGGTTGACACGTTCGCCCGCCTTGAAGTGCCTCCAGTGCAGGAACCAGCTTCCCTTCCCATGGCGACGTTGCAGGCGGCAGCGATAGAGGGACTTACCGGCGTCCCATTCAAATAGAATCAGGACGCGATAGAAGACTTCCCCAAACTCGTGGATCAGGAAGCCCCCCGGCGTCACGAGTTCAAAGTCGGTCTCGAAGACATAGTCTTCCGCAGGCAGTTCCGGATATTGAAGCCCCCCGCTGGTCGCGAGATTGGCAAAGACGTTGGGCTGACGCCATTGCTCCACGTCATTTGTCGGTGCGAGCCCGGTGACTGACGGAATGCCTGTGACCGGGATCGTGAAATCGGGAGTGGTGACCGACGCTTGTTGTGGTGGGTTCGCTGCGACTTCGCGTGTCGGCTTTTCTGTTGATAGCACGGTCGGCTCGTTGATCGCTTGTGCCGGCTCAGTTTTTTCCACTGCCTTCGGGACAATACGAATCGTTTCGTGTCCGCCCCAGTGCACGGTGATTTCCGCCGGACTCGGTTGTTGAGTTCCATCGCCGCCGACAATCTCGACGCGGTACGTTCCCGCCGCCAACGGCAGTTGCTGCGACTCAGGGGCGGGCTTCAGCACCGCCAGTTCGCGATCACCCTGCAGGATGCGCAGCTCCGTGCCCCGTTCATGCAGTTGAACCTCCACGGTGCCGCCGGATGTCTTGATAATCACGACAACAGCCGCCAGCACGAGCATCGCTCCAATGCCGGCGATAGCCGTCGTCACTCTCGGCCAGCCAGTCGGAGGTTTTCTCTTTACGACTTTGGGCGCGTTCGTTTGCACGACGCCACTGCGAACATAGCTCTTCAAATCCCTGGCCAGTTCCTCCATGGAACCATAGCGATCACGAATCGCGCGGGACGTAGCCTTGGCAACAATCGCATCCAACTGGTCGGGCGCGTCGCCACGGACTTCTGATATCCGCGGAATGTCGTTCTGCCGAATCTGGTCGAGCACATCTAAGAGCGAACCGCGAAACGGCGGCCGACCCGTTAAGAGTTCGAACATCACGATCGCCAGACTGTATTGATCGCTCGCCGGTCCAATCAGATTCTGGTCGCCGCTGGCCTGCTCGGGCGACATATACAAGGGCGAGCCAACGATCTGGCCGGAGCGCGTCAATTCGCCGTCCAAGAGACGATGCCGGCGGGCCAGGCCGAAGTCGGTCAGCAGGGGCTTGTTCTTTTCGTCGAGCAGAATGTTGCCGGGCTTTACGTCGCGGTGGATCACGCCCCGGCGGTGAGCAAGAGCCAGGCCGTCGGCAATCATCATTCCCAGGCGAGCCACATCCCGGCGACTGGGGCGCCAACCCCCTTTCAGTTTTTGCGACAGAGTCTCGCCATTGATGTAAGGCATGGTGAGAAACGGCATGCCATCTATGGTTCCGACATCGAACACCGGGCAGACATGGGGATGTTCGATCGTCGCCGCGGCGCGGGCCTCGCGAAAGAACCGCTGCTCGCCCGAGTCCGACTCCTGGGCATCGAGGAACGGCACCTTGAGGGCCACGGTCCGATCAAGCTGCGTGTCGTGCGCCAGAAACACGGCCCCCATGCCACCACGACCCAGCGCTTTCAGAAGCTGATAGCGACCAAACTCAGCGGGCAGGTTCTCGAACCGCGCCAGTGAAGTCTGACGAGCCGGCGGCAGCGAGGTTTCCTGACCGTTGGCTGACACCTGGGCGGTCCGCCGCCCTGACGTTGACCCCTCGCCGAACGCTCGAAGGCTGCACAAGAGCACGTCGGCCTCAAGATCCACGGCATCCAATTCTTCCAGGCACCGCGAGCAGGAATCCACGTGCAGGGCCATGCGCTCGCACTCCCGTGGTGAGACACGGCCTGACGCGAACTCCGCGAGTTCGCCACGTGTGAAGCAGGGTACGAGTAAGTCCGCAACCACGGAGTCCCCCGTCTATTCAATCAATTCGGAGAATTCGGCCCGCAGCCGCGCCAGGACTCGCGAGCGGGCGATATACACTGCGTTCGGGCTGATGCCGAGTTCGGCGGCCACATCATGAGGCGGTCTGTCGTCCACGACCGTTGCGACAAAAGCTTTCCACGTCGACTCATTGAAATCCATTTGGATGAGGTCCATCGCACGTCGATAGAGCACGGAGATCTCGGTCGCCTCGGGAATGTCGTCTTCCCATTCCCTCGCGGCGACGCCCTGCTCGACGGCCGATTGGTCGATTGTCGGCTGACTGGCCCGAGCGCGATGCAGGTCGTGGACCTTGTTACGGGTGACCGTTTTCAACCAGGAACGAAACGCACCCCGCTGCGCCCGTTCAAACTTTCCTAAAGACCGATGTACCGACTGAAACACTTCCTGCCGAACATCTGCGCTATCGGCGTCGCTCAGTCTCCAGCAGCGACACCAGCGTTCGATCAGCGGCCCATAGAGTTCCGCCAACCGCTTCCAGCCCTCTTCCTCATTGCGTCGCACGCGATCCAGCAGGCTGACCGAGGTGGAGGCCCCTGGCGAAGATTCCTCATCCGTCTGCTGAACCATGACAAGCACCGCGAGAGAGTTGGCCGCACTGGGAAAGCGCGGCCGACATTCTAACGACACCTGACACCGTTCGCGAAAATCTACCCATCAAGCCGCAGCGTTTCAGGGCACAGCGGCGGGTTGGGTATCGGCTTCCACCGGCAACCCCCAGAAGATCGCCCACGTATCGACCGAACCAGACATGGCGAATCGTCCATCCGGCGAGAACGCGACTGCAGTAACGGGATGTTGATGGCCCACCAGCCGGGCAATCTCCCGACCCTCGGCCAGGTTCCAGAGATAAATCTGGGAATCGTTGTCTCCCAGTAACAGGTATCGCCAGTCCGACGACACCGTCGCCGAGCGAGCATTTCGGCCGAGATCGGCTTCGTAACGCTTCTCCATCGTTGTGAGGTCCAGAATCTCGACATGCACCCGCGGCAGCGGAGCATTTTCGACACTGAATGTCTGTGGAGCTTCCAACCAGCCGATCGTCAACGCGCGTGTTCCATCGGCATTGAAGTGAAGCTGCTGCACGGAGTATTTCGCGGCGCGGTACGTTCCAAGGAGGCTCTGATCCTTCAGACTCCAGAAATTAATCAGCTTGTCTCCCGAACTCGCGGCGACAACCATGCCGTCGCGCGACGCGGCCATCGCGGTGATCGGCGCCGCGACCTTCTGTTTCAGGAGAATGTCGCCCTTCTTGCCGCGAACGGTGAATTGATTATCGCTGGAAGCCGTGAGCAGCAGTTCGCGGCCGTCGTCGCTGTAGGCCAGCAATTGGGCTCCCGCGTCCACCACGGCTGGCCCGCGCCCCGTCCGCGTCTCCCAGAACTCGACTTTGCCGTAGTCGCCCCACGAAATGAGGTAACCGAGATCCGACGACACCGCGACCGGTCCCACGCCCCGGAACGTCACGGCGGGAGCCATTTCACCAGTTTCGAGGTTTTCGGGTGTGGGAAGTGTTGGGGCCGCCGGAGCCTTTTGTTTGGCTTTACCACGAATGGGCTTTCCCCCCGGTGCTTCGCTCTCCAGCGACCATAACTGGCCGGTCGAATGACTGGTCAGCGACATCCCCACCGCCTGGTCGCGAGCCAGAAAGACCTGCGCCACGGTATAGAACGAGTCCGCCCGGCCCCGCCGCAATTCTCCCACCTGATGCGTCGTCGCATACGGCTTGGCCGTGTACGCCGTTGTCAGCAGTTCCCGTGGAACGGGGGCAACGCTTTGCGGGTGGAGCAATTCCGGAGCCTGAAGAGGCGATGCCAACAACTCGGTGATCGATGCAGCGGCGTCAGCGGGGAAAGCCGTGATTTCGTCGCCAAGACTTGAGCGTCCCGTAAACTTCTGGCCGTCCTCCGAAAGCTGCCACATCAGCGTGCGTTCATCCTGCGATCGCAGCAGGTTCGTGTGTGTCGGCAATGGCGATTCCCGATCGGGGACGCCGAGACGGGAGTCGTGTCGACTCAAAATCGCGGCCCACCGCCGCGACGCGGCCGGCTGGATGCTGACGCTCATCGGGCGGTACACCGTCGGCTGCCGGGGATCATACAACTCGGCGACCGCTGGCTTTTCCGGTATCTCCTTGTCGATACCAGGCGGATTCGTCGCCGGTGCTACGAATCGCAGGCCGAAGGGTGCGGAGTACTTCCCGAAGACCCAACGCCCCGAGTAATCACGGCCGGCCCGGCAGGCTTCCCCAAGCTGGTCGTGCCGCTGTTGCGAGGCCAGCCCCTCTTTGCGAACGTCAGCAACCTCCTGACGAAGTGCGGGAAATCGGTCCGGAATCAATGATTCGAGCGAGGCCATCTCGGCCAGCACAGACGCAAAATCTCCTTTGTCGAGTCGCGCGTTGGCCGCGGCGATGACGTCGCCCAGATACGCTCGCAGGTTGGCATCGAAGCGAATCGGCCGCTCGGCCTGCTTCAGTTCCGTTGACCAGACCGTCAACTGACCTTCGTGGCTGCGTCGCAAACCTTCACTTCCCCAGTGCAGCCCGGTCATGAGCTGAATGGTTTCACCCGCGGCCCATCGGGGCACGAAGTAATGGTTCGGCTCAGCGAGCCCGCTGTCGCTCACGCCGGCCACGCTCACACGAACATGCGGCTGAATGGCTCGCAGCTTGAGGGCAACCGTCACATTCGTCAGTTCGCGACCCGACTCATTCCGTGCCACCAGCCGGTACACATACAGTCGCTTCGCCTTGAGACTGCTCATCATCAGGTCGAAGGGTCCGCTGAATTCCACCTGCGATGTCCGCTCGATTTCGACCGAAAGCACCGGCTCGCCCGCCTGCTCCGGTCCGGACAATCTTTCAGCGTTCGGAATCAGTCCCTCCCACAATTGACGTCGCGCGAGATCAGACCGGGTGAGCAACTGCTCCGAGCTGGCGCGGTAGCCGATCGAACTCGCCGCCCCGGAGACCGCTTCATCGAAATAGTGCTGCGAAAGCGTCTGAATGCGAATCACGCCGGGCGTGCTCGTATCGGCGACGGCGTAAGAATCATCCCCCATCTGAAAGGCGCTCTGCAGGAAGCCAGTCATGGCCGCCGCTTCCCCTTCGCGGGCCTGCTCATCAAGGGCCAACCCCTGGGCATACTGTCGCAGGGCCTCTTCAGCCACTGACGTCATTTGCTTCACAGCAGCATTCGTCGAACTCCGCAGCCGCAGCAACACGTCGCGGGGAGGGTCCAGTTGCACCATCCGTTCCCGCTGCCGATAAAGCTGCGTCGCCATTCCCGCCAGCCCGGCGTAATCGTCCGAATTCAATGCAGCATTGGAGATCACCGGATTCGTCGACTCTTGAGGCAGCGGTTGAACAGCAGCCGGAACTTTGGGCGGCTGTTCAACAGGCGGTTGCGTGACGGCATTTGCGTGGAGATTTTCAGGCACGGGATGCGCGGGCACTGGAGCACGGTTCACTCCGGCAAAGTCGTCGCTGGAATTGGCCTCAGCACGGGGATCCATCAGTTCCCGTTCGAAGGAACCGACGACCGTCTGAGGCGCTGGACGAACCGGACCGCGAAACCAGCGAGCCGACGAGTAGCACACCAGCGCGACACCGAGGATGAGAGCCGCCGCAATGGGACGTTGACGAATCCAGTAAGACACGGCGGCGAGATAAGCCTCGACCGTTGCCATCGCGGTGACGGATTGTGCCGACGCCTGCTGAACCGTCTCGGAAGACGGGTTTGCAGGCTGGCTCGGCGGGTTCGAAAGCCACTGCGGTCGCGAAGCGTCAATCGTCCCGGCGGCGGGGACCAGCACCCGCGCATCGCACTGGGCACACTCTCCCTGCCGACCGGCGGCATCATCTGGCGCCGTAAGAGGTTGCGAGCAATTCGGACAAAGCCACTGGATCATTCGGCACCTTTGGCAACGGAGTACGCAGCAGGCAGTCGAATGATGAACGCAGCGACCTTTCAGAAATATTTTTGAGAAGAGACCCCCATCCATCGATTGGTGAAGATGAATAAAATGACCGAAAACCGGCACTATTCGCATCGTGAGTCGTTGATGCCACACCACGCCGACCACACGATCACTCGAGTGATGGCCAACGCATCCTCAACGATCTTGGCACGACAATCATGACGTTGGCGACTACCCCGCCCACATTGCCGAGCTAATCGCGTAGCAATCACAATGGAGGCACCTTCAGTCACCGCAATCCGACTGTTGAAGGGCAAGTTACATCACAACGCAGCGGTCGCTTTCTCCATTCTCGCTCATGAACTATTCTCGCCTCATAAGATGGATTCAAACAATCAAGTGCCTTGGACGCATTAGCTCCAAGCGATGCAAGCTTGCGACGCGCATGCTTGCCAAATACAGTGGCAGGGTTCATATCTTGTCGCGGATCTCACGACCGCACCCGATTTATATGCCGCTGGCAACCAATGACAGGCTGCCTCACTCTCACCCATTTGGGCAAGATGCATCCTCTTCAAGACGATCTCCGGAATTCACTCAGACATAAACAAGATGAGCATGACCGCTCACGTCTCCGGATGCGCTTTCACGATCTTTCTAACGCCACCGGACCTCACTACCTTGCCTTGCGACGGTATCTTGACTCGCGCCCTGAGTCTTTTTTTGACCGAGATGCTTTTCATCTCACACGAAACTGGCTCTGGTCCCGCCATGCCTCTGACCCAAGCAGCCTACAATCCTACCTCTCCAGCCACGATTCTCAGTTGAGTTTGGCCTTCCTTTACTTGCGCGAGATCAACGCTCAGGAATGGCACGATGAGACTTTCACAAGAGGAGACGAGTTCGATCTCGTTCGCCTTATCGAACGACACATCAACCCAGCTTATCTGCGCCTCGTTGAGGGAGTATTCGCACCGCTTCTGTGTCTTTTTGCATTCTTTTCCAGAGTTGACAGATGCAAAGGGACTGACGGACTCAACATCTATTCTGTCGTTGAGGAACTTCAACGGGGAGCGATGAAGCCGCTGACAGCTTTTTATCGACACACCATGCGCAATGGGATCGCGCATGGTGGTATCACATACCTGCAAAACGCCATTCGTTATGAAGACAGCAATGGCAACGTGATTAAACTTTCGCTATCTGAAGTGATCCAGACCTTTGACGACCTTTTGGACACATGCAATGGAGTGTCGGCAGCACTAAGAGTATTCTTCGCTGTACACTGGAACTCGGAATATATCGCGCCGCGCGAACTTCAAATCGAAGAACTCCAGGAAGAAACCCGAACACCTTGGTGGCGCATAGAAGGCTGTGTGGCTAGTGAAATAAATTCTCAGTCTCAACTTATTCTGTTTGCGCGTCCGGATTCCCGAGACTGCTCTAAAATCCGCTGGTCGGCAATTCAATCCGGCATTCTCACCGAGTACTTCGCGCCCGGGTTTGACCGTTATTTTCTTTCGCTCGCATCACCTAGGGCTTGGCGAGGCTGGGCTGCCTTCGATGGAATCCAGTTGAGGGCCGCTCGCGAATCTGGTTCGCGTCAGCTAGAGGACTACATTCGCGCCCTCGAAAACGGGCTCATTTTCTATGTTCCATTACCGTTCGCTCTACCACGCATTCTAGGTCGCCTTGACACTTTGTTCACCAGTTTACGCATGACATGGCCGTTGGCGATGGAAGACTTGCGGAAACAGATAGATCGACCGCAGATTCCTACTAGGAATGCTAGTGCGCACCGCAACTCCTGGGGTGCTGTTGTCAACGGTGACGTGGTTTTTCAAGACAGATCACCAAAGGATATTGTGAGCATCGTACGTAGGCATCGGAAAAGAATTCTTAATGCCGTTGTGGCACGGGCGAAAAGAGGGTTATTTAGAAGTCCGGTGGCGTACCTCCCGATCGCGTTCGGTCAGGTCGCGGTTTACCAACGAGACTATCGAAAGCGACGTCTTGCCAACTTCGGCCTTGGATCCGATCTTGTTTGCACAGTTCGTCTCCAGCGGCTTGCACGAATAAAGAGTCCGGACATTCTTGGATCTACTGTTGAAGTTGATGGCCAATGGCGCATTGCGTGGAATCGAGCTTGGGTGAACGAAACAGGAGTGAGTTTGGACTGAAGTTGTGGCATGTCAATCATGCATGGTCCATCCGAGAAAGTCGTTCGGCCCAGAAAATATTCGCGTGTAATATTTCACCAGCTCACGTAACGAATGTCGGCAGGAAAGCCACTGGAATGACGAGCAACTGAGCCACGCGAGGCCCATCCATGTCCATCGTTGAACCACGGACACGATCGCAGGTAATCCGGGTGGAAAGCCTCGTGCGCCTGGTGGTCAAGTTCATGGCCCTGGCGACACTCGTTTTCGGCTTGCTCGCCTCGCTTGGCCTGTTTGTCACCCAGCTTGTCGGGGATTCAAACCCCGGTTCTCTCGCTGGCTACTTCGTGTATTGCGTCGTGAGCTGGCTGCTCGCGCGGGACATTTTCAAGGCCCAGCCCGCTCGCCGAGAACCGGACGGCGGGGATGTAAAAGCCCAGGACTTCGGCTATTTCCATTTTGCCGTTCTGGGGTTCCTGGTCACGTTCCTGATGGCGCTCACGCTCCCGGCTCTGACATTCGGCGCATTTGATTCCGGTTTTCTCGTTTTTTACGTCGTGACTTCGCTGCTCGCGTGGCTTGTCTACAGGGTTCAGTCCATGATCTGGGCGTTCGTCGCGCTGGTGCTGGCCGGGCTGGTGTTTCTCGCACTGACTGCCGGAATGCTCCATTCCAGTTTTGCTGGCGAACCCAGAAGCGACGGCCCCCAAGGCGTTGCCCTCGCGGAATTGGTCGGCGGCCTCCGTAAAGAGCACAAACTCGTGGGACTCGCCGCCATGGTGACGGTCGACGGGAAAGTCATCGCGACCGCGGTCGATGGTGAGCGGAAAATTCACAGCGGCGTGCCGCTTGAACTCGGCGATCGCTGGCATGTGGGTTCCATCACCAAGTCCGTCACGGCCACGATGATCGCGAGACTGGTCGAATCCGGCCAGATGAAATGGACCGACACGGTCGGCAATCGCTTTTCCGACGCTTCTATCCACGAGGATTGGAAGCCGGTGACGCTCCAGCAGCTCTTGACCCACACTTCCGGCGCGCCGGCGAACTTCTCCTTGGCCGTGAGGCTGAAAACTCCCGCAATTGGTCCGGAATGTACGCGGGAGCGTCGGCAGGCGGTCATTGAAGTAATGACCAAGAAACCGGAACAGCCGCCGGGAGAGAAGTTCGCCTACTCGAATGTCGGTTACACGATCGCCGGGGCGATGGCCGAAATCGCAACCGGCGTGAGTTGGGAAGATTTGGTTAAACGGGAAGTTTTCGAGCCGCTCGAACTCCAGGGAGCCGGCTTCGGTCCGCCAAAAAGCCCGGCCGAGACGCTCGATCAACCGCGCGGCCATCGTGGGCAGTTTGGTTGGAAAACAAGCGTCAAGGAAGATGACGACAATACCCCCATCATGGGCCCTGCTGGCACCGTACACATGACGCTCGCCGACCTCGGCACCTTTGCCGCCGAACACCTGCGTGGGGAACTCGGAGCCGGCAAGTTGCTCTCCGCCGAAACGTATAAGAAGTTGCACACCCCGCAGCTTAAGAACTATGCATGCGGCTGGGTGATGAAGCCCCCCTCTGAGGAACTTCCCCACACCGTCTACTGGCACAACGGCTCGAACACGATGTGGTACGCCCTCGTCGTGTTCATTCCCGAGAAGAACATGGTAGTGGCCGTCACCTCCAACGACGGCGACATCCGCGCGGCCGAGTCTGCCGCCTGGAAGATCGTGAACGCCAGCGCGAATCAGTTCGGTGCCGAGGCCGACTCCACTTCCCTGCCGGTTCGCGACTGACTCCAGTTCGCGAACATCCGGTCAGGTGACCGGACCCGGACGCCGCAAGGCCTCCCAGGCCGTCAGCGCGTCGCGGTGCGCGGCGATATCGTGCACGCGCAGGACATCGACCCCCTGTTCCGCCAGAGCCAGCGAGACCCCCAGCGTCCCGAACAACCGTTCGTCGACCGGTCGATTGAGGACTTTCTGCAGGAATCGTTTTCGCGAGTGCCCCACGAGCACGGCACACCCCAGCTCGTGGAATTCGTCGATTCGCCGCAGCAACTCGACGTTGTGAGCCGCCGTCTTGCCGAAGCCGACTCCCGGATCGACCGCGACACGCTCGCGCGGGATACCGGCGGCCGTGATCGCGTCGAGTCGCTGCTCGAGGAAATCCCGAACCTCGCCAACGACGTCATCATACCGCGGATCGAGCTGCATCGTTTGGGGCGTCCCCTGAATGTGCATGCAGACGATACCGCATTCGAAATCCCGGCAGACGGCAATCATCTCCGGGTCGAACGTGAGGCCGGAAATATCGTTGATGATGTGGGCGCCCCGTTCGAGACACGCCCTCGCCACGACGGCCTTGTTCGTATCGATCGAGAGGGGCACCGCCACCTCGGCGGCCAGTTGTTCCACGACCGGCAGCAGCCGGCGAAGTTCCTCGTCAGCGGAGACCAGTTCTGCCCCTGGCCGCGTCGACTCGGCCCCCAGATCGAGAATGTCGGCTCCTTCGCCGCTGAGTTGTCGCGCTTGGGCAATCGCGGAGTCAGCGTTCAGGAACCGGCCGCCGTCTGAAAAGCTGTCGGGAGTGATGTTCAGGATCCCCATCAGCAACGGCCGCGTCGGCTGAAGAAGATTCGCGTTCCGGACAACCCACGAGGTCTGCCCGGAGCTGACAGGGCCGTCAGGTTGACGCACCGGATGTTCCATCACGAGAACCAGATTCAGCCCCGTCAGGATGGGCACTGAGCAGGAAATTCGATGTCCGTTTCACGGAAATCTCGAACCAGATTACCCACGACGACCGCAACGTCCATGTGTCTCACTGGCGGTCATGAGCTGATTTCCGAATCCACAAGTCCTTTTAACAAAAATAGTTGAAAACAATCCATCGGAAATCATGTTTCCCAAATACAACATGCCGTCAAAAAATTGCTCATCTTACGATAGCAAATGCAAACTTCCCAAAACACGGAATCGGATTTTTTGACCCCGTTTCGTTTGACACCCGGTTTCACGCTGTTAAGCTTTCCCAGCAAGTCCGCGTACGCGGCAAGGTTCAACACGACTGCGAAGGAGTTTTCTGGGAGTGAACGGATCGGTCTCGATGCCGGTTCGTCATTCTCAGTCGCATTAAATGGGGGGGGCCGCGATTGTCATGCGGCTCAAAACTGTCCGTGGGTGATAATCGTTTGAGGAGATTTGGAATGGCTCGTTTCTTTGCGTGCGCCGCCGCTGTGATGGTGGCCTTGGTTGCTGGTTCGTCGGCTGACGCCGGCCATCGTCATCGTGGTGCGAGCTGCTGTGCTCCGGAACCGGCCTGTGCCGCTCCGGCCCCCAGCTGCTGCGCTCCGGAACCGTCATGCTGTGAGCCGGTTCGTGTGAAGAAGCATCGTTGCCGCAAGCACCGCGGCAACGACTGCTGCGCTCCGGCTCCGAGCTGCGCGGCCCCGGTCGCCACCTGCTGTGCGCCGGCTCCGGTTGCCACTTGCTGCGCTCCGGCTCCGACCTGCGCCGCTCCGGCCCCGGCCAGCTGCGCCGCTCCGGCTGCTGCCGCTCCGGCCCCGGCTGTTGAAGCCGCTCCGGCCCCGGCTCCGGCCCCGCCGGCCGAGTAATGTCGGCTGACGGTTGCCTTGGCGACCTTTGCTGATGCATGAAAAGTGCCCAGGCTTCTTTCACGAAGTCTGGGCACTTTTTCATTCGATGATGCGGAAAACCCGCGTCCCAAGGGTACTCTACTCGGCCGGGCGGCTGACACCTCCGGCCAGCCGGGCGACCAGGACGCGCGGCGTCTGTCCGAGATCCTTTATCATCTGGGCCGATTCAAATCCGGCCTCAGCCCCGACGGCCGCGAGCATCGGCTCCGCCTGCGAGGGGTCCATTTCCAACAGCAGCCATCCCCCGGGAACCAGCCAGTCCGCGGCGACCGATACAATTCGGCGGAGCGGTCCCAGCCCATCCAGGCCGCCATCCAACGCGAGGGGGGGCTCGTGCAACCGGACATCCGGCTGCAATTCTCCCATGTCCGCAGTCGTGATATACGGCGGATTCGAGACAATCACATCGAACCGAGACTCACCGGGAAGCGCGTCAAACAGGTCGCCCCGATAAAACTCAACACGGTCGGATACTCCGAGACGGGTTGCGTTTTCCGTCGCGACGGCGAGGGCCTCTGGCGAGATATCCGTCGCAGTCACGCGGGCAGCGGGGCAGTTCTTCGCGATGGAAAGCGCGACACAGCCTGATCCCGTACACAGGTCGAGCACGCGCGGGTTCGTCAGGCCCTTGAGCCGCCCGAGTGCCTCCATGACCAGCGTTTCCGTGTCGGGCCGAGGGATCAGCACCGACTTATTAACCACGAAGTCGAGGCTGAAGAACTCGCGATGGCCGACCAGGTAGGCGACCGGCTCGGCCTGAGCACGACGCTGGACCAGTTCGCGCATCACCTTGCGCACTTCGTCCGACAGAACGTCGTCGTAGGCCGCGTAGAGTTCGATGCGACGGCAGCGGCGGGCATGTGCGAGCAGAATCTCGGCGTCCAGCCGCGGCGTACCGCTGCCATGCTTCTGCAGGTGCTGTGCGGTCCATTCCAGCACGCGGCGAATGGTCCACGGTTCCTGCGACCGGTCGGCGACTGGGGGAGGGCTCGACATCGGCGGGCGGATCCTTCCACGTCAGACGGGCAACCGATCAGCCCGGCTCGTTTCCCTTGAGTCGCTCTTCGCGATCGAACTGAACCAGCGCCTCGACCAGCTCTTCGAGATTTCCCTGCATCAACTGGTCCAGCTTGTAAATGGTCAGGTTGATGCGGTGATCGGTCAAGCGGTTCTGCGGGAAATTGTACGTTCGAATCCGCTCGCTGCGATCTCCGGAGCCAATCAGCGTGCGGCGCTGGGCAGAGCGTTCTTTCTGCTGCTCGTCGAGCCGCAATTCCAGCAGCTTGCTGCGGAGCACGCGGAGCGCCTTCGCGCGATTTTTGTGCTGGCTCTTTTCATCCTGGATACGAACAACCAGTCCGGTGGGTTTGTGCGTCATGCGGACTGCTGATTCGGTCTTGTTGACCTTCTGGCCCCCGGGACCGCCGGCACGCATGGTATCGATTTCCAGGTCTTCCTCGCGAATCTCGACATCGACGTCGGTCGCTTCGGGCATCACAGCGACCGTCGCGGCGCTGGTGTGTACGCGCCCCTGCGTTTCGGTTTCCGGAACGCGCTGGACGCGATGGCCGCCGCTCTCGAACTGCAACCGGTGAAAAGCGCTTTCACCGGTGATCGAAAGCTGAACTTCTTTCACACCGCCCAGTTCTGTCGGGGACGAATCGAGGACTTCGTACTTCCACCCCATTTTTTCGCAAAACCGGATGTACATATTGAGCAGATCCTGCGCGAACAGGGCCGCTTCGTCGCCGCCAGTTCCCGCACGGATTTCCATGATCAGGCTGCCGCGCGTCAACGAGTCGCCGGCGGTGACCATGTCTTCTAGATCGGTCTTCATCGCCTCGAATTTCGTTTCGAGCGATTCCACCTCGGCCGCTGCGTACTCGCGGGTTTCGCTGTCGTCGGCCGTGTCGCGCATCTCGCGGGCCGTGGCCAGATCCCCCTCAAGCTCGTTGAAGGTACGGATTGTGTTCGCCACCTTCGTCAGCCCGCCATACTCCTTCTGCAATTCGAGCATGCGGGAGGTGTCGGCGAGGACGTCGGGGTCAGCCAGGAGTTGTTCAACCTCCTGGAACCGCTTCAGTTTGGCTTGCAGAGTGGGAAACATCTCGGGGCACTTCGCGAGAGGGCGGTCGAACGGGTCACAAGGCGAGCGGACATAAAAAAACGGCGTCAGCCGGCAAATCAGGCCGGCGACGCCGCTGAGAACTCACCAGGAAGGACGCCCGCCGCTCCCGATTCACGGGACAGCCCGGCAGCGCTAGCCTTCCGTCTTCTGGTTTCGCTGATCCCACTTGTACTTGCGCTGGAACTTCTCGACCCGGCCGGCCGTGTCGACGAACTTCTGCTGACCGGTGTAGAAGGGATGGGAAGCCGAGCTGATGTCGACCGTCACCATCGGGTAGGTCTTGCCTTCGTACTCCGTGGTCTTCGGCGTATTGATGGTCGAACGCATCAGAAACTTCGTGCCGGTCGACGAATCGACGAACACAACGTCGTGATATTTGGGATGAATGTCGTCTTTCATGGCTCTTCTCAAACGCCCGCTCTCGCGGAAGACACAGATTCCGGGAAGCCCAGAAAGGTAGCAGGAACCGTCATGGGATGCAACTGCCTTGGTCGGCAGTTGCGAGGGGGAGATGGGGGGACGCGGTGAGGGGGCGACACGTAAGGGAGTGACATTGACGCAACATCCTGTTTCACCGATACATAAAGTGAACTGGCGTACCCCTCATTCTCCTCGGGAGTCGTATCATGCGCCTTGCATTCATACTTTGCTTCTTGGCCGCCAGCTCGATCTCCGCTGCTGAAGATCTGCCTTCGGACTCAACGATTTCACAGTTGAGTGAGGCCGCCCGGTTGCTGGAGCAGGCGGGGGAAGGGGAATTGGCCGACCGCGTTCGCCAGCGACTGGTCGAGCGGAAGCAGGCCGATCACGAACATCTGGACGAACTGCGGAAACAGCGCGATGACCTGACACGCGAGATCGATCGGCTGACGCGGGAATTGGAGCTGGCTGGCGATACTCCGGCGGCCCATCATCCTGCCGTCCTGCTGCATGTCAACATGTTCAGGGTCGATCTGGATCGACTGCGGAAACTGCGCCCCGAGTTCGCCGACAAATTGCTGGCAGGCCTTGAGACGCCGCCTCAGGGCCGGGAAAGGAATCTGCCGAGTTCGGAAATGATGCGCCGGTTATTTTATGTGGCCAATCACGGCGAGACGGCGGAGCCCTTGCTCCTGTTCGATGTCGACGCGTCGCTCCATCTCCCCCTCGGCGAGAAGGTGACCTCCTTCAGCGGCGGTGAAATCGAGATCCCCCTGCCAGGGACGCAAAAGGAAACATGCGAAATCGGGACGCGCGTGACGGCAACGATCGACCGACATGAAGACGGCGAGTGGCAGGGCCGACTCATGGTGCGCCAGACGACCATCGATCACGCCTACGCGACCAAAGCTGCTGACGGAACGTCGATTCCGGGCCTTCATGTTCGCAGCATTGACACACGCATCAAAGCGAAAGCGGGTGAACCTCAAGTCATTGGCGCGCTCACGTCCCAGGAGCAGGGCAAAGATTACCTGATGCTGGCGATGATTGTGCTCGAACCGGAGAATAGAACTCAGGTGGAATCGCCCTGACGGCTTCCCCGTTTTGCATTCCCGAAGACTTCACGCCACGATGTCTTTGACTGCCGCCGAAACTGTCGGCTGAGCGGTTGAACGATGGAGCGAGGCGTGACGATTTCTCCCACGGATGTCCTTGGCGATGGCGGGCTGGTGGCTCGCCGCATGCCGCAATTCGAAAGCCGGCCCCAGCAACTGGAAATGGCCCAGGCTGTCGAATCGGCCATCGCCGAGCAGCGGCATCTCGTCGTCGAGGCAGGAACGGGCACGGGCAAAAGTTTCGCCTACCTGGTCCCCGCTATTCTCGCCGCGTCGGCTCGCCGGCCGGGGAGCGAGGGAGGCAAGTCCAAGCCCATCATCATTTCGACGCACACGATCAGCCTGCAGGAGCAACTGGTCGACCGGGACATTCCGTTTCTCAATGCGGTCATGCCGGTCGAATTCTCGGCTGTGCTGGCCAAAGGGCGATCCAACTACATCAGCCTGCGGCGGCTCAAGGGAGCCGTCGAAAAGCATCGTTCGCTGTTCGCCACCGATGAAGAAGACCGGCAACTGGCCCGCGTCGCCGAATGGTCCGGAAAGACGACCGATGGCAGCCGGGCCGATCTAGATTTCCAGCCGTTTTCGGTCGTGTGGGATGAGGTTCGTAGCGAGCATGGCAATTGCCTGGGACGCAACTGCCCCACGTACGAATCCTGCTTCTACTACAAGGCCCGCCGTCGCGTCTGGAACGCGAACGTGGTGATCGTTAACCACGCCCTGTTCTTTGCCGATCTGGCACTTCGCCGCGAGGGGGCGCAGGTCTTGCCCGACTACGACGTCGTCATCTTCGACGAAGCCCACACACTCGAGCAGGTCGCCGCCGACCACCTGGGGGCTTCGGTTTCGAGCGGGCAACTCGAATATCTATTGGGCCGCCTCTACAACGACCGCACGCAAAAAGGGCTCATGATCCGCGCGAACGACATCGCCGGGCAAAAGCTGGTCGACAGCACACGACATGCAGGCCGCGATCTGTTCGAGGAACTCCGCGACTGGACGCGCCGCAAGGCTTCATCAAATGGCCGTCTACGTCAGCCACCCCCCCTCCCCAACGAAGTCAGCCCGCTGCTGAACGAGTTAGCCGCCACGTTGACACGGCTGGCGACCGACCAGGAGACGGATGAAGAGAAGATCGAGTACGCGGCCGCGGCAGATCGTTGCACGGGGTTCGCCCAAACGCTGACCGGCTGGATGGAGCAGAGGATCGAGGGCTCCGTCTACTGGCTCGAGACGAGCGGCAAACGGCAGGAACGGATTGAGCTGAATTCGTCACCAATCGATGTCGGCCCCATTTTGGCCGAGGAACTGTTCAATTCCGTGAAGACGGCCGTCCTTACCAGCGCGACGCTGGCCGTCGGCGAAGATGACTTCGGCTTCATCCGTCAGCGGTTGGGTCTGACACGAGCCGAGGAGCTGAAACTCGGCAGCCCGTTCAATTTTCGCGAACAGGTGACGTTGCGGCTTCCATCCGGGTTGCCCGACCCTGGTGAGTCACCCGCTCAATTCGAGTCAGCCGCCTGCGATCGAATTCGGGAATACATTGAACTGACACGCGGGCGGGCGTTCGTCCTGTTTACCAGCTATCGAATGTTGCAGCTCTGCGTCCAGCGGCTCATGCCCTGGCTGACGCGGGAGAACTACGGCTGCTATGTGCAGGGTCAGGAACTGCAACGCTCCGCCATGATCGAGAAGTTCCGCAACGATCCAGCCGGGGTGCTCTTCGGGACCGACAGCTTCTGGCAGGGCGTCGATGTTCCGGGCGAGGCGTTGCAGAACGTGATTATCACCAAGCTCCCGTTCACCGTCCCCGATCATCCCCTCCTGGAAGCCCGCGTGGAGTCGATCCGCTCGCGGGGAGGCAACCCGTTCTTCGAGTACCAGGTGCCGGAAGCAGTCATCAAACTCAAACAGGGCTTCGGCCGGCTGATTCGCACTCGAACGGATCATGGAATCGTGGTGATCCTCGACCCCCGCATTTCGACCAAGCGCTACGGCAAGCTATTTCTGAACAGCCTGCCCGACTGCCGCATTCAGCACGATTGACTGATGCTCTGGAGAAGGCTCGACCAAGTTTGGTCTTGGGTAGATTCTTTGAAGGCAGGACTCTCACGAAGTCACGGAGAAGACTGGAAGGCCTCGTTAAACGGACCCAACGGCATTTCTTCTTGCCTCTCTCCGTGCCTTGGTGGCTTTGTGAGATACTCCAAAAAAGGCTGTTCTTCTGGGGGCTCGAAGACTCGACCCCAGCCACCCAACTGAATTGAAACCGGGGAGATCGGTTCCCGTGCAGCACGTCAGATCGCGAAATCGGTCGTGCGGCCGAGGAGTTTGTCGATCACTTCCTGCGGCAGGTCGATATGCAGCGCCGCCATCTCGTCGCGTTCGTTGGGATTGATGCCGCAATAGACCGACCATGGCCCCAGGTGTCGCCAGCGGCCGGCCCGCTTGGGCTCATTCGGCAGGACGGGTGTCGTGCAGCGGTTGCAGCCAATCGTGCTGAATCCCTGATGATGCAGCGGATTCACGATGACTTCGTTCTGCGCAATGTACGCATCCAGCTCTTCATCCGTCATGTTGGCGAGCGGATTGATGCGGACACTGTGCAGTTCGGTATCGACCATCAGGAACGGGCAGCGATCGCGGCGGCCGCCATCGGCCCGGCGCAGGCTGCCAATCATCGCGTCGTAGCGGCCGCGCACCGTGTAAAGCGGCTCGGTTTTGCGGAGGTGGCAGCACTCCTTCTGCCCTTCCGGCGTCAGGTACAGAATGCCGCGCTCCTTCGTCTGCTCTTCCATCGTCTGCCGCGGCATGAGCGTGACGATTTCGAGTCCATACTCACGGCCGACGCGATCGCGGGTTTCCAGCGTCTCCTGGAAGTTGACTCCCGTATCGACGAAGACAATCGGAATGTCGAGTTTCAGCCGCGAAATCATATGGCAGACGGTGCTTCCGGCCATCTGCATGGCCGAGAGCGCGGCGACTCGCGTGCCAAAGACTTCGCTCGCCCAGCGCAGGATCTCCTCGGGCGTTCGTTCTTCGAAGGTCTGGTTGAGCGGCTGCAAATCCGCCTGGGTCAGCATGGGCATGAGAACATCCGTCGCGTCAAACCGTCACGGTCCGTCCGGGGGCGTCGACGCTCCCGGAATTGGCCGACAGTTTCGCGTAAATCGCTTCCTCGCAAACTTCGGCGGAAGTGTAGCAAATCGCGGCCTCCGGCAAAGCCCCACGCCCTCGCGAACCCTCACGTCCCGGCGGTTTCGAGGTCGGCCAGGACTTGCCGCATGTAGGAAAGGCTCGATTCGGCGATCACTTCGGCTCCGGGGCGGTAGTCAAACACTTCAACCGACACCCAGCCCGAATAGTCGGAGTCGATGAGCGCCCGCAGGATCGGGTGATAGTCGGTTTCCCCCATTCCGGGACCGAGCAGGTTCGAGTCATTGACATGAAAATGGCCGGTGATGTCTCGATATTTGTGGATCAGGTCCGGAATCGGCGTCGGCTCCGACAACATTGCTTTGACATCCTGGTGCAGCACGATGTTCGGGTGATCCACCATTTCGATCAGTTTGACGCCATCGGCGCAGGTGTTAAGGAAGTCCGTTTCCAGCGGCGTCAGCGGTTCCACGCACAGTTTGACGTTGGCATCGGCAAACGCCGGCATCGCCGCCTTAAACACTTCGGCCGCATGGCTGTACGCCTGGTCCAGGCTCATTCCCCGCTCCAGGCTGCGCTGCGCGGGCGAGCCGAAAACGAGCACGCTCCCGCCGAGATCACCACAGGCTTTAGCCAGTTCCTGCAAGTACGCGGCCGTCGCCTTGCGGACCTGGGCGTCGAATGTCGTTAAGTGAAGCCCGGTGGTTTTCGCCAGCAGCCAGTGCAGGCCGATGATCTCGACCCCTGAGTCACTGGCAATTTTACGCAGTTCGGCGCGCTTCGCGGGCGAAATCTGCTCGACGCGTTCGGCCACGGTGAATGGGGCAAGTTCCAGTCCAGTGTAGCCGACCTTCGCGGCGTACTCGCACTGCCGTTTCCAGTCCCAGCCTTCAAACAATTCCTGACAGATCGCGAACTTCATCGCCCCGTCTCCAAAGTGTGGGGTGGAGGGTCGTTTTTCTACCTGCGTACCGAACGGATGGCCGTTCGTGCAAGGAAGCCACCCGAATTTCCGGGTCGACAACTCCGGTAAGACGCTGGTTGGGCAAGGTTGCGGCCGAGGCAATTTGTGCGGAATGGGGAACGCTGCGGGTGATAGGTGAACAAACCCGAGAATGGGAGTTCGCGGCGTCGATGGAAAGATCGGGAATATCCGGAAGAAGCTCCCGGCGATCAACATGTGTTCAAAAGACCACATTTCGCCGCATCGAGTTTCAAAGCGACGGCGACCGGCTTGTTTGGGGGTTTTGGAAAGACCTGCGGGACGGTGAATTTGCGTGGTTTGGCTCATGGAGGTTGGGTTTAACGGCCGATCCTCTTTTTGTGAGGGGGAAATTGTCGTTGAGCCCCGACGCGCCAAGTTGACGCACCAATTGATTCACCACCGTGCTGACAAAGGGATAGGGACAGACCAATGAGACACGCAGTCTGGATCATCGCCGTGGCGGGGCTGGTCAGCCACTTCACCGGCGATTCGACCGAAGCCTCATACGCCGGAGCGGGGAGCTACAACTGCTGCCCGACACAAGCGTGCGCGCCGAGCGGAGACTACGTTGCCGCCCAGAGTTGCTGCACGACCTGCTACAAGACCGTCGTTGAAACGGTCATGGAACCCCGCACGTACACCTGCACGCGGACGGTCTACGACCAGATTTGCGAGCAGGTTCCGATTACGTGCACGCGAACTGTTCACGACACGCACTACCGCGACGAGTGCTACATGGTTCGCACGCCCTGCTACCAGACGTGCTACCGCGACGTCTGCTGCACCGTCCGCAAGCCTGTCTACAACACCTGCTATCGCGATGTCTGCTGCAAGGTCCGCAAGCCCTGCTACCAGACGTGCTACCGCGATGTCTGCTGCACCGTTCGCAAGCCCTGCTACAACACCTGCTACCGCGACGTCTGCTGCACCGTCCGCAAGCCCTGCTACAACACCTGCTATCGCGATGTCTGCTGCACCGTCTGGAAGACCGAAACCGAGACCTGCTACAAGAACGTCTGCTACACCGTCTGCAAGCCGGTTGTCGAGCAGAAGCAAGTCCAGGTTTGCTCGGGTGAATGGAAGACGGAAACCTACCAGGTTCCCGGCCCGACCGTTCAGCGCTGCGTCTGCGATCCCGGCACCTACGAATGGGATCCCTGCCGTTGCTGCTGCGTCTACAAGCCCGGCTGCTGCCGAATCGTCTGCGAACAGTGCCCGCCGGTCACCTGCTGCCGCAAGGTCTGGTGCCCCAAGGTCGAATGCCGCACGGTCTGCTGCACCCGCTACGAGCAGGAAGTTCGTCAGTGCCAGGTTCCGTACACGGTCTGCCGCCGCGTCCCCTGCACCGTGACGAAGAAGGTTCCCTACACGACCTGCACCTGGACCTGCGAGACCATCACCAAGAAGGTTCCGTACACCACCTGCACCTGGACGTGTGAGACCATCACCAAGAAGGTTCCGTACACCACCTGCACCTGGACCGAAGAGTGCATTACGAAGAAGGTGCCCTACACCACCTGCACCTGGACCTGCGAAACCATCACCAAGAAGGTTCCGTACACCACCTGCACCTACAAGACCGAATGCCGCACTCGCAAGGTACCCTACACCACCTGCCGCCAGGTCTGCGAGACCCGCATGGTGACCAAGACCCGTTGCGTACCCCGCCAGGTCTGCGAAACCAAGACGGTCTGCGTTCCTCGCAAAGTCTGCCGCACGATTCCCGTGCAGACCTGCTGCCCGGTCGACCCCGGCTGTGCCGCTCCGGCCCCGTCCTGTGCGGTGCCGCAGTAAAGTCGAAGGTTGATGGTTGAGAGTTAAAAACGCGAAGCCCGGGAGCATGATGTTCCCGGGCTTCGTCGTTTTCAGCCGGTCTCACGAAACCTAGCCGCGACCCGAAGGGGAGCGCTCCCCTTTTCACACCCCCGAACGATGGACGACCCAACCGGGCGTCTGGGTGCGGAAGTGATAGAGCGTTTTACCCGCTGTCACGTACAGCGTCTTGAGATCCGGGCCTCCGAACGTGCAGTTCGTCAGCACGTCTTCCGGAATCGGCATCCGTCCGATGAGGCGACCGGTCGGTTCAACGACGTAGATACCCGCCGGAACCATGCGGTTTTCATGCGGTCCGCGCGGATGATGGATACCTGCGGCGATGTACAGCCGCCCTTCGGCGTCAACGCACATCCCGTCGCCGCCGCGTCCCGGCGCGAAATCGATGACCAGCCGCTGATTCGAGAGCGTGCCATCGTCGGCCAACGAAAACGACCAGATCTTCCGGTTGCCGCCCACGATCGGGCAACTGTCGACAAGGTACAAAGTTCGCTCATCCGGCGACAACGCGACGCCGTTCGGACGTTGAATGTCCGGCTGCGAAAGGACGCGAGTCAGCGTTCCATCGGGATCAATCCGGTAGACGGAATCGTGCGTCAGCTCCATGGTCGCGCGATCGCCGTAACAGGGATCGGTGAAGAAAATGCGTCCGTTCGAGCAGGCGGCGATGTCGTTGGGGGCATTGAACCGCCTCCCCTCGAAGCGCTCGGCCAGCACTTCCACCTCGCCGGTCACCATGTTGGTGCGCGTAATCCGCCGGTTTCCGTCGTTGTTCCCAAATTCATTCCCCTCGCAGGCCAGCAGATTTCCAGCCTTATCGAACAGCAGCCCGTTGGCACGACCGCTGGGTTCGCGGAATTCCGAGCGAGTCTTCGTTGAAGGGTTCCAGCAAAGAATCCGGTTGCCGGCAATGTCGGTGAAGTAAACCAGGCCATTCGCCGCCGCAGCCGGTCCTTCGAGAAACGCGACCAGATTAGCGGATGCCGCCGCCGCGTCGTGAAAAATCGCCGACGGAGTGGGAACGGAACTAAAGTCGGGAGTCATGGGAGCCTCGCTCGGCGGAAAGCGGAATACGGAGAGCGGAGAGCCAGAACAATCCAAGTTCGCTCACTACTGAAGCTTGCCGCGGCCGAGGATGGGCCAGGCGGCGACGACACGATTTCCGCGACAGACGATGAACTCGTCGTGCAACACCGTGGTGAAGTCGCCGTAGAACGGAATTACGTCGACATGGTCGCCAATTTTCAGCGATTGCGACTCCGGACCCAGTTCAACCGTGCCGTGCTCCGCGCTCAGTTTGGTCAGATTCGCGTCGGGAAGCCCCTTGATCTTGGGCAACTGAAAATCCTGGCTGACGGCTTTGCGGCCAAGATCGAGAATCGCGCGTTCCCGAGTCTGTCGGCCGACGACAGTGGCCAGAACCGAGAGGGCCGGTTCAAAGCCGGGCTGGCCGCACTGTTCGCTGTAGAAGGGATCGCCAAAGACGCCGCCGCCCGCCTGAATCTCGGTGACGTCCGGATTCTCGATCGCGAAGATCGCCGACCCCGTTCCGCCAGCGCTGACGATGTCGCAGCAGAGGCCGATCTCGGCAAACTGCGACTTGACCACCGATAACAACGACAGGGCTTCACGAACCTTCGGCCCCTTCACACCGAGGTCCGAGATCGGCATCAAATGCCCTTCATAGCCCATGATGCCGCGCAATCTCAGGCCAGAGAGTTTGTCGATGGCCTGCCCCAGTTCGCAGGCATCGCGGCCGGGTCGAACGCCTGTGCGATCCATGCCAATGTTGATGTCGACGATGACATCGCACGTGACGCCCAGCTTTCGACACACGCTCGCCAGCGCATCGGCCTGGGTGAAGTGGTCGAGCGAAACGATCGGCCGCGCCCAGGCACACAGACCGGCGATGCGATGCAGCCGACGTTCGCCGACGGGGAGATGCGCGATCAAGATGTTGTTGATACCGGCAGCCGCCATCACCTCGGCTTCCGAGACCTTCGCGACCGTGACTCCCGACGCGCCGGCCCGCAGCATTTCCCAGGCAACGGGTGGTGTTTTGGGGCACTTCTGATGCGGCCGCCACTGCTTGCCCGCGGAGAGCACGCGCTGGCTGAGGACACGGAGATTAGCCTCGAATTTTTCGAGATCGAGGCACAAGGCGGGAGTTTCGACTTCCGATTTCAAGAGACCGATCGAACTGGCGGGCATCGGGGACGATTCCAGGAAGAGCCGGGAGGGAATTCACTCGAAACGCCAACGATGACACGTCGCATAAAAAAAGGCAAAGGGAACGCATCCCTTTGCCTTCGTATCACATCGGCTCGCCACCGCGATAAACGGTGCGGCTGGAGTGAACTACTTCGATTCGTCGGCAGCGGCAGCCGGAGCGGCTTCGGCCGGGGCAGCTTCCGCAGGAGCGGCGGGCTCAGCCGGGGTGCCTTCGGCCGGGGCAGCCGGATCGGCCGGAGTGGCTTCCGCCGGATGATCGGCCGGGTGTTCAGCCGGAGCAGGCGCTTCGGTCGGAGCGACCGGAGGCGTCGCGGCCGGTTCGCCACAGCCAACAACCACCAGGCTCAGACCCATCGCGAGCGTGCTCAAAACAGAGGCAGTGTACTTCGCCATTTTCAGACTCACTTTCCTGAACTATTTTCACAGCAACATCTTCGAGCGAAGTCCCCCCGCCCGATGAGAACGCCCGGGAACTCTCCGGCCATGCGCTTCTCCACCCACCTTGATCCAGCGGCACCCGAAATATTCCCGCCTTCCCGCGTAGAAACTGTGATTTGCAGGCCTTGGGAGAACTCCCGAATTTTTTTGTCCGGGGCGTTGACAGGCCGTTCGCTGACGCTACTATACCCCCACACGACCAGCGGGTCGCTCGGTCGCCGGGAACAGTTTCTCCCGACAAAATGTCGAGCGGCCAAACTCAAAACGCGTCGTGTC